>CALXSR010000037.1 GCA_944391215.1 uncultured Clostridia bacterium
CCGGTCATCATGCCTGGCAAAGAGATGATACCCATACCAATCATATTATTAATGGTAGGCAGCAAAGCAGTTTCTAAGGCTTCATTTAAAAAAGGACGCAAAATTTCTTTGGGGGTGGCCCCCAAAAAAAGCAGGGTATCTATTTTTTGCCGTTGGCTTTGTAATTGGCTAATGAAATGATGCAGCCCCAAATTCATCCCGGTCATGGTATTGCCCAAAATCATACCGGCCAAAGGAATGGCATATTGCGGATGAAAAATATTTTGCCGCACCACCAAACCAATGAAATAAAACAAAATACTTAAACCCACTACCGCCATACAGCAAGCAATGATGATTTTAAACCGCCGGTTTAAAATTTTGGCCAAACTTAACACGCGATGAATGGCAAAAGCCAGCATCGCCGCAAGATACAAAACAGTATATATAGGATGCGCATTTTGGAACAAATAAGTAAGCAAAAAACCAACCAAAATCAGTTGTACTGTCATACGGATACTGCCGATGAGCAACTGCTTGGTTTGGCCGATTTTCATTTTTTGCATCACCAATAACACCAGCAATAATAGCACATAAATCAAACTAAATTGGAAAATAGAAATTTGCGCCGCCCCGGCATTCATCAACGCCACCCGCCTTCCAAAGACACCGTATGCTCGGCAAAACGCTCGCATAAAGAATAGTCATGGCTGATACAAATCAGCTGTTTACAACTTTGATGGCAATATTGAATGACATTTTGCAGTAAAGCAGCAGCCGTAGCGGCGTCCAGCGCCGAAGTAGGTTCGTCCAACAAAAGCACATCTTGGGCAAAGGAAAGGAAAATGGCAAGCGCTACCCTTTGCCGTTCTCCACCGGATAATTTGCTCACATCATCTAACAAATGATTGGGAAAACAGCAAATCTCTAACATTTGGTTCATCCATTGCGCGCTAGGGGCCGGCTCACTGCGGTATTGGGCAAAAATACGGAAATTTTCCGCCACACTAACGTCAAATAAAAAAACATTCTGCGGAACAAGCAATACACGCCGGCGTAAGGCAATCGTATCTAGCTGAGCGATATCCTGGCCACGATACAGGATGCGCCCACGGCTGGGCGAATAAACGCCGTTTAGTAACCGAAATAAAGTGCTTTTGCCGCTGCCGCTTTGGCCGGTTAAAAAACTAACTTGGTCAAGAGGGAAGCGGATATCGGAATAGGGCAAAAAATGATGAAATTCCAAATTTTCTGTGGCAAATAAATTTGACAAAAAACACACCCTCTTTCTTTTCTTCAAAGAGTTTCGCCATTCTAAAAAAGACTCCTCTAAAAAGAGAAGTCTTAGAAAAGGGTTTTATAAAACACGAGCCAAAAAATCTTGCAGCCGATTATGTTTGGGATGAGCGAAGAATTCTTCCGGTGGGGCTTGCTCTAAAATTTGTCCTTCAGCCATAAACAGCACGCGGGTTGCCACTTCCCGGGCAAAACCCATTTCATGGGTTACCACCACCATGGTCATACCGTCTTCTGCCAATTCACGCATAAAACTCAACACTTCCCCCACCATTTCCGGGTCCAAAGCGGAAGTCGGCTCGTCAAATAGCATCAAATCCGGATTCATAGCCAAAGCCCGTACAATGGCAATCCGTTGTTTTTGCCCCCCCGATAGTTGCGCCGGGTAAGCCTGCGCTTTTTCCGGCAACCCAATGCGCTTCAATAAAGAAATGGCTTTTTCATCCGCTTCCTCTTTGCTCATCAACTTTAATTGAACCGGCGCTAAAGTAATATTTTCTTGAATGGTCAAATGCGGAAATAAATTAAAGTGTTGGAACACCATACCCATTTTTTGCCGCACTCGGTTGATATCGCATTTGGGATCATTGATTTTTTGCCCTTCAAACCAAATTTCTCCGGAAGTTGGCTGTTCCAGCAAATTAAGGCAACGTAAAAAAGTGCTTTTGCCAGAACCGGAAGGCCCTACGATAACCACTTTTTCGCCTTTTTCAATCGTTTCATTCAAATCCTTTAAAACATGATTATTGCCGAACTTTTTTTCCAAATGGCTAACGGTTATCACTTTTGGCCAACCTCCTTTCAAAAATACGCAGTACTTTCGTCATCCCGATGACCATAATTAAATAAATAAGGGCGGCAATAAAAAGGGCCGTAGCATTATAGGTATTGCCTTTGATAATTTCAGCCGCTTTGGTTAAATCATGTACCGCCAAATATCCGGCTACCGAGGTTTCCTTTAATAAAACGATAAATTCATTCCCCAAAGCAGGCAAAATATTTTTTACCGCTTGCGGCATAATAATATGGCGCATGGTGCTTAATTTACTTAAGCCCAAAGAACGGCCGGCCTCTTCCTGCCCTCTATCCACAGCGGCAATTCCCGCCCGAATAATTTCCGCCACATAAGCTCCGGAATTGATGCCAAAACCAACGACCGCTACCGGGAAATTATTACGAACCGAGGCAAAAATAACAGTGGATAAAATAATCAGCTGTACCAAAACTGGTGTGCCCCGAATGGTGGTAACATAAATATTGCAAATCCATTCTAAAGGGCGCAAGGCCTTTTTTTCTTTAGCAAAATATTTCACCATAGCAATAAAAACGCCAATGCAAGTACCAATTAAAGTGGCAAACAGCGCAATTAAAATGGTGTTTTCCAACCCTTGCAAAATTAGCAAATAACGATCCTTATAGATCAAAGCTTGGTATAAGCTTTCTTGTAGATTGGTAAATTGTGTGTACAAATACTCCTGTAAACCGGCTAACATGAAATTCCTCCATATGGAAAAATATAACAGCAGATAGAAAACCTGCTGTTATATGTTCCGTTTCATTGATTACGTAAAGGAAGAAAAAACCTATTTATTGGTATTTTCGCCGCCTTCTACATCCCCTTCGCCGTCAGCGCCGGATTCCGCATTGACCGCCGTGGAATGATTGACAACAAATTCTTCAATTTTACCTTCCGCCATCAATTCATTCAACACTTTGTTAACGGCTTCCAATAAAGTGGTATTGCCTTTTTGTACTGCAATGGCATAAGATTCTGGTTCAAAACCAGGGTCAAAGCAAGCCAATTCGCCATTATTTTGTTCTACAATTTTTTGGGCCGGTAAGGCGTCGATCACAACACAGTCAACGCGGTCTAATTTCAAATCTTCTGCCGCAGCAATGGCGTCTTTATAATTTTTCACTTCTTTGGCTTTGGTATCTTCCGCAGAAGCTAAGCTAGCGCCGGTGGTGCCTTGTTGTACCCCAACCACTTTGCCTTCTAAACTATAATCGCCAACATCCGTACCGGTTTTTACAATAATCCATTGACTGCTGGTAACATATTCAACGGAAAAATCAACTTCTTTGGCTCTTTCTTCATTGATAGAAAGTCCGGCAGCGCCCAAATCGCCTTTACCGGCTTTTACATAGTCCACAATAGGATCAAAGTCCATATTTACAATTTTTAATTCTACGCCCAATTCATCGGCAATGGCTTGGCAAATATCCACGTCTACCCCAACCACATTTTCGCCATCCATGTATTCAAAGGGAGCAAAAGCAGCATTGGTCAACATAACCAATTCACCGTTTTTTTGAATTTGTTCTACCGTGGGGGTTTTAGCCCCGCAAGCGCTTAAGCCAAATGCCATACAGCAAACAAGGGCTACTGCTAATAATTTCTTTTTCATAAAAATACACCTCTCCAAATTTCCTTTTTCAATACAGAAATCGTTTTAACAGTATTATACTTCTTTATGCCAAAAAAGCAAGCACTATTTTACAATTTATTTACAAAAATGTAAATTTATACATCAATGCTTGTTTATTTCGTTCTTTTCTTTTTTAATTTTCAGAACAAAATAACTCCGCCTTTCACATAAAAATTGAACATCATGCTTGTATTTTACTTGCACGTTTTGATTTTGGCTAATTTGCGCCAAAAGAAGCGCGGCCAAGGCAACAATAATCAAACAGGCTATTCGTGAAGGGTCTATCTCGTCATAGGGATCTACAACAGAAAAATAGCTTTTTGCACTCATCACATCTACATGTACAAATTGACAGGCCGTTTTATAAAAGATATCGTATATCCCTTTATCATTCTGATAGGGTAATGTATCAACTAAGTCAATCAAAGAAATGCTAACCGTCTGTTTTTCTCCGGTTTTTTATCAATTACTTTATTATAATTTATTTTACCTTCGCGGGTCTTGTCAAATTCATAATTTTTATTATCGACTTTTGGCAACAGTTTTTTTTGAAATAAACTTGTATCCCGATTCATATGACTCAGATATATATAATTTCCAAAAATTCCTCGTCCCAACGCATAAATACATTCTGGAAGATGCTCTTCCATCAATTTTTCTACGCTACGTAGCGTTTTAATTGTCTTTAGAGCCGAAAAAAGGAGATAATCCAATTCCGTTTTCATTTCATATTCATAAATTGCATTGGACTTGCAATATCTACGAATAAAATCGTTCAGAGTAGCAATGATAGCGCCAAGTACATCATGCAAGCGCTCTTGAATAAAAGAGTTTGATAATACCACAAATTGAACGGCATTGATACTACCCCCAACGGGTTCATTCATAAAATCATCATATTCGGAACATAAATTTGCAAATTCTTCCCGTTCCACCTCTGGAAGCAAATCAATATTAAGATCACAAGGGAAAAGCCCGTCGCTTTTATAATAGGCATAAATTATATTTTCAGGCAAATGAAGCTTCTTAAACAAATATACGCTCTGTAATAATACCTCATCATTATAAATTGGGATAAACGGCAGCACATATTCCTCTTCTTCCTGACAACGACCATAATATTCTTGAAACAAATCCTCTAGTTGTTGCAAAACAGGGATAAAATCTTCCTGAAAAGGTACTTTTCTTGATAAAGTATGATCTTCATAGCCGTATTGAAATTTCTTTTTTTGACAACAGTTCTTATACTTTTTCCCGCTACCACAAGAACACTTATCATCACCTGAAATTTCCGTCCAATTTTTCATATAACCCTCCCCAAATATAACAAAAAGCTGCGTTAAATTTCCTTTCCCTATACAAAGCAAAAATTTGAGATAAAAAAATACGTTTTTGTATCATACAAAAACGTATCTTAGTTATGGCGGAGAAGGAGAGATTCGAACTCTCGAACCGCTTTTGACGGTTACACGATTTCCAGTCGTGCGCCCTCGACCAAACTAGGCGACTTCTCCAAATTCTATGCATTTTTGAACCAGCTTTATCATTATACAAATTTTTTAAAGGCTTGACAAGCCCCTTACAAAAAATTTCCTATCTTTACGGCAAGCCTTTACAGTTTTGCCGCAAAGGATTGTTTTTATGCATTTATGCGCTTAAAGTTTGGTTATCCTTTTTTACATTTTCTTTTACTTTCGCTTTTTGGGTTAAAGCAACGCCAGCTAAAATGATCATGCCGCCTATTATCATACGCCAGGTAACGGCGTCGTGCAATAAAAGCGCGCCCAATAGCATGGCTACCAAAGGATTTACATAAGCATAAGTGACAGCCTTAGCCGGCGGCATATGCTGCAATACGTATAAAAAACAAAAATAACCAATGCCCGTGCCAATACAAACCAAATAAAGCAAGGAGCCCAGCGCGGGCAAGGGCAAACCATCGGCTAAATAGGATAAGTCCCCAGCTAAAACGGCAATAACAAATAAAAGCATACCGCCGACGCTTTGCGCCGCCATTTCGCCGCAAAAAGTGCCGCTACGACTCAAACGGTTACTAAGGATAGCTCCCAAAGCCCAACAAAAAGCGGCGAACAGTAAAACGGGCAAAGCCGGCCAATAAATTTCTCCTTGCGCCAAAGCCGGCCACCAAATAAAAAGAATGCCAAAAATACCCAACAACAAACCAAACCAACCGCTAGCCGCCAGCCTTTTGCCCCCGGGTAAATAAGCCTCCATAAAAGCAACCATCAAAGGAGAACAGGCCAAAGAAATGGCCGAAAGGCCGGAATCCACATAAATCATCATCCAATTAACCAAACCATTGCTCAACGCAAACATAAAAAAACCAATCAAAAGGGAATGCAAAAAATCCCTTTTGTTTTTGGGAAAAGATTGGTTAGGAACAAGTAAAACAACAAAAACACAAAGCACGAAAGTTAAAATATACCGCAAACCGGCAAAAAGCAAAGGGGGTAAAAAAACCGCCCCAAAGCTCATGCCAACATAAGTAGAACCCCAAACAAAGCAAACACCCAAATAAGCCCATACCGCCTTGGGGCTATCTGCGCCCAGCCATTTGGTAAACATGTCTTCCCTCATTTCCGGTTTAGTAAAACCAATGTAATACCCCGATTATTGCGTCCCAAATCACGGTCCTTACTGAGAGCAGGGTAGGCATCTAATAATGCCCGTCCGCCTTCCTCAAAAATAGAAAATTGCTCGCCCGGTACAAAAGCTTTGATATCGCCATCACGCAGCATACGTTGTAACACTTGATGCGTCATATATTTCAAACTACCGCCAGGCCCGCTGGAGCCATAACCATGAATGACCCGCACTGCTTGCGCGCCTTGTCTTTTGGCTTGCAATAAACCATGCTCTAAAATGGTTTTTGCCTGAAAAGCCCGCGGTTTTCCTTGTTCGATATTCAATTCTACTAAAAAAGGAGGCTTCATAATTAAACTCCTATTAAAGCATAAATTGCTCTGGCATAAATTTGCGCCAACTGTAATATTTCTTCTTCCCCCATATATTCATCGGTTTGATGCGCCAATTCCGCACGACCTTCAAAAACAGGCCCAAAAGCAGCAAAACCGGGAAGCGCGCGACAATAGGTACCGCCGCCAGTAGCAATCGGCTGCGGGTCGGCAATGCCCATATAATCACCATAGACTTTTAACAAAGTAGCAACCAAATGGCTATCTTTGGCCAAATATAAGGGATTTTTCTGGCTATCTTGCTGCACTGTAAAACCAGCCTCTTGTGCTTTTTGCTCTATTTTAGGCCAAATTTCCGTCAGAGGAATGGTAACCGGCCAACGCATATCATAAGAAATTTGTAATCCATGCCCATCGCCGGCAATGGTATTGCCGGTAATGGTTAAAGCGCCGGAAACCTCATCCCGGCAGGCAATCCCAAATCCTTCCCCGGTAAAAGCGCCTTGGGCAAACTGACTTAGGGCCAGGCAGGCCTCTTGCGCCGCTTTGGGACGAAAAGCCAGATGCGATAGAAAATTCATCAATAAAGCAATCGCATTTACCCCAAAATCCGGTTTGCAAGCATGGGCGTTTTGTCCTTTGGCCCGAATGGTAATTTCTCCGCCGCCTTCTTCCCAAAGCAAAGCTTCTCGGTCGGCATATTTAAAATAAGCTTCCTCCAAATAAGCGCGTCCGGCTTCCGTAACCCCAAAAACGGCTTCCGCCGAACTGGGTACCATATTGACCCGCTCTCCGCCGCTTAAGCGCATTAAAATCAAATCGCTTTCCGTGTCTTTTTCCCATTTTTTACGCAAGGTAAAGTGCAAAATGCCTTTTTCGGCAAAAATCAAAGGAAAAGCGGCATCCGGAGAAAAACCGCCTACCGGAATTTCTTCTTTGGGCATGTGTTCTTTAAAATAATGAATACAACGAAAATCCGTTTCCTCCGCGCCGCCTATAATATGGCGGAAACGGTTTTTTATAGGCATACGGCAAGCTTTTATGGCCGCCATAGCATAAAGCACCGCCACTAAAGGGCCTTTATCATCCTCTGTACCGCGGCCAAACACTTTTCCGTCTTTTCTTTCTGCGGTAAAAGGAGGCACACTCCAGCCTTTACCGGCCGGTACAATATCGGCATGGCTTAACGCGCCCCATAATTCGCCGCTGTCACCCAAATCTACCAAAACATCATAACCATCTAAATTGCGAACTTCCAAATCCAAATCCTGCGCCAATTCTATAATTTTATAAAATGCCTGTGCGATAGCAGGGCCAAATGGCTCATCATCCTTTTCGCACGGCGTAGATACGCTTTGTACCCGCACCAATTCCTGCAAGGATTGGATCATTTCTTCCTGATGGTCTTTTAACCATTGGTCACAATCTTGCCACATGAAGAACATCCTCTCTTTATTTATTTTATTTTTTTCTGCACTGCCAACAAAAGTTCACTCATTTTATTATTATATAACAAAAAGACGGTTTACAACCGTCTTTTTATTATGATTTTTTTCATAATCAGACATCTTAAATCTTATCGTTTGGGGCTATCTTGCAAAATAAGCACCAATGCCATTGGTTAAACCAACTGCCGCATTTTCAATAAAAGTAGTTTCTTTCATCAATTTTTCTTCCGTAGGATTGGAAATAAAAGCAACTTCTAACAAACAAGCTGGCACTTTACAATGCCTTAACACATTAAACCAACCTTTTATTTCTCCCAAATCTTTGCGGCCCAAGCTGGCCACCACGCCGTCTTGAATATAAGAAGCCAACTCCAAATCTGCTTTTAAGCGAACGCTATCGCTATGACAATAGGTCGCCGTGCCCTGATAAGCGCTGTTATCGTTTGCATTACAGTGAATCGAAACAAAAATATCGGCAGTATTGGCCTGCGCCGCTCTTGCGGCTAAGGACATGCCATCTTCAGCATTTTCTCTGGTAACAATCACTGTGGCACCGCTTTCCTGCAACAATACCGCAGCTCTTTTTGCAATGGCTAAATTCACTTTTTGCTCTTGTAATCCAGTTGGCCCAACGGCACCGGGATCATATAGCCCCTGCGGATTCCAATAGCCATGGCCGGGGTCCAATACAATGGTTTTACCGCTTAAATCCAATTCACTTGTTAATTGCGGTTTTTGTCCATTCCATTCAATTAAAATGCGATTATATTGTTCTAGCCAAGTTACGCTGCATCCTAATGTTTCCGCTACAAAACGCAGCGGGATCATTATGCGGTCGTTTTTTAATTCGCAGGCAGCCGGCATAACGGCGCTTTTTTCTTCTGTTTTTGCCAACTTACTGTTTGGACGCATTTGTAATGTAAAGTCATCTTTTTGAATTTGACATTGATTTTGCCGCGCATCCCAGTGACAAAAATAACCCAAAGCCTCAGCCACAAAGCGCAATGGTACCATGGTATGGCCGGTGCCGTTTACATAAGTTGCCGTATCTGTTTGTACTTTTTCACCGTTTACATAAATGCCAACCCCTCCCACCGCTTGTGCGGTAATGGGAAAGAGGAACAAGAAACCGCAAAAAAGACTGAGCATAAGCAAAAATGCTATGCTTTTTCTCTTCATTTTGTATTTCCCTCCTTTAGTTTCTCCATCTGTAACTCTTTTTTCTATTCGTCTTTCATTTGAAAAAACCCCCAGGTAAATACTGGTATCCGCCAGGATGTTTTTGGCAAAAAAAAACATGCCAGCTTAGGCATGTTCTTTTTTATAAAAAAGCTCCTATATTCCCAGATATTACCGCTAGAATACCGTATTAAGCATTATGGGCTATCATACGATCATTGCCAATCATAATAACAAAATAACCTTTTTCCCACAAGGAAATGGTTTGGCGGAAAGAACCGTCGCTATTGATGGTGATATCTACGGTTTGTTTGGAAAGATATACTTTATCATCAGGATTTTCCACCCGATAAACTGTGATACTTTTGGCTTCCGCAGTGGCATAACCTTTGACATTCACCTGGTCTTCCGAGGCGCTGATTTCATGGCTGCCAACAAAAAAACCGTCCCCGGCTAAAAAATCCGCCGTTAAATACATCCGACCCTGGCTGTTATAATAAACGCCCACGCCAACAAAACGTTGATTTGTATCCAGCATATTCTGTCTTTGTTTATCGTCGCTTAACCAACCTTCAAAAGCGCTTTGTCCTTCTATATAGCCGGAAGAAATATTTTCAGCCGGTGTTGGTAAACCGGCAGTTTGCGCCCTTTTAGCAATCGATCCTTTACTAGGAGAGGTGTGGGCGAAAAAGTCATTTTCCGCCATATCTTTACTATGAGCCCGAGCCATTTGTTGCATTTCCGGTACCAAAACCAATTCGGCTAAACCAAGCTCAGTTCTTTGTTTATTGATATTGGTCAACACATTCTCTTCAATGCCCTTGGCGTCCATAGAATAAATCGGGATCTCTTGCGCCGATTGAATAACCACCTTTTGTTGCGGCCCAATCCAATCTATTGTAGCCCCTAAAGATTCCCCGATAAAACGCAACGGTACCAAAGTACTGCCGCTGATTTCTCTGGCCGGCATTTGTAAAGTAACGGCATTGCCATCCACTTTAGCGTCAGCGCTGCCCACTTGCAATTCAATGCGTTTGCTTTCTTTTTTAATGATAATTTCACGAGTTGGCGCTTCATAGTCCACGGTAGCGCCCATATTTTCCGAAATAACCCGAATTGGCACCAAAGTATAACCATTATCCACGATAGGTGCAATGGGCAAGGATAAAACCGCACCGTCCAATTCAATGGTAATATCTTCCGCTAAAGCAAATTCCACACCGCTACAGAAAAAACAACCTACAGCCAAAGCCGCTGCACAAAGCAATTTTTTGCTTTTTACCCGCATTTAAAAATCCTCCCGATTTTTCCTTATATAATAGATACAATAATTTTCTGGTAAAACTTTCTACCTTTTTAAAATTTTTCGTGTTTTTTCAGCAAAATCCTGCGTTTCTTATTTTGCCAAAAATATGAAAATTTGAAAAGAAGATACGCTTCCTTTATAATGTAGAAAAGATAGGGAGGCAACCATGAATCATCGTAATATGGATGAAAGGATTTTCCTTTTCATCAACAGCAAATGTCGCAGCAAAATATTAGATCAAATTATGCCTATCCTAACCTGGTTAGGCGGCGTTTATGGCATTACTTTGTTATGGATTTGCTTCATTTTGCTACCGCAGTTTTCCGGAACCAAAGTGTTTTTGGCGGTTTTTTGCACCCAATTTTTCGCGCATGCTTTAAAAAGGTTAACGCGTCGTTTGCGTCCTTATTTAAAAATGCCGGAAACCACCTTATTTGAGGAACTGATTTTAACCGATTATTCTTTTCCCTCTGCCCATACGGCTAGCGCCACTTGTTTTTTACCCATTGTGGCCAGCCAAATGCCCGCTTTTTTTCTGCCTTTTTTCCTATTTGCCCTAAGCGTCGGTTTTTCCCGTATTTATTTGGGTATGCATTATCCCAGTGATGTTTTGGCCGGTCTTTTTCTAGGTTTTGCCTGCGGTTGTTTGGCTATGGCTTTGCCTTGGCAATAAAATGTTATTCCATAATACGATAATGGGCGACAATGGTTGCCCATTTTTGATTGGGCGCTAAAATATCCTCTTCCCCACCCCCGCCGGCTAATCCGCTATGATGTAGCAAAAAGGGAATATCCTTGGCGTTTCTTTGATCCGATAAAATGCCGATATGACTATACTCCTGATCCGCTTCGCTAAAAACCACGATATCGCCTGCTTGCCACTCCTGGGTTTGCGTCAAATCTGTCGTAAGGCTTTGGGCGTGAAAATCAAAATAAATTTTTAAATTACGCACCCGGCGAAAGTCGATATTGGGATCAGCCTTTGTGATATGCGCATAACGCTGGGGATTTTCAGCAATATCAGCATCAATCAATTCTTTTAAATTGATATGGGCATAGGCCAAAGCCCGCCAAATCAAATCCGTGCAAACCGCTTCTCCTTCCGGCGGATAACCACCTTCATAATAGGCATTCACATAGCTGGGCTTTTTAGCGACTTCCAAACGCGCGCCGGCGACAAACTGTTCCGCAAAAGAAGCATTTACCGTAGACGACATACCCATTGCAACAGGAATGGTTTGCGCTGGGGATATCGTTTCGATAAAGTCGGATTCCGATAAAAACGCAACCGCAACAGGAGCCGTTGCCATAAAATGCATACTTGCCTCGCTTGGCGTTGGCCAATATCCATTCTCTTGTTTTTGCGCTTGCACAGGAAATAAAAAAAGCTTGGCCATTCCCACATAGAGGAAAAGCCAAGCACAAACAAAAAACAAAATATGAAGCCCAAAAGGCCTTTTTCTTTTTTGGTCAACCAGTTTCCCAATCATTTGTCAACCACCTTTTTTGTTTTCCATTAAAACATACCACGCCGCATGCCGCCCAAAACGGAAGTTAAAATACTGCTGATGATACTTAATAAAATTGCCGCTAACACCGTTGCCCAAAAACCACCGGTGGCAAATCCGGTCATCAACAAATCCACAATTTTTAACATCCCGGCATTCACCACAAAAGTAAAAAGCCCTAATGTTAAAAAATTGATGGGAAAGGAAAAAAATAAACACACCGGCCGTATCACAGCATTGACAATCCCTAACAACAAAGCGGCTACCAAGGCAGCACCAGTACCATCTAAATAGATACTGGGCAAAAGATAAGCAACCAACAATAAAGCAATGGCATTACAAAGCCAGCGCCAAACAAAATTCGTCATCCATTCACCCTCTAACAAAATAAGATTTGCCATATTATATCATAAAAAACAGGTCTCATACTATGAATTTCCTTTATGAATTGTATTTTTCACAAAGATTGGATAGAATAAAGATTAGAAAAGAATCCAAATTTTGCCTACACGGAAAAGTGGAAAGGAGTTTTCATATGCAAGATCCCAGAATAGAAAAATTAGCCAAACAAATTGTTCGTTATTCTTTGCATTTGCAACCCAAAGAAAGAGTATTAATTGAAACCAATGGTTTTGAAATCCCTTTAACCAAAGCCATCATCAAAGAAGTATACCGGGCCCATGCCGTACCATTTCTCAATATTCATAACGGCGAATTATTGAGAGAATTATTAATGGAATCCGATACCCAGCAAATACAGGCTATTGCCCGTTATGAAGCCGCTCGGATGAAAGAAATGCATGCCTATGTTGGTATTCGCGCCGCCGCCAATGCATATGAATTAAGTGGCGTGCCCGCTGACAAAATGCAAATGTACAATCAATTATGGATGGAGCCGGTTCATCATGAAATCCGCGTAAAAAGAACCAAATGGGTTATTTTGCGTTATCCCAATGATCAAATGGCCCAAATGGCCAAAATGCCTACCGAGCAATTTGAGGATTTTTACTTTGCTGTTTGTAATTTAAACTATGCCAAAATGAGCGAGGCCATGATTCCCTTGCAACAACTGATCAATCGCACCGATAAAGTAAAAATTGTGGCGCCCGGCACGGATTTAAGCTTTTCCATTAAAGGCATCGGCGGCGTTTTATGCGACGGCCAATGCAATTTACCGGACGGCGAAGTTTATACCGCGCCCATTAAAGAAAGCGTCGAAGGATATATTACCTATAATACGCCTTCTTCTAACCAAGGATATTCTTTTTCCAATATTCGCCTGTCTTTCCAACAAGGAAAAATTGTAGCCGCCATTGCCGACCAACACAATGAAGAATTGAAACAAATTTTCGATACCGACCCCGGCGCCCGTTATATAGGCGAATTTTCTTTTGGTTTAAATCCGTATATCAACCAGCCGATGAACGATATTTTATTTGATGAAAAAATTGCCGGCAGCATTCACTTTACGCCCGGGTCCTGCTATCAAGACGCCTGGAACGGCAACCGCAGCGCCATTCACTGGGATTTAGTGGCTATTCACACCCCAGAATACGGCGGCGGGGAAATTTATTTTGACGATGTGCTCATTCGCAAAGACGGCCTTTTTGTTTTGCCGGAATTGGAAGGCCTAAATCCACAAAATTTAATGAAAAACGATCAGGAAACCGCAGAGGACGCGGATTCCGAATAGAAAGGACTGTTTCCGATTTCCAATAGCATTACCGTTACTTATGAAAATGAAAAACACAGTTTGCCCATCGGCATTTCTTTAGCAGAAGCTTTAGAACAATATTTGCCTGCCCGTTTTCCGCAACCGGTGGCGGCTATCGTAAACGGTATTGAGCAGGAATTGGATTATACCTTATATACGGACAGCCAAATTTTATGGCTGGATTTTACCAGCGCCCAAGGCAACCGTATTTATAAAAGAAGTTTACACTTTGTCTTGGTTTTGGCTTGCCTGGCTATTTTTCCCAACCGCCAGTTGCGCATTTCCCATTCTTTAAATAATGGCACTTATTGTGAATTTCAGGATGAAATCCCATTGGAATTGGCCCAATTAGAAGCCATTGAAGCCGAAATGCATCGTTTAATTGCGCTCGATTTACCGGTTATTCGCCGCGAAGTAAGCAAAGACGACGCCATCGCCTTTTTTAAAGAACAAGGGAAAGTGGAAAAAGCAGCTGTTTTAAGTCATCGGGTTAGTAATAAAATTAAATTATACACCTGTAATGGATTAACCGAATATTTTTATGGCCGCATGGTGACCCATATTGGCCTTTTGCATAACTTTGCCTTGGCTTTATTTGACGACGGTTTTGTCTTAAATTTGCCTTCGCAGCAGGATATTAACTTTACCGCCAGCCCCAGAGTACAACCAAAAAGGCTGCAAGCCAGTATTCAAAGCTATCAACGCTGGGTAAATTTATTACATTTGGATACGGTAGCCGAATTGAATGAAATGATAGAACGCGGCGAATACAATGATTTGATTCAAATTGCCGAAACTATCCACGAACGCAATTTGCATAAAATTAGCGACCAAATTGCCGCTACGGTACCGCAAACCAAACTGGTTTTGGTGGCCGGACCAAGCTCATCGGGAAAAACAACTTTTACGCACCGTTTGGCCATTCAATTCCGCAGCATTGGCTTAAAACCGACAATGATTTCTTTGGATAATTATTTTGTGGATCGGGATAAAACCCCAAAAGATGAAACCGGCGAACTTGATTTTGAAAGCCTTTATGCTTTAGATTTGGAGCTATTTAACGACCATTTGCAAAAACTGGTACGCGGAGAAGAAGTACAAATGCCTTTATACGATTTTACCCAAGGCCGACGGGCCGAAAAAACGCAGTCCTTGCGCTTACAAGATGGCGAATTGCTTCTAATTGAAGGCATTCATGGCTTGAATGAAGAGTTAACTTGCAAAATACCGGCGGCGCAAAAAAAGAAAATTTATATCAGCGCCTTAAGCCAACTGCGATTGGATGAATACAATCCGTTGGCCTCCTCGGATAATCGTTTATTACGGCGTATGGTACGTGACATGCAATTTCGCAGTACCAGTCCGGCAGAAACTTTATTGCGCTGGCGCAGCGTAAGAAGAGGAGAAAATAAAAACATCTTCCCTTATCAAGAAAATGCTGATTTTTATTTTAATTCCGCTTTGGTTTACGAACTGCCAGCCATTCGGCCTTTGATTGAACCGGCCTTACAGGAAATTGCCATGAGCAGTCCAGCCTGGTTGGAAGCCAAAAGGCTTTTGCGTTTAATTCAGTATTTTTTGCCCACCAAGCCGGACAATATTCCGTTAAACTCCATTGCTCAAGAATTTATCGGCAAATCCTTATACCATGCCTTACCTGGAGAAAAAGACTAAAAAAGACCGCTTTACGCGGTCTTTTTTAATCAAGCCATTTAGCCAAATTGCAAGCCGGCACTCCTCTGCAACAGGCATTGGCTAAAGTTTGCGCCACAGGCCCATGAGACAAAGGAGAATAAACAATGCCATAACTGTTGCTTTCCAATAAATAACAGTTGCGTTTGGCAACACAGCCGCTACCATATTCTTCCGCAGCATATTGCATTTGATTTACTTGCTCGATACAATAGCGCAAGGTTGCGTCATCCACATCAGGAGGCAAATAGCCGCGGTAGGGCCATACGGCTTTTATAATCAGTTGCGGATAAAAACGACGGAAAAAAAGGAAGTAAGCAAAACCATAGCGGCAAAGCCGGTGACATCGCCCACCAAAAACAAATTCTTCCCCGACAACAACTGTTTTTCCATCTCCTGCGCCAGGCAATATTGAAAAATATCTCTTTTTCGCAGGTCCACTTCTTCTTCGCCCAGGAAAAAACAAGTTTTACCGCTATTCATAAAAACCTCCCAAATCATAAAACGGACTATCAATCCAATTTTACCATGCTTTAATTTAATAGAATCAAGGAAATAATAATAACAGGTGATAAAATTGGACGAAAATAAAAATATCATCAGTTCGCGCTTGCGGGAGGCCCGTTGTCAGGAGCGGCCAAAAACAACTCAAAACGATATTAGCGCAAGATTGCAAATTTTAGGCGTCACCCTCTCGGCTAGTTCCATCGGTAAAATTGAAAAAGGGCAAAGGGCTGTAACGGATATCCAATTAGTCGCCTTTGCTAAAGCGCTAAATGTTATAGTGGCCTGGTTGCTAGGGGAAGAACCGAGAAAACAAAGATAAAACGCAAGGAGAATCTTGTCAAACAAAGGAATTTGCTACATTAGAACAAGAAATAGAATAGAATTGAATTGAATTGAATTGAATTGAATAAAACAACCACACACTACTATGAATATCGTTTGGGAATATTAATAGATGGATAAAAACAAAAGCATACTAAAAATAAAAGAATACAATAAAATTGAAATAAAGTTAAAATAACTTTTGAATGCCCGCGGTATGAAAAGAAACTTTTTAGCTAGGGCAATCCATACTCGCTTTGAAGTGATTGACAAATGGTATCAAAATGACCTAGAAAAAATTGACGCAGATATTTTATTCTAGCGTGTATTTGCTTTGTTTTACAATGTCAAGTTTCCGATATTATCGAATATAAACAGTAAAATTGTTCCAATTTAAGCAAGAATATGTTCAGGAACGTGTAAAGGAAGTAACGAAGTGGCCAATAGCACTCCTTTTTGTTTGCGACAAAATCATCTCTTGCAAAAAATTATCCTTTCATATGAACAGGCTAGGCCGCCTTTGCATATGATAAAACATGAAAGTAATTTTTTTTAAGAGGTGATTTTTTTGAGAAGTTGTTATCCTTATTGCGCAGGCGGTGGTTGCGCCGGGAATTGTCCTCCCGTAAAATTCCGCCAAGTATACAGAAAAATTCAAGCACAAAGACTCATTGATCAATGCACGGATTGCCAACCCATTGAAAGGACGGTTAGCATACCCGTTTCCACTTTCCCCGGTCTTTCAGTAGGCGACCCCTTAAACTGCAAACTGAACAATTCCATTGAGTACCAGGATGTAACTTACCCCAACAACAGCAGACGCACGGACAAATGTACCAACCCGGTGGTAGACTTAATTTTCAATTTAACCTTTAAGTTATCGCCCCCAGGGTGCGACTGCAACCCGGATACCTATTTGGTACCGGTTACTGTAGCCCGCAGTATTGCCCTATGCGTTGCTCCAGCGGCCATTATAGACGCCAGCCAATCCAGTTTAATTAACTGTTTTGCGGTTGTTTCCGCCGTTAACGACACCAATTACACCATATTGCTTTACATCGTCCCCTGCTTTGTCATCAGCAGCATTGTAAACGAAAACATTTGCATTACCGGCTTCCAACCGGTGGATGAAAACTCGGCCTTGCCGCCTTGCTGCCAAAAACTAAATTGCGCTGCTTTAGATAGCGTTTATGGTTGCGGCAACTTTGGCTACAATACCACTGCCAATAGCGATGGTACCGTGAATGTTTCCAGTATGCCTATGGTTACTACCACAACCACGCGGTAAAAAATTTTTTCTCATAGGAACCAAATACCAAAAGCTGCATACAATAAAGTAACCGCCGGAGGATAGAAAAAAGAGAACCGGATTGCGATTTTGTCGCGTCTTGTTCTCTTTTTCTCTATCCTCCTTTTTTCGTTTGTCAAATCCGCCACGATTGACAACAAAAATTCCCCTTACCTCTCCTTAACCAAAGAACATCTCTTAGAAAAGAAAACGCCACAAAAATCTCTCCGAAAGAAGAAAGCAACTGCTTTCTTCTTTGCCTCTTATGGCTGATATGCAGCCAAAAAAGAAAAAACAATAAATTTGGCCCAATCTGGCACAGCTTGTCCCAAATTTTCATAGTATATAGTAGAGAAAGGGAGCGGCTGCCTCGAAAAAATCACCGCCAAAAACCCCCGCCTGCACATCTGCTTCTCTCCTTTTGCCTTCTGTCAACAACCCCCAAAAAGCAAGGCTTCCTTTCTCTTTGATATAAAAACCGCAGGCCCACCCCCGGCCTGCGGTTTTGTGTATTTTCCATGAAAAATGTCTTCTTGCCCTTTTATAAAATGCCAAGTCAGGATATAATAAAAAAAGATTTTGACCAATTTGCAAAAGGAGAAGAGAAAAAATGAAAAAATTGAAAAAAGTAGCATTGGCCTTGGTAGCCGGTTTACTTGTGTTTGGCCTGGCTGCTTGTGGCGATAAAAATGAGGGCAACAACAATAACAGCGATAGCAAAAAAGAAGTAACCTACTATTGGGATTTAAAAGATGGTTGGCAGGTAACATTGCCTCTTACCTGGGAAAATAATTATCTGGCGGAAAAAATAGAAAGCGAAGAAGGTAATTTTACCACTATCTATTATGCCCCCAAAGGAGATAAAACAAATTACGCTTTATTTAGTATTGGCGTGATGCCGCAGGAAAATTGGGAACAATATGCAGAAGACGCCTTGCCCGGCATTTACTTAGAAGAACGGGACGGTTATATTTATTATTCGGTTTTCCCGGAAAAAGAGGAAACCAATGCCAAATTATATAAACAGATGTTGGAAGAAGCGCATAATACTTCTTTCCAAACCATTAAAAAGACCGAAAACTTGCCGCAAGATCCGAATGCCCCCATCACCAGCCCGGATGATGACAATAATAATGCCAATCAGTAAATCGCTTGCTTGACGAAGACACCAAAATAAGCTTTCGCTTTCTAAAAACACTTTAAAAAAGAGCGGGAATACCGCTCTTTTTCTTTCTGTTTTTACCAATAGGCAATTTCCATTGCCCCAAAGCTGGTTACCACATTTTGGCTATCATAAGCGCTGGCTGTAAAAGACCATGTATCGCCAGCCTTTATTTTATGTCCCTCTTCCAAACTGGCAAAAGCCGTATCAACCCGCCTGCCAGCTTCATTATATAAAGGGAATTGAATCTGCACATAAGTAAAATCTTGACGGCCGATATTTTTGCATTCGCCACGAATTTCTATCATCATCCCGTGCCGTTCCATTTGTAAATCAGAAACCATTTGCCAAGGAACAGGCGGATTTTTTCCATTTTCCATATGTAAAAACACATTAAAACCAATAAACAAAAGTAAGGTAACGACCACTAAAAAAGATACTTTGCGGTAAATGGGCTTTTTTTCAGCTCCCATGCCAATCTCCTTCCGTCTTTTTTCTATTACTTTATTTATCTATATCCACTATTTTTTTATTTTACCACAAATTTCGGCCGTTTCGCAAAAAACGGCTTAGCAATTGAAAGCAGCCAATACCGTAGCAATATTTTGCTTGATGCAAATAGATTGCTGGGCAATTTCGAGGGGACAAAAGGCTTCTCCCCAATTACAACAAAGGTATTGCGCTTTTTGATTGGAAGCGGTCATTTGCCAAAAAGGAAATTTAATAATACCAGGAGTATTTCCGCCCACGCCCAATTCCCAGTAAAGCACCCGATCGGTTTGATGCTTGGCCAGAAACGCTTCATAACGGCTTTGGGCCGCATACCAACCGGCGTCTTGTACAAAGGTATGATCGCAATGTAAATTCATGCTCATAGGTTGGCCGCAAAGGGGGCAATAAGGGATAGCTTCTGTTGGAGTCCGCATATTTTTTTGTTCCGCTACCATGCGGCGCACGGCTTCTTCATTATCATATGTTTTTTGATGGCAAGGAACGCTGCATTGCCAAAGACCATAATCGCCTTGCGTATAAAAAAGGCGTTCTTTGGCAAAACCAGACAGTTGAAATTGATGGTCTACATTGGTTGTTAGAACAAAATAATCTTTATTTTGCACAAGTTCATATAACTTTTGATATACCGCATTCGGTTTGCTATCATAGCGATTATAATAAATATGACGGCTCCAATAGGCCCAAAATTCTTCTAAGGAAGGATAAGGGTAAAAACCGGCCGTATACAGATCGGTAAAATGATATTTTTGGATAAAATCGGCAAAATGCTCGGCGAACAAAGGACCATCATAACAAAAGCCGGCCGCGGTAGACAAACCGGAACCGGCCCCGATGAGAACGGCATCTGCTTTTGCCAAAGCCTCTTGTGCTGCTTCAATTTGCTGCCAATCGTTTTTGATAGATGATTTCATCCTCTGTTGTGAATACATTGAATACTACCTCCATTTGGGTTTGCTTCATTTCTAAATAATTTTTCACAGTATCGACGGCAATTTGCGCAGCCAGCGCCTGTGGAAAATGATATTCCCCAGTAGAAATACAGCAAAAGGCAATGCTTGCACAATGATTTTTTTCCGCCAGTTGTAAACAGGACCAATAACAGGATTGCAATAATCTTTTATCCTCCGCGCTGGGTTCCTTTAGCACCATAGGCCCCACGGTATGCAAAACATAACGGCAAGGCAACTGAAAACCAGGCGTTAATTTAGCTTGTCCGGGAGCTTCCTCCTGTTTTTGCCGCGTCATGATATCCCAACAAGCCAAACGCAGCTGCACCCCGGCGGCGGTATGAATCGCGTTATCAATACAACCATGCCCCGGACAAAAGCAACCCAATAAAGCGCTGTTGGCAGCATTGACAATAGCATCTACTTGTAATGTAGTAATATCTCCCCGCCATAAAAAAAAGCCGTTGGCCATGGGTTGTAATTCGGCAAGCGTTGTAATATGCTTTTTTTGTTTTTCTTCTTGTAAATACTTATCCTGCACTTGTAAAAATTCTACCGCAATGGGTCGCGGCGGCCGCATATTTTGCAAAGCACGATACCACTTTTTTAGTTCCGCTTCTGTTTCCGGCGGCTGTATGCCATCATATTGCGCATCTTCCGCCAACAAAAATTGAACCAAATAACGCAAACGCTCTTGTTGCTGCATTGCCAAACCCCTTTCCTTTTTACCTTACCCTGTTTTTTACCCTTTTTTCTTTCCTTTTTCTTTGCCCTGTTCTTTTTCTTCTTCCATTTTGCCTTACCCTGTTTTTTCTTTTTCTGTCCCTTTTCATTGCTCTGCGCCTTTTCACTTTTTCTTTCCCTTTATTTTTTCTTTTCTCTTTTCTTTAGGGAAAAAGGAATCCTGTTTTACCAGCAAGGGCCCCATACGATAGCAGGGGGCCAATCATATTACTGTTTGCTTATTCGGCAACAACGGAAATCCGTTGCTGTATATGTTGTCCTTTTTCTGCTTCATCTATCATAGCAATGGCATAATCGGCATAACTAATGCTACTTTGCCCTTTGCTGTTTAAAAGCAATTCCTCGCCGCCTAAAAGGTATTTGCCGGTACGAGGACCATCCGCCTGAAAATCTCCCGCCGGACTGATATAAGTCCATTTTACATCGTTTCTAGTTCGTAATTCAGCCAAAGCTTTTCCCATATTGCTGGCCAATGGTTTAAACATATCCGGGAAATCCGCGCCGTCCATGACTTGCGCGGTATGTTCCGGGTTAATATAAAGGCTGCCGGCCCCGCCTACCACCAAAAGACGCGTATTTTTTCCGCTTAACAAATTACATAAATGAGTTAAAGAAGTGCTATGCTGCGGCAAAGTTTCTGGCGTCCAAGCGCCAAAAGCATCGATCACCACATCAAAACCGGCCAAATCTGCGGCGGTTAAATCAAACAAATCTTTTTGTATCCTATGCTCGGCCACCGTTTTGTTTTCTCCCCGTGCAATTGCGGTAACATCCAAACCTCTGGCAACCGCTTCCTGTACCAATAAACGGCCTTCTCTTCCATTCGCACAAACAACTGCAATTTTCATATTTTTCCCTCCCAGAAATTTTATGACAGGGTTGTTTTCCCCTATCGCTAACCTTATAATAATTCTGTAGGGATATATTGTAAAGTAAGCACTTTTAAGTGCTATAGTTACCAAAAAGAAACCATTGCCTTTTGCTGCCAAAAACTGGTTCCCTATATTTTGTTGATAGCAATAGCAGCATAGAAAAAAGATGGGAGAAACAAAATGGTAGAAAAAAAAGAACTGCCCGCTTGTCCGGTGGAAACAACGTTAACTTTGATTGGTGACAAATGGAAGGTATTAATTTTAAGGGATTTAATGAACGGCACCAAACGATTTGGAGAATTGCGAAAATCCATTGGTCAGGTATCGCAAAAAGTTTTAACTGCTCAATTACGGGCCATGGAGCAAAGCGGTTTGCTAAGCCGTAAAGTATATGCGGAAGTACCGCCGCGGGTGGAATACACGTTAACGGCAACCGGTTATAGTTTAAAACCCATTTTAGACGCCATGTGGGATTGGGGGCTCCATTATAAAGAAGGGATATGACTTAAATAGCCATATCCCTTTTCGCTTGCCTTGTTGTTGGTTGGCCCAAAGGGTAAATTTCCTTTTTATAAATATGTCGCAGGAAAATGGCACATAAAGTAACGGCAAATAACTCTGCCAAAGGAAAGGACCACCAAACGGCATTGAGACTAAAATGCGCAAAGAAATAAGCACTGGGCAACAGAACCAATAATTGCCGAATGACAGAAACGGATAAACTTAAAAAGCCATGCCCCAAGGACTGGCAAACCGAAGAAGATACGATGGAAAAGCCGGCGCATAAAAAGCTGATACTGATGATACGCAAAGCAGGCACCCCAATTTCCAACATATAGGGCGAAGCGTCAAAAATGCGTAACAAAGCCGCGGGACAGATCCAAAAAACCAAAAGGCCGATAAACATCATACCCATGGCATAAAAAACGCTTAAGCGGATGGTTTCCACCATGCGTTCCCGGTTACGAGCTCCAAAATTATAGGAAATAATGGGCACCATGCCATTGTTTAAACCAAAAACCGGCATAAAAACAAAACTTTGCAGTTTAAAGTAAACGCCAAATACGGCTGTTGCCGTAGAAGAAAAAGCAATTAAAATTTTGTTCATGCCAAAAGTCATCGCCGAACCGATGGAAGCCATAATAATGGAAGGAATCCCAATGGCATAAATTTGCTTGATAATAGAAAATTCCGGCCAAAACTGTCGCCAACGCAACTGAATTTCCTCATTTTTACGTATATTGAAATAAATTGCTAACATAGCCGCAACCATTTGGCCAAAAACGGTAGCCGCCGCAGCTCCGGCTACCCCCATTTGCGGAAAACCAAAATAACCAAAAATTAAAATAGGATCTAAAATGATATTGATAATGGCGCCGACCAGTTGCGTAATCATGGTATAAAATGTTTTACCGGTAGACTGCAATAACTTTTCAAACGTTAATTGAAAAAAAATCCCAAAAGAAAACAAACAGCAAACAAATAGATAGGAAGTACCATACTCCACAATTTCCATAATATCGGTTTGCCATAAGAAAAATTGCCTGGAAAAGAATAATCCCAGTCCAGCAAAAAGCAAATAACTAACAAAAGCCAGAAACACACCATTATGGGCCACTTTGTTGGCTTTGGTAAAATTCTTTTCCCCTAAGCTACGAGATAGCAAAGCATTGATCCCAACCCCGGTACCCGTAGCAATGGCAATCATTAAATTTTGTGCCGGAAAAGCCAAAGATACCGCCGTTAGCGCGTTTTCGCTGATTTGCGCCACAAACATGCTATCAACAATATTATATAGGGCCTGTACCAACATAGAAATTACCATAGGCAAGGACATGGAAAGCAAAAGTTTATTGATGGGCATAACGCCCATTTTATTTTCGGCCGGCATGCTCAATTCTTTAGACATGGCAACCTCCTTGCGCCGCTTGCACAATCAGTTCCGCAATCAAGTCCAAACCAATTTTGCTATTGCAGGCCAAATCGTAATTTTGACTTTTCCCCCATACATTGGTGGTAAAATGATTATACTAGGCGCCGCGCGCTTTATCGCGACGCAATACATAAGTGCGAATATCTTGGCTTTGCACGCCATATTCGGCTTGCGCCCGGACCATTCGGTCCGCCAAAGGAGCATGGATAAAAACTCGTAGTAAATCGGGCTCCTCCCTTAAAACATAATCCGCGCAGCGGCCAACAAATACGCCGGGCCCTTTTTGCGCCAACTGTTTTATCACATCGCATTCTGCAATAAAAACTTGATCGCCAACCGGTAAATTATTGCTGCTAAAAGAAAGATTATATAAAAAGCTACTGGTTTTTTGCCCTTCCGCTTGTTGAATATAATCCTCCGAAAGCCCCGTTTCTTTGGCGGCCATTTCAATAAATTCTTTATCATAAAAAGGGATTTGTAAATATTGCGCCACTTTTTGCGCAATCATTCTACCACCGGAGCCATACTCACGACCAATGGTAATATAGGAATACTTCATGATGTCCTCCTTTTTGGTTGGCTTTGCAACTAATATTCTAGATAGTATCCTCCATTTTAAGAGAATAAAAAAATTTTGTCAAGAAAAATTTAACCTCTTAAAACCTTGACAAGCCCAATTTTGCCCTTTATGATAAAAAAGAAAAAATAGTTGCCAAGCAAACGAAAGGTGGCCAAAAATGGAAGCATTTCCACAAGATGAGTTGCTTAAATATTTCTCTAAAATACACCGCAAAACAAAAATTTATTTGAACGAAAAATGCAAACCATTGGCCATTAGCAGCGGACAAATTGCTTTTATTATGATTGCCTGTGAAAAAGGTTCCTTGCCCCAAAACCAGTTTTGTACCTTATTGGATATGGATAAAAGTACGGTAGCCAAAATGATTCAAAAACTAGAAAAAGAAAATTTGGTCTATCGCTTGACCAATGAAAACGACAACCGTTCCATTTTGGTATCACCAACACCGCAGGCACAAGCGATATATCCAGTGTTAAGGCAAATCGGATCGCAATGGGTTGCTGAAATAACCAGCGACCTCTCCGCGGTGGAAAAAGCTGTTTTTTATGCCATTTTAGAAAAAATCAATCAAAATATTGATCAAATGCAAAAAGAAAAACCCCTTGCCTAACAAGGGGTTTTATAATTATGGTCTTGTTTTTAGCCCTTTTATTCCCAAAGGACTGCTTTTTACTTAACAAAAGCAAGCTGTTTTTGCTTGTCGATTCCTGTATCGCCTTTTTATACCCAAAAGCACTGTTTGCTTAACCAAAATCGGCCTGTCCTTGGTTTTAGTATCGTCTTTCCCGTTCGGCAGTTTGCACAGCCGATTCCGGCAAACGGGAAAGGAACACTTCCCCGGTGCGAATGATTTCAATAATGCCGTGTTTTTCCATCATTTTACAGAAAGCGTCTACTTTCTTTTCTTCCCCCGTTAATTCAATAACCATCGATTCCGGATGCACGTCTACTACCCGCGCGCGGAAAATATCGGCCACGCCGCTGATATCGGCTCTTGCTTCTGGGGTGGCGGCAACTTTAATCAAAGCCAATTCCCGACTGATATGGTCTTCTTCCGTTAAATCAATCACCGCAACAATTTGCACCAATTTTTCAATTTGGGCAATGACTTGTTCCAATTCGTCTTTATTTTCCACTTCTACCACTAAAGAAATACGGGTGATATCGGCTTGTTCGGTAGAGGAAGCGGCAATGCTGGCAATATTAAAACCGCGACGGGAAATCAAACCGGAAATATGGGTTAAAACGCCGGGACGGTCTTCCACTAATAAGGCTAAACTGTGTTTCATTGCATTCCCTCCTTATTCCGTCATATGGTCAATGGTAGCACCCGGCGCCACCATTGGCAAAACATTTTCATCATCTTCCACTCTTACATCTAAAAAGATTGGCCCGGGACAATTTTTTGCTTCCGTAATGGCTTTGGCCAAATCTTCTCTTTTTTCCACTTTTATGCCTTTGGCGTCCATGGCTTCCGCCAAACGAGCAAAATCAGTTCCTTTTTCATGTTTCGAACCGCTGTAACGGTTGCCAAAGAACATTCTTTGCCATTGCCTTACCATACCCAAACCGCGATTATTTAAAATAACCACTTTAATAGGCAGTTCGTATTCGGAAGCCGTAGCAATTTCTTGGCAATTCATCATAATGCTGCCATCCCCGGATACCATCCACACTTCTTTTCCTGGCTTGGCCAACTGCGCCCCAATGGCAGCCGGCAAACCATAACCCATGGTGCCCAAACCGCCGGAAGTAATAAAACTACGCGGTTCCTGGAAATTACAATACTGGGCAGTCCACATTTGATGTTGCCCCACGTCTGTTACCACAATTGCATCTTCTTCTTTGGCACCGTCAATGGCTTTGATGACTTCTTGCGGTTTCAACAGACCGGTCGCATTTTTGGGATACGGCAAGGGATGATCCAATTTCCAGGTCATAACCTGATCTTGCCAAGCTTGCAACCCTTGCGGATTGACTTCCGCCAAATTGGCAAACAAAGGCAAGGACCACGCCAAATCACCAGGTACCCGTAAAGGCGTATGCACATTTTTATTGATTTCCGACACATCCACATCAAAGTGCGCAATTTGCGCATGGGGGGCAAACCCCTTAATTTCACCGGTTACCCGGTCATCAAAACGAACCCCTAAGCCAAGTAACAAATCACATTCGGTAATAGCCATATTGGCAGCATAAGTACCATGCATGCCGGGCATGCCCAAATGGAATTTTTCCCGGGTAGGATAGCCGGATAATCCCATTAAGCTGGCCACTACCGGAATACCTGTTTTTTCAGCCAAATGCCGGAAAGCGTCCGTCATATTCGCGGAAACCAAACCGCCGCCAATGAAAAACAACGGTTTTTTGGCATTGCGCAAAGCGTTCACAACCGCTTGCACATCCTCTTCCCGACCAGCATATAAAGGGCGATACCCTTTCATATGCAGTTCTTCCTCTGTGGCTTCCACATGAGTAGTTTTTTCCACTTGAATATTTTTAGGAATATCAATCACCACCGGGCCTGGACGGCCGCTAGCAGCAATATGAAAAGCCTTGGCAATTACCCGCGGCAACTGTTCCACCTGACGCAGGAGGAAATTGTGTTTGGTAATGGGCGTAGTAATCCCAACAATATCCGCTTCCTGGAAAGAATCTTTCCCAATCATGACTCTTGGTACCTGACAGGTAATGCAAACCAAAGGCACCGAATCCATATTGGCAGTGGCAATACCAGTAATTAAATTGGTTGCCCCCGGACCGGACGTGGAAATGCAAACGCCAACCTTTCCCGTGGCTCTTGCATAGCCGTCGGCAGCATGAACCGCGCCTTGTTCATGGCGCGTTAAAATATGACGGATACCGCTATCATATAAAGCATCATATAAAGGCAAAGCTTGACCGCCCGGATAACCGAAAACGGTATCAACGCCTGCTTTTTTCAAAGCGTTTACAACGATTTGTGCACCAGTTAACTCCATTTTTCCTCCTCACAATCTTATTAAAATACGCTCTTTTGGGTATAAAAAAAGGAACCCAACTGAAGAGTTCTTTTTATTATAACACTTTTCGCAGTTTTAGCAATAGATTTTATGATTTGGCTGGCTTTTCCTCCTTTTCCCCTTTTTCTTTTCTTGTGCGAAAAACAAGGGTATGATACACTAAATATAATGAAAAAGGAGGGGTTTTATGATTCGACATTTGGTAGGTTGGCGTTGGCAGGAACAGCTAAACACGCCACAAAAAGAACAAGCAGCAAAATTATTGCAAGAAAAATTCGCTCAATTAAAAGATAAAATTCCCGGCGCCGAATGGATGCAGCTAGAAATCAACATGCTTTCCACCAGCGCTTTTGATCTTGTTTTAAATACTGTTTTTGCCACGGAAGAAGATTTAAAAGCGTATCAAAAAAATCCCGATCACGAAGCGGTCGCCGCCATTGTTCGCACCTATACAAAGGATAAAACCGTTATCGATTTTGTGGAGGCATAAATGGATTGGCAAATGCAATATGATCCGCAGCAACAGCCTTCTTGCCAGCAAATGGGACAATGGATACAAAATTCGCTTTGGCAAGAATTTTGTCATACTATTGAAACGCAATATGCCATCGCGCCACATTTTTCCTATAGTAAATGCAGTATGATGCCTGGATGGAATATTAAATATAAAAAAAGCGGCAAAGCGCTTTGTACCTTATACCCGCAAAAGGGCTATTTTTATTGCTTGCTTGTGATTGGCAACAAAGAGCAACCGGATGCCGACTTGTTATTGCCCACGTTAAGCCCAGCCATGCAAGAACTTTACCGGAATACGCCAAATAAAAATGGCCGTTGGCTGCTGATTCCAATTGCCAACCGCACCATGATGCAGGACGCTGAAAAGTTGATCGCCATACGGACGATAAAGAAAAACCGCTGATACACAGCGGTTTTTTGTTCTTTTGTTCTCATGCTACTGTTTCCATTCGGCACCAACAGATAACAGATACTGTTCAACAGTTCTATTAGAAGGCATGTGCTCTATCCAACTGAGCTACAGACACATATTGCGTTTTGGTGCACCGTTCAAAGTTCTCTTAGGAGGAAGGTAAGAACCGTTCCATCCACTTTTCCTTCAACCCGGCATGATCTTTTTTAATTGCTTTTATGCCATCATTATGATCAGATAAAAAGTTCCTTCCCTTTAATAATTTTCTTTCCGTACTTCAAAATAACTTTGCGCATATCCGCAAACCGGACAAACCTGCGGCGCTTTTTTACCCATCACCAAGTGGCCGCAAACTCGGCATTCCCACATGGTTTCTTCTCCTTTGGCAAATACCTGCTGCATTTCCACATTATTTAATAATTTCCGATACCGCTCTTCATGCGATTTTTCAATCGCCGCCACTCTTTTGAATTTGGCGGCCAATTCCGGGAAGCCTTCTTCTTCGGCGTCTTTGGCAAAGCGGGCATACATATCGGTCCACTCATAATTTTCCCCTTCGGCCGCCGCCAAAAGATTTTGCGCCGTGTTGCCCAAACCTGCCAACGCTTCAAACCAAATACGGGCATGTTCCTGCTCGTTACGAGCGGTTTGTTCAAAAATAGCCGCCAGTTGTTCATACCCTTCTTGTTTGGCAATTTGGGCAAAATAAGTATATTTCCCCCGGGCCTGGCTTTCACCGGCAAAGGCTTCTTTCAGGTTCTTTTCGGTTTTCGTCCCGGCATATTTATTTTCAGCTTTTTGCGTTTCTTCCACTTTCACAAAAACAGAAGCCGGTTGTTTGCAACGCGGGCATTTAAAATCTTCCGTCATGGGTCCTTCATGAATATAACCACATACCGTACAACGCCATTTTTCCATTTTTATTTCCTCCGTTTTTTCTATTTTATCATTTGGATGAAAACTTGCTAACAATTTTTCCGCCGCCGCTTTGGGGAAATCAGCCGGCGCATTTTGCAGTAAAGATTGCAAAAAGTCATGCGCGTTACCGCTTTGCGGCAACATAAAACCGGCCTCCCGCACCACGTCTTCCGCCATTAAACGATTGGAACGCACCAAAGCCTGCGCCAGTTGTTTTAAAATAGGATTTTGCGCGCTTGCCGCCAATTGACGGGCCGCAACCTCTTGCTCGGCTTTGCTTTTCACAATAGCTTGTAACTTTTGCACTACCGCTTCTTTTTTTACTTGTTGCGGCGGCAACTGATCCGCTTCCGGTAATATGGAAAGCGCGCCGGAAGGGCAAGCCTTAACGCAAGCGCCGCAACCAATACATTTGCTTTTATCTACCTGGCCATTTTCCGTATCCGTAGCACCGGTTGGACAAACGTATAAACAAAGACAATCTTTGGTACATAATCTTAAATTTCTTACCGCATACATGGCATTACCCCCTTTGCACTTTCATAATTTTCAATTTTGGTACTTTGCAAACCGGGCAAATTGCCGGCGGCTCCTCTCCCACATAAACAAAACCGCAGACATCGCAAACCCAAACATTGGTGTTTTCCAAAAAACCGTCGCCTTCTTTTTCATAGCGGCTTAAAAGAGAAGCCAAAATGCGGCTTACTTTTTCGCTCCACACCAAAACGCGTAAAGCGCCGCGATCCCCCATTTTTTTTGCTGTTTCCTGCGCTGTTGGGAATTGGTTTTGCAAATCATCCTCTATTTTTGCCAATAAAGCGGATACGGAAGCATCCAATGCTGTTTTGCTTTTGGCCTGGTAATAATCGGCTAATTGCATAAAAAGCGCTTCCTCTTCTGGCAGATATTGTTGCCGGCAACCCCGGGCCAAATTGGAACAAAGTGCGCTCACTTCCGCAAAGGACATTTCCCGCAAGGCTTCCGCCGCCTGATTTTCTTCTTCCGCAACAGGAGAAATAAAAGGAGTTTCTTGCTTGTCTATCTCTTCTTCTTGCAACTGAAATTCTGCCTTGGACGCGCCGCATATGGGACAAACCCAATTTTCCGGCAAGGCTTCCCACTTGGTGCCAGGAGCAATCCCGGCGTCCGGCAAACCAGCGGCTTCATCATAAACAAAACCGCAAACAGAACATACATATTTTTTCATCCACGCCACCTCCGCTTTCTATTTTTATATTTTTACTATATCATAAACCATTATCGGATACTGTAACAAAATTATATAAATAAAAAATTGTTTTGATTGATTGCTGCTTAGGAAAACCAGTAATTTAGAATTTTATTGATTTTAGTTTAAATTTACTGATAATAATTGCCAATAAAAAGATGGATTTTTATGAAAAACAGCATCTTATAGCTTATATAAGATGCTGTTGGTAAAACTTTGCTCGCGTTTTATGAAGCGATCCGTTATTTACTGGTTTTGGGACCGGCTGCCGCAATTTCCGGGGCAACGCCTTTTAATTTTACAAAGTTTTCGGCAAATAAATCGGCCAAATGCTGCGCCGCTTGATCATAAGCCGCTTTATCTTGCCAAGTATTTTTGGGATTTAAAATATCGCTTGGTACCCCCGGGCAAGTTTTGGGTACAGAAACATTGAAAATAGGGTGGTTTTCATATTCGACATCTCTTAAAGAACCATTTAAAGCGGCCGTTACCATAGCCCGTGTATAGGCTAAATTCATCCGTTTGCCCACCCCATAAGCGCCGCCGGTCCAACCGGTATTTAACAAATAAACCTGCGCGCCGGTTTGGTCAATTTTTTCCCGCAATAATTCCGCATACACACCGGCTTTGCGCGGTAAGAAAGGCGCCCCGAAACCAGCGGAAAAAGTGGCTTGCGGTTCGGTAATGCCGCGTTCCGTACCTGCTAATTTGCTGGTATAACCGGAAAGATAATGATAACTAGCTTGATTGCGATCTAATTTTGCAACAGGTGGCAATACCCCAAAGGCATCCGCTGTTAAGAAAATAACCGTTTTGGGATGGCCGCCGCAACCGCCTGCCACAAAACCAGGGATATAAGTAATCGGATAACCGGCCCGCGTATTTTCCGTCAAGGTTTTATCATCATAATCAGGGATTCTGGTCGTATCGTCTAAAATAACATTTTCTAAAACCGTACCAAATTGGATTGCATTCCAAATTTGCGGTTCCCCTTCTTGGGAAAGGCGAATGGTTTTGGCATAGCAACCGCCTTCGAAATTAAAAATACCATCGGAAGACCAACCATGTTCGTCATCGCCAATTAAAAAGCGTTCCGGATCGGCAGAAAGGGTTGTTTTTCCGGTACCGGACAAACCGAAAAATAAAGCCGTATCGCCGTCTTTGCCCATATTGGCCGAACAATGCATCGGGCAAATATCTTTTTCCGGCAAGAAATAATTCATTAAGCTAAAGCAAGATTTTTTCATTTCGCCGCCGTAGCTGGTACCGCCGATGATGATTTTTTTATCGGCAATCGCCATAATGACGAATGCTTCGCTATGCGTCCCATCTATTTGCGGATCTGCTTGAAAACCAGGCGCGCAAATCATATGAAATTGGGGCACAAAGTTTTGTAACTCTTCCTCCGTAGGACGGCAAAGCAAGTTTTGAATGAATAAATTTTGCCAAGCATATTGATTGATGATGCGAATGGGCAAACGATGTTTTTTATCATTGCCAATATAACCATCAAAAACAAACACATCGCGATCCTGCAAATAGGCTTCCAAACGGTCTTTTAAACGCATATATTTGCTTTCTTCTATGGGCATATTAACAGAGCCCCAGTCCACAGTATCATGCACATCTGGTGTATCCACAATAAAACGGTCTTTGGGAGAGCGACCGGTATATTTCCCGGTGGCCACTCTTAAGGCCCCATTAGCGGCCAATTCGCCTTCGCCGCGCCGCAAGGCTTCTTCCACCAACTGCGCCGGGCTTAAATTATGGTAAACATTCGCGACAAAATTTAAGCCAACTTGGGCCAAATCTTCTCTTTGAAACATGAAAAATTCACTCCTATCTCAATTCATAAATCTATTATAAAGAAAAAAGCGTTGCAAAACAACGCTTTTCTTTCTTTTTTCCTGGCTTACTTGCCTTGAATAGCTTGCCAAATGCTATCATCAAAACGGCCCAACCGCCATACGGCGACACCGCCTACGCGATATTGCCGCGCCAAATCGGTTTTTTGCCGAATGCTCTGTTCGTCTTCAAAATAAACGGTTTGTTTCACACCATTGGCGTCCGTATAAGTAAAATAAGGCACTCCTGCTACCGGATCTCTTAAAATTTCAGCGCCATACCGCTGTGCTAAAGTATAACAATCATCAAAGAAAACCGCACCGCCAGTGCCGGTTTCCGGCCAACGCCGGCCATAAGCGCCAATCCCCATAATCAATTTTTGCCGCGGGATATACTGCAATAAATATTGCAAACTTTCTTCCACCCAATCGGCTCCGGCAATCGGTCCGGGTTCGCCGCCATTATAATGTTGATCGTACATCATAATAATACATTGATCCGCATACCGGGCTAAATTTTCATAATCCAACTTATCCAGCCAAGTTTGGTTGGCATTGGTACGACAGGTTAAAGAAAGAGATAATAAATAGTCCGGCCCCATCGCTTCCTTTAATTCCTTTACAAAGGCCACATAAGCGTCGCGGGAAGAAACCGATAACGATTCAATATCCAAATCCACCCCACGATGTCCGGTTTCCTGCAATAAATCCATAATATTGGTAATGGCTGTCGCTCGTAAAGAAGGATCGTTAAACACTTTATCCGTAATATTTTTATCAAAACCGGTAATGAGCAACAAAGGCGTAATGCCATTTTCCTGGGCTACCGTCATCCCTTGGCTTTCGAATTTATCAGCGGAAAAATAGTCCTTTTTCCCAATCGTCCCATCCGCCTTTAGCTGATAACCGAAATGGATCACTTGATTCATCCCCGGTAAATTTTGCAAAGCGTCCAAAGAATAGGAATCATAATAATAACCGATATAACGGAAATTACTTGCATTCCCACTACGGCTAGCAACCACCACCCGGTTGCTTTCCGGCACCCAATCAACGGTAGCATCTAAATTTTCCGATACAAAGCGAATGGGCACAAAGGTACGGCCGCCAACTTCCTTGGCCACAACATCCATCGTAACTTCTGTCCCGTCCACCAAAGCGATATTAGAATTCATGGTTAATTCCACCAAACGGCCACCCAAATAAACGCGGGCAATGCCAGGATTGGCATCATCCGGTTCCTGCCATTCCAAAGTGGCGCCCAAAGGTTCGGTTACAAAACGGATGGGCACCAAAACCCGATCGTTTTCCATAAAAGGCGCAACATCCGGCGTTACCGGCAAATTATCTACCACAATATTGATGGCGTGATCGTCCGCAAAAGCCAGGGGCCCGATGCTGACCATCAACAAACAAAAAGCCATAACCAACCAAAAAAGACGCTTTTTGCTTTTTTTCTTTTCCATGTTCTATTCCCCTTTTTCTTCCTAAATTCTACTTTTTTATGTTTTCTTATTATATCACTTTTCTTAAGACGACGGCAAATGCCCTTTTGTTTCCGGCAGTAGAGAGCGCAAAAAGGGGGATACCCCTATAAAGCTTGTTTTTTATCCTAAAAAAAGGCCCTGCTTTTTTTAAGCGAGGCCTTTTTACCAAAATTTCACAGACGATATTATTGTACCAAATTAAGCGGTCTATTCGGCGCTAGCGGGCTTCTGATATCGCTGCCCTCCAACAAAGAATCCACCTTTTCCCCGTCAATTAAAATTTGTACCGTAACAATATCCTCAAACTGGGTTAAGGTATATACCAAACTATCGATCATCATGGTTTCAAAAGCAGTGCCGCCGCCATAACCCAAAATCTCTTTGGAAAAATCAACTGTGGCAACACCGTCTTTTACGGTAAAATGATTGCATTTGGTACCTTTCCAAAACACATTGGACAAACCGCTTTTGGCAGGCGGCCCCGCCAGCAAAGCTTCTACCGCTTCCTGCGGTAAATTTTCCCCTTTGGTTTTTTGGGTTACCGGCACCAAGTACATAGCCTCTCCATCGCTATAATAAGTAGTTAACAGCACATCCTCTTCTTTGGGGCTGCGATTTTTGGGATAATAATTAATCGGCCCGACGGTAACGGGCAGTTTTTCACCGCCTAGTTTTTCTAAAGTTTCGCCGTCCACCACCAAAGCCAGCTGGTTAATGCCAGCGGGTAAAGAGCTTTTTATACTAGCAGCAATGGCGGCAATCCCAATTTCCGCTTTTTCTTTTTCTATCGTTAACAGTTCAGAAGTAAATTCCGCATAAACCGTATCTTCCTGCACATAAAGATCTTTTAATTTTACCCCTTCCGGAAAAGGCGTTTCCACATAATCATTGGGCGCACCAGCTAATAATTTGGTTAAAGATACAAAAGCGCATTCTTTGGTTTCATTTACTGCAATCGTCAAAGGCACCAAATTACTAAAATCCGTCGTTGTATAATAAACGGGCACTTCCGTTACTGCATTTTCGGTCACCAATTCCGTACGCGGAGCGGGATCCGGTCTTAAATCCTGCGGATTGTCTTTTTCTTTATCTTTACAAGCGCACAACGCAAACAAAACAAAAACCGTCAAAAACAAGAAAGATATTTGCTTGCCGATACGCCCTTTTTGGCCTTTCCTCATGGTTTTGAAATGCCTCCTTTCGCCGTATCTAAATACCTTTCTCTTTATGCAAAAGAAATCCTTCTTTTTTCCGATTCTTTCATTTTTTATGCTGTCGTTTTTTGCCTAAAAACAGGGTAATTGCACAGAAAAGCAAGATAAATCCCAAGCAGCCAAAAAATGGATAAATTTTTCCCACCAAAGAGGAAAAATCGCCCAAAAACACAATGGGGAAAGCCAAAGCCGGTATCAGGAAAGCATAATCATGGTTAGCGTAAGGCAAAAAACGGCTTTGTAACGCATAAGCATTGGCAACAGCAGTTGTTAAAATGGCCGCAGCTAACACCAAAGTATACAGGCAGGCAAAAAAAGGAGAAATACAGGCGGCCAAATAAAAAAAAGGCATTTGATAAGCAGAAGCCTGCGGCATAATCTGCAAAGCCAGCACAAAAATACAACCCAAAAAGCCCAACAGCAAGCCGCCTAATCCGGCCCACCAAGCTGAGCTACCACTTTGTTTGGCCAAAGGAACCAAAACCGCAAAACAAGAAAAAAAGTTATAGCCTACATAAAGGCCGGCCTGCCAAAACGCCTGTCCGAAGGAAGCTGCGGTAAAAGGAAAAGCAGAAAGCGCGCTTGTCTGGGAAACCATCACGTTACCGGCTAAAAATAACATCAAAAACAACATAAAAGGAACCAAAAAAGTATTGGTCATTTGCATGCCCTTTTCCTTGCTTTTTAAGCACAAATACACCAACAGAAAAAAACAAAGATAGCCATAAGGCAAAGGAATTTGCAAAGCATCTTGCCCCAAATGCGCAAAACCGGAAAACATAATGCTTAAGGACAAAAGCAAAAATAGCAAACAAATTTTATCAATCCATATTGCCAAGGGCCGGGGAAACAGCAAAAACAGCAATTCCTGAAAATCAGCGCAACGATTTTTCCGCGCCAGCAAAACCACGCCGCTGCCCAAAACAGCAAATAAAAGGCCGGCAAAAGCCATGGCCAACAGCCCTTTTTCCCCATAGCAAGCAAAAAAAAGCCATAATTCCCGACCGGAAGCAAAGCCCGCGCCAATCATCGTACCCAAATAAATGAAAGCCAGTTGCATGCCAAAACCTCCCTTATTGATTCATATGCGAAATTAGCAGGAATTTGCTTATCGTCAAAGAATTAGTAGTTGTTTCATAAATGGTGGCAAGGAGGATTGGCTATGGTAAAAAAAACAGCGACCAATGATTGGGCCGCTTTAAAAGAGAAACTAGCAGAAAAAGAAAATTTGGCCATCGCCTTTTCCGGCGGCGCAGATAGCAGCCTGCTTTTGGCGGCAGCAAGTTATATATTGCCAGGAAAAGTAAAAGCCTATACCTGCATTACCCCTTTAATGCCTAAAAAAGAGGAAAAAATAGCGGCGGAAATTGCCGAAAAATTACAGGTACCCTGGCAGCCTTTATATTTAAACAATTTAAGCCTCGAACAAATTGCCAACAATGCGCCGGATCGCTGTTACCATTGTAAGAAATTTCTATACACCCATATTTTGCAGCAAGCCCAAAAAGACGGCCTGACCACATTAGCGGAAGGCGTCAATCTTTCCGATCATGGAGAATATCGGCCGGGTTTAAAAGCCGCTGCAGAATTGGGTGTTTTTCAACCTTTTGTGGAATTAGGTTGGCAAAAAGCACAAATACGGGAACTGTTGCTGAAAATGAATTTAGAAATTGCCGACCGTCCCCCCTCCCCCTGCTTAGCCAGTCGTTTTCCTTATGGGGAACAATTAAACCCCATTAAAATAGAAATCATTGCCACCGGGGAAAATTTATTGCATTTAGCCGGGTTTGCGGATTGTCGGATTCGACAACACGGCAAATTAGCCAGAATTGAGGTACCCATTGAGCAAATGCCGCAACTTTTGGCGCAAAGAGAATATATTGTAAGCCGCTTGTTAAAATTAGGCTTTCAGCATATCTGCTTGGATTTGGCCGGTCGCGTAAGCGGCAGTATGGATTATGAAATAAAAAATAAGGAGTGATAGCATGTTCGCTTATTTTGACGCCACTTTTGGGATCAGCGGCGATATGTGTTTGGGCGCTTTGGTCGACGCCGGCGCACCTTTTAACCAAATAAAAGAAATGTTAAGGAAATTGCCCCTGCAAGGTTGGGATATGCAGGAAAGAAAAGTGCAAAAACATGGGATTGCCGCCACGCAAATAGAAGTGAGCATTCCCCATGAACATGTGCACCGCCATTTGAGCGATATTACCAAAATCATTCGCCAAGCACAATTCCCCGCGCCCGTGGAGCAAAACTGTTTGGCTATTTTCCAAAACTTAGCGGCGGCCGAAGCAGCCGTACACGGTACGGATATTGAAAAAGTGCATTTTCATGAAGTAGGCGCTATGGATGCGATTTTAGATATTTGCGGCACGGTTTGCGGTTTGTTTTTACTGGAAATCGACGAAATTATGTGCTCTCCATTAGGGCTAGGGCACGGTATGATTGAATGCGCCCACGGCTTAATGCCGGTACCGGCCCCGGCTGTGGTAAAATTATTGGCCGGGAAAAATATCCCGCTTGCCCCAGATTTACCGGAAGCGGGCGAATTATGCACCCCGACCGGGGCGGCCATTATTACCACATTAGCCGGCTCCTTTGGTTTAAGACCAGCCATGGAATTACAAAGCTGCGGTCAGGGCGCTGGTCAAAAAGAATTTTCTTGGCCTAATGTATTACGAATTTATGTGGCTAAAAAAAAACAATAAATGCTGCTTTTCCCCAAGATACGGTAGCTATCTTAAATTGTAATATTGACGACAGCAACCCGGAATGGCTGGGTTATTGCTATGAATTATGTCAAAAAGCCGGCGCTTTGGATTTTTTTATTACCCCGGTTACCATGAAAAAAAACCGGCCCGGTTTTTTGTTGGAACTGCTTTGTAAAGTAGAGCAATTAGAAGAAATGGCGCAGCTGCTTTTCACACATACCACCACCAGCGGCATCCGCTATCGGCTAGAAAACCGTTTTGTGTTACCGCGCTCTTATCGGGAAATTAGCTTGCCCTGGGGCAAGGTACGGATAAAACAAAACGGCAGCCAAACGCTTACCACCTATGCCCCCGAATACGAAGATTGCAAAGCGTTGGCTCAAAAAAGCGGACTGCCGTTAAAAACCATTTATGCCGCGGCCCTTGCAGCATTGCCAATAGAAGAAAAAAAGATTGATTAGCCGGTTGATCCAGCAACTGCAACAGTTTTTTATGCTGTAAAAACAGCAATCCATCCATCCATCAATTAATTAATTGATGGAATTGCTTCACTCTAGTACCAGCAGCAAGTGCCTTTCGTATTACAAACAAAAGAAAGGCTGATTTTTTGGTTCAATCCGTCATTACAACAGATTTTGCACGCTTTATGAACAAAAAAGAAAGATTATTTGGATCATCTCAGTACCCGCAACAGGTTCTTTTCGTGTTACAAATAAAAGAAAGGCTGATTCGCTGGTTTTTGATTTTTATCAATACTTTATTGATAAAGAAGGATTGGCAAACGGAAAATCCACTTGCATTATTTTGCGATAAGGAGAAAAAAATGACCTGTCAAGCAATTTTATATGATTTAGATGGCACACTATCCGACAGTTTGCCCCGTATTTTTGAGGCGAATCGCAAAACCTGCCACGCTTTAGGAAGACCAGATTTGGCCGAACAAGCCTGCGGTTTGGTGGGTTTACCCTTGGTAACCGCCGGGGAAATTTTACTTGGAAAAGGGTGTGGTGATACTTTTTTACGTGCTTATCGGCAAGTTTCCGCTTGTTTACCGCAACCGGAAACCGAACCTTTTATTGGCGTTCCGGAAATGTTATGGGAACTTCATGAAAAGGGCAAAAAACAAGCGGTGGTTACCGCAAAAAAATGGTTGGGATTGCACAAATCTTTGGCTTGCTTGCACATTGAACATGCAATAGACTTTTTCCTATGCGCCGATGATTGTCCTAAATATAAGCCAGATCCGGCCCCCGCTCTTTTGGCCTTGCAAAAGCTCGGCGGAATAGATCCTCAAAAAGCAGTTTTTGTGGGCGATACCCCTTTTGATATCCAATGCGGACAAAATGCCGGCTGCCAAACAATTGCGGTCTCCTGGGGCATGCCGTTAAACGCCATTTTAAAAAATAGCAAACCGGACTATATTGCCTACAGCGTAGCCGAACTTCGCACCCTTTTGCTTACGATATAAACAACATAACAAAATAAAGCAAAAGCAACCAAAACCTGATAGACGGCAAACACTGCAAACAAAAAAATCTTATTTTTAACGGTCACGTTTCCAAAAACGAATAAATAGAAACAACAGAACCATTTTTAAAGTTGCGCGCATAACGCAACTTTTTTTCTTTTTATCCGTCTATATAAACAAGTCCCTAACCAGGACATACCACAAAAGAAAAGGATGAAGGATAAATGAAAAAATTAATTAGCACAGCTTTAATCGGCATTATGGTATGCGGATTGGCCCTACCCGCTTTTGGCGAGGAACCTGCCAAGACACCATTCATTTCCCCGGCACCTATCAGCGCCGAACAAAAGGAAGAAACTGCCATGATACAAAAAAACCCCTGTTATATTAACACATTTGGCATTTTAAAAGAAGTGGATTGGGAACATAACCGTTTTACCGTACAACAGAATACCGATCCGGAACAAACCATTGTTTTTCATGTGAGCGATGATTTTCTTTTGCTAAACAATGAGGACGGCATGCCTTTAGCGAAAGAAGATTTAAAAGAAGGCTTACGCATTATGGTAAGCCATTCTCCAATTATGACCAAAAGCTTACCGCCGCAAAGCGCCGCTTTTTTAGCCGTCGGCAATATGGAGGAAAACCAAACCCCGGCTACTTATATTGAAGTAGATAAAGTGATAACCAACGAAAACGGCAGTATTACCGTACTGAATGCCAACGGCGATTTGTTGGTGACATTACCCAAAGAAATGCCCATTACCCCTTATTTAACCAAAAACATCGTATCCATACAAGATATCCAACCGGGCAGTAAATTGCTTACTTGGTTTGATATGGTATTGACAAGTTATCCGGGGCAAACAACTTCCCAAAAAGCAGTGTTGTTCCCCTATGATTACGATGGATATATTATCATCCACCCAAGCGCCCAACAAGTATCTATCAATGGGGAGAAAACAGGGATTTCCCTTATGCCAAAAGAGGATGTTTTTTATGTGCCGTTACGCAATGTTGCCGAATCCTTAGGCTTTACGGTTCACTTCACAAATGCGGAACAAGGCGCTTCTTTACAAAACAGCCAGAAAGAAATTATGATAAGCGGATTAAAAGAAGGGGTGGATAAAATAGGCGAAGTTTCTTTTAGCGCCCCGATCATTGCGCAAAATGGTTCCTATTGGGTCCCAATTGATTTCTTTTCCCAACTTTGTCAAATTAAGGTGGTAAGCGAATAAGGCGATTCAAGATATGTTTTATCAACCTATAAAAAGGAAAGCGCATAATATTGCGCTTTCCTTTTTGGTTTCTTTAAAAATGAAAAAACAGAAAACAGCATAAAAATAGTATTTGCAACTGAGATGTTAAAAACAGGAAGCGATTTGTTTAGGCAAGAATTACCCCAGCAATACGCCGCAAAAACAAAAACAAGATAACATAACATATTTTAAATTATCGGTTATCCAGTTTTTTCAGAAAGCGATTTGTTTGGCAAAAGGTTACCCCAGCGATACGCTTAAAAACAAGGTATCATAGCATATTTTAAGTTACCGGTTATCCAATCTTTTTCACGAAGCGATTTGTTTGGCTAAAAGTTGCCCCAGCAATACGCCGCAAAAACAAAGAACAAGATGCAATAACACATTGGAAACCGATAAAAGATAAGCGCCTTTTTGCCATAACTGCACACTTTCCAAACTAAAAGTAGAAAAAGTGGTAAAACCACCCAAAAAACCCGTTTGCAACAAAAGCTGCCATTGTTTGGCCAAACCCATTTTATGGGCAAACAATACAGCAAAAAAACCAATGGCAAAGGAACCTAATAAATTAACAGCAAAAGTACCCAAAGGAAATCCCCCTGTTTGCCAGCGATTCCCCAGCATAGTGCAAAAATAACGTAAAATAGAACCCAAAAAGCCGCCGCAACCAACCAACAACCAATTCAAGTTAAGCATCCCCCTTTGCCAAATGGGCCAAAGCCGCTAAAGAGGCGTCTATCTCTGCCGCCGTATTAAAAAAACCAAAACTAAAACGCAAAGTTCCTGTTTGCAAGGTACCCAAACTACGATGCGCCAATGGCGCGCAATGCAAACCGGCCCGCACTGCGATTTGGTATTTTTCCTCTAAAAGCATAGCGGCCTTGGCAACAGCAATTTTTTCCAGCACAATGCTGACAACCGGCGCCCTGGGTATGTCAATCGCAGGTCCAAAACAATGAATACCGGGGATTTGGGACACCCCTTTTAAAAATTGCTGCGTTAATTGTTGCACATGAGACAAAATCGCTTCTTCTTGCCCTTGCCGCCATTGCAAAGCCGCATGTAAACCAGCAATGCCGGGCACATTGAAAGTGCCGCTTTCTAAATGATCCGGCATAACGGCCGGCTGTTCCGCCTGCATACTAAAACTGCCTGTCCCCCCATACAATAACGGTTGTAGAGGCTGGGCCGGATTGACATAAAATCCGCCGGTTCCCATAGGGCCATATAATCCTTTATGACCGGGAAAGGCAAAAAAATCAACTGGAATATCCAGCAAGGAAAAGGGAAGATAACCAGCGCTTTGCGCGGCGTCTACTAAAATACAAATACCTTGCGCATGCGCCCAAGCGGTTAATTCGGCAATAGGGAAAATGGCTCCGCTGACATTACTGGCTTGCAAGCAAACCAATAGTTTGGTTTGCGGCTTTACTTTTTGCTCCAAATCCTGCCAATCGATACTACCATCCGCTTGAGGGAAGAATGGCTCTGCCAGCACTCCTTTATCGGTCATGGCCATCAAAGGTCGCCACACCGCATTGTGTTCATAAGAAGAATACAGCACATGATCTCCAGGTTGTAAAAACCCTTGTAAAATCATATTCAATGCCTGCGTAGTATTATTTGTAAAAACAATTTGTTGCGGGTCCGGGGCCCGAAAATAGGCGGCCAATAAATTTCTGGTTTGCCAAAGCAAAGCGGAACTTTGCAAACTCATGGCATAAGCGCCACGGCCTGGATTTGCCCCATACTGTTGAAAAGAATCGGCCACGGCTTCCCGCACCACAGAGGGTTTGGGGAAACTGGTGGCCGCTTGGTCCAAATATATCATATGCAATCCTCCTGTTTCACGTGAAACAGCATTTTAAAGAGCATAAAAACGGGAATTAAAATTCTTCTCCCGGCAATAACAGCTCTAAAAGACGGTTTAAATCATCGTTACTATAATAATCCAATACAATATGGCCGCCCTTTTTACCGGGTTGCACGCTTACTTTGGTACCCAGTTTTTGCCGCAAGCGGACAGAAATTTGTTCTAATTCCGGGTTCACTTGTTTTTTGGCCAGTTTCTTTTTGGCCGCACTTTGTTCCACTTTCGCCAAAGTTTCCGTTTGCCGTACCGAAAGACCTTCTTCCACCACTTTTTTGGCCAAAGCGATTTGCCGCGCACTGCTATCGGTTAACAGCAAAGCTCTTCCATGACCGGCAGAAAGCTTCCCTTCGCGAATCCATTGCTGCACGCTGGGGGGTAAGGATAATAACCGCAAACTGTTAGCCAAATATGGCCGGCTTTTGCCCAATTTTTGTGCCAACTGCCCCTGACTATAGCCAAATTCATCCAATAACCTTTGATAGGTTTGCGCTTCTTCCAACTGATTTAAGTTTTCCCTTTGAATATTTTCTATTAAAGCAATGGCCAAACAATCCTTCTCTTCCGGCTTACGAATGATACAGGCAATTTCATTTTTACCCAAACTTTTTACAGCCCGATACCGCCTTTCGCCGGCGATAATTTGATATTTGCCATCGGCGGTGGGACTCACCAAAATAGGCTGTACCAAACCATATTCTGCAATAGAAACTGCTAATTCGGCAATTTTTTCCTCATCAAAATCCTGCCGCGGTTGGCTGGGATTGGCTATGACATCTTCCATCGCCACCATTGTTACTTTTTCACGCGCTGTTATTTCGGGTACTGGTTTATCCGGCAACAAAGCCGATAGCCCTTTACCCAAACCTTTTTTCACCATTGGCCATAACCTCCTTGGCTAATTGTTCATACACTTCGGCCCCTTTGGATTTGGGATCGTAAAGCGCAATGGGTTGCCCATAACTGGGCGCTTCTGATAAACGCACATTGCGCGGAATGATGGTAGTAAAAACTTGATCGCCAAAATAGGCTTTTACTTCTTCCACCACTTGTAAAGAAAGATTGGTCCGGGCATCGAACATGGTAAGCAATACCCCTTCCATCTCCAAATCGGGATTTAAATGCTTTCTAACAATATCATAAGTATTCATCAACTGGCCCACTCCTTCTAAGGCATAGTACTCGCACTGGATGGGAATTAAAATACTATCGGCAGCCGCCAAAGCATTTAGGGTCAATAAGCCCAAAGAGGGAGGACAGTCGAATAAAACATAATCGTATTTTTTCTTTACCTCTTTCAAGGCGCGCTTTAATTTATTTTCCCGACTAATGGCGGTAACCAATTCAATTTCGGCGCCGGCCAATTGAATGGTGGCCGGCAACAAATCCAAATGCTCAATTTGGGTAGGGATGATGACTGCCTCCGCCGGCAAATTATTGATCAGCACATCGTAAATGCAATACTCTAATTTTGCCCGTTCCGCCCCCACCCCACTGGTGGCATTGCCTTGCGGATCAATATCCACCAAAAGCACTTTTTGTCCGGCTAAAGCCAAATAAGCGGATAAATTTACCACGGTAGTGGTTTTGGCTACGCCGCCTTTTTGGTTCACTACGGCGATAATTCTGGTCAAAAAAAAGCACATCCTTTTGCGGTAAAATTTCCTGTTTCACGTGAAACAGACTTGTCTTCTCTATTTTTCTATTATAGCTTAGCGCGCTATTTTGTACAAGCAGGAAAAGAGTATCTGGCGTCGAACCCTATCATTCATCATTGATAAAAAGGAGCCGCTATGAAAAACCCAGTAATACCCCAAATTTTAACGCAAGGTGTGCCTTTAAAACAAGCCGTGCAAATGGCGGAACAAGAGGATGAAACCATTCGTCAGCATTTTTTTACCCAAAGCAATTTATATCAAAGAGATAGCCATGCTTTGGATTTCGATCAATGCGTATTCGATCATTGTACCTGGCAAAACAGTTTGCTGCAAAGGGTGCATTTTCGTCATGCAGTATTTACCCATTGCGATTTTTCTAATATGGAATTTGATAATTGTTCTTTTATGTTTGTTGAAATGCGCGATTGTAAATTAACCGGGGCCACATTTAACGATTGCGTTTTTCAAGATTGGCTGATAAAGGATACCTTAGCCAATTTAAGCAATTATCATAGTTGTAAAATAAAACAAGCCCAAATAAAAGAAACCATTCTAAAAGATAGTTCCTGGCAACTTTGCACCTTACAGCAAGTATTATGGGACCAATGCGAAATGAGCGGAATAGAATTTTTCCAAACCTCTTTAAAAGGACAAGATTTTTCTACTTGTCAAATAGAAGGATTAACGGTATCCGATTCTGCTTACGAATTGCATGGTCTTACCGTAAATTCATTGCAAGCAGCAGATTTATCGCGTTATTTACAGCTTTTGATCAAAAAATAAGTCCCAATTCAATTTCGTGTTCTCGATAGCGTCAAAGTCTTGTGCTATCAAGGGTTAAAGCGAAACAGGAACACAAAAGGAAATTAGGGGAAATAAAAAGGAAAAGCATTGCTTTTCCTTTAAGATAGTGGATTTTTCTTCGGGATACCGGCTTTACGCGGATAAGCGGCCGGTGTTTCTTCTTCTTTCACAAATTGCAGCAAAATAAGTTGCTCCGCGCTGCCATTGGTATAAGGGAAGGATACATAAAAACCGCCACCCAATTTGGCGAGGGCGCCCCTGGCCTGCGCCAGTTCTTCCTGGGCTTTCGGCCCTTTGTAGGCAACAAAAGAACCGCCTTTTTTCAACAAAGGCAAGGCATATTCCAGCAATACGGGCAGTTCGCTCACTGCACGGGCCGTGGCCAAATCAAACTGGCCGCGTCCTTTTTTTTGTCCGTATTCTTCCGCCCGTCCTACCACAATTTTCACATTAGGTAAACGTAAAATAGCAACCGCTTCCGCTAAAAAACGGCATTTTTTTTCCACGCTTTCTAATAAGGTAACTTGCAGTTCCGGCAAAGCAATGGCCAAAGGCAAACCGGGAAATCCCGCCCCGGAACCGATATCCACCAAAGTTTTGGCGCCTTCTACCATATGCGGCAGCAAAGAAAGGCTATCAATAATATGTTTTTGGGCAAATTCTTTGGGTTCTTTGATGGCGGTTAAATTTATTTTTTGATTGGCTTGCAATACCAAACCGCCGAATAAAGCCAGCTGTGCTAATTGCTCCTCGCTTAAAACAGCCATTTGCGGAGCGGCTTTTAAATACTCAAAAAGCGCCCCGACCTGATCAAAATCAGGCGCTTGATCTAAAATAGGACCTTTTTCATTCACTTTTCTTTTCCTCCTCTAGCCCGATGCGCCTTTTTTGTTCTAAATAAATCAGCAAAACGCTGATATCAGCAGGGGATACGCCGGTAATGCGCGACGCCTGGCCAATATTGGCCGGTTTTTGTTTTTGCAGTTTTTGCCGCGCTTCCACGCTTAAGCCCTTGATCGCCAGATAATCCAAATCAGCCGGCAGTTTCTTCTTTTCTTTTTTATCAAACCGTTCGATTTCTGCCAATTGTTTTTTGATATAACCGGCATACTTAATTTGAATTTCCACTTGTTGTTCCACCGACAAAGGCAAGTGCTGATCGCCGAACAAAGTTTTGATATCCGCATAGCTTATTTGCGGACGCAATAACAATTCCTGGGCATTGATTCCTTTTTGCAGGGGATTGCTACCGCGTTCCTGTAATAAGGAAGAAACTTTTTCCATATGCGGGCTAACCCGGTATTCTTTTAAACGTGCTAACTCTTTTTCAATGGCTTCTTTTTTCGCCAAATAAGCAGCATAGCGGTCTTCTTTCACCAGTCCTAACGCATAGCCTTTTTCAGTCAAACGCAAATCCGCATTATCCTGCCGCAATAGGAGGCGATATTCGGATAAAGAGGTGAACAGCCGATACGGCTCGCTGACCCCTTTGGTAACCAAATCGTCTATCATCACCCCAATATAGGATTCGGAACGGGTCATGGTAAAAGGCTCTTTATTTAATACCAGTAAAGCAGCATTGATTCCGGCTAACAAACCCTGACCGGCCGCTTCTTCATAACCGGAAGTACCGTTAATTTGCCCAGCGGCAAAAAGACCTTTTATTTCTTTATGTTGTAAAGAAAGCTGCAATTGGGTGGGGTCCAAACAATCGTATTCGATGGCATAAGCCGGCCGCATCATTTTTACCTGTTCTAAACCGGGTACCGTTTTTAAAATTTGCATTTGCAGTTCTTCCGGAAAACCGGTAGAAAGGCCCTGCACATAATATTCCGTGGTACCCAAACCTTCCGGCTCGATAAAAATTTGATGTTTGTCGCGATCCCGAAAACGCATCACTTTATCTTCAATGGAAGGGCAGTAACGAGCGCCAACCCCTTCAATAATGCCGCTGTACATGGGCGCTAAGTGAATATTATCCCGAATCAGTTGATGCGTTTTTTCATTGGTATAGGTTAAATAGCAGGAAATTTTCGGCCTTTTGTATTCGGTGGTTAAAAAGGAAAAGGCCAATTCCCCAATATCGCCCGGTTGTTCCTGCATTTTGCTAAAATCCAAACTTCTTTTATCCACCCGGGCCGGGGTACCTGTTTTAAAACGGGCCATGGGTAAACCAATCTCTCGTAAATAATGTCCTAAAGGAACCGAATTGGGCAAACCGCTGGGGCCGGAAGAGAAAATATGGTCGCCGATAATAATGCGTCCATTTAAATAAGTGCCGGTAGTAATCACCACTGCCTGCGCCCGATATAGGGTATCAATTTGGTTATAAACCCCTTTGATTTGTCCGTTTTCTATCAATAGGGAACAGGCTTCCCCTTGTTTCACATCCAAATAAGGTTCATTTTGCACCACGGACATCATGGTTCTTTGATAATGCCTTTTATCAATTTGCGCCCTTAAAGCCTGTACGGCGGGACCTTTGCCCACATTAAGCATACGGATTTGAATTTGGGTAGCATCCGCCGCCAAAGCCATTTGCCCGCCCAAGGCATCAATTTCCCGCACCACCAAACCTTTGGCCGGACCGCCAATGGCCGGATTGCAGGGCATTAAACCGATGGCATCCATATTTAGCGTAAGTAGTAGGGTAGGCACCCCTAAACGGGCGGCAGCCAAAGATGCTTCAATACCGGCATGTCCGCCCCCTATAACAATCACTCCATATTCGTTTTCCTGCATGGTTTTTTCCTCTAATCTATTTCTTTCATTTTCCCAAATTTATCTTATTTCCCTAAACAAAAACGAGAAAAAATGGCGTCTAGCAATTCTTCCGTCACATCTTCCCCGGTAATTTCATATAAAGCCTGTTTGGCCGCATATAAATCGATATTCACCATATCCAAAGGTTGATTTGCGGTTAAGGAGCACAGCGCGTCTTCCATATGATCTCTGGCTTTTTGCAAAGCGTTTTGCTGCCTAAAATTAGCCACCAAAATTTGTTCATCCGTCTGCAAAGCGCCGGACATAAAATCTTTTTTAATTTGCGCCGTCACTTGTTCCAAACCGGCGCCCGTTTTTGCCGAAATACCAATGATAGGCCACGCGGCATACTCCTTTTGTAATTGTGGCAGCAAGGAATCCGCTGTTTGCAGATCGGTTTTATTGAGGAGTAGATAAACATTATCTCGATTTTGTTCCTGCAACATGGCACCAATGGCGGCATCTTCCGCCGTGAAAGAGGCGGTTTCCACCAACCACAAAACCAACTGCGCCTGCGCTATTTTTTCTTTGGCGCGTTTCATTCCCAAAGCTTCAATGGGATCGGCTTTTTGTTCTTCTCTTAAGCCGGCGGTATCCAATAATTTTAAAGGAATACCATCCAATAACAATTCTTCTTCAATGGTATCGCGGGTAGTGCCGGGAATATCGGAAACCAAAGCACGTTCTTCGGCCAAAAGGGCATTTAATAAACTCGATTTTCCCACATTAGGTTTACCGACCAAAGCAGTTTGAATTCCTTCTTTATAAATGCGGCCGGCTTGCGCGCCTTTTAACAAAGAATCTAAAATAGCCAGGGCGTCCTGTAATTTTGACGCCATTTCCGGCATGGATAACATTTCTACTTCTTCTTCCGGATAATCGATATCCGCTTCGATCATAGCGGTTAAATCCAATAAATGGTTTTGCACCGCAGCAATTTTTTGCGAAAAAAGGCCGGCTAGTTGGGCTGCAGCAATTTGTTCCGCCGGTTTACTTTTGGCCTCGATCAAATCAATAACTGCTTCGGCCTGCGCCAAATCTAATTTGCCGTTTAAAAAAGCTCTTTGCGTAAATTCCCCAGGCTGCGCCAATATGGCGCCTTGTTGCAGCGTTAAAAGCAAAGCGTTTTGCAGTACCTGATTGCCGCCATGGCAATGCAGTTCCACCACATCTTCACCAGTATAAGAATGCGGTGCCCGCATAATTACCGCTAAAATTTGGTCTAAACGCCGGTCATTTTCTTCTATCAGCCAGCCCAAATACATTTGATGCGATAATAATTCTTCCTTAGCGGCAAGGGGCTGAAAAACCTTTTTTAAAATGCTTTCCGCCTCGCTACCCGAAATGCGAATAATACCGATACCAGCAGCACCGGTAGCGGTAGCAATAGCGGCAATGGTTGGTTGAGCCATACGAAATACCTCCAAAAAAAGCCCAGCATTGCTGGGCTTTTTTATTACTAGGAACGATGTTTTTTGACGATAACCACTTTGCGATATGGTTCTTCGCCTTCGCTAAATGTTTGCACCCTTCTGTCATCCTGCAAAGCCATATGAATAATCCTTCTTTCATGAGGATTCATTGGTTCTAAGCGAATAAATTTACCGGTGCGAATGGCTTTATCGGCCATTTTTTTGGCTAAAGCAGTTAATGTTGCTTCTCTGGCTTGCCGGAAACCGGTAACGTCTAATACAATTCTTTGTTTTTCGCCGCTTTTCCGGTTCGTCGCCAAATTGACTAAATATTGCAAAGCGTCTAATGTTTCACCACGCCGACCGATTAAAGCGCCCAAATCTTCCCCTTGCATGGTAATCCACAAAATATCTTCTTTATATTCTTTGCTGCATTCCGGATGGACGCCAAAATAAGGAAAAATACCTTCTAAAAAGTTACAAGCCAATTGGCCAGCCGTATTTTTTATGGTAACGCGTACTTTGGCTTCTTTACTACCCAAACCAAAAATACCTTTATTCCCCATTTCCAAAATTTCAACTTCCACTTCATCCATCGATACTTGCAGCGTTTGCAATGCGGTATCGATTGCTTCATCTACCGTTTTACCGGTAAATTCTTCCGTATTGTTCATTACCAAAGAGCCCCTTTCACTAGGCTAAGTAAAATTCCTATTCTTATTTATGTGTGATATTTATTTTTTTATTACTAATTTTCTTTCTTTTGCATTATGTTGTACTTGCGGTTTTTCTTTTTTATTTTGAGAAGACAATTGCTTTTGTTCTTTTGCTTTTTGTTCTTGTAATTGTTGTTGTTCTAATTGTTTTTGTTTTTTAGCTTCTTTTTTGGCGGCATTTAATTGACTATAGTCTTTCTTTTTGGGTACGTCAATGATTTCGCCTTTTTCGTCTTCTTCTAAGCTTTCTTTTTTCTTTAAATGATCATCATACCAGTTCATACCAACTTGTTGTAAAACGGTCATGATACTGAACGTAATCCAGTATAAACATAAAGCGGTAGGGAAGGTACGACCCCAAAAACCCATCATCAAAGGCATAATGATTAACATATTTCTTTGCATGGAATTGCTTTTATCCACAGTAGAAACCCATTGTTGAATAAAAGTACCGGCCGCTACTAATAAAGCCATAGCCATACCGCCGGCATCCGATAAACTATCGATCCATAAAACTCCAGGAATTAAATGCAAGCTATAATATTCCGACATAACCGGCGTAAAATTACGCAAAGCAGCAAATAAAGCAAATAAAATAGGCATTTGCACCAATAAAGGCAAACAACCGGCCATAGGATTGATTTTTTCCTTTTGATATAATTTAACGGTTTCTTCTTGCCTTCTTTGAATATTAGCTTTATATTTTTCATTGATCGCGTCAATTTTGGGCTGAATATCGCGCATTTTTTTCATGGAGCGCATTTGACCAAGCATTAAAGGAAGTAATGCCATTTTTAAAACAATGGAAAAGATAACAATGGCTAAAGCATAACTAGGAATTCCCAAAAATAAAGTTCCTTGGAAAATCCATTCAATAAAGCTTGTGATTATATTGGTTAAAAAACTCATTTCTCCCGCACTATTTGCGGGATCACCTCCTAAAGTTTACTTGACCGGATCATAACCACCGGCATGAAAAGGGTGACAACGACAGATTCTTTTGACCGCCATCCATCCGCCTTTTAAGGCGCCGTAGCGGCTAATCGCAATTTTCGCATATTCCGAACAGGTGGGATAAAAACGGCAATGCGGCCCCATCATCGGCGAGAGATAAGTTTGATAAAGCCGAATCATGAGCAAAAAGAATTTTTTAACCATTTTTTTCCACCCCGTTTTCGCAGCGTTTTTTCCGCGCTTTATTTAACAAAAAGGTCATTTGCTCCACTTGCTTGTCATAAGGCAAATAAATAAGAGAAGGCCGGGCGATAAAAATATAATCGAATCCCTGGCAAAAAGAAGCGGATAAATTCCTAGCAATATGGCGCAATCTTCTTTTTACCTTATTTCTTTTTACTGCTTTTCCAACTTTTTTAGATACAGAAAAACCAACGCGAAAATGAGCGTTGTTATTTTTTCGGATATATAAAACCATACCGGAAGCAACAAAAGAGATGCCTCTCTTATAAATGCGATGAAAATCTTGTCTTTTTCGTAAACGATTTTCCGCTTTTAGCATGACGACACCTATACTTTCTTTTTAAGCGGATAATACTTTACGGCCTTTGTTACGACGCGCTTTTAATACTTTGCGGCCGCCTTTGGAAGACATTCTGGCCAAAAAGCCATGTACTCTTTTATGCACGCGATTTTTTGGTTGATAAGTACGTTTCACTCTCTCTCTCTCCCTTCTTACCCTTAAGAATAAAAAACAAAAATTTTTTATCTTTATTTTTCCATCAAACATGACGATAACAGCAAAATTATATATTGGTAAGCTCAAATTGTCAAGTAAATGACCGAAGAGAAAAAAGTTATTGCGGCTTGTTTTTGTGGATAACTTATGATATTCTTTATTTATATCCTAGGTATATGCCTGGGATATCCTCATCTTTGTGGATAAATCTTTTCTTTTTTCACCTTTTTGTGGATAAATACCTTTTATTGGGGAGGTTTCATACCGATATGCAAGAAATTTGGGAAAAAGCAGCTCTTTTGCTGAAAGAATATTTAGAACCGGATCGTTATCAAAGATGGCTCAGCAATATCGTATCGGTTACGCGGCAAAATAATTTTGTATTGATCGCCGTAACCGACGAATTATCCAGAGAATGGATGGAAAGTAACTTAGCCTCCATATTTGATACTGTTTTAGAAGAAGTTTCCGGGGAACAATTAAAAACCCTTTTTATCACTTTAGAAGAAGACGATCCGTCTGCTACCCTTTCTTCTCCACAAATTTCTTTACCAACCAGAGAACCGCGTTATAAACAAAACCAAAATCAAAACGCATCGGTATTTAATGCTCGTTATACATTTGATACTTTTGTGGTGGGAAATTCCAATCGTTTTGCACATGCTGCTGCCTGGGCCGCTGCGGAACGTCCAGCTAGAGCCTATAACCCCTTATTTATTTACGGCGGTTCCGGGCTTGGAAAAACTCATTTAATGCATGCCATTGGACATTATGTATTGGAAAAAAATCCTGGTATGAATGTGGTTTATGTTTCTTCGGAAATGTTTACCAATCAGTTTATTTCCAATGTAAGAACCGGAGATGCCTTCCGTTTTCGGGATCATTATCGGAACGCCGACATTTTTTTAATTGACGATATTCAATTTATTGCCGAAAAAGAAAGAACCCAAGAAGAATTTTTCCATACTTTTAACACATTATACCAGGCCAATAAACAGATTGTGATTAGTTCAGACCGGCCGCCAAAAGAAATTCCTACTTTGGAAGAACGCTTGCGTTCCCGTTTTGAAATGGGTTTGATTGTGGATATTCAACCACCGGATTTGGAAACCAGAATTGCTATTTTGCAAAATAAAGCCAAAAGAGAAAATATGATGGTTTCCAATGAAGTATTAAGTTTTATTGCCGAAAGAGCGCGCTCCAATATTCGAGAATTGGAAGGCGCTTTGAATTCTATTTTTTATTATGCCAGCTTAAACGGATTTACTTCCATTTCCTTAGAAGCGGCGGAAGAAGCGTTAAAAGGCATTTTACCGGAAAAATCAAAAAAACCAATCGACGCGCAAAGAATTATGCAATGCGTAGCCGATTATTACAATATTAAAATAGACGATTTGCAATCGAAAAAAAGAGATCGCAATTTAGCTTTTCCTAGACAAATTGCCATGTACCTATGCCGTGAATTAACAGGCGATTCTTTACCTAAAATTGCCAAAGATTTTGGTAGAGACCATTCTACTGTTATCCATGCCAGAGATAAAATAGAAAAAGAAAAGAAAAATGATATTTCTTTAGAAAATAATATCAATGAAATCATTGCAATCATCAAAGAAAATTAAACAAGAAAAAAAGAAAGGCGGTGTTTTTCACCGCCTTTTCTGTTATAATAAAATTTATCTTACTAAAGGAAAAAAGTTATACACAAAATTCATAGTATTTTTGCACAACCATTGTGTATATTGCGGATAAAAAAAGCCTTTTTTCAGACACCTTGTTGGCACTGTGGATAACAAAGAAAGAAGAATTTTATTATCCGCAGAAAATAAACAATCAAATAAGCCTCTTATTCTGGTAAAAAAAAGCTTATACACAAAAAAAACAGGACCTATGATGAAAGAATACGAATAAAAAGAAAAAGAAAAACAATGGTATTCTTTCTTTAAACAAATTCCAAACAAAGAAAAAACAAATTATTCTTATTTTATTGTGGATATGTGGATAAGGAGGATGACAATGAAAGTAAGTTGTCATGTAGAAGATTTATTATATGGAAGCCAAACGGTAGGCAGAGCTGTTTCCAATAAAAATACATTGCCTATTTTAAGCGGTATTATGATGCAAGCCCAGGGAAACGATTTGATTTTAAGAGCGACGGATTTAGAAATGGCCATTGAATGCCATATTCCGGCTATGGTACAAGAAGAAGGCGCGGTTGTTATCCCCGGTAAAAACTTTTTAGATTTGATCCGTTGTTTTGATGAGGGAGACGTGGATTTAACAAGCGAACAGGATTCTTTTGATTTGAGTATTTCCTTTGGTGCCTCCAATACTAAGTTTCGGGGAATGGATGTACTAGAATTTCCGGCCTTGCCGCCGGTAAGCGGGGAAATTAGCGGTAGCATTGCTGCTCCTATTTTTCGAGATTTGGTAAAACAAATTGCTTTTGCCGCGGCAACAGATGAAGTGAGACCTGTTTTTTCCGGGGTTTTGATGGATATTACGGAAGATCGTTTTGTGATGGTAGCCACGGATACGCATCGTTTGGCTAAAACGGAAGGTAGTTGGCAAACAGATGGAGAAAAAGACAGCAATGCCAAAGTAATTATTCCGGCTAGAACAATGATGGAATTGGCTCGTTTGGCCGATGATGATAATGAAAAAGTACAGATGAAAATAGGAAAAAACCAAATCATCTTCCAAATTGGCAGTATTGTTTTTGTATCGCGTTTGATCAATGGTCAATATCCGCCTTATCGGGATGTCATTCCCAAAGACAGCGCTTTTCATAGTTTTGCCAAAATCGATACCAAACGTTTTCGGCAAGAAATGGAAAGAGCATCCGTTTTTGCTCGTTCCGGCAATAATTTGGTGAAATTTATTTTTTCAGAAAACAGTTTGCAAATTATGGCGGCAGGACAAGATATTGGTGAATTCAAAAGTCGTTTCAACATCGATTATCAGGGAGAAGAACTGTCGATTGCTTATAATATCCGTTATATTATGGATATTTTAAAAATTATGGACAGCGAACAATTTATGATGAAATTAACTGGTCCAATGACGCCTGCGGTTATCATTCCGGAAAAAGAAGAAAATGAATATTTATATTTATTATTGCCAGTGCGCATTTCGTAAAGGAAAAAGATGGAAAAACAAAATATTATCGTAGCGGGACCAAAGATTACTTTGGCGCAATTTTTAAAGTATGCCGGTTTGTGTGAAAACGGCGGCCAAGCCAAGTTGTTTTGCCGAGAAAATTTGGTTTTGTTAAATGGGCAAATTTGTAATATTCCCGGTAAACAGTTACAAGAGGGTGATGAAATTTGCTTTGTAGAGCAAAAAGATACCATTGCTGTTTTATGCTGGGCCAAATAAACGAGGCTTTTTTATGTATTTAGAAACGGTTTTATTACGGAATTTTCGTAATTACCAGGAAGCGAAGCTTTCTTTTCATGCCCAAAATAATATTATTTATGGAGCCAATGCCGAAGGAAAATCGAATTTATTGGAGGCGATTGGTTATTTGAGTTTGGCGACTTCCTTTCGCGATGGTAGTGACCGCCAATTGTTGCGTTGGGACGCGCCTTTTTTTTATTTACAAGGCAATGTGATAGGAAAAAATAAAATGACGCAAATTGCCGCGGGTTTTGACGGCAAAAAAAAAATATGGAAGATAGATGGTCAAGCCAAAAGAAAATTAAGCGAAGTGCTAGGTAATTTTTATACGGTATTTTTTTGTCCGGATGATTTGCAGTTGGTAAAAGCCAGCCCGCAAATTAGAAGGCGTTTTTTAAATCGAGAAATGGTGCAATTGCAACCTTCTTTTTGTCATATTTTGAATCGCTATCATAAAGTATTACAGCAAAGAAACCGTTTGTTAATGCAAGGATTTGCCGTAGATCAAATGGTTTTGGCCAGTTTTGAAGAACAGTTGGCGGAATTGGCTGCTGAAATATATGATCATCGTTTGCGGTTTTTGCAAAGAATGAATGAAAAAGTATATGAAATGCATATGCATTTAAGCAAAGAGAAAGAGCAACTGCAAATGGCGTATAGCAGCTTTTTGCCGCAAGACCAAATGAAACAAATGGATCAACAAGACTTAAAAAAAGCTTTTTTAAAAAAATTAAAAGAAATTCGCCCCCAGGAGATGAAAAGACAAACTACATTATTAGGCCCGCAAAGAGACGATTTATTACTTTTTATTGACGGAAAAAACGCCAAACAATTTGCTTCGCAAGGGCAAATGCGTACCATTGCCTTATCTTTAAAATTATCGGAATTATCTTTTATAGAAGAAGAAACGGGAGAATACCCGGCTTTATTATTGGATGATGTAATGAGCGAATTAGATTTATCGCGCCGCGAGCAATTATTACATTTATTGGATGGCAAAGTTCAAACTTTTATTACCACAACAGATATAAATTTTCAATTTGTAAGAGGAAAACAATTTTTTGTAGAGAATGGCAGTATTATAGAAAAATAGAATAGGATAAATTGAATAAATTTTTCTTATTTTATTTTTATCATAACCTATGATGATGTTATTTTATAATTGATTTGATTGCAGCTTCAAAAGGAAGGATGCATTTTGCCGCTATCCGATACGGCCCTATTTGCAGGGTCTTTTTGTTTCTATTTTTTTAAGTTTTTTTACGATGTATCGTTAAAAACTTCTAATTGGAAAAGAAAGAAGTCTTTTTTATGGAACAATGGAAAAAAAATATGATTGTATTAACCATTGCTTTCTTTGTAATGAATATTGGCTTTAATGTGGTATTGCCTTTTTTACCTCAATATCTTTCTACGGAATTGGGGGTAACGGACCCGGTAAAAGTGAAAATGTGGAATGGTTTCATTTACGGTGCCAGTTATTTTTCGCAAATTTTCTTTACTCCAATTTGGGGCATGATTGCGGATAGAACCAACCGAAAATTGATGTTATTGCGTAGCTCTATAGGAATGGCAATTACCATGACTTTAATGGCTTTTTGCCATACGCCTTTTTCTTTGATGTGCATGCGCTTTTTAAATGGTACCATAGCTGGTTTTACACCGGCCGGCAATACATTGATGACCACCAATACTCCCAAAGATAAAATTGGTTATGCGCTGGGCAATATGCAAGCCGGTTCTTTAGCCGGCGCCATTTTTGGCCCGGTTTTAGGTGGATTTTTTGTTTCTTATTTGCCTTTCCATTATGCTTTCTTTATTTCCGGCGCCATTTGCGCGATAGTGGCCGTTTTGATGATAATCTATGTAAAAGAAATGAATGTGCCGAAAAAAACTGCTAAACATGTGGGCTTTTTTGAAGGGTTTCGTTTGGCATTTACTCATAAGCCGTTGCCTTCTATTTTTGTAGCCAGTGTTTTAATGCAATTTGCGGTGATTGGTACCAATGCTTTTCTTTCCATTTATGTGAGCGAAATGCCCTTAGGTTCCATGCAACTGGCCTTTTATATTACATTAGCTACAACGGTAACCGGCGTTTGTTCGGTAATTTCGGCGCCTATTGTTGGCCGCATGGTGGATAAACTGGGGGCAGAAAAAATGATTGGCTATTCCTTTTTGGCCGCTGGATGTTTTTTATTGCTCCAAGCTTTGGCCCGCAATTATTGGCTGCTTTTATTTGGCCGCTTTTTGTTCGGTTTGGCTTTGGGCGGTCTTTCACCCAGTATTAACAGTATGGTCGCTAAATATAGTATTCCGGGCTTAGAAAGCAGTATTTATTCTTATAATAGTAGTTGTATGTGTACCGGTATGATGGCCGGCCCTTGGTTGGGAGGCTTTATTGCCGGCACTACCGGCACCAGCGGTTTATTTGCCGTATGCGGCTGCATTTTATTGTTTAATTCTTTTTGGATTCGTCGTGGTTTGGGACAATTAAAAATACATCGGAAAGAAAAAATAGCTTCTTAAAGAAAAAGGAGGCGTTTTGCGCATGAACCAATGGCGGCAGAATATGCTGACCTTATGCGGTTCTTTTTTCTTAATCAATTTAACGCATACCATTGTCATGCCATTTTTGCCTTTGTTAATGAAAACGGATTTTGGCATTAGCGATCCGGCAGTGATTACTCTTTGGACAGGTTTTATTTTTGCCGCAAGCTATATTACCATGATTTTATTCGGCCCTTTATGGGGCGCTTTGGGGGATCGATTTGGCAATAAATCCATGTTGATCAAAAGTGGTTTGTGGATTACGGTAATTATGGCTTTTATGGCTTTTGCCAAAACGCCTTGGCATTTATTTTTACTGCGTTTGGCCAATGGTGCTTTATCCGGCTTTGTGCCGGCGGGCAATGCCATGGCTGCGGCCAATACGCCCAAGGAAAAAGTAGGTTCCGCTTTGGGTACTATTATGGCCGGTTCCATGGCCGGCAATGTGTTAGGCCCTGTGGTAGGGGGCTTTTTAATTTCTTTTCTGTCCTTTCGGGCGGCTTTTTTATTTGCAGCCGCGCTGCGTCTTTTGGCTACCCTTTTGGTTTGGTTTTTGGTCCAAGAAAAAGAAAAAAAATCCGTTGCTGTTCCTTCCAAAGCCGGCTCCTTTGCAGGGGTTAAAACAGCTTTTGCTACCAAACCGCTACCCACTATTTTTGTTTTAGCGGCGATTACCCAATTTGCTTTGATGGGAACCAATGCCTTTCTTTCCATTTATGTAGAAAAATTTGCCCAAAGTGCGGATCAAATTGCTTATTACATTACTTTGGCTACCGCTGTAACCGGTATTGCCTCTGTGTTAGCTTCCCCTTTGTCCGGTCGTTTGACGGATAAATTGGGCCCGGGACGAATGATTGGTTTTTGTTTATGTTTGGCTGGATGTGCTTTGTTGCTGCAAAGTTTGGCGCAAAACTTTGGGCAACTTTTGTTGTTAAGACTTTGTTTTGGTTTCGCGGTAGGAGGCGTTAGTCCCAGCTTTAATAGTTTTATTAGTTTTTATGCCCCAGAGGGCATGAAGGCGCGCTTTTTTGCTTATAATAACAGTTTTTTCCAGGCTGGTATGATGCTGGGACCGATTTTGGGTGGTTTTTTCTCCAATGCTTTTGGCATGGAAAATTTCTTTTTTTTCTGTGGCGTTTTGCTTTTATGCGGTTTTGTTTGGGTGGAAAAAAGTATTGTAAAAAAAAGAAAAAAGGCCGTCTTTGGTGCATAACAATCATACAATAAAAGATGGAAGAAAAGACTTTATTTTAAGCAAGAAAAAAGAAGGAAAAAGGCGTTTTCTTACGAAAAAAAGAAAAAAGGGAAGTTTCTCTCCGAAGAAAGGATAGGATTGTAATTATGCCGCAATGGAAAAAAAATGTGATGGTATTCTTTGTTGCTTTTTTTATCATTGATGTCACGTATAGTATGGTCATGCCATTTTTGCCTTTATTTTTAGAGCGCGATTTGGGGGTAACCAGCGCGGCGGAAGTGAAACTGTGGAACGGTTTAATTTATGGGGCCAGTTATTTAACCATGATTTTATTTGGACCTTTATGGGGTTGGTTGGGTGATAAATACGGCCGCAAATCCATGGTATTAAGAAGCGGGATTGGGTTAACCATCTCCATGTTTTTGATGACTTATGCCACCAATGCTTGGCAGTTGCTTTTATTGCGCTTGTTAAATGGGGCTTTGTCCGGTTATTTTCCGGCTGCCAACGCCATGACGGCGGCTTCTGCTCCGCCCGATAAAGTGGGCTCCGCTTTGGGCACCAATATGGCCGGGGCTATGGCGGGGACGGTTTTGGGGCCGGTTGTGGGCGGTGTTTTAATTTCCTTTATGCCCATTCGTAGTTCCTTTATGATCGCTGCGATTGGTTGTGCGATTGTTACTTTGCTAACTTGGATTTATGTAAAAGATACCGATGTAGAAAAATCAATCGGAGAACGATCCGGTTTTATTTATGGCTTAAAACAAGCTTTTCATACCAAACCTTTGCCCACAATTTTCCTTTTGGGCACCGTAGTGCAATTTGCTTTGGTGGGGACCAATGCTTTTCTTTCCATTTATGTGCAGGAATTCCCTTTGGGGGCGCATGACGCTACTTTTTATATTACATTAGCCACTGCGGTAACCGGTTTGGCCTCGGTTTTTGGCGCGCCTTTTGTAGGGCGTTATTCCGACCAAATTGGGGCGGAAAAAATGGTGGCTCTTTGCTTAATTGTGATGGGCGGCACCCTTATATTGCAAAGTTTTGCTCAAACTTTTGTGCTGTTTTTGATTTTTCGCTTTTTATTCGGTTTGGCGGTGGGCGGCGTTACGCCGAGTTTTAACACTTTAATCAGTAAATACTCGCCGTATGATATGGAAAGCCGTTTCTTTTCCTATAACAATAGTTTCTTTAATTTTGGTATGCTTTTGGGCCCAACGGTGGGTGGTTGGATTTCCACTGCTTTTAGTACCCGCGGCTTATTTAGTATCTGTAGCGTTTTATTGCTTTGTTGCTTTGTTTGGGTAAAATTGTTTATTTTAAACCGCAAAGAGCAATTTAAACCACAAATTTAGCAGAGGTGGAAAGACATGGCCAATTTATTGGTAATTGACTCTGGGGTGGGCGGAATTGTTTTTTTGGCTGCGGCCAAGGCGCAATTACCGCAGGAAAATTTTATTTATTATGCCGATACTTTTTACGCCCCTTATGGCGATAAAGATCCGGAAACGGTACGCCGCCGTTTGGTGGATATTATTGAATATTATAAGCCTTATGATATCAAAGCCATTATTTTAGCTTGCAATACGGCGACTTCTTCTGCGGCTTCTTATTTGCGTTTTGCTTATTCTATTCCCATTATTGGCATGGAGCCGGCGGTAAAACCAGCCTGCGAACAAACAAAAAGCAAGGTTTTAGTTTTAGCCACTGCTTTAACGGTGCAGGGGGAAAAGTTTCAGCAATTAAAGGAACGTTTTCCGGAACGGGATATTATTGGTATTGGTTGCCCCGGTTTAATGGAATTGGTGGAAAAAATGGCTCCGCAGGAGGAAATTTTGGCTTATTTAACAGAAAAATTAAATCCTTTTATGGCGGAAAAAGAATTGGCCTTGGTGATTGGCTGCACGCATTATAGCTACTTAAAAAGGGAAATGCAGCAGCTTTTGCCGCAAGCGCAAATTTTTGACGGCATTACCGGCACCATTCGGCATGTAAAAGAAGTATTAAATACTTTCCCTGCGCAAAAGGAGCAGCAAACGGGACGCTTGCTTTGGCAGTCCTCCTTACCGGGAGATTATCGCCGCATTGGGCTTCCTTTTTATGAAAAAGCGCAAAAAGTTTTGTAAGAAAAATTGCCGATGGGGAACCGTCGCGCAATTTTTTTTGTCTAAGGAATAAGGGATAAAAAGAAGCGTTTTGGGAAAAAATGGGGTTAGAAAAGAATAGATAATAGGGGTGCAAGATGGCTAAGTGGGATAACTTTTGGCAAGAAAAAGAAAATGAAACAACTGAGATAAAAAAAGAGCCGCTGCGCGAAACAATAGCCGAAGATAAATTGCAGGAAATTCGGCAAATTCGGCGGCAACTGGCTGCGGAAGCGAAAAAACAGGAAGAATTAAAAGAGAAAAGATTGCAGGAATACGGCAAAGAGCTTTCCTTACCTTTACCGGAAACAAAAGAAAAGGATTTTTCCGTCATGACCCAAAGAGATTTCACTGCATTGCCAAAGAGGATTTTTGCTGCGGGGAAAAAAGAGCCAGGTAGCGATAGCACAAAGCCGGAAGCGGAAAAAAAGGGGCGGAAGCGGAAAGATTCCGGAAAGCCTAAAAAACCGGCTGCGCAAAAAGCGGAAACGACCATGACCGTGGTGCAAAAAGAAGAAAAGCAGAAACAGGTTTTAAAAATGGCTATTGCTTGTTTTTTGGTGGCGGCGGTGGCCTTTGGCGGCACGCAATGGATGTTATATCGGCAAAAGCAAGCCATTGCCCAGGAGGTGGCGGCGCAATTAACGGTGATTGAACAAAAAAATACGGAAACATTGGCTTCCATGGAAGAAAAAATACAAAGTTTTGCTGTGGAATTGCAATCTATTACCACCGCATTGGAAGAAGCCGGGGCAACCATCGATTCTACCGGAGCGGAAAACAGGGAAGCCATGGCCAAACGAATTGAAGATTTGGATAAGCAGCTAAAAAGTTTGGAACAGAGCCTAAATATTTTAAGGGAGGATAAAAATGGCAGGCAATAAATGGTTTATGGTTTCTTTATTGGCCGTTTTCCTTTGTGTGGGTTCCTTTTTGGCGGTTTGTTTTGATCAGTCTTCTTTGGCTTCCGCACCGGATACGGATTTGCTGCCGATGGCGGTTATTGGGCCGGCTTTTGATAGAATGGATACCGTTTTAGCGCAAACGGGCAGTTCCCTGGGTTTGTTTCAAGATGCGGTTGTGGCGCAAGCCAATGCCGATAAAGCCATCAGCGAGCAATTGGCGGCTTTGGCCGAACAAAGCAAAAATAATAAAAATTTATCGGACCAAGTGTATGAAGAAATGATCGTTGAGCGTTTGGGAAAAGCTGTTTATACTAAAAACGGCACCAATTCTAAAATACAAATTTTTAAATTGGAAAAAGAAGATTTGCGCGGTTATATGGCCAAAGTTACCTTAAAAACGGATAAAGCTTTGCGGGTTACCATTAATCCCAGCAGTAAACCGGCGGGGGAAACCACTTTGGAAGCTTGCAAAAGGCTGGGCGGTATTTTGGCCATTAACGGCGGCGGTTTTGCTACTGCCAAAGATGAAAATGGGAAAACACAAATGTTGCCTTTGGGCAATGCCATGATAGAAGGCAAGCTAATTGGCGATTTTCAGCCTTCCTGGAATGATTTAGCTTTTGCCGGTTTTAGCAAAAGCGGCAAATTGGTGGGTGGCATTTATGAGGAAGAGGAGGATTTATTAAACAGCGGCGCTTGGCAGGGGGTTAGTTTTGTACCGGAATTGATTCGTAATTGGGAACCTTCTAAAATTCCATCAAAATGGGCCAAAGCCAAACAACCGCGTACCGTTTTAGGACAATATCCCAACGGCGATTTGTTTTTTATTGTGGTGGATGGCCGGCAAAGCAACTGGAGCTCCGGCATTACCTTAGAAGAGATGCAGGTTTTATTATTGCGTTTGGGTGTGATGGAAGCCTTTAATTTAGACGGCGGCGGCTCTTCGGCTTTTGTGTATAATGGCAAAATATTAAATAAGCCTTCCGATGGCAATTTACGCAAGTTACCTACCAATATTGTCATTATGCCTTAACAAGAAGTTTACTTTATTTTGACAAAAGAAAAATGATATTTTTACATGCGCTTTTTACAATAGGAAAAAGCGCGTATTTTTTTATGATAAGAAAGATAAAAAGAAAAAACGAAAAGAAGAAATAAAAAGAAGAAGGAAGGAAATCGCTTGCGTTACGGGCTGATTGACATCGGTTCTAATACCATTCGCGGAGTCGTTTATGAAGCGGAAGGAACATCTTTTAAAGAACTTATCACCAAAAAAGAATTTACCGGCATTTTAAATTATATTGAGGACGGTTGTTTGAATGATGCCGGCCTGCTTGTTTTAAAAGAAACCGTGGCGCGTTTGTTTTCTTTTTGCCGATTATTAAATTGCGCCGAAACGCATGCTTTTGCCACGGCTTCCTTGCGGAATTTGCAAAACGGCCCGGCTGTTTTGGCAAAATTGGCCCAAGAAGGCTTAACGGTTCGTTTGCTTTCCGCAAAAGAAGAAGCGGCATGTGATTTTTATGGCTTGCTTGCCGCCGGCTGCCCGGATAACGGTTTGGGTTTTGATTTGGGCGGCGGAAGCTGCCAAATTTTTACGTATGAAAAAATTAGGTTACAGCAATCTGTTTCTTTGCCGATGGGCAGTTTGGCTATGTATAATTCTTTTGTACGAGGCATTTTACCCACGCAAAAGGAAAGGAAGGCGATTGCCAAATTTGCCCAAAAACAACTGGCGCCGTATTCGTTTTTATCCGACTGCGGCTACCAGACCATTTTTGCCATAGGCGGAACCATAAGGGCGACGGCGAAATTACACCGGGCCTTTTTGGGGCAAGATATTCCCATTAACGGCTATCTTTTGCAAGTTTCTCAGTTAGAAGACTTATGCGCTTTGCTGAAATCTCTGGATATGCAGGGGATTCGGATGATGGAAAAAGTTGCTCCGGAGCGCATTACGACTTTATTGCCCGGCCTAACGGTAATACAAGCAGTTTGCCGGTATACCGGAGCCCAGCAAATTAAAGTGGTCAAAAAAGGCGTGCGGGAGGGATATTTATGTCATTATTTGTTGCACCAGAAAAAAAGTTAAACGCCGATCAGCTTTTTATCAACCGCGAATTAAGCTGGCTGGAATTTAATAAAAGAGTATTAAGTCAAGCCGGGGAACAGGAAATTCCTTTATGGGAAAGATTGAAATTTTTAGGGATTTATTTTTCTAATTTAGATGAGTTTTTTATGGTGCGGGTGGGTTCTTTAACGGACCAGTTTTTTTTCGATCCGCAAAAAAAAGACGATAAAACAGGCTGGACGGCCAAAGAGCAAATAAAAGAAATTTTTACCAAAGTAGAAAGTTTTGCCCCTTTGGCTTTTTCATATTTTCAGCAAATAAAAAATTTATTGGTTTTACGCCAAGTGGAATTTATTGATTTTGCCCATTTGCCGCGAGTAGAAGAATTATTGCTTTCCAAACGCTTCCATGAGGAAATTTTCCCTTTGCTTTCGCCTTTAATCATAGACCATAACCATCCTTTTCCTTTTTTAGGCAATAAAGAACAATATATCGTCAGCCAGTTTGAACCCAAAGAAAAGGAAAAAAACAAAGGCGGGGGGCGGCAAACCATCGGTATCGTCGGGATTTCGCATTTGCCGCCTTATTTTGTTTTGCAAATAGAACAAAGTTATAAAATTGCCTTTACTGCGGATGTGGTGAAATATTTTTTACCGGAAATTTACGGCAATCGTAAAATTTGCGATCAAATATTGTTACGGGCCACGCGCAATGCCGATATTACCGTAAAAGAAGGCTATTTGGATTATGATATGGATTTCCGTGACGTTATGAAGGATTTATTGCGCAAACGCAAGCGTTTGGCGGTGGTACGGCTGCAGCTGGATCATTTTCCGCAAGCCGATTTGACCGCCTATCTTTGTCAACGGCTGGGCGTGGGAGAGGACCGAATTTTGGTACAGGAAAATATGCCTTTGGATTTTTCTTTTGCTTTTTCCTTGCCGTCTTCTTGTCCTGCTTTGGGAAAAGGGTTGTTTTATCCGGCGGTAACCCCGGGTTTTCCGGCGGAAGTGGCGCAAAAAAACAGTTTAAGCTGGTTTGCCAACCATGAATTGCTGTTGGCTTTTCCGTTTCAGTCCATGCGTCCCTTTGTGGATTTACTCAATGACGCGGCGGAAGACGCCAGCGTGGTTTCCATCCAAATCTCCTTATATCGTTTGGCCAAGCAAAGTAAAATAGCCAATGCGTTAATTCGGGCGGCAGAAAATGGGAAGAAAGTGGTTTGCCTTTTGGAATTGCGGGCCCGTTTTGACGAGCAAAGCAATATCGATTATGCCGAAGCGTTGGAAAAAGCCGGCTGTACCATTTTATATGGTTTGGATGAGTATAAAACCCATGCGAAACTTTGCTTGATTACCAGAGTTGTCCATGGACGGGTTAGCACCATTACGCAAATTGGCACAGGGAATTATAATGAAAAAACCGCGGAACAATATACCGATTTGATGTTGATTACACCCAATGCGGAAATTGGCCGGGCGGCCAATAAAATATTCGCTTCTTTATGTATTGGCGAAATCCCGGCGCGCAGTCGCACTTTATGGGTGGCGCCGCAGGGTTTTAAAAGCGATATTTTAGCTTTGATCGCCGCGGAAATAGAGCGGCAAAAAGAATTTGCCGACGGGTATATTTTTATTAAAGTAAACTCCATGAATGATATGGATATTATGCGGGCTTTGATAAAGGCCTCGCAAGCGGGGGTTAAAATCAACTTGCTGATTCGGGGCATTTGTTGCTTAAGGCCGGGTGTGGAAGGGTACAGCGAAAATATTACAGTGCGCAGCTTGGTGGGCCGTTATTTGGAGCATTCCCGTATTTTTGTTTTTGGCCGGGGGGAAAGGGCGCGCATGTTTTTGGGTTCCGGAGATTTACTAAACCGCAATACCGCGCGTCGGGTGGAGGTTTTTGTTGAGGCTACTAGCGATAAAGTACGCCGTCTTTTGGGGCAGATTATAGACGCCGCCTGGCAAGATACTGTGAACGGTTGGCAAATGTTAGCCAACGGCAGGTATATGCATTTGCCTTTTGCAGAGATGCCTTTTAACAGCCATAGTTATTTGCAGGAATTCTTTTGTCCTCCCGCCCCGGCAGCAACGCCCCATAAGAGCTGGTTGCAAAGGGTCCAACAAAGATGGCAAAAAGAAAAGCGGCTTTAAGCCGCTTTTCTACCAGGCAAAACCGGTTTCTATTTTTGTCTGCCAGCGGCCGGCTTGCCACTGATAAACGAAAACGGCGGGACAATCCCAGTGCATGGTTTCAAAACAAAGTTCCATAACGCCGTCGCCATCCAAATCAAAAAGGCCGAGCAAACGGCATTGAAAATATAAATCGATACCGGTCGCTGTTTTGCTGATTTCTTCATAAACAGCACTGATTTCGCCATCCTTTTCCATGAAAAGCAAAGCGTAAACACCGTGGCCCGGTTGCACTTTATCGTTTTTCACATCTTCTTCAGCAAATTCATTACCCTGCATGGCATTGGCATAAAAGAAGCGTTCTTCTTGGCCGTCTTGATCAAAATCGACCGTATAAATCGGGCTTAAATGGATGCGTGTATTTTTTAAGCCGTGTTCTTGTAGATATTGCCGGGTATAGGCAGTATAAAAATGGTTGTCCTCTTCCTCTGCTATGGTAATGGTTTGCGGCAATGCTTGGCTGCCGTTAGCCAACCATAAAACGCCTTTGGCGCTTTCACCATTCCAAAAACGCATGGTATCGATATTTTGCAGGCTGGCTTGATAGGCGCCTATTTGGTCGTCGCTTAAACAGTAGTAAGCGCCTTCTTCTGCTAAGGCGTTGGCTTGATAAACCGCAAACGGGGTGGTAAGAATTTCTCCGGGACTGACGATATCGGCAACGCTCCAAGTGGTTTGCGAGTTGAAATGGCCGTTATAAGCGCCCATGGGATACCAATGCCCGTCTTTAATGGCGGCCACAAAACCGTATTGCAAGCCGAAAAATACCGTCGGTTGTTCCGCCCGCCGATAGTGTTTGCTGACCGATTGATAGCGGAAACCGGTCTTTGTTTTTTCCATCGTATAAATTTTGCTGTAAGCGATTTTCTTTTGCGCCAGAGCTTCCTGGTCCGGATAGAAATCAACGTCTAAAACCAGCTGACCGTTTTGTACTTTCTTTTCGGCGATTTGGGCAACCATTTGTCTTGGATAAAAAGGGGTGTTTTGGGCATGCCCCAAATCTTCCGGGGTCATCACTTGTATTTTTATGATAAAAGGATCTGTGCCAAAAGGAGTTTCCACATAAAAAGGTAAGCAATCCTTTGGTGTGTTAACGCCCCAATCGCGGTAAGCATAGCCGGAGGTGATAACGATATCGCCAAAAAATGCGTTTAAGTTTTCTTCTATGAAACTTTTGGGGAAATCATAGCGTTTGAGATCGGCATGATAATAGTCGGCTGCCAAATCGCGGCCAGCAGCCAGGCTTTTTTGCTGCATATCATGAATAAAGTAAGTAAATAATGCGCTTTGCGGTAAAAAAGTAGGGTCGGAAAAAACCAAATCATTGAAATCGAGCATACAATTTTCGGGGCCTACGATATATTGTTGAATAAAATTGGCATCGACCTGTGCGAAAAGCTCCTCTTCCTCTTTATTGCTACAAGCAGTAAGCAACAAACAACAAAGAACGAAAAAAAGAATCACTGGATAAAAACGGTTTTTTCGCATTGGGAACCTCCTTTACCCCAAGGGAAAAAGGGGTATTGCTGTATAATTTGTTTTTATTGTAAAAGATTGGCAAGGAAAAAACAAGTTCCTTCTCTATTTGCTCCGCTTGCAATTTTAGGGTTTTTGATATTTTTCGGCAGAGGATATCTTTGGCAAAGGCTAGTAGGATGGGGGGTTTTGGGGTAAAAGAATAAGACATTGCTTCAGAGCGTCCCGATAAGAAGGAACTACGATTTTCGTTATTTTTTCCGTCTAAAACAGCCTAGCTTGATTGGGAAGGAAGAAATAAAAATAAAGGAATTTATGATTTAGAGAAAAAGTGATAAAAAAGGATAGGAAAAGGGGTAAAAATGATCGTCTGAAATGGTAGCGTTTCGCTAAGAGGAAAGAAATAAGCCTAAAGCAGAAGCAGCATTTGCAACACTGCCTTTTTCTTTTTTCCCAGAGCAAAACGATACGGTCAAAAAGGAAAAACAGAAAAGGAAAAGATGATATTGACAGCATATCATCTTTTTTTGTGTTGCAAAGGCGGTGCCGGAGTAGCCGCCCGTAAGGGGCGGTTTTTTATGGCTAAAACAGGTATAAAATAGCCGGTTTTCTTATTCCGGGCCAGATGGGTTGTTTTGATATGGTAGGAAAGCGGGAAAGGAAAAAGCGGGAAGTATGTAATTTCCCGCTTTTTTTAATAATATTGCGTTGGATAGGTATTTTTGCGCCAGCCCCAGCGACTAGCCATTTTTTCTACTTCTTCAAAAGGTGGTAAATCGTATAAATCATATTCGGCAGCGGTTTGGTTTTTACTATTGGCTGTTTTTTGCGCGGCAGCAGGGCGAGAATTAGCAGCGTAATTTCTAGCGTTTGAGTTGCTGTTTCTGTTATTTGTTTGGTTCCAGCCATTTTGACTGCGGTTGCCGTTTGCGCCATTATTTTGGTTCATTCCGTTGCGATTATTGCGATAATACATTTGGTTTCTGTTGGAATTACTGGCAGTATCATTGCCATTGCCAGCAGTTTTTTTGTTGCGCGGCATAAATTGTTCCGGCCGATAATAACCTTTGGGTTGGGTAGCCTCTGGGTCGTAAACCGGACCTTGATAAGGTGGCGGACCGGGATTGGCTATATTGGCGCCCATTTGCGGATTCATACCCATATTGTTCATGTTATTGCCATTGTTCATGCCAAAACCATTGCCCATACCCATATTATTATGGTTGTTTTGCTGGCTTTGATTGCCGAATATATTTTTTAAGGCGTCCAAAGGATTTCCTGCGCCATTGTTTTGATTGCCCAGTATATTCCCCAATGCGCCTAAGGTGTTCATAAAGTTGGTTCCTCCGGCTGCGGCGCCGTTTGCCGCTCCAGCTGCGGCGCTTTCCGCCGCTGCGCCGCCGGCTGCTCCGGTAGCTGCTCCGGCCATATTCCCGAAGGAGGACAATATTTTAGAAAAATCCGGCATTGGTGCGCCGGCATTGGTTGCTCCTGCGGCCTGATTGGCTGGACCGGCGCCGCCTGTGAGACCTCCCCCTAATAAAGAACCTAGCATACCCAATGGATTGCCGCCGCCGCTGTTGCCTCCTAAACCACCGCTTAACATGCCCAATAATTGCCCGAAATTGGGTCCGCCGTTGGCCATAAAAATCCCCCCTTCTTTGCCCTGCCATATTCCGGATTGTCCTTTCCTCACAAAGGAAAGCGGTCAGGAAAATCCCTGACCGCATATCCTAGCCATTATGACGATTTTGATTTTCCTTTACGGAATATCTTTAGAAAACCGGGGCGGGGTAACGACGCCTTTTAGTAAGCGCCGCAGCCGCAGCCGCAGGTATTTCCGCAAGTGTTGCAGCCGCAGGTATTTGTATTGCAACCGCAAGTATTGTTATTGCAACCGCAGCTATTGCCGCAAGTATTCCCGCAACCACCGCAACCACAGAACAAATTGATTACATACTGCAAGATAACTAAGACGATAATGATACCTAAGATATTCCCGATACCATTACCCCAGCCACCGCAGCCGCCACCACAATTACCGAACATAAAAATTCCCTCCTTTTTCTTTTGCACAAAAATTCATTTTCTTGGTTTCCTTAGATAGGCATTACGCCATTGTCGCAGCCGCAGCTATAGTTGCATCCGCAATTGCATCCGCAGTTGCATTCGTTGTTGCAGCCGCAAGTACATTCGTTGTTGCAACCGCAGGTATTGCTACAGGTATTGCCGCAGGTATTGCCGCAGCCGTTGCCGTAGCTTCCGAACCATCCGCAAACCAAGTTGATGATGTACTGCAAAATCGCTAATACGATAACAATGCCAAGGATATTTCCAATGCTATATCCTCCGTTACCATTACCGCCGCAGCCACCTCCGCATCCACAATTACCAAACATGAACATCTCTCCTTTATCGCTTTTTTACCGCCTTCTGGTTACCAACAACCCCCGCCTCTGAATAGAGAACCTAAAATGGCCACCCCGGCGACGACGCCAAAAAGGGTACCCCATCCGTTGCCGCATCCGCAGCTACCGCGATTCCCAAAGCCACCATTGCCGCAGCAGCTGTTTGCACAACAGTTTTGGCCGCCACAACCGCAACTGTTATAAGCCGGTGCATAATTGGGGGCGCATGGGACTGGAGTCGCACAATACGGAGCCGGTAAATAGGGGTTTGGTTGGCCCATATTTGCCTGGTTATAAAAATTCATGTCGTTCGGCATTTTTTTTGCCTCCTCTCAAAGCGGGAGTCCGGTTTTCCGGCGCTCCATAATATAGGCTATGATTTAGACAGGCCAAGTGTGCAAAGGGATGAAAGAACTTTTCTTTACCGGGGCGCGCCGCCAAATAATTTGGCTGCCAGCATATTTACCTTTTCCTCGTTGGCACCGTTGGGATTTTCCAATTCGGCAATCAGTTCGTTAATGGTGATTTGATATTCTTGCGGTAAAAGCGCCCCATAAGCCTGCATAATGGCCTTAATTTGCGCAATTTGTTGGGCTTTTTCCTCTGGACTCATATTGTTACCACCTTCTTTTTTTGCTGAATTATATGTAAAAAAAATAGCTTTGGTGTGCGATAGGATTTGCTGTTTATCGTAAAAGCGCGGCATGGCGATGGAAAAATTAAAATCGTGGGCAGGCGGAAAGCAGGAAAAACGCGACGAAAAGAGAATGTTATTGCCTGTAAAGGGGGAATTTCTATGAAACAAAAAAAAGCTGTTGTTAGCAGTAAAACACTGGCTCCGGTAGGGCCGTATAGCTCCGCTTTGGATTTGGGGGATTTATTTTTTATCAGCGGCCAGTTGGGGGCCAATCCGGATAAAAGTATGCCGGAAGATGTTTGCGCCCAGGCGGAACTAAGCCTAAAAGCCATAAAAGCGCTTTTAGAGGAAGCCGGTTTAAGCATGGATCATGTGATAAAATGTACGGTATTTTTAACCGATATCGCTGATTTTGCGGCAGTAAACAAAATTTATGCTTCTTATTTCCCGAATGCGCCATATCCTACCCGCAGCGCTTTCCAAGTGGCGGCTTTGCCAATGGGGGCAAAAATTGAAATTGAAGCCATTGCTTTACGGTAAAAGGGAGAAAAATAAAAATTTTGCTAAAAAGAACCAATAAAAAAGGCTCCTGCTTCATTAACCTAGTGAAAAGGAAATGAAGGAGGAGTTTTTTATGAAGAAAAAATTTTGGATTGCTTCTTTTAGTATTGCGGCTATAAGTGTTTTAGCTGGAGCTTCCGCAGTTTTTGCCGCCAATGAACTGCCCAGCGTGGAATTAGAGACCAATCAATTACAAAAGGTGATACGGGTTTCTACCAATCAGGAAGGGGCGGATTTATTAAAAGGGTTGCAAATGGAAGGGATGGAATTGGACGACGCGGTGGATTTGATTTTATACCGTAGTCGTGAGAGCCAAACCGAAATTACCGTAAAAGACAAAAATGCTGATAAAGAAAAGGTGGCGCAGATGAATTTGTTGATTGACCGCCTGCAAGAAGCGGAATATTTGGAACGACAAATTGATTTGCAGAAAGTGGATTTTACCGATCCTTATTGGCAGGACATGAAAGAAACAACATTATCTAAAGAAAAAGAAAAGCAAATTACCAGTATGTTGCAGGAAAAGAAAAAAGTATCGGCAACAGAACTTGTTTCTTTTACCGTAGATGATTTATATCGTTATGCCGAAGAGCAGAAACTTTCTTTTTCTCGGCTGTTAGATCAATATGCGGATGCGATTGATGATATTTTAGACTGGGATGGTTTTGCGAAAGAAGAGCAAAAGAAAGCGCAAGACCAAAAACCGCAGAGTCTAAATGGTATCGGTTGGGAAAAAGCAGTTGCCTTGGCGCAGGCCAAAGCGCCGCAAGCCAAAGTGACCGATTGGGATTTGGATCGGGAACACGGGAAATTGGTGTATGAAATAGAATTGCGAGATGGCAAAAAGGAAATAGAAATTACCATAGACGCTTTAACAGGCGATATTTTAGATGCGAAACAGGATTGGGACGACGACCTTTCTGACAATAACGATCGATATGATGACGACGATGATGATGATGATGATGATGATGATGATCGGTATGATGACGATGATGACGATGATGACGACCGCTAAACAACGATGACGGTTATAAGGATCAATTATTTTGAGCCGATAGAAAATAGAAAAGACAAGCATAAAATCCAATTTTAAAGAAATTGTTTTGTTATAATGCAACAAGGCTATATGGTAAGCAGTGCGTAAAAAAGTGAGCTCCCAAAGCAAGGTGCAAAAGGAGTTGTTTGGTGATAGCATGACAGCGTTACATGGTAAATAATAAGGAAAAAACCAATTCATAAAAAAGCTGCTTCGTTCTGATGCAACCGGGCCATATGGTTGGCAATGCATAAAAAGATGAGCTCCAAAAGAAGTTGTTTTTACAATATAATGCTACCGTGTTACCGGGAAAACAGCAGGGAAAAGGCAAATTTCCAAAAAAAGCGCTTTGGGCAAACATGAGGCGTTATATATGAAACAATAGGAAAAAAGCTACTGTTAAGATGAGCTGCTAAGAGGAACGACGAAAAAACTACCAAAGATAAAAAAACTGCCAAAGATGAAAAGAAAAAAGCCCCCTAACTAGCCAAGGGGGCATTTTTTATGTTTCAATTCTTTTCCAGGCCTCTGTTGGGTTTTAAACTTTGCGTTTCTATCTTCCCATTTGGTAAAAATCCATAACGAACTTGGTTTTTATTTGCCGCTTTGCGGTTCCGTTTGTGGATTGGTTTGCGGTTGGAAAGATTTTAATACTGTTTCGATATCGGCCCGGTTTTTATCGGCGGCGCTTTTTAGGGTCCAGCCAATTACCTGCGTAAAATGCTGGTCGCCTTCTACCCCATAGAGCCAATAATGAATATTGATTTTATCAACAGAACCTTCCACTTCTTTATAATAGGCGGGCATACCGTTAATTTCCGTTTGGCCGCTGGCCGTTTCTTTCATATCGGTCAATATGGTTTCAAATTGGCCGGAAGTAATGGTAAAATACTCTTCTAAGTTCATGGCCAAATCTTCCTTGTTTTCTTCCAATACGATAATATATTTTTCCTGTTTTTCATTACCGATTTCAATATCGGCTTCATCGTTTCATTGACCGGACATATCGAACCAGGTATCATCAGCAATTAAGGTATAACTGCCATTTTTATCGGCAAAGGAAAGCGGCTCTTTGGCTTTGTTTTTATCGCCGCAGGCGCATAAAGCCAAACAAGCGAGGGCGCTAGTGGCCAAAAGGGTGAACAACTGCTTCTTTTTCATTTTTCATTTCCTCAGCGTCATATACCGACAATTCAATTAAATTGCCGTCCGGATCGCGCAAGTAAACAGAGGATAACGGTCCTTTTACACCAAACCGAGGCACGATACCGTTTTCTATGGTTAGGCCTTTTTCTTGCAGTTCCTTTTTGATATCCGCAATATGGCCTTGCATTTCCAAGCAAATATCAAAACAGCCGGCGCAAACGGTATGGGCGCGCGGTTGTTTTTGGCTTCCCAATGGGAACACATTTAACCTAAAATCGCCGCCATAAAGACGAAATTTCCCTTCTTCTTCTTTTACCGTAAAGCCAATTTTTTCATAAAAAGCAAGGCAAGCTGCTAAATCCTGCGTTTGTAAAACCAAATGATCCACTTTTTTTAGCTGCATAAAAAAACTCCTTTTCCTTATTATTTTTATTATAACAAATATATGGAAAAAGAAAATATAAAATCCAAATCAACTTGGTTTTCCGGATTGCTTTGTGTGGTCACAAAATTGATTTTTTGATGGCTAAAATTGTTGTGAAAAACGTTGTTTTGTGATCGCTATGTGATTGATCCTCTTTATAATGAAACCATCAAGAGGAAAGAAATCCCAAAGGAGGCCTTGACATGAAAAAGTATTGCGATTATTAGCTGTGATGACAATGGCAATTTGTTTGATAGCAGCCCCCGCTTTTGCCCAGGATAAGCAAGTAAATGTTAATTTTGTTATTATCAGTCACGACGGTGGCGATTACGGTTTTTCCGATAACGATTGGCAGGAATTGTTAACCAGACAATATGCAGAAGGTAGCCGCATTACTTTTTTCCCGGCGTAAAATTACATGGTAAATATCAAAATTTGCCTGTTGTTTGGAAATTAGAAGAAGATTGCCAAAGCACGGCTGCTTCGAATAATAACTACTGTGTGGTAGACGTAATGAAACAAAATTTAGCCCAAGAAGGTTTAACCTTTTATGCACATGTTGGCGCATGTGCCGAACCGAAAGTGCAAGTTACGTTCCAAATCATCAATCATGACGGCGGCGACTATGGCTTTGTGGTAAACGGGCAAGGGCAAGATAGTATTGTGATGGAATATGAAGCGGGTGCACGCATTACAGCTTTCACTGGCGTAAAACCCAATGGCAAATACAATAACTTATTGACGGAATGGAAACGCGACGAAGATTGCGAAAGCGAAAAGGTTTCTGTAGATAGAAACGGCATCTCTTAGGTTGATTTTAGCAAAGATATGCATGTGGAAAACGGTATGGTACTTTATGCGCATATGGAACTTTGTGATGATGAATTGTGCGAACATGGAGAATATTCTGCTACCTGTGAAATTTGCAATGGTTTTGTTTGTGAACATGGCAATGACCCGGACAGCTGCTTAATTTGCCATCCAAACCAAGGTGGCGACAATAACCAAGGTGGAGACGATAACCAAGGTGGCGACAATAACCAAGGTAGCGACGATAACCAAGGTAGCAACGATAACCAAGGTGGCGATGATAACCAAGGTAGCGACAACAACCAAGACAGCAACGAAAAACCTGTTGTAAGCGGTGGCGCACATAAGTGGTCCGATGATTCCCCCGGCAAAGCTAGCGATGGCGGTACTGGATTACGCAATCAAAACCAACAAGTAGAAAATATGGAAGACAAGGAAACGCCTTTGGCTGGTTTGCCTTTTGACATGTTTGGCAATAGCGGTGCTGAACAAAACAATGGTTCCTGGTCGGTAATGGTAAAAACCTCCTTGTTCTTCTAGTATCCGATGTCTGCAATCAAGTAATAAAGAGTCATTCCTTTTTTAGCGTGGAATTTGGTACGGGAATTGATTTGTTCAAGAAATTGATTGGAAAAAATGATTTGAGCAAAAATTGCTTGCAGAAAGAAAAAAGAGAATAAAGATAATAAAAAAGAGCGGTAACACCGCTCTTTTATTATTTCCAATTTTTAGCCCAATTAGGCGCTTACCCGGTACCCGGTTGCCTTTGGTTTTTCGCCGAACGAAACATTTGCCGAATGCCTTTGGTTTTTGCCCAATTAGATGTTCTCTGGGCACATTTGATTTTACTGGCGCATAGGCGTTAGGCGTTTGCCGGCGCTTTGGCTTTTTACTGCATTGGCTATTTTCTGGTATTTTTGGCTTTTAGCCGAACCAAACGCTTGCCGGGTGCCTTTGGTTTTCTGCCGCATTAGGCGTTCGCTGAACAAGCGGAACAATTTGCCTTTTGCTGCCGCATTAGATTCTTGCCGGATATTTGCTTTTTACCCATAATCAGCTGCCTACCGCGTATCCTTGCTTTTCCTTTTGCCGGGATTATTTTATAAATCCCGTACCATTTGCACATAATGCAAAACGGAAAAGCCCATTTTTTCGTATAATTTCATGGCTCTGGTATTGCTGGGCGTGGCTTCCAAGCGGAAGCGCTTAAAAGTAGGACCGTATTCTTTTTCAATAAAGGCAAAATACTCTTTGCCTAAGCCCTGACTACGGAACGGTTTTTTAATGAACGCTTCTTCCAAAAAGGCGCTCATACCACCCACTTCCGGGGAAAAGGAAATCGATACTAAAGCATAACCGGCAATTTGCCCTTCTTTTTCAAAAATATAGCCTCTGGCATAAGGGCCCTTTTTCATAACTTCCGTAAAAGTTGCCGCAAAACAATCGTCCCCAATCACGTGGTCGCAAGCATCGCTGCGGTAAAATTCATGGCACATGGCCATAAATTCATCGCGGTCTTGTAATTGCATTTCTCGAATCATGCCATCCCTCCTTACTCCTAATACATACGACTTTTGGTTGAGATTTTCCTGCACTCATTTTGAAACCAAATGGCCGCCGATATGCGTACGCGGTACCTTTTTTGAAGGTTCTTGTGTTCTTTTGATAACCCAACTATTTTGCCGGTATGTGCACGCAGTACCTTTTTGGGGGTTCCTGTGTCTTTTGGTAACCCAGCTATTTTTCGATGCGCGGATACAGATACCCTTTATTCGGGATGCTGCTGCAGCTCCATTTTTCACTCAATGATTACCGATACGTGTGTGCAGTACCTTTTCCCTGCAGGTTTCTGCATTTCATTTTGAAAGCAAAGTGCTGTTGGTATGCCTGGGCAAATCCCTAAACTCAATGGCGGCCGGCGGCGCATATGGACGCCTTTTAATCGGGGTTATCCTGCATTAGCCAATTCTTTTGTATAAAGCGGCCGTATACTTCATACGCTTCCGTGATGGTAATAAAGGCGGAGGGGTCGATGTCGTGGATCAATTCTTTTAAAGGCGTTAATTCAAAACGACTGACCACGCAAATTAAAACGTCGCGATCCTTATGTGTAAAGGCGCCTTCCCCTTTTAGGATGGTAACGCCGCGATGTAAATCGATATTGATGGCGTGGGCCACGGCTTCCCCTTGGGTGGTGATGATGGTAGCGGATCGCTTGCGGTTTAAGCCTTCTATGACTTTATCCATGACAATGGCCATAATATAAATATTGACGATGGTATACATACCGCGTTCAAAACCAAAAATAAGAGCGGCGGCGCCTACGATGAAAATATTAAAAATAATATTGACCGCCCCAATGCTGATATCGGAATGATTTTTTAAGATGATGGCTATTAAGTCTACTCCGCCAAAGGAGCCGTAGTTTTTAATCACAATGCCGCAGGCAATCCCAATTAAAACGCCCCCGAACAAACAGGCCATTAAAGTGTTGTCCGTATAAACGGGCATATAAGGGGTAATAAAATTTAAAATGAGCGTTTGCGAAACAATGCAAAGGCCGGAGAAAAATAAAAAACGTTTGGAAAGTTCGCGGTAAGCCCAAATAAATAAAGGCACGTTTAAAATGAATAAATAAGTACCCACCGGCAACTGCGGGAAAAAATGGGCCAACAAAGTAGCAATCCCGGTGATGCCGCTTGGTAAAAAGTTGTTCGGAATAATAAAAGTGGTAAGACCCACCGAATAAATGAAAGATGCGACCAGGGTTAAAAAAATGGCTACGCCATAGCGCATCAGTTTTTTACGGCTCAGCGGTTTTTTGGCCGCGGGTTCCTTTTTGCTATCGGTTGGCGGCTTTATAACAGTGGGCTTTTGGCTCACATCGATGGTAATATTTTCCGACTTATTTTCTGTTTGAATCATGAAAATACGCCCCTTTCCAATAAAATTTCAAATTTTCCCAGGAAATCGGATGAGAAAAAGCAAATACTATATGGTTATGACAGCTATCTGGAAACCAGGGTTCAATTATATGATAGTTTTTCCAAAAAAGAAAGAAAAAGAAGTATTCGTAAAATTATAAAAAGTCAGGGGGAAAAAAGGGTGTTTCCCATTTTACACACTTATTTTGCCAGACAAATTTGTCAAAAAGAAAATAGTTTAATCGGCTTGGGCGCCATTTTACCGGATCTTGGCACTTTAATGGGCTTGGAGCGCAAGGCTGCCCATGAAATGGGGCAATATCTTTTGCCTTTTTGTCGAGAGCATTATCCGCAACAGTTGGATTTTGCCCTGGCTTATGCCAGCCATGGGACCAAACCCGCTTGTTTGGATTATTTTGCTGATGAAAATTGGCAAAAAGGCCCCAAAGGCTATTGCTTTCAAAAGGCGGAACACTATAAAGAACGTGTAAAAGAAGCCTGCAATTTACCGGACATGTGGGCAATTTGGAAGGGCCATAATTTTGTGGAAATGAGCTTTGAATTGCTTACTTTACAAGAAGATAGCCGCAGCAATCGTTTTTTATTACGCTGTTTAGAAGATAAAAATGCCATAGAAGAAGCGATTACCATTTATCACGCTTTTTGCGGGGTGGATAAAAACGCCATGCGCCAGGCCGTTTTAAAAAGCCGGGAAATTTTTTGTATTGAAATTGTAACACCCGAACATTTGGCGTTGCATTATGCCAGACAGCTGTATCGCCGCCATGAAATTACCGGGGTGCAAATAGAAAAAGCGGCGCGTATTATAGAGGATATGCAAAAGGATTTATGCGCTGATTTTGTCCCTTTTTTACAGGAAGCCGCCCGGGAAAGCAAAAAAGCATTAGCGCCTTATTTGATTGAAAAAGAGCAGTTTTAAGATGTTCTGCTTCTATTGTAACAAATGTAACCAAAAGTGTAACAAAAAGATGAGAAAAATGCGTGTAAATAAAGTAAAGTTTTTCATAAAATAAAGTTTTTTCATATTGAGGGGGATTTTTTTTGAGCACAGTATTAACCGGAAAAGAAGTGGCGCAAGCCATCAAGGAAGATTGCCGCCTGCGGGTGGAACTTTTACAAAAAGACCATATTTATCCCAAATTAGCCGTCTTGCGCTTAGGGCAGCGGGCGGACGATATCAATTATGAAAACAGCATTTTAAAAAATGCGCAAAATTTAGGCATTGCCAGCCAAAGCGTCACCTTGCCGGAAAGTTGTTTGCAGCAAGAATTGGAAGACGTGCTGGACCGTTTGAGCGCCGATCCGCATATTCACGGCATTTTGTTGTTTTGCCCTTTGCCCAAACAAATTGATACCAAGGCGGCTTTGCAGCATTTAAATCCGGCCAAAGATATCGATGGTTTGACTTATGGCAACTATGCCCATATTTATGCCGGCGATCGGGAGGGGTTTGCGCCTTGCACGCCCAGTGCGGTTATGGCCTTGCTGGATTTTTATCATATTGCGGTGGCCGGCAAAAATGTGTTGGTCATTGGCCGCTCTTTGGTGGTGGGGAAACCTTTGGCTATGTTATTGTTGGGACAAAATGCGACGGTGACGGTGGCGCATAGCAAAACCGAACAACTGCCGGCTCTTTGTCAAAAAGCGGATATTGTTTGCGCTGCGGTTGGGCGGGCTAATTTTGTGGACGATACTTTTGTTAGCGAAAACCAAATTGTGATTGACGTGGGCGTCAATGCCGATCCAAAACGGGAAAACGCTGTTTGTGGTGATGTGGATTTTGCCAAAGTGCAGGATAAGGTAGCAGCCATTACGCCGGTGCCGCGCGGTGTGGGTTCCGTTACCACTGCTATTTTATTGCGCAATACGGTGATTGCGGCGGAACGCATGGCCAACCGGGAAGGATAAGACAAAAATTTCCTATTTCCGCATATGGTGCGAGTGGTTGGGCGAATTGACTAGGGAAATTGACGCGGGAAGGGACCATGGAACGGTTGGTTTGGTTTGCAAGACGAAAAATTCCTGTTTCAACATATGATGTGCGAGTGGATGGGTGAATTGATTTGGCGAATTGATCAGGGGGTAGGAACATGGAGCGGTCGGTTTTGGTGGAAATGAAAAAAATGTCCGACAATTTGGGAGAAAGTTTTTATTTTGATGTGCATATTACCAAAGATAGCGCAACGGTGCAGGAATATATTGACGCCTTGAATGCGTTTCAAGAAACCTATATGCAATCTTGTTTGGGTTGCGGGAACTGCTGCTATACCAGGGTGCCCTTATTATCGATTGATGTTTGGCATTATTTACGGGAATTTCCGCAGTTGGCGCAAACAGAAAAACCGCTGCATGCTTTTATGTCCCGCTATGGTGAAGTTGTGGCGGCGGGGGAAACTTTGGATATGCAGCTGGCCAAAAAAGAAAACGGCGCTTGTATTTTTTTGCAGGAAGACGACCAAGCCTGTGCCGGCTATTCGGCCCGTGGTTTGGCCTGCCAAACCTATTTTTGCTTGCCGGAATCGGTTTTGGCCAAGGAGATCCGCAGCGCGGTAATTAACCAAGGCATTGATGAATTAGCCCGTGCCTATTTGGCGGAAGAGGGCCAGGATACTTCCGCTTATGAAAAAAATGCCTACTGGGGAAAAAGAAGTTATAATACGGTTTTATTAAAAGATATTTTGCCCCAAGAAATTTGGCAAAAAGCATTTTGCTGTCCATAAAGAAGATGCAAGGAAGACTAAAAAGACTTCTTTTTACTTATACTAATACGAAAGAGTAGGAAGAAGAAAAAATAGATCGAATAGGAAGTGTTTTGCTGTGAAAAAACAAATGCCGAAGGCATTGAAACAACCCATAAAAAGAGAAGAGGTACCGGAAGAATATCGCTGGGATTTAAGCCCTTTGTACCAGGACGAGGAAGCGTTTGAACGTGATTTTCAAACCGTACAGGAAATGTTGAAAGAGGTGGCCGAGCTACCGGCCCGTTTTAGCCAAAGTGCTGAAGAAATGCTGGCTTGCCTACGTTATAAAGAAAGATTTGAACGGCTGTTGGAAAAAGCATATCTTTATGCTTCCTTAAAAAGAGACGAGGACAATACCAATGCCAAATATGTGGCTTTGCAGGATCGGGCGCAGAACTTAGCGGTGGCGGCCGGCGAGGCGTTTTCCTGGTTGGCGCCGGCTATTTTAGCGATGCCGCAACAAAAACTGGAAGAATGGTTGCAACAGGATAATTTTATGCCTTACCGCAAAAGCATTCAGGATATTTTAAAACGGAAACCGCATATTTTGCCGGAAAGAGAGGAAGCTTTGCTGGCGGCCACCGGGCAAATCAGCGGCATTGCCAACGATGCTTTTACCATGTTAAACAATGCCGATATCACTTTTGCCGACGCCATTGATCAAAACGGACAAAGCCATTCTTTAACCCAGGGATCCTATATGAAACTGATGCAAAGCGAGGACCGGGAACTACGTAAAAGCGCCTTTACCAATTTATATGCTTCTTATGAAAAACAAAAAAATACCATTGCCGCTTTGCTTTCCGGGGCAGTGAAACGGGATTGTTTTTATGCCAAAGCGCGCCGTTTCCCCAGCGCTTTAGAAGCTGCTTTGTTTGACGAGGATATTCCGACGCCGGTTTATGATAATTTGATTGCCGCAGTACGGGAAGCTTTGCCGGAATTCCACCGTTATTTGGAATTGCGTAAGGCCATGTTGGGGGTGGAAGAGCTGCATATGTATGATTTATATGCGCCTTTGATCGATAGCAAACCAAAGCGCATTCCTTACGAAGAGGCCAAAACCTTGGTGGCGGCCGGTTTAAAACCATTGGGAGAAAAATACGGGCAAGATTTGCAGGCCGGTTTAGAAGGCGGTTGGGTGGATGTTTATGAAAATATCGGTAAAACTTCCGGTGCGTATTCTTCCGGCGTTTATGATTCCAACCCTTATGTTTTGTTAAATTATCAGGAAAACTTGAACAGCGTATTTACTTTGGCGCATGAAATGGGCCATTCCATGCACTCTTTTTATAGTAAAAAGGAGCAGCCCTATGCTAATAGCTCTTATACCATCTTTTTGGCCGAAATTGCCTCCACGGTGAATGAAAATTTGCTGCTGCGCGATTTATTGGCCAAAGCGACCGATAAAAGGGAAAAGCTGATGTTGCTAAACCACTTCCTAGAAGATTTTCGCGCTACCGTATTCCGGCAGACCATGTTTGCCGAATTTGAAAAAATCATTCATGAAGAAGTGGAAAAAGGCGGCGCGCTGACGGAAGAATTTATGTCGCAAGTTTATCTACAGTTAAACGCCGATTACTTTGGCCCCGATGTGGTATTAGATGAACCGATTGCTTTGGAATGGGCGCGCATTCCCCATTTTTATCGCGGTTTTTATGTTTATAAATATGCCACCGGTTTTTCCGCGGCGATTGCCTTTGCCGGACGTATTTTACAAGGAGAGCCGCAGGCGGTGGAAAAATACCTGGGCTTTTTGGCGGCCGGCGATAGCGATACGCCTTTGGCCATTTTACAAAAAGCCGGTTTGGATATGAGCAGTCCCGCTCCGATTACCGCGGCTTTGCAAGAGTTTTCCGCCATGATGCAGGAGATGGAAAATTTATTGTAAAAACAGATGGGTAAAACAGCTGGTATAACAGGCTTGTTTTGCCCTTTCCCATTTTATGAAAGGACTTTGGCCGCCGGTGGCGAAATTCTAAAAAAAATACTTTTGATTGGAAAATAAGGAGTGAAAAATTGTCATGACCAAAAAAAGAGTTGCCATTCCCGATTTAAACGATTATAAAGAGGCGGGGCGTAAATTGGCAATGATTACTGCCTACGATTATCCTACTGCCCGTATTGCGGCTGCTGCCGGGGCGGATATGATTTTGGTGGGGGATTCTTTGGGCAATGTGGTTTTGGGTTATGAAAGTACGGCCCCTGTTACTTTGCAGCAAATGGTGGAACATTGCCGGGCGGTAAAAAGGGGTGCGGATAATTGCTTGGTGATTTGCGATATGCCTTTCGGCACTTATGAAGTAAGCCGTGAGCAGGCTTTGCAATCAGCCATTACTTTGATGAAAGAAGGCGGCGCCGACGCCGTAAAATTAGAAGGCGGTTCGGCCTTTGCCCCGGTAATTAAAACATTAAGTTTGGCCGGTATCCCTGTTTTTGGTCATATCGGTTTAACCCCGCAAACATTATCGCAATTAGGCGGCCATCGGGTGCAGGGCAAAACGGAAGAATCGGCTTTGAGTTTATTGGAAGCGGCCCAGGATTTGGAAGAAGCCGGCGCGGTAGCTGTCGTTTTGGAATGTATTACCCAGGAAGTGGCCGGAAAAATTGATGAGGCTTTGGATATTCCCACCATTGGCATTGGGGCCGGCGCGGGGTGTTCCGGCCAGGTGCTGGTTTTCCACGATGTGGTGGGTTTAAACGACGCCTTTAAACCGCATTTTGTGAAACAGTATTTGCAGGGCGCGCAATTGATGAAAGAAGCGGTTGCATCTTTTTGCCAGGAAGTGCGATCCGGAGCTTTTCCAACTTTAGAATACTCTTTTCAAATGGAACCGGAGGAACGGAAAAAAATAGACTAGGGGGCAGCTTATGTTTGTCATCGGCGCAGGGGCGCTTGGTTCCTTGTTGGGGGGACTTTTGGCGCAAAAAGGAGAAAAGGTTGTTTTTTTTGACCGCAATGGCGATAAAAGAAACGCCATTGAGGACCAGGGCGGCGTGGTAATCGCCGGCCCGAAAGGAGAAGTGTTGGCGCCGGCTACGGCGGTATCTTTTCCTTTGCCGCAGGAAAAAGAACCGGTTTTGCTTTGTGTGAAAGCGCAAGATATTTTGCCTTGCTTGCAAAATTTAAATGCTTATATTGAACGCGATCAGCCTATTTGTATCTTGGCCAATGGGATGGGCTGGCAAGAAGAAGCCGCGCAAATTTGTGTGAGCGGGAATCTTTGTTTTGGGCTTACCTATCAGGGCGCGCATTTACTTGCGCCGGGACGGGTGGCGCATGCCGGCAGCGGTGATACCATTTTATATGGGTATACCGCCATACAGGAAGCGGCGGCCTCCTTTTGGGCGCAACACATAAAAGGAGCTTTTGCCGTGCGGGTGGAAAAGCAGTTTCAAAAAACGCTTTGGGAAAAGCTGTTGATCAATGCGGTCATTAACCCGCTAACCGCTTTGGGCGATATTGAAAATGGGCAGTTGCCTTTGGTGCAGGATATTGTGCCGGTCATGCTTGGTTTGTTGCGGGAGGGCATGGAAGTAGCCGGGAAATGCGGTGTGGATTTTTCCCTGGTTACCATGATGGATAAAACAGTGCAGGTTTGCGCCGATACGGCCGGCAATACTTCTTCTATGCGGGCCGATGTGTTACGGGGACATAAAACGGAAATTGATTACTTAAATGGCTATATTGTAAAAATGGGACAAAAATTTGGTATCAAAACCCCTTTGCAGGAACAAATGGTGGTTAGAATAAAAGAAATTTCGGCCTAGAACTTGCAATTTATATGCTTTTGGGGTATGCTTGTTAATAGGGAAAAACGGTGATAGAGAGCGGCAAACGACATATTGCGGAAATATGTTTCGGTTTGTTTGCGCTTTCTTTGCGTTCCCATGCAAATTTACCGGTTTTTTATGGAAACCGGTTTAAGTAAGAAATAGGATAGTAATATATTTAGGAGGATGTTAACATGAGAGTAGAAAAAGACTTTTTAGGTGAAGTACAAGTTCCGGATGATGTATATTATGGTGTACAAACCATGCGGGCTATCAAAAACTTCCCCATTACCGGTCAAAAAATTTATCCTGAAATGATTAAAGCTTTGGGTACCATTAAATGCGCTTGCGCGATGGCCAATATGTCTACCGGTCGTATGGATAAAAAAATTGGCGACGCTTTGGTAGCTGCTTGCAAAGAAATTATGGCAGGGAAATTTGACGATCAATTTGTGACCGACGTAATTCAAGGCGGCGCTGGTACTTCCATTAACATGAACAGCAACGAAGTTGCCGTTAACCGTGCTTTGGAATTGATTGGCGAAGCCAAGGGCCGTTATGATATTATTTCCCCTAACGACCATGCCAATATGGCGCAATCCACCAACGACGTTTTCCCGACCGCGATTCGTTTAACTTCTATCACGTTAGGGGATCGTTTGATTGCGGAATTGAAAGAATTGAAAAAAGCGTTTGAAGCCAAAGCGGAAGAATTTAAAACGGTTATTAAAATGGGTCGTACCCACTTGCAAGACGCCGTTCCTGTTACTTTGGGTCAGGAATTTGCCGGTTATGCCAATGTAACCCAAAGAGCTATCGACCGCATTGAACATTCCTTGAATCATTTTTATACTTTAAATATGGGCGCTACCGCTGTTGGTACCGGTTTGAATGCCGAACCCGAATACATTGTAGCGGTTGTAAAAGCCATTAGCGAATTGACCGGTAAAGAATTCAAATCTGCCGGCAACTTGATTGACGCTACCCAAAACTGCGACGAAGTTTGCGAAATGTCTTCCGTTTTGAAAGCGACCGCTTTTGCTTTCATTAAAATTGCCAACGACTTGCGTTTGATGGCTTCCGGCCCGAAATGCGGTTGGTATGAAATTAAATTGCCGGCTCGTCAACCTGGTTCTTCCATTATGCCTGGTAAAGTAAACCCGGTTATGGCCGAAGTTTTGAACCAAACCTGCTATCGTGTTATCGGTAACGATTTGACCACCTCTTTGGCAGTGGAAAACGGCCAAATGGAATTGAACGTTATGGAACCGGTTATGGCTTTGGGCTTATTTGAATCCTTGAAAATTTTGGCCAATGCCGTAGGCGCTTTCCGTGAATTGTGCGTAGTTGGTATTGAAGCAAACGTAGAACGTTGCAAAGAATTGGTTGACAACAGCTTTGGTATTTGCACCGCGATGTTGCCGCATATTGGCTACTATCCTTCTTCCATGGTGGTAAAAGAAGCCGTTGCTACGGGCCGTCCGGTAAAAGATTTGATCCATGAAAAAGGTTTGGTAACCGATAAAGAAATGGAAATCATTTTAGATCCCATTAACATGACTTCTCCTGGTATCTCCGGCAAAGCGCAAATTGAAGAATTGCGTAAACAAGGCGTAGAAACCAAATCCAAATGCTAATTGCTGCAAAGCAGTTGAAAAGAGGCCGCAAATGCGGCCTCTTTTTTGATGCAACGATAAATAGGTTGGGATTCCTTCCAAAATCAAATGGAGAAAGGATTTTCCATATTACTTGCTCCGTAAAAAAGGAAAAAGACAAGATTTTTGCGCTTCTGATTCAACAAAAGGCGAGGAAAAAGTTTTCCATATTACTTGCTCCGTAAAAAAGACAAGAAATAAGATTTTGCGTTCCTACTCCAACAAAAAGTAGAGGAGGGGTTTTCCATATCGCTTACCTGGAAAAGGGAGGAGAAAGGAAGCAGTTCCCAGTAGGCAGGCGAATGCTTAGGAATCAGACCGAATTTTATTCGACAGACGGCGAATGTTTAGAGAGCAAGCCAAACTTTTATTGGGCAGGTAGGCAAATGCCTGGCGAATGGACAAAATTTTTATTTGGCAGGCAAGCGAAAACCCAGGAAACAGGCTGAATTTTTACTTGGCGAACAAGTAAATGTTTAGGAAGCAGGGCAAATTTTTATTTGGCAGGCCTGCATGGCGGCCAAAGCGTTTTGATGGCTTTGCTCTGTCACCCCGGCGCAGCAAGAAGCGTCCACTTGAATAACCGTTTCCGGCAAATAGGCTTTTAACAGCATAGCGTTGGCAATCACACAAATATCGGTACAAAGGCCGACGAGCGTAATAGAAGCAATTTTTTGCTGCGCATCGGCTTTTTGCAAAAGCTGCGCCAAAGCCAAACTACCAAAAGTGGGTTTATCGATGGGTTCCGTTTGGCAAAGAGCTTCTATTTGCGGATGCAACTGCCAGCCCGGCGTGTTTTTGATGCAATGCGGTACAGGTAAGTTTTGCCCTTCCTGGCTTTGCAAATAGGTTTCGTCATGGGTATCGCGCGTAAAAAGGACCCGGCCGGGAAAAGACTGTATTTTGGCGACCACTTTTTCCACAATAGCTTGTGCTTGCGAGCTGCCCAGGGAACCGGAAATAAAATCGTTTTGCATGTCAACGACGATTAAATACTGCATGATAGCACCTCTTTTTGTTTTATCATATTTTATTTTTTTGCTAAAAGATAGCTTTGATCAATTCTTTTTTGAATTTCTTCAGTTGGTACGGAATCATTGCAACAAATGGTGTACCAGTGTTTTTTATTCATATGATAGCCGGGGAAATATCTTTTTTGGTCCAGCAAAGAAGGAATATCATCCGGCTGGGCCCTTAAGTCGATGATTTCTATGGGCAGCTGATTCGGCAATCCTATTTTGCAGCCGGGCACGGTTAAAAGGGCGGCATACCATTTTCGGTTATCCGAACGGCGGAAAATGGCATTATCCGGAAACTTGTCCCATAAAAATTCCAGTTCGTTTTGATAGGTGTTTTGCACATAATTGATAATTTGTTGCGTTTGCGGGCTTTGAAAAACATCTTTATCAAAACATTGCTGGGCAATTATTTTTAGCTGTTCCTCGCAAGCTTGGATCACACCGCCCACAAAAGCTCCGCTGGCATGGGCGGCATAAGCGGGAGCATATTCTTCCTGGCTGGCCGTATCGAACACTTTTACTTGAATGCTTGCATCAGCTGCCAGTTGTACCTGCAAAAGAAATTGCCCTTGCAACAAAGTTGTGGTATACACATAATTTTTGCCTTGGGGTTGAAACCCAAAAGCAAGCAAACGGGTCATATTTATTTTGCGCCTTTGGAACATGGTTTTGCAGTCTATCATAAGGCATTGCCCTTTCAGCCAGCGTTTTTTTGTTTTTCATTCTATCACAGCAACCGTGTTTTTACAACTGACCACAATGAAAATATTACTTGACAAATGAGAAAAGACACGGTATTCTAATAGAATATTCAGTAACGCCAGTTTGATTTCACATATTTTTGTAAGTCATGGTTCTGCAATGATTTACAAAAGTATGTGATTTTTTTATTTGCGCCACAGAGTATAGTAATATTTTTTAGGAGGTACCAATAATGAATAATGGTACAGTAAAATGGTTCAATGCGGAAAAAGGTTTTGGTTTTATTACGAACGACAACGGTAGTGAAGATGTATTCGTACATTTCTCCGCTATTCAGTCTGAAGGTTATAAAAGCTTGGCGGAAGGGCAAAGGGTTACCTTTGACACCGAACGCGACCCCAAAAACAACAAAATGCGTGCTGCAAACGTTTGCGTCGCTTAGTTTTTGATTTTTGATTTGCAGGAAGGAAAAGAGCAGCTTTAGGGCTGCTCTTTTTTTGTGTTTGTTTTAGCAATGTGCTTTTTTAAAACTAAATTGATATATTGGGAAACAGAGCGATCTGCTAATTCTGCTAACTGCTTTGTTTGCTCTAAAATATCTTCATCTAAAGTAATGCTAATCTTTACTTTTAATGGCCGCATGACTTATCCCCCCTTGCCTTATAATACTACTACCTGTTCCTTCTTAGTATTGACTTATCGCTTAAAGTAGTATAAAGTAGTATAAAAGAATAAAGACAAGGAGGAAAAAGATGGAAAAGGATACTGCGAAAATGAGGTTTTCCTTACGGATGGAAAAGGAGCTTTGGGAAAAGTTTTCTTCCATTGCGTCTTATTATGGGCGGAGCAAAAACAGTGAATTGCAACAAATGATTAAAAGGAGAATCCTTGCTTTTGAAAAGGAACACGGTAAAATTTTATTATAAACTCCCCACTAAAAGATGCAAATCGATGGTGATTTGCGTAAGCGCCGCGGTTTGCGGTAAAACTTTTTTTCCACTTAGGGGCGTCATTTGCCAAAAAGCGGCGGCTTGTGCCGGCGCGATGGGAAGGGTATAAAAAAGGTGTTCTTCTTGCAACCGTTTGATATGGGCGCGGCTGTGGGCCAGGGTTTCCTGATTATCGTAAGCGTTTTGTCCCAAAAGGGCGCGGATTTCCTGCAAATAAGACGGGCCGGGAATGACTTTGATAAACAAGCCGCCCGGCTGCAGCAAAACGCGGGCGAATTCGGCAAAATTGGCCGGGCTTAAAATGTTCAGGATGGCGGCAACGCTGCCTGGGGCCAGGGGTAAGCGGGCCAAATCGGCCAGCGCAAATTGGGCGCAGCTAGGATAAAAGGCGGCTTGTAAAATGCCCTCTTTGGCCAAATCAATGCCCAAAAAGGCATAGGATGAGGACAGTTTTTGGGCCAAATGGGCGGTATAATAGCCCTGGCCGCAACCGGCGTCCAACACAATGGGCAGCGGTGCGGCGGCCGACAAACAATCGGTTTGCGGCGCGGTTTTTGTTGGCGTGGCAGCTGACAAAGAATTGGTTTGCGGCGCGGTCTTTGTTGGCGTGGCAGCTGACAAACCGGCGGTTGCTGTTGCGGTATGGCAAAAGGCGGCGTGGGTGCAGGTAGCAGCCGCTAGGTTTGCGGTGAGCAAGGAAACCATTTTGTCCAATAAAGGCTGATAAAAGCCTTGCTGCAAAACTTGGCCCCGCGCGGTGAAGAGATCCTTTTCATAAAAGCTACTTTTGCTTTGCGGACAAAAATTAACATAACCTTTTTTGGCGATATCATAAGTATGCCCGTTGGCGCACCGTAAACTGGTTTCCGTCACCAAAAAAGGCTTGCCGCAAAGGGGGCATTGCAGTTTGCTTTGTTGTTGCGCCAGCCAAGCTTGCGCTTTTTGTTTTTTGCTGATGACTTCCATGGCATACTCCTTGCTTGCTGTTCGTAATACCGTCCGGCGTTTGGCGGGATAATTGACAGGTAAAATTTTAAGCCATCACTGTATCAGTGGTAGCGTAGATACTGTTTCCTTAACCATATCGGGTTTTTTGGCAAACGATATTTTAAATCGTCGCCGCATAAATGCTAGTTACCGTTTTATAGACCATACCGGCTTGGCAAGCAAAGTATGTTAAACTCCGCTGCGTAAATGGTAGTGACCATTCTATTGACAATACCCGATTGCAGGCAAAATATCTGAAACCTTTGCTGTATGATGATAGCTGCGGTTTCCTTGACCGTACCGGCTTGGCAAGAAAAATATCAAACCGTCACTTCATAAATGGGGTGGCCTAATTTTTGCAAAAGGACCAGCAAGTGTTCATAAGAAAGCCAAACAGTGGCGGTGTTATCGTTGGGATGCATGCCCAAAATTTGCCCTTTTAAGCTGCTATCGATTAAAAAAACGGTGTCGTGGGCGTCATCATTGAATAAACCAAAAGGGCCGACGGCGCCTTGGGTTAATTGCAATTTTTCCAGCAGTTGTTGCGGGGAGGCAAAATGCAGGCGGGAACTGCTGATTTGGGCCCGGATGGCTTTCAAATCGGCCTTTTTTTCTTTGGCCAGCATGCATAAATAAAAATACGGTCCTTTGGCCTCCGCCAAAAACAGATTTTTGCAAATTTGGCCTTTTTCCTCCACTTGCAGTGCTTCCATTTCGGCAATGGTAGTAACGGCTGCATGCTGGGTAATTTCATAAGGAATTTGCTCTTGTTGCAGAAGCTGGCATACTTTTTGTTGTGCGGCGGATGGCACGGTTTTTCCCCCTTTTTTTGTTTTTCTTTTCCTTATTGTAGGGGAGAAACATTTTTTTGTAAAGGTTTACAAGGCGAAAAGCAGATGATATAATGCCATTAAGTTCATAGAAAAGAGGAAATGCCATGGACATTACAGCACTCCGTTACTCGCGCCGGCAAGCCGTTGGATTGATTTTGCTGAGCGCTTTTTTTTGGAGCACATCTGGCCTTCTCATTAAAATTTTGCCTTTCCATGCCATGACTTTAGCCGGCATGCGCAGCTTTTTAGCGCTTTGTTTGGTTTTGGCTTTTAACCGTGGCAATCGTTTTACCATCGATAAGCAAACAATCCTTGGGGCCTGTTCCATTGCTTTTACCGCCATTTGTTTTATTTGGGCCAATAAATTAACCACTTCGGCCAATGCCATTGTATTGCAATATATTAACCCTGTCATCACCATGTTATATGCCTATTTCTTTTTTGCTACTCCCATTCGAAAAAAAGATATTATCGTGACCGCCTGCACCTTTTTGGGGATTGGTTTGTTTTTTTGCGACGGCCTTTCCTGGGGTTATGTTTGGGGTAATGTGCTTGCTTTGGCCAGCGGTTTTAGTTCCGCCTGGACGAATATTTTTTACTCGAAATACAAAGGTAACAGTTTTAACGGTATTATTTTAGGCAATGGCATTATTGTGTTATTGAGCTTGCCTTTTATTTTCTTCTTGGCGCCGCCGCAATGGTCGGTAGGCAGTGTGATTGGCATTTTATATCTGGGTATTTTTCAATGGGGCATGCCGTATTTATTTTTCTCCTCGGCCATGCGTTGTGTGGAGCCTTTAGACGGCGCTTTGTTGACCATGGTGGAACCCCTGTTAAACCCATTATGGGTATTTTTGGTGATGGGAGAATTGCCTGGTATTTTGGCTTTGGTGGGCGCGGCCATTGTTTTGCTTTCCATTACGCTGTGGTGCGTATCGGACGCCAAAAGCAAAGCCGGACCCAATTTGCCCAGCAGCGCCTAAAAGAGTTTTTGGCAATGACATGCCGCTAAAAAGGACATATGGCTGTCGCCAATGCCGAATGGAATAGATGGAATTTTTTTGTTGCGCGGTTTGCAACAAAGGCGTTAAGACGAGCTGCGGCAAACGGGGAGGAAGCAAGCGTTTCTCGATCACTTGACAAATGTTGGTTTGGCGGCTAGATGATACTTGTTTGCTGCGTGTTAGCTTTGCAGACGGGCGGCATGTATTTGCCAGGCATTGGCTTGCCAGGCTGATGGAATTTGTTTGTTGGGCTTTGGTTTGTAGATGCTCGATGGCAGCGTTAGCAAGCGACTGTTGCGGAAGAGGAAGGAGAAATTTGTTGTCTTTCCACAGAAGGAGCGAATCTTTTTATCACGAATACATAGCTAGACGGGAGGGGTTAGGATGGAAAAATCGATTGTATTTTATACGGATTTTCATGCTACAATACGAGAAAATATGCTGCAAAAAACGGAAAAGTTGCTGCAAAAGGCCGGTTTTGACTTATTGCCTTTGCAAAACCGTTTTGCTGCTTTAAAAATTCATTTTGGCGAGCCGGGGAATTTGGCGTATTTGCGTCCCAATTATGCCAAAGTGGTAGCGGATATGGTGAAAGCGCGCGGCGGCAAACCCTTTTTGACCGATTGCAATACCCTTTATGTGGGTCGGCGCAAAAATGCTTTGGAACATTTGGACGCCGCTTATGAAAACGGCTATAATCCTTTTGCTACCGGTTGCCAAGTGCTGATTGCCGACGGGTTAAAAGGAACGGATGAAGCTTTGGTTCCTTTAAACGACGGTACTTATGTGAAAGAGGCCAAAATAGGGCGGGCGGTGATGGATGCTGATGTGATGATTAGTATCAACCATTTTAAAGCGCATGAAAATACCGGGATTGGCGGCGCGATTAAAAATATCGGCATGGGCTGCGGTAGCCGGGCCGGTAAAATGGAAATGCATTCTTCCGGCAAACCCAGTGTCAGCCAGGTTGATTGCGTGGGTTGCGGCAGTTGCCAAAAAATTTGCGCGCATAGCGCCATTGTTTTGGAAAACAAAAAAGCCAGGATTGAAAAAAGCCGCTGTGTGGGTTGCGGGCGTTGTATTGGCGTTTGTCCGGCGGATGCCATTGCCGCGGAAGAATTTCATAGTAATGATATCCTTTGCTGCAAAATGGCGGAATATGCCGCGGCGGTGTTAAGGGGTAGGCCCAGTTTCCATATCAGTTTTGTGATGGATGTTTCGCCGTTTTGCGATTGCCATGCGGAAAATGATATCCCGATTGTGGGTAATGTAGGCATTTTTGCTTCCTTTGACCCGGTGGCGCTGGATTGCGCCTGCGCGGAAGCGGTGAACCGGCAGCCGGTGATGGCGGGCAGTTTGTTGGCCAAAAACGGAGTGCAGGCCGGGGAAGATTATTTTCATGCCTTGCATCCGGAAACCGATTGGCGCGTTTGTATGCAACATGCACAAAAGCTCGGTTTGGGGCATATGGATTATGAATTGCGGGAAATTCGTTAAAAAAGGGAAATGAGAAAAACAAGCAAAAGGTAAAATAAAATGATATAATATACGCTAATGCGGATTGCGTAAAAAAAGAAAGGTTGGGGAAGATGAAGAAAAAGAAAATCCTTTTATTCTTATGCGGTATTTGCGTTTGTATTTTGGGCTTGACGGGTTGCGTGGGTCGGGTGAAAACCAATGATCCGGTGAACCTTGCCGAAGTGCCTTACACTTTTATGGCGGAAAAAGACGGTTTTATGATTGCCATTGAAGTACGGCAAATGCGCGAAGACGATTTGAAATTATTGGGTACGATGCCGGAAAAAATGACGGAAGAAGATTTATTAAAAGGGTATCGTTCCGCAATTTATATTGGCTATCAAGGCGAGAGCTCTTTCCAACAATTGGATTATACCTTTGGTAAAGGGACGCAATGGCAATTTACCGGTACTTTAAAAGCCAAAGAAGGGGAAGACGATATTAGCAAATATCTTTCCGGTATGGACAATTTGGGCGGCGCTTTTTATAGTTTAGACGCCAAAATTGGTGGGCCCATTCCGCCTTATAATACCCAGTTTGAATTTGAAGTGAAAACGGTGGACGCCGACGGCAATAAAGTGACCACTTTGATGACGTTAACAGCCAGAAGCGGCGATAAAGAGACCATAGATGCCCAAAAACAAGAAGGCGGCAACCAGGAAGAGCAAGAAGGGGAAGGAGATAATCAATAATCCTTAAGGGAAAGGAAAAATCAGTAATCCTTAAGAAGAAGGAAACGGTCAGTAAACCTTAAGGAAAAAGAAACAATCAAAGAAACAGTCAATGATTCTTGCTCAATAAATACACATGCAAAAAGACGGCGATTTGCCGTCTTTTTTGTTTTTCTTTACATCCGAGGCATGCGCCAGGACTGGGCCTGCTCAGTGGGTGATGGAATTTGGGGTGCGCGCCATATTTGTCCATTTAGCGGGTAATCCGAGGCATGCGCCAGGATTGGGCCTGCTCGGTGGGTGGTAAAAAGGGGAAAGATTCTAATTGCGGAAAACGGCGAACATACCGGGCCGCTATTTTTGCGGGAAGGGGAAATAGATACGGTTGCAAATCAAACATTTCTACCCGAACCACATCGCTATTTTTGCGGGAAGGGGAAACAGATACCGTTGATATAGAAATTTTTGATTTCCTTGGCGCTTACCAGCCGGTTAAAGCCGATTTGGCAAAAATACTTACATGACATATAATCGCCCCAGGCGCTGTTTTCTTCCAATATGGTGCCATCTTGCAATTCCAACTGGATGAGCGGGGTAAGGGCGTCGCCAAAAGCGGTTTCGCAAAAAGAGGCGAATGTGTCGCTGTCTGCAGCGCTGATGGCAAAAGAGCAGGATAAGGGGGATAAGACGATGCTATCCAATACCACTTGCATATCTTGATACGGGATGGTTTGTTTTAATGGGTAAATTTGGGCTTGGTCCTCGTAAACCAAAGGGAAAGAGAATTCCCATTTGCCGAAAGCCATGGCCGATAAATTTTCCGGATATAAACCTTCTAAGGTAATGGTGGCTTTTTTGCCTACAATATCGCCGGGGGAATCCAGTTGCAGGCAAAATTGCCTTTTATTATCCTGCAAATTATCGTCTTGTAAGGAAGAGATGGTAAAGCCGTAGCCTTCGGTGGCTTCTACGATATCCAAATCGAAGTTTTGGAAATACATTTCTTGATCCAGCGGTTTGTTATCATCGCGGCTTAAAGAAAAAAGAATATAAGCGTTATGCATGTCGCCAAAAATGGTTTCGGCTTTTACGGTGTATCCTTGGTCGCTGACCGCCATGCCCAATGCCTGGGTCGGCCCGCCCAAAAAGGACTGTATGGTTTGGCTAAAGGTATCGAAATTGCGCGCTAAAGCAGAAGCCCCAAGGCAAAAGACTAAGGTAAAGGCAACTGCCAAACCGCTGATGGCCCGCCGCGCCCTTCTTTTTACCGGTTCTGTTTTGGCTGCATTGAGGATTTGCGTCAGCATTCTTTCTTTTTGTTCTGGACTGGGCGTGAAGGCTTCAAATACGTTGTGTGCTAGGTCTTGGCGCACAATATTCACCCCCTGTTTCCAATTGACACAGCTTTTGCGCTTGCAAAAGTTGTTTTTGCACTTGGGTTTCCTTTTGCCCGGTTAAAAAGGCAATATCGGCGCAAGAGAGCCGTTCGAAATAATAAAAATAGAATGCCATTTGTTGATGCGGATGCAATTTTAAAATGGATTTGGCTAAAGTAAGAATTTGTTCTTTTTGGGCCGCATTTTGCAAAATGGCAGCGGTGGCGGCAGCTTCTTCTCTTTTATGTAAGTTGGGCCGATAATTTTTTTTATAATACGAATACGCTTGTTGCACCAAAAAAGCTTTTTCTTCTTTTTCCTGGGCAAAGGATTTTTCTTCGCGCAGGCAGGTTAAAAAAACTTCTTGTACGGCTTTTTCTGTTGCGGCCGTATTTTGCCAAAACAAATAGCATAAACGATAAATACAATTTACTTGACGGGCATAAATGGGTTGTATATCATAAGCCATCAGGGCGCCTCCTTTCGCATAAAAAAGCGATAAAAACAGAAATAAAGCGGTTTTTTCTACCTGTACATTATATCTCATTTAAGAGGATAAAAAAAGGGCGAAAAGGGCTACTTCCATTGCGAAAAGAGCCAAAATAGTGTATAATAACACTATTATAATGCCATGATTTGCCCAGGCAGAAGATAATGGAGGAATCATTACTCAATGGATGAAAAGGAGAAAAAAAATACTTCTTACGACGCTAGTCAGATTCAAATTTTAGAAGGTTTAGAAGCGGTAAGAAAAAGACCCGGTATGTATATCGGTTCCACCGGCCCGCGCGGCTTGCATCATCTTGTTTACGAAGTGGTAGATAATAGCATTGACGAGGCGTTAGCCGGTTTTTGCGATTTGATTGAAGTGACCATTTTAGCCGATAACAGTATTTGCGTAAAGGATAATGGTCGGGGGATTCCGGTGGATATTCATGAAAAAACCGGGAAATCGGCAGCGGAAGCGGCTTTAACCATGCTGCATGCCGGCGGTAAATTCGGCGGCGGGGGCTATAAAGTTTCCGGCGGTTTGCATGGGGTAGGCGTTAGCGTGGTAAACGCGCTATCCGAGCATTTAAAAATAGAAATCCACAAAGAGGGCGGCATTTATGTGCAGGAATATGAAAAAGGCCACCCTTTATACGATTTGAAAAGAACAGGCGACGCCGATGATTCCGGTACTACCGTAACTTTTAAACCGGATGCTACCATTTTTGAAGAAACGGTGTATCACCGCGATACTTTGATCCAACGTGTGAGAGAACTGGCTTTTTTAAATCAAGGCGTGCGCATTGTATTGCGCGACTTAAGGGAAGATCCGCCTTTTGAAAAAACCTATCATTATGAAGGCGGCATTGTGGACTTTGTGCGATATTTAAACCGCGGCAAAGAATCCTTGCACCCGGTGATGTATTTTGCCGGCCAAAAGGATACCACGCAAGTGGAAATTGCCATGCAATATAATGACGGCTATAATGAAGCCTTGTTTTCCTATGTCAACAATATCCATACCCAGGAAGGCGGCACCCATGAAGCGGGTTTTAAAACCGCTTTGACCAGGGTGATTAACGATTATGCCCGCAAACAAAATATCTTAAAAGAAAACAATGCCAATTTATCCGGGGAAGACGTGCGGGAAGGCATTACGGCTGTCATTTCCGTAAAAGTAACGGAACCTCAGTTTGAAGGGCAAACCAAAACCAAATTAGGCAATACCGAAGTACAGGGGATTGTCAATTCCATTGTGGCGGAACAACTGGCGATTTATTTAGAAGAAAACCCCGGACAAGCTAAAATGGTGGTGGAAAAAGCAGTGCAGGCCAGCCGGGCCAGGGACGCTGCCAGAAAAGCCCGCGAATTGACCAGACGGCAAAGCGCCTTGGAACGGACCAGTTTGCCCGGGAAATTGGCGGATTGTTCGGTAAAAGATCCGGCTTTGTGCGAATTGTATTTGGTGGAAGGGGATTCCGCGGGAGGATCGGCCAAACAAGGGCGCGACCGGAGAACGCAAGCCATTTTACCCTTGCGCGGCAAAATTTTAAATGTGGAAAAGGCCCGCTTGGATCGCATTTTAAATTCGAATGAAATTAAAAATATGATTACCGCCATGGGCACGGGGATTTCCGATGAATTTGATTTGGGCAAAGCCCGGTATCATAAATTGATTATTATGACCGATGCCGACGTGGACGGAGCGCATATTCGTACCCTTTTGCTCACCTTCTTTTTCCGTTATATGCGGGAATTGATTGACGCCGGTTATGTTTATATTGCCCAGCCCCCGCTTTTTAAAGTGCAGGCCAAAAAGGGCAAGGAACATGTTTATTTGTATCGGGAAGAAGAATTGGAACAGTTTTATGAAAATAACCCCCGGGAAAATTACACCGTACAGCGCTATAAAGGTTTGGGTGAAATGAACCCGGAACAGTTGTGGGAAACCACCATGGATCCCAATGTGCGTACCATTTTGCAAGTGCATATGACGGATGAAATGGAAGCGGAAAATATTTTCAGCGTATTGATGGGCGATAAAGTGGAACCCCGGAAAGAATTTATCCAAGAAAATGCGGTATACGCCAAAAATTTGGACATTTAACTGTCTTTGGGCGAAAAACCGTAAAAAAATGAGGTTGAGGCGTTTGGATAAAAACAAAATTTTAGTGCCTTTGCTACTTTTGCTTTGTTGCACTTTTGTAGCCTTGTTTTTGCCTTTTGGGCAACAGGACAACAGACCCCCTACCAATGACGGGCCGATGGCTTTATACCCTGCCTTTGTTTATGAAGGCCAACAGCAAAACTGGGGTTTTATTGATCGGGCCGGCAACTGGGTGGTGGAACCGGTGTATTATACGGCGGTAGTTTATGAAGAGCAGGGCTTTTATGTGGCCGAAGACCGCAATGGCCTATACCACTCCTTTGATGCTAGTGGACAGGAAATCACCGCTATGCCGGATGGAAACCGCATTGAATTGGGCGCGGGTTTTTATACCGTATCCCAAGGTGATGGGAAATATACCTTGTATAATGCCGAGGGGCAAGCCTTGTTAAAAGAGAAAGGCGCTTTTATGCCGGTAAGCGGCGATGCCATTTTGTATTATGACGCGGAAAAAGATTTACGCCGCGGCTGGAGTTTTATTGATTTAGAAGGGAAGCCGATTGGTGTGCCCGGGCAGAATTCTTTTTATACGGCTACCTCTTTTGCCGGCGACTTGGCTCTGGTGAAAATGGACCCTAAAGATCCGTATTGCTTTATGGATAAAAACGGTCATGTTGGCGTATCCGTTAAGCCGGAAATACAAGCGGCCGCGGCCGGCGCCGACCGCCAATTTACCGCTTGCGTGGACAGTTGGGATACCAAAAATTGGGGTTTATTGGATGAAAACGGTCAGTGGGTGCTGGCTCCCAAATATGCCGCCATTACCTATTTAGGGGCGGAGGTATATGCGGTTTTAGAGGAATTTAACGGCTATTATGCTTTGTTTGACGCCAAAGGCCGGCAGCTGACTGCTTTTGATTTTAAAACGCTGGGTATGGTGCATGACGGTTTGCTTGCCGCCACCACGGAAAAAGAAAGTTCTCTTTTAACAACAGGCGGCGTGTGGGCGTCCGGTTTCCCCATTTTCTATCCGAACAATGAAATTGCTTTTGTGGGCGATTTGATTGCGGTTTCCAACCAAATGGATTGCGCTTACTATACCACTGGCGGCCAAAAGGTATTTGCTTCTAACCAAAATTATTTATTAAAAGAAGGTTTGACCTTATCCTGGGAATGGATGATGGAAAACGACGCTTATGTGATTGCCTGTCCCGTTTTATCAGGTCCTTTGTTGGCGGAAAAAGCGGCGGCGATCAACAGCCAGTTGCGCGGTTTGTTTATGCAGAACGCCAAAGATGGCATCAATATTCGCAAATATACCGTACAAACTTGGTTGGACGCCCGGGTATACGGGCCGAGCTTGCTAATTTTGGAACAAGTTGGCTATGCTTATGTGACGCCGGAAGCCGAATTGGGCGATTATATTCAAGAAAAACATTTTTATTATCATATCGGTTTGGAAGACGGCGTTTTGTACCAGTTGGAAGATTTGTTCCAGGCCGATAGCGATTGGCAAACGGTGTTTTTATCGACTGCCCGCAATTTGTGGCAAAACAAATGGCAATATTTTCAAACAATCGGTGCGACGGACTTTTTCCAGGAAATACAGGAAAAATTGCGCGGCAGCTGGGCTGATTTGAAACCGGTTTGGTCAGCTTCGGCGGATGGCATTTTGTTGGAGTTTAGCGACCGTTTTGGCAACGAAGGCTCCTTATTGGTGCCTTTTGCCGATTTGGACAATGTGGTGAATATGGCCAGCCCATTTTATATTTATTTGCAAATGGCGACTTTATAAAAGAAAAAAGGATAGAAACAGCCGGATACGGCAGTATGAAATAACGGAGGTTCATCATGGAAGACTTTACCAATGGCAAAATTTTGCCGGTGGCCATCGAGGAGGAAATGAAAGATTCCTATATCGAGTATGCCATGAGTGTCATTGTGGGACGGGCTTTGCCCGATGTGCGGGACGGTTTTAAACCGGTTCACCGCCGCGTGTTGTACTCGATGTTTGATCAAGGCGTGACGCCGGATAAACCGCATAAAAAATCGGCCCGTGTGGTCGGGGACGTTTTGGGGAAATACCACCCGCATGGCGATTCGGCCGTATATGGCACTATTGTACGCATGGCGCAGGACTTTTCTTTGCGTTACCCAATGGTGGACGGGCATGGTAACTTTGGTTCCGTAGATGGCGACGGCGCGGCGGCCATGCGTTATACGGAAGTGCGTATGAGTCCTTTGGCTTTGGAAATGATGCGGGATTTGAACAAGGATACCGTAGATTTTATGCCCAACTATGACGGGGACGATGAGGAGCCAGTGGTATTGCCGGCCCGTTTTCCCAATTTGCTGGTCAATGGTTCTTCCGGGATTGCGGTTGGCATGGCTACCAATATTCCGCCGCATAATTTGTGCGAAGTGATCGACGGGGTCTGTCATTTGATCGACAATCCTTATGCCGATATTGACGAATTATTGCAATTTATTAAGGGGCCGGATTTTCCAACAGCCGGTTTGATTTTGGGAAAAGAAGGCTTTAAGGCGGCTTATCGCACTGGTCGTGGTACGGTAAAAATGCGGGCCAGAGCGGTGATTGAGCAAATGAGCGGCGGCAAGCAACGCATTCTGGTGACGGAGATTCCGTATCAAGTCAATAAAGCCAAATTGATTGAACGCATTGCCGAATTGGTGCGTGATAAAAAGATTGAAGGCATTGCCGATTTAAGGGATGAATCGGACCGCGATGGCATGCGTATCGTCATTGAGTTAAAAAGGGAAACCAATGCCAACGTATTGTTGAATCAATTATATAAACACACCCAAATGCAGGAAAGCTTTGGTATGATTATGCTGGCCCTGGTCAACGGGGTGCCGCAGGTTTTAAACTTAAAGCAAATTTTGCAGTATTATATTGACCATCAAAAAGACGTGGTGACCAGGCGTTGCCGTTTTGATTTGGCCAAAGCCGAAGCCAGGGCCCATATTGTGGAAGGTTTGCGCATTGCTTTGGACAATATTGACCAGGTGGTGGCTACCATTCGGGCGGCCAAAAGTACGGAAGAGGCCAGAACCAATTTAATGAGCCGTTTTGGCTTAAGCGAAAAACAGGCGCAGGCTATTTTGGAAATGCGGCTGCGGGCTTTAACCGGTTTGGAACGGGATAAGCTGGAAGAAGAATATTTGGAATTGATTAAAACCATTGCCCATTTAACCGAAATTTTAGAAAATGAAAGATTGCTTTTATACTTAATTAAAGAAGAAATTGTAGCCATTAAAGAAAAATACGGCGATGAAAGACGCACCGTGATTGTGCGCGATGAAGGGGAATTGGCGGATGAAGATTTGATTGCCGAAGAAGATATGGTGATTACCATTTCCAATTCCGGTTATATCAAACGGATTCCGGCCGATACCTATCGCCAGCAAAGAAGGGGCGGCAAAGGCGTGACCGCCATGACCACCAAACAGGAGGATTTTGTCAACAAACTGTTTATCACCAGTACTCATCACTATTTGCTGTTCTTTACCAATTTGGGGAAAGTGTATCGCTTAAAAGTGCATGAATTGCCGGAAGCGGGGCGTACCGCCAAAGGAACCGCTTTGGTGAATCTGCTTTCTTTAAACGGCGGGGAAGAAGTGAACGCCGTCATTCCGGTGAAGGAATATGAGGCGGGCCTATATCTGTTTATGGCCACCAGAAATGGCATTGTGAAAAAAAGCTTGTTGACCGAATATGATACCAATCGCAGCGGCGGCTTGGCGGCCATCAATTTGGACGAAGGCGATGAATTGATCGGCGTGAAATTAACCAAGGGCGATGAAGAAATTATCCTTTCTACCTCCGGCGGTTTGGCCATTCGTTTCCCGGAAGAAGATGTGCGGCCCATGGGGCGGGTGACCCGCGGGGTGCGGGGGATTCGCTTAAATGAAGGCGATTTTGTGGTAAGCATGGATACCGTACAAGACGACGCCGAATTATTGGTGGTTTCCGAAAAGGGTTATGGAAAACGTACGCCCCTTGACGAATTCCGGCAAACTCATCGCGACGGCAAAGGGATTTACACCTTAAAATGCAATGAAAAAACCGGCCATTTGGTGGCCATTGAGGTGGTAAAACCCGGGGAAGAAATGATGATTTTAAGCCGCGACGGGATTATTATCCGCATCAATGTGAATGATATTTCACAACAAGGCCGTCACACCCAAGGGGTTACTTTAATTAAACTGGGCGAAGGCGACGTGGTGATGGATATGGCCAAAGTGCTTTCCAAAGATGAAGAGGAAGAAGCGCAACAAAAAACCTTGTTTTAAAAGGTCGTGTATTAACAGATAATATATTAACAGATAGTATATTAACAGAAGATAGGATATGTAGTATATTAACAGATCGCATAGAGCGGCCAGTATGGGCTATGGTGATTCGCCTATACTGGCTTTTTCTATGGGAATTTTATTGTAATTCCTGGCTGAAACCGTTATAATAAAAGTTACGAATGGGGAAAAAGTGGAGTATTTTTATCGAAAGAAAGGGGTTATTTGTATGACAGAAGATCAAATTATCATGTTACCGGGGCCAACCCAAGTACCGCCGGCGGCGGCCAGGGCTTCCTCCCGGGCCATGATCAACCATAGAGGGCCGGAATTTGCGGCCATGTTGACGGAAATTACGGAAAATGCCAAAAAGATTTTTAAAACCAAATGCGACGTGCTTACTTTAACCGCATCCGGTACGGGCGGTTTGGAATGCTTGGTGGCCAATTTTGTCAATCCCGGCGATAAAATCGTGGTGGCCTCCATTGGCAATTTTGGCGAACGGTTGCGCGATATTGCTTTGGCTTTTGGCGCCGATGTGGATTTTATGGATTTCGGTTGGGGAAATTGCGTGGATCCCAAAGCCATTGCCGAAAAATTAGTGGCCGATAAAAACCATGAAATCAAAGCGGTATACTGCCAGCATAATGAAACTTCTACCGGGGTAACCAATGATATTGAAGCCATTTCCAAAGCGCGCGGCAACCATCCGGCTTTGCTGATTGTGGATTCCGTTTCCGGCTTGGGCGCGGCCAAATTCCGTATGGATGATTGGCAGGTAGACGTGGTTTTGACCGGCAGCCAAAAGGCTTTCATGTCGCCGCCAGGGATTGATTTTGTGGCGGTTTCCGACCGAGCTTGGCCGGTTTGTGCAAGCTGCACCAATGCGCGTTTTTATTTTGACTTGAACAAAGCTAGAGCTTCTTATAAAAAAGGAGAAATGCCTTTTACGCCCGCTTTATCGGTATTGTTTGCCATTCAGGAAGCATTACGCTTTATTGACGAACAGGGCGGTATCGATGCGGTGATTGACGAACATTATTTCCGGCGCGACGTGATTCGAGCCGCAGCGCAAGCGCTTCATTTGCCTTTGGTGGCAGCAGAACATTGCGCCAGCCCTTCCGTTACCAGCATTATGGCTCCGGAAGGGGTGGATCCCAAAGCGCTAACCGGCATTATGCGCGATAAATATCATTGTGTGATTGCCGGGGGGCAAGGGAAATTCAAAGGGCATGTTTTCCGCATTGGGCATTTGGGTTATGTGACTGATTTACAGCTTATTTCCACCATTTCTGCTTTGGAAATGGCTTTGGCAGAATTGGGTTATGAATTTACCATGGGCGCTGGGGTAACCGTGGCGCAAAAAATGATTGTGGAACGCCGAAAATAAATAAACTGATAAAATACCAGTAAGGTCGCCTTTTAAGGCGGCCTTTTTTTTGACGCACTATTATGCGTCAAATAAAGTATTGACACGTATTCAGACGGTCTATATATAAAAGAAAATGATTTTCCCTGGTAATAAATGGAATAAAATGATTTTACGGAGGGCGGGGTATGAATATGGAAAAAGTGATACTGGAGTTATTGAGTCGTATTCAAGTTTTGGAGGAAAACGACCAAAAAATGAAAACGGAGATAGCAGGTATTCAGGAAGCATTAGCGCAAAAAACAGCCTTGCCGCTTCCGGCAACTTTGGTGTCTGAAGTAAAAAAACAATTGACATTGCCTTGGTCGCAGCCCAAAGAAGAAATCGTTAGTTACCAGGATATGCGCTTGGAAGCCATTACCATATTGCGTAAGAAATTCCCCTATTATCAAAAAATTGACGTGGATAAGCAAGACGCCAACGGCATTTTATTGCAAACCTTGCAACATACCTACCGCTTGCGCTACGGTTATAGTCGTTCTCATGTGAAAGACCATAAAAACCGTTACTTGCTGGATAGCTGGCATACGATGAATGCCAATATTATTGATAAGTATGATTTTTATGTATTTGCCGTGCCCGATGAAAAAGAAAAAATGCATCACTTTCTGTTTCGGCAAAAAGACATGTTACAGCACTGTCAAAAAAAGAATATGGGAAAAATGGGACGCTATCATTTTTATTTTCATATTGCGCCCAATGGCGTGATTACGGAAGGAAACGGCAAAAGGGCTATTGCGGTACGTCCTTATTATGAAAATTGGGATATTTTGAAGGAATTGCCTTAAAAGGAATGGTCTTAAGATAAGAAAGACGGAAAGAAGAGGAAAGAAAAGGGTTATATTATTATAAAAAGTCCTAATCCACTTTGTGTTTCTGCTTGGACGAAAACCTTGCTATTACAATGCCGGCAGGGTAGCGGAAACCTCGAAAGGAACTGGGCGTATCAAAAAAGAAAGCGCGACGCTTTCTTTTTCCTGTTTTTTCCACTTTTTCGGTTTCCTTTCATGGGCGCTGGCGAATAAATGGACTGGTACGACCCAGTTTAAGTCTATTCGTCTATGAAAAAGGCTATCTTTAAAAGGCGGAAAGGGAAATACTTTCTTTTTTCTGGTTTTTTATGTTTTGCCGGTTTTCTTTCATGAGCGTCGCCAAGTAAATGGATTGGCCGAGCCTAGTTATAATAAGGGCACTCCCAACGGATGACGAAGAAAAGATTCCTTTTTATGCGCTCTCCTCTGTTTTTCCGGTTTCTTTTAATGGGCGCCGCCAAATAAATTAACCAGTACAACCCCGATTATGACCAGGGCTACCCCTAAAAGGCCCAAGGGAGAAATGCTTTCTTTAAAAAGGAAAACGGAAATCAGTAAGGAGGCGGCCACGCCTAAGCCAGCCCAGGTGGCATAAGCAATGCTTAGGTTGATTTGTAATAAAGATTTAGAAAAAAGAAAAAAGCAAGCGGCATAACTGACAATGCAGGCCAAAGTGGGCCAAAACTTGCTAAAACCGACCGAAGTTTTTAAAAAACTGGTGCCGATGATTTCACCGGCGATGGCCAAAAATAAGTATACATAGGACATATTTTGTGTTCTCCTTATCATAAATTTTGCAGATTGCTATACCAGAAGGCCTGTTTTGTGTCTTTTTTCTTTATCATGAATGATGTTAAATTATTTGTGAAAGAAGCTTTTTTGGCGCGGCTTTTTGTTTTGATGATAAATTTTGCAGATTGCTATACCGAAAGACCTGTCTGGCGTTATTAGCCTTCTTTTTATAATAAATTTTGCAAATTGGTGATAAAGGAAGCATTGTTTTGTGCCATTTGTCTTCTTTGTTGGGGCGTCATTTGCTGGAGCGCCATGCTTTCCAGCTGCGATAACTGTTCTAAAACAGAGGCGGCGTATTGGTGGCCGTCAGAAGTTAAAAAAAACAGTTTTCCTCTTTGATCCTGTGGATCAATCTTTTTATTTACCAGGCCTTTTTTTTCGAAAACCTGTAAAATGCTGTGCACTGTTTGCTTGGGTAAAAGCAGCCGCTCACAAATTTGCTTTTGCTGACAGCCATCGATATGATGGTACAGTTCATATAAAATGAAAAGGGCATGGGAGTTAAGACCCTGTTTTTTGGCCCAATCTTCATAAATGCGGTTGGCAGTGAACCAAAAATGATAATAACTTTGGATTTGCTGCTTCATTTGCTCTTGCTTTGTTGGTATCATTTCCTTTTGCTTGGCCATGAAATTCCTCCTATCCCTATTTGGCATGAAATTAGACTAAAATAATACAGAAAATTGGTTTTACTATGAAAGTTCCTCTGTCCGTATTTAGCAGGGGGTCAGATTAAAATAGCATGAAAACCATTTTCTTTGCCACGGAATATCTTCTATCTGCATTTAGTGTGAAATTTGGTTAAAATGGCCTGGGTAAGCTTACTTCGCATGGAAGCTATTCCACCTCTCTTTAGTACGAAATCAGACTAAAATTTTGCAACAATAATATAAAATAAAATTTTTATTTTGTCAATGGATGAAATGAATAAAAAAGAGGCTTGCGCCTCTTTTACCAATATTTTTTTACAGTTGGCAACATGCCAATGCCATTTTCTAAGTGAAAAGGGGATTGCATCAGTTGGTGGCAGGGGAATTCATTGCCCTCGATCAGTTCCACGCCATCCGGCGTGATGGCCACATCCCAACCGACATAACGGATTTGCGGTACCAACATAGCGGCTTTTTGCACTGTTTTCTTGACCAAATCAAAATGCGGAATGGGCGTGCCCACAAAAACATGTTTGGTATCGGGATGCTCGTAAAACACTTCGGTTTTTAAATTGGCGGCCGGTTTGCTGATGATCCCGGTTGGGATATCGATCAAAGCGCACATGCCGCCGGCTACCATATTGTCCACCACCGATTGCCCGGAACCCATGCGCAGGCAGGCGAAAATGATATCGGCATGATCGCCGTCTACGATGGTCATAATGCGTACGGTATTGACGGAATGCGGATAAATGGCAGAAATGGCTGCATGCTGCTGAATGGTTTCTTCCACCAAACAAAGATTCTTGCTTTTTAGCTGGTCATATAAGGAAGCAGCGTCGGTGGTTTTTGTAACCTTAATTTTTTCCACCCCTTGGCCGCACATGCCGTCAATGGGTTTGGCAATGAAATTGGCGCGTCCTGCCAAAAAGGTGGCAAAATCGTCCGGGGAGGCCTTTTGCAAATTGAGGTAGGATCTTTGCATAAATGCATGGAATGTTTCATTAAATAGTTCCTTATTGATAAAATAAGGGTAGTATTCCTTATTGTTAAAATGGGCTACGATTTCATTTTGCCCTTTGCGGGTAATATAAGTAGCTTTTTGCTGCGGTGTTAATTGATAAAAGGCAAAACAGTTATAATCGGTATAACCGCAGCCATAAGCAAAACCGCAGCGCACCATATCGTAAAAAAGGCCGATCCTGTTTTTGCCGCTTTTTTGATGGGCAATTTTTACCGCCTTTAACATGGCGCCGTAATCCATTTCCGTTAATCTTTTTAAGGTATAACCAATTGACAATGATAAAACTTCCTTTCCCATTTAGTATGGGTTATTGCAAAGCAATTATTGCACGAAAAAAGTAAAAAACCAGTTTTTTTGCCGCCGAAAGGTTGGCGGCAAGGTCTTTGGCTGTCCTATGCCAACAGGGGTGCTTTTCCTTGGAAAAAGGTCGGCAAAAGAAACGCTTGTTTGGGCTATGCCGGAAGCTATGCTTTTGCTTGTATGACGTTATCAGTAAAGCATTTGGCCTATAAAAAGCTGGTAAAAAAACGCCTGTTTGCATTATGCCGGCAGAAAAAGCCTTGGCCGATAAAACTTAGTAAGACGACCGTTTGTTTGCGCTAGAGCGGAAGCTATGCTTTTGCTTGTATGATGTTATCAGTAAAGCATTTGGCCTATAAAAAGCTGGTAAAAACGTCTGTTTGCACTATGTCGACAAAAAGCCTTTACCTATAAAAGTTGGTAAGACAACCGCTTATTTGCATTGTGCCGGAAGCGAAGACTTTGGCTGCGCAATACTGGTGATAACGGTTTTGTCCTCGCTATACCGCCGCAAGAGCTTTTTTGGCAAAAGGTATGTGCGGCTTGCTTGGTTTTTTCTATGATAAAAAGTATTGGCCTCCTTTGGCCAAATTCCTGCTTTTCAGAAAATCATTTACAAAGAAAGCATTTTTTATTTGTTCCAGAATTTGCTTTTGGATGCTAATGTTAAGAAAGCATTTTTTTATTTGCTCCAGGATTTTGCTTTTGGACGTCTAACTGTATGATAAAACGGGTAAGGGGTGATTCCATGGGCAAGGAAGCGAATTTGGTGGCCATATTAGAAAAAGAACAAGCTGTTTTTTATCAAATGTCCGACCGTATTTGGGACTATGCGGAATTGGCTTTTGCGGAAGTGCAGTCCAGCGCGTTGCAGGCGGATTTTTTAGAGCAGGCCGGTTTTACGGTGCAGCGTAATTTGGCGGCAATCGCAACTGCTTTTATGGCGGAGTATACGGCGCCGGGGCAGGGAAAAAAGCCGATTATCGGTATTTGCGGCGAATTTGACGCGCTACCAGCCATGAGCCAAAAAGAAGACGCCACGCATAGAGAACCGTTACAGGAAGGCGGTAATGGTCATGCTTGCGGCCATCATTTATTGGGTACCGCCGGGGTGGCGGCGGCTTTTGCTTTAAAACAGGTTTTGGAGAAAGCCAATTTGCCGGGTACCGTGCGCTATTATGGCTGTCCGGCAGAAGAAGGCTTTTCCGGAAAATCCTTTTTGGATCGGGCCGGCGTTTTTGCCGATTTGGACATTGCTTTGTGTTGGCATCCGCAGCAATATCATTGTATTGAAAAAAGCGGCGCTTTGGCCAATATTCGGCTGCGGTATCGCTTTTTGGGAATTTCCGCCAACCCGGCCCATAGCGGCCATTTGGGTCGCAGCGCCCTGGATGCTGCGGAATTGATGAATATTGGCGCCAATTATTTACGCGAACATATGACGCCGGATGCGAGAATCCATTACGCTTATGAAGACGCCGGCGGCAAAGCGGCCAATGTAATCCCGGCGCAGGTGGAAGTGAATTATTGTATTCGGGCGCGCAAGATGCAAACGGTGCTGGATTTGAAAAAACGGCTGGATAAAATTGCCCAAGGCGCGGCTTTGATGACGGAAACGGAAGTGGAAGGCCATGTTTATGCTGCCTATGCCGATTATATTGGCAATCCGGTGGTGGAAGAAAGAATGGCTTGTCATTTGCAAAACGGATTGCCCCTTGCCTATACACCGGAAGAATACGCTTATGCCATGGCTTTTCGCAACGGAATGGGCGAAAATAATATGGAAAGCGTGCGCCGTAATTATGAAACAATAGCTGGTTTGCAGGGCGCGGCTTTACAGGAAAAATTAAAACAACCGATTTGTGATTTTTTGTTGCCGCCGCTGGCTTCTAACGGTTCTACCGATTTTGGCGACGTCAGTTATCATATTCCCAGCGGGCAGTTTTATGCCGCTTGTTTTCCGCTAGGCGCGCCGCCGCATTCCTGGCAGGCTTGCGCGGTGGGCAAATCCGCCATGGCTCATAAAGGGATGTTGTTAGCGGCCAAAGTTTTGGCGAAAACCGCCTGGGATTTTATAGAAAACCCCGCTTTGGTGCCGGCCGCCAAAAAGGCAATGCAAGCGCAGGGGATTACCGCTTATGTTTCCCCTATTGCAAAGAATGTTTTGCCGGGCGGCAAAATATGTTATGATAATAAAAAAGGATAAAAAGGGAGGGGTACCCATGGAGATTGTAAAATGTTCTTTGGCGGATTGCGCCAAACTGGCTGTGCTGAACAAACAGTTGATTGAGGACGAAGGGCACGACAACCCAATGGATGTGTTGCAGTTGGAGCAACGCATGTTGCAGTTTTTATCCAATGATTACAGCGCTTATTATTTTATGGAAAACGACCGGGTGATTGGTTATGGTTTGGTGCAAGAAAGCGTACAACCTTTGTATTTAAGGCATTTCTTTATTTGCCGGGATTGCCGGCGGCGCGGTTTTGGCAGACGCGCTTTCCATGCTTTGTTGGCTGTTTTAGGGGTGGACACCATAGAATTGGATGTTTTGGACAGCAATGAACGCGGCAAAGCCTTTTGGCAAAGCCTGCAATTTCAGCCGCGCCTAATCCGGTTGCGCTATCAGAAAGGAAAGCAGAATCAATGATTTTAGCCGTTTCGCATTTGGCGAAAGCCTATGGCGAAAAGCCCATTTTAGAGGATATTACTTTTAAAATAGAAGAAAAAGAGAAAATAGGGGTAGTGGGCGTAAACGGGGCTGGCAAAACCACCCTTTTTAAGCTGATTACCGGAGAACTGACCGCGGACAGCGGCCAGGTGATCAAACCCAATGAGGTGAAAATTGGCTATTTGCAGCAAATGCTGGCCATGCAGGAAGAGCGCACGGTAAAAGAAGAATTGCTTTCCTCTTTTGCCGCGGTATTGGCTTTGGAAAACAAATTACGGCAAAAAGAAACGGAAATGGCCCATTTAAGCGGCGAGCATTTGCAAAAGGCCATGGAAGAATATGCCCAAATGAGTTTGCAATTTGAATTGCAACAGGGATATGAATACGAAACGCTGGTAAAAAATATGCTGCTGAGTTTGGGTTTTGCCGGCAGCAAAGAAAACTTGCCGGTGGCGGCCTTATCCGGCGGTGAAAAAGAGCGGTTGGCTTTTGGCAAACTGCTGTTTTCGCGCGCCGATTTGCTTCTTTTGGACGAACCCACCAATCATTTGGATATGCAGGGCGTGGAATTTTTGGAGAATTATATCAAAACCTATGCCGGCGCGGTGCTTTTGATTTCGCATGACCGCTATTTTTTGAACCAAACCACGCAAAAAACGCTGGAAATTTGTCATGGCAAAAGCACGGTTTACAGCGGCTCTTATGATGTGTTTGCCCAAAAAAAACAGGCGCAGCGGGAAGCCGATTATAAGGCTTATGTATTGCAACAAAAGGAAATCAAAAGGCAGGAAGCCATCATCCGTCAGCTGCAATCCTATAATCGGGAAAAATCCATTATCAAAGCAGAAAGCCGTAAAAAAATGCTGGATAAAATGGAAAAAAAGGCCGCGCCGGAGGATTTGCCGGCTTCCATGCGCATGCAGCTGGAACCACAGCAAGTAAGCGGCGAGGATGTGTTGCGCTTAAACGATTTGGGGAAATCTTTTCCGGATAAAACATTGTTTTCGCAGGTGAATTTATGGTTGCGGCGCGGCGAAAAGCTGGCGGTGATTGGGCCCAACGGCTGCGGCAAAAGCACTCTTTTAAAAATGCTGCATGGCGAAATAGAGCCCGATTGCGGCAGTATTCATTGGGGGGCGCGGGTGCAAACGGCTTATTTTGACCAAGAACACCGCAATTTGCATGGGGAAAAAACCTTATTTGATGAAATTTATGATGAAAACCCTCATTTGCCGGTGCAAAAAATTTACGCCACTTTGGCGGCCTTTGTATTTACCGGCGATAAAGTGTTCCAAAGGGTGGATTCGCTTTCTTCCGGGGAGCGGGGGCGGCTGCTTTTGGCCAAACTGATGCTTTCCAATGCCAACTGTTTGTTATTGGATGAGCCCACCAATCATTTAGATATTGAATCCAAAGAAATTTTGGAAGAAGCCCTGCAACAATATACCGGTACTTTATTTATGGTATCGCATGACCGTTATTTTATGAACAAGGTGGCGCAGCAAATTGGCGAATTGGGGCCGGATGGTTTGCAACGGTATGCGGGTAATTATGACGAATACTTGCGGCAAAAGAAGGCGCGCGGTGAAAGCCCCAAAGAAAACCCGGGCGGAAAAGGGAAAAAAGCCGTTTGGGTGGGTATGGCGACCAACTGTCCATCTTCAGGAAAAGAGCGTGCGCAAAACGGCGTGGCGCAAAAGGAAGGATTGGCGCCAAGCCAAAAGAGTCAACCACAAGGCGGCGCAGGCTTGCCGCAGGGGGCTGTGGCAAAAGCCGATGGTGCTTCTACCATGGACAGGCCGGAAGATTATTTTGCCAGGAAACAAAAACAGCAGGAAGCGCGGAAATTAAAAAACAAATTGCAAAAGATAGAAGAACAAATTACCTTATGGGAAAAACAGCTTGCCGAACTGGAAGAAAAGCTGAATGACCCGCAAATTGCCAGCGATCCGGAAAAAGCGGCCCTTTTTTATACGCAAAAATGTCAACAGGAAGAGGAGCTGCTGCAACTTTATGCGCAATGGGAAGAATTGCAGTCATAGAATTTGCAAGAAAGGATAGCCAAAATACACTTCTTTTGGTATAATACAAATGTTGTTGGGCATTTTAAGAAGGCGCATGTGGAAACGGGAGCTATTTATGCCAAAAACAAAGGGCGCCTTGACAGAAACCTTTGTTTTTGGTAAGATGGAGGGGTGTCCGAGCGGTTTAAGGTGACGGTCTTGAAAACCGTTGAACTGGAAGGTTCCGTGGGTTCGAATCCCACCTCCTCCGCCAGAAAATACGATTATGGAGAGTTGGCCGAGTCGGTCGAAGGCGCTCGCCTGCTAAGCGAGTATACGGGCCAAAACCTGTATCGAGGGTTCGAATCCCTTGCTCTCCGCCAAAAAAAGCCCTGCTATCGATTGGGATAGCAAGGCTTTTTTTTTATGGATTGGTTTTACTTTTCGTCTCACTTTTAAATTTAGCACTTTAGCGCTATTGTAATATCGCATCGAAAACATGATCTAAAATATTGGCAGCCCTTTGCAAATCTCCGTCAACCATATGAGCGTAAATGCCAAATGATCAGTATTTGCAATATGCCCTACAATTATTTTACTTTTTTATTGACGCTATGAACCGTTTGGCGGGAATTGGTTTTTTGCTAAACGGTTGTTTGTCATATGGAAATGATGCGATAAATCCATACCTTTTTGGGTTTTGTCCCTTTCCCTTTCCCCAAAAAGTACAGATCCGAATTTGGGTGGACTTTGCCACAGTATCGTCTACCGTTTTGCCCTTCCCCAAAAACTGCAGATCCGAACTTGCTGGATGCGAATATGGCATGTTTCGCCCCTAAAAAAACTATTATATCATCAGATATGGTGGCTAATGACCTGCAACATGTCGCTGTAAACGCCGTAAGCTGTTTGCAAAATGGCTGGATCGCGCTGTACGATGGCGATATTGCCGCAAAGTTGGCAAGAAAGCTCTAAGGCGGCGGAAGTGGCGTCGATATGGGCCAGCCAATCGTCCTTGGCAATCCGCTGTGGTGTTACCCGTAACTGCACGGAACCGTCGGCCGCTTTGGTGGCGCTGGCGATTGGTTTTAAACAATAGCCGTCTTCTTTGGCTTGCGCCAACTGAGCGGCGGAAATGTGACGAATGCCCTCGATTTGTACATCTTGCGGGGTTTGATTAGCCTGCATTAACACATTGGCTAAGGCGCAAATTTTGGCTGCCGCGTCGTAACCATCAATATCCATACTGGGGTCTGCTTCGGCCAGTTCTATGGCTTGGGCTTGCCGAATTGCTTCGGCAAGGGTATCGCCGGCCGCCAACCGATGCAAGACGAAATTGCTGGTGCCGTTTAAAATGCCGCGGATGGCACAAACATGATCCCCCGGTAAACAGTTGGCTGCCAAATTAAAAATGGGCGCCCCGTCCATAACGGTTGTTTCATAATAAAAGGCAAGTTGTTTTTGTTGCGCTTGCCGGGTGAGTTCCTGAAAATGCCAAGCTAGTGGCCCTTTGTTGGCGGTAATCACATGCATATTATGGTTGAAGGCAGCTTGTATATGGTCTGTGGCCGGCTGTCCTTTTTTGATATCCAGCGTGGTCAGTTCCAAAAAAATATCGGCCTGGGCGCAAGCAATCATATCCAGCACATTGCCCGACCGCCAGCCGGGTAGCTGCTGCCAGGGCGACGTTAAAATTTGGGTTAAATCTAGGCCGTCCGGATGGAGCAAAAGCCCCTTGGAGCGAGTGCAAACGCCGGTGAGAAGGATTTGGCAATGATAATTTTGCGCTAATTGGGCGGCTTGTTCCTGCAATAGGCGGCAAAAGCGTTGCCCCACGTGACCAAAGCCGGCCATGCAAATGCGAATGGTTTTTTTCATGCGCTATAACCGTCCTTTCGGAAGGGATTTTCTTTTACCTTACCATAATTGGATTTTTTGCGCAAGCAAGGGAGCAAGACTGCTTGTGGCGGGTTGTTTTGTTTGGCCTTTGGTTGGGAAGGTAGGATTGCTTTGCGGGCGAGATTGGTTGTTTTGTTTGGGTTTTGCTTGCGAGAAGTCAGAACCGCTTTTGGGGAAAATTGGGAGAAAAGTTGGCTATTCCGTGTGGATTTTGGGTGTGAGAAGGCAGAATTGCTTTGCGGGCGAGATTGGTTGTTTTGTTTGGGTTTTGCTTGCGAGAAGCCGGAACCGCTTTTGGGGAAAATTAGGAGAAAAGTTGGCTATTCCGCTTGGGTTTTGGGTGAAGAAGCTGGATTGCTTTGTGGGTGAGATTGCTTGTTTTGCTTGGTTGTTTGGGTGAGAAGGCTGGATTGCTTTGCGGGCGAGGCTGGCAAGCGAAAATGCAGTACTGATTTGGCTGAACACATTGTGGAAAATACGCCATTATGCTAGTATGATAGCAGGATGATAGAAAAGATGAAAAAGCTTGTTTCTGGATAGCGAAAAGTTGTCTTGATGAGGCTAGCGGCTGTAGCGCTGTAGAAAAGGACTTTTTGGCAAATGCCGCATGGCGAAAAAGGGCCTGTTTGTGGCAGTATGCGTTGGAATAGGGAAACGGAACGACCATATTTTTCCCCGCTGTATGAAAATGGGGGCTTATTTCGACCGACTGGTGGCGAAGATTGCCTTGGTTGCCCGGGGAATAGAGCAAAGCGGGCAAATGAAACGGCCGCCATTGGTTAAAGCGCGGCGGCCAAAGAGCAAAGGCAGCAGCTGGTGAGGAAAAAACAAGCACCAAACGCGGATAAAGGATAAGTAGCGTTGTTAGCCATTGGTTAAAATATAGTGAGTAAAAAGCAAAAGCAGTTGGCGAGAAGGAAAAGATACGCCTAATCAAGCGGGCCAAACGAGGAAAAAGAAAGCCGCTTTTTAGCGGTTTTCTTCTTTGTCGTCTTGTAAATTTTCTAAAGCGATACGCACTGCTTCTACCACAAAGGCGGAAAAAGTACAATTCGTATCAGCAATGGCGGTTTCCACCTGTTCTATGATATCGTTTGGAAAACGAATGCTTTTGTTTGTGGTTGGTGGAATATTGGGGATTTTGAATTTACGCACGAAATCACCCCATTTCATTCTATCTTAATGATAGTAGCAAACTGCATTATCGTATGTATTGCATTTGCATTTCATTTGCATTGCAATATGTTTTAACCTCTGGTAAAATAAGATTTGGTTCGAAAATATTCGAGAAAGAAGGGCAAAGGGCAAGGTATGAAAATGCGGCAAACCATTGTGGATATCTTTGGGGATGTAAAAAACACCATTGCCCTGTATTGGCACTGGCAAAAAGATTTAAGGGAAGAAGATATTCGGGCCATTCGTCAGTTAAAAACGGCTTCCAATATGCGACGCTTGTTGATTTTTGCTATTTTGATTTTATTGGTGCAGGGCAGCAATTTGGTGGTGGAAATTTTTTTCTCACAACGGGTGCAAACCAGAAGCGCTTGCATTGCTGTTTCTATTATTATGGCTTTCATTACGCTTTTTTATTTATGCCGTTACCCTTTTGTGGTCAAAGGCCGCGAAATGCGGTTTTTACATTCTTTTTGGCTTTGTTTTATTGCCGGCACCTTTTGTTTTGGCATGTTGGATGTGCAAGAATTCGGCATTTTAGAGAATTTTTATTTTATTCCTTTTACCTTGGCCCTAATTCCTTTATTGGAAAGCCGGGAAATGCTTGCTTATTTGGGGCTTAGTACCGGTTTGCAACTGATTTATTTGATGGAGCAGGGTTGCTCGGTTACTTTATTGCAAAAAACGATTTTGGCTGCTTTGATTGCTTTTGTTTTGGGGCAGCTGATGTTTGCTTCCTATATATTGGCCAAAACGGCGCAGTTTAAATTGGAGAAGACATCGCAAACCGATTTTTCCACCGGTTTATATAATAGACGCGGACTTTTTGAGCGTATGGCCGTTTTTATTCAGGCAAAAGACGATGAAGCGTCGTTGGCTTTGGCCATTTTGGATATTGATTATTTTAAAAAATATAATGATGAATTTGGTCATTTGCAAGGCGATATTTGTTTGAAGCGCATTGCCGATGATTTATTGGCTTTTTTTGATCCCAAAACCAGCGTGGTGGCTCGTTTTGGCGGAGAAGAATTGGTGATTGTTTTGCCCAATGTGAGCAATGAAGAAGCCAGAGCGCAGCTTTTGGCCTGTAAAAGGCGTATTGAAGCGTTGGCGCTGCCTTCCGGGTATCCGGAAAAGTTTCCTTATGTGACGGTGAGCATTGGCTATGCCATTGGCGTTTACGAAGCGAAGGATTTTGACCGCTTTTTTAAACAGGCTGACAACGCCTTATATTTGGCCAAAAACAATGGCCGCAATTTGTTATGCGGGCCGGAAGGGTTTTGTATTCGGTAACAGGTTACCGGGGTTTGGTTTAAACTTGTGGGAAAGGATTTGGGACGACAGGCAAAAAGAGCCGATAAGAGCGGCGCGATAGATGATAGAATGGCGGGGTGTTTTATGGCAAGGGTTCGGGTAAAGGCGGAGAATTTTTTTGCGGCCGGGGTTTTGGCATTGCGCCAAAAAGGAAAAGAGGGAGAAGAAAAGCGTCTGTTTTGGTTTGGCGGTTTGGGTGCAAAACGGTAACGTGCAGGGTTGTTGATAAATAGGGCCGACAGGATGTGGTTGGTAGGGCGATAAGATGGCAAGGCGGAAGACAAAAGACGCTAACAGGATGTGGTTGGTAGGGCGATAAGATGGCAAGGCGGAAGGAAAAGGATTTGTTTGGGCGAATACCTTGCCGCCAAGGGACAAAAATATGCGATAATAGGGATGCGAACGGATATGGCAGGCGCGATACCTGCGGGATTTCGGACCGATGCAGCGGTCCTTTTTTATGGGCAGGAGCAAACAAGGAAAAGGAATTGTTGCGGACAAAGAGAATATAATAAACAAATTGGGAAAACGGAGGCGAGGCTTATGGAAAATACGGCGGAAGAAATCCGTGTGGAAGTGGTTCCTTTTCACAGTCCGGCTTATAAGCAAGCTTTGGGTTTGCGGGAACGCATTTTGCGCAAACCGTTGGGCTTAACCTTTGAACCGGAAGAGCTGGCCAAAGAAAGCGATTATTTGCATTTGGGCGCTTTTGTTGGCGAATGGCTGGTGGGCACCATGTTTTTTGTGCCTTTGGATAAAGGTATTTTTCAGATGCGGCAGGTGGCGGTGGATCGGCAAATGCGCCGGAAAGGCATTGGCAAACGGATGGTGGAATTTGGCGAAACCCGTTTGCGCAATGGCGGTGTGCATACCATTGTGTTAAACGCCCGTTTAACCGCTTTGCCTTTTTATGACGCATTGGGCTATCGGCAAATTAGCGGCCAATATTTTGATTTGGGGATTCCGCATGTGAAAATGGTCAAATTTTTAGATGGGCCGATAGACGGGGACAGATGAGGAAAACTGCCAATTCTTCCTGGGCAGTGAAAATGATGGCAGCAAAAAGGACATGGTTTTGGCAACAGTAATATCCATGATGGATGCCTGGCAAGGCAAGACGCGGCAAGAGAATGGCCAAGGAAACGGCGATTCCGATTGGCTGGGCAGGGAGAGGAAAAAGCAGCCGGAAATGGATGCGCAAACGGGAAATGGCGCAATAGAAATAAACGATATATATAAATAGTAGAAGTTATAAATAGTATAAGCAATAATAGTACAAGTAATATAATAAAAGAAAAAAGAGCGTGAAAACGCTCTTTTATATTTCATATTGCTTTTTGAAACGTCGCCAAATGGGGTCAGCCCAAAAACAACAAAGCAGGGCCAGGGCGCCAATGAACAGCCAAGCTATTTGCGCGATATGCCAGCCGTAATGCTGGGCCATGGCCCCGATGCCGAAACCGGAAATGGCGTTGCCAAAATAGGCAGTGGAGTTTAACAGGCCGGTGACAGTGGATGTTTTATTGAATTTGATGAAATATGTGGGCAACAAGGTGATTAGGGAAGTGGTGGTGCCCTGCATAAAACTGGTGATACCGGCAAAAAGAACAAGGGTGCTTGCCATGGAAAAACGGTTGCTGCCCAGGCATAAAATGATCAAAAAGAAAACCGCGCCGGATAATAAAATGCAAGTGCTTTGGATGATGCTTTTGCTGCGGCGATCGATAAAAGAAAGCAGGTAAACGCCCAATAGGTTGACCAGAGGCAAAAGGGCGGTGATGAAAATGGCTTGTGAGGAAGGTAGGGCGAATTGGTCGGCCATGTAGCCGGGAACCCAGGTAATTATCCCTTCGCGCAAAAGCCCCAAAGCAATGGCTACTACTACCAAAATGAGCAGACCACTTTGGCAAAACAAAGCGCGGTTGCTGATGGCGGCTGGTTGATTAACCGCTTGCCGCGGGCTTTGGGGGGAGCCGGTTACGGTTCCACTTTGCGGGGGTGGTGTTGGCTGTGGCTCCGTTTTGTGTGGTGACTGCTGTTTCATTTTGTGCGGCGGCGATGGCTGCGCCTCCACTTTGTGCGGTGGTGGCGGTTTCATTTTGTATCACGGCGGTGGCTGCAGCCCTTTCGGTGCGGCGGATAAAAATTTCCCATATTATGGCTGCCCCAAAAAGCAGAAAAGCAGTGACGGCAAAAACTGCATGCCAGGAAAAAAAGAAAATGAGCGCTGCGGACAACACATAAGTGGCGCAAGTGCCGGCTGCGCAGGAAGTTTGGATATTTAAGCAGCTTTTATAAAGATAATTGTCCGGCATATATAAGGAGAAAAGGCGAATCATGGGCGACCAAATGAGGGCTTGCAACAGGCCGTTGCAACCCCAAATGAAGGCCATGCCGCCAATACTGGGCAAAAAGCAGGCTATGACATTGCAGCAGGCCGAACCAAAAACGCCCCAAAAAACCAGTTTGCGCGGGGAAAGGATATCGCCAATGAAACCGGATAAAATTTGCCCGCCGCCATAACAAAAAAATAAAACGGTGGTTACCAGGCCCAGTTGGCTTTTGCTATATCCTTCCGCCAGGCCGATTTCCACCATGGAAGCCGCATAATTTAAACGGCCGATATAAGATAAAAAATAAACAACCCAGCAAACCCAAAACAAAACGCGCAAATCATGCCGATTGCTTAATTTGGCTGCCGCCTGCATGGATTCCCCTTCTTTCTGGAACAAAATAATAAGGCGAAATGCTCTTCGCCTTATTATAGCATATTTGTTGTTTTGCGGCGGATGAGAATGCCGCGCTGAGACTTTTTTTGCCCGACGCTGTTGCTTATGCGGCGGGGGTTGGTACATGTTGTGGCCGAGGTGGCCGCTTATGTGGCGACTGCCCGTTTTTTTGTTTGGTTTTATTTTTGGTTATGTTTGGGCGGCGCGGTGACTTTGTTGCTTATGCGGTGGGGGTTGTTTGCTCCGTTAACACCTCGTAAGGCAAATAGGTGTTTTGGCAGGGATTACCCTGGCAAAGCCAAATGCGGCCTTGGTTTAATTCCATAACGATGGAAAAAACGGTGCATTTGCGCCGGCTTTCCGCATCCAAAGGGTCCTCGTGCCGGCAAATGGCGTCCGGATATTCCACATGGTCGGCAAACAGCGCCATGAGATTTTCCTTGCTGATTTGCCCACAATGATTGCGGCAATATTTTTCGGCGCGCCCCAGACGAATATAACTATCGGTGGTGGTAAAACGCAAGGTATCGTCCTTTTGCAAGCGCGAGGTGATAAAATGATTGGTATGAACCAAAAAACCGGATTCGGGATAAAAAACGGCAAAATCGTGCGGGGCCTTTTCCACATCCAGGGCCTCGCCTTCCTTATGCGCCATTAAAAAGTTGGCGGCGCAGGCATTGGGCAGCTGATTGATGCGTCCCAAAGCATCGCTTAATTTGCGGCTGTTTAAAATGCCGCGCAAAACAAAATGCAAGGGCACCCCTTGGCCGCCGCCGCGGCAGCCCAAGGCATTAAGGCAAACCCCCAAACCGGCCGAGTTGCAGCCGATTTTGCCCACAATGCCGCCTTCCGTAACCATGGTGATATGCGGCAAAGGAGCGTTTTGCTGAATATGTAGCAATAACAGGGCTTTTTTTTGGCTGGCTTTCCAATCCCAGTTTTGCCCCAAATAAGTTTGGCCGTTTTTTGTTGCTTCCGGCAAAACAGCTACAGAAGTACAGCCGTCGGCCAGGGCTTCCGGCATGGTTACCACTTCGCTACGCATGTTTAGGGCTAAAATGTCCGCCAGGGTAACACCGGCGCCATCGGCAATGCCTTTACATTCCTCCAGCAAAGAGGCATCGAAACGGGTGATGGCTTCCACATAGGAAAGGGCGCGTTTTTGGGCTTCCTGCCAGCTTAAGTTGGCATAATCGGCAAACATGGCCTGATATGTTTGGATGCTGGCGTGCACTTCCTCCTGGCCCATGGCGCCGTGGGCAAAACCAATTTCGTAAGGACGACCACTACAAAGGATACTTTTCATTGGGCGACACCTCCAAATTTTTTCCCAAGATGCCTTTTCGTTCCCGGTCAAGCTTCATACTGTTGTAATAGCACGTTTCCCTTTTTTATTTGCTTTGTTTGTTACAGAATACTTCCACTTTTTAGGAAAAATTCCTGTTTAAAAATAAATGGCAAAAATGGTAAATTTTACCACATATCATAGCTTTTCAGTGGGGATTTGTTGGTCCCTGGCCTCCAACGCAGCCAGTTGTTGGCGGCGCAATTTGGCCAGTGTGTTTTCGTTTACGGTGACGACAATGCAACTCATGCAAATGCCCATATTGTTGAGTTCTATGCTGTCCAGCAGACAGACATTATCCCGCCAATATAAGCAAAAATCGTGTTCGCAGTATTCGATTTTGGTCATAAAGACACCTCCGTGCATAGTTTAGCAATTCTATGGTAAAAATACAAGATAAAAATAAATGATAAAATTTAACATATATGATATTCACTTATTGTACCTTAAAATGGTATATGAGGTGGGGGAATGATGGTGTTTGTGCCGAAAAGACCGAGTAAAGAAAAAGTACAGGCTTCTTACAAAACGATTTACTTGAATGACGATGTGATTGCCAAATTGGAAGAAATGGCCAAAGAATATGATTTGAGTTTCAATGCGGTTGTGGTGAGCATGATTTTGCATTGTTTAGAACTAGATGAGGGAGAAAACTAGATTTATGGGATATTCTACAAAAAGAATTGCGAAACAAAAGGTTGATGCGACCTATAAATCGTTATATATTTCTCAAGAGCTGGTTGATAAAATTGAAACGTTGGCAGCGGAAAGTAATTCTAGTTTTAATGCTGTGGTAATCAGCATGATTGAGTATTGTTTGGACGATATGGAAGAGGAGAAGCAATAGGAAAAAGAAAACAAGCAATAAAGAACAAAAAATGAAGGAGCGTGAAAACGCTCTTTTTTTTTGCGGCTTTCAGGGGCCAAAACCTAGGCAACACGGGGCAGGCCCGAATCGTTGCTGGCGGTTTTGACC
>CALXSR010000038.1 GCA_944391215.1 uncultured Clostridia bacterium
CGTCAAAATCATCGCTACCGCAAATGGGGCATTCCGTTTCTTCATTCAAAGCAGGGGTTCCAGCATATTCTCCCAAGCATACTTTCACTGTTTTGGGGCTTGCAAATGTTTCTCCGCAATCATGGCACTTATACATCTTGACTTTCCCCCTCTTTTTCCGCTATACTATATACAGTAGTTCCTTGGTTTTCTGTCTTAGCTGTTCCAGCAGTTAAGGCAGATTTTTCTTTATATTTCATCATTTTTTACCCCTTCCTATTTTGACATTCTGTTATCATACTCTTTAAAAGGCGCCGTCACTTCCCGCCAGGTCTTTTTAAACCACTGCTGCCAAATAATACATCTCTTATGGTTCTTACACTGCGCCTCTTTTGCACATCTTTCACACGGACTCTCTTTCACCTTATCACCATCCGAAATACAAAATGCTTACCAAAAAACCTACGATAAAAAACATAACGCCTAAGCATAATTCATATTGTTTTAAATCTTTTTCCGCTTCTCTTACTTGCCTTTTAAGAGCACGCTTTTCTATGTAATCATAGGCGTTTGCATTTCTTTCCAAAATTTCAAGTTCCTTTTCCATTGTTTTCCTCCTCCTTTATTCCGCCGTTTTTCGCACAACCGCTTGTCCACAAAAACAACAAAAGCTATTATGTATCAATTTTCTGCTTCCTCGCCAGTTGCGGAAAAACTGTTTCCACAGGAGGCAACCCCTCTGCATAAAACACAGCCTGACCGCCATATACCGCATTTAGCATTTTAGTGCGCAAGCAAGCTCCTACATAGCTTCTTTGCTCCGGCGTCATCTCGTCCGTGCGCATTTTCACGCTGCCGTCCGGCGTTAAAGGCACATAGCTAATTACTTTTATTGGCTCCCTATTTCTGGCCACTCCTACCACCCCCAGTTCTTCTTAAAATATGCAAGATATAACTTGACCTATTCTTTTTTCGCTTTTTCTTCCCGATATTTTGTCAAAAGCCACACAGTTTTGATGTATTCCTCTTCCGGCATTTCTTCTTTATGCTTTTCCGTTAGCTCCAACAACCTGTCGCATTCTGCCACCGTCCAATCGTCTTTAGCAATCAGAGTATAGTACTCTTCCAAGTCTTGATACGCTTCTTTAATGTTAGATTTACCAGCAATTTTCCCAAAAAGTTTAAACCGTAATTTATCAAACATTGTTATCCCTCCTTTTCGCTCGCTTTACACCCTATTTCATTATCCTTTTCTTCCGCAACTGCTTGCGCCAATTCTTCCAGGCTTACCGGTAATATTTTAGTCAGCTGATAAGCCCCATATAGAGAAATATCTTTTCTCTCTCCCCGTTCCCAAAAACCAATTACTGTGTCGGATAGACCCGTTTCTTTTGCCAATTTCCTTTTGGAGTACCCCACTAAGTTACGCTTTTCTGATATTAGCTTTCCCAAGTTCATGCTCCAGCCTCCTTATCAATATTTAGTTGCATACAAGTGTTTGACATACCACATATAGAATGTTATACTATTTATAGTTTCCATGAAGGAGGTGGTCTTTATGGCCAACTTTTTGAGGAACTCTGTTCTCTTGACTGAATAGCCATCAACTGCGAATTGATGGAGTAAGAATAGTATTTGGCCAAATACTGTCCTTACGTCTTGCAAGAGGCGTCTTGCAGTGCGTGATAGAACCCAGTACGCTTAAGCAATCCGTCAGAATTGTGAAAGTTGACGCCTTATCCATTGACAATCACTTTGCTTTTTAGGTATACTAATTTTAGTCGCTTTCCTCGCGGAGAGCGTGGATTGAAATTAATGTACATATAGCATGCAGGATATCAAGAGCATAAATATCTGACCGGGCTGTTGGCAGGGACAATGCCAACAGCTTTGTTTTTTAACTCACCTCATCAATATAAAACAAAGTCCAATCAAAACCTAGCACCCCTGCTATTTTTTTAGCTATATTAACATTTAGTGGCTTCCCTCTACTACCAATTTCTTTCAACTGCCAAAATTTCAAATTTAACTAATTTATTCCAGGATTTCCCATGTTCTTTGTTGAATGTTGTTTTATTTGAAAGGGGACTGGATTTTATGATGCAAACGAAAGCTGCATTTATTATGCAAATAATTGGGTTTATAGCTTCTTTAGTAGGTACTGTCTGTTTTTATATCGGTTTCCCCAATATCACCCTAATTTGTGGGGCCATTACCATTGTAGATAGCTATTTTCAAGTAATTGGCGGCGGCCAAAATGGATTTATTACCGAAATTTTTACGATAGTTGTAGGCTTAGTCATCGCTGTTATTTTTGATGTGCCAATCATCGCGTGTATTGCCGTAGCTTTATGTATCGGAAGTCTAGCAATGACAATTATTGGCTGGATACTATTTTTATTTTTCCTTATAAAACGTTAATAGCTAAATTCTTCGCCCTTTATCGTTTTTACAGGCTTCCACCAACGTAACTTTTAAAGTTACACCGTGTTTAAAAAAATAGATACTGGTTCTTTAATATCCAATATTTTTATTATCTTGGCAGCGTCATCCGTGCCAAAAACACCTTTTTTCATTTTTCGGCAAAATGTCTGTTCGCTCATACCAAGTTCTTTTGCTAACGACTTTTGTGTATAGCCATTCTTCACAATTTCAGATTTCAATAAATTTATATTTACCATATATTATTACCTCCTAACCGTGTAACTTAAAAAGTTACTTTTATAATACATTAAATTTTGTTACCTGTCAAGTTAAAAATTAAAATTCTTGTCAACTAAAAAGTCATATGTTATAATTTAGTTAAAAAAGAGGTGACTGCATGAATCTAGGCAATAGAATAAAACAAGAAAGGCAAAAAAATGGTTTAACTTTAGATACTGTTGCCAAAGCAGTAGGAACCAGTCGTCAGACAATTTTTAAATATGAAAATAATATAATTACCAATATACCAATAGATAAAATTGAGAAAATGGCTAAACTATTTAATTGTTCTTCCGCCTATCTCATGGGCTGGGACGAATTTCCCACGCCTTACAATGTTGTAAGCAAAAAAGGCGTAAAAATCCCCGTACTAGGCGTTATTCCTGCCGGCATACCAATAGAAGCTATTGAAGATATCGTAGACTGGGAAGAAGTCCCCATAGATTGGACAAAAGGCGGCAAAGAATATTTTGCTTTACAGGTAAAGGGCGATAGCATGTATCCGGAAT
>CALXSR010000039.1 GCA_944391215.1 uncultured Clostridia bacterium
CAGGACATAAAAACTGTTGCCACGGAAAACATGGTTTATATTTTAAAAGAAGGACAAATGATAAAAAGACCTCGTTAAGAGGTCTTTTTGTTTTTATGCTTATTCATCGATTTCTTCTGGTTACTTCTTCCTTGCTAGCCGTTTTATTGCAGCAGGGATAAAGATTGAGCAAAAAGTCTTTTTATTTTCTGATTTCTATCCTGCTATCTCTTCTATTTGATAGCCGTTTTGTTGTAGTAAGGCTAAAGCTTGGGCAAATTGCGCCTCTTTTAACAGCACATAATCGGTATCAAAGGTGGATACCACAAAAATGCTAATTTTGGCTTGCGCCAATAGCTGGGCAATGGGCGCTAAAATACCGATGAGGGAAAAGTCCAGTTCGCCCGCAATACGCAAACCGCGCCAACCTTTTTCGCAAGCAACAATATCCGCCGGCAAAAATTCCTCCCGGCAAACCAAAGAGAATTCCGCATCCGTTTGACCGACAAAAACAAATTGATCCTGCCAAGGAATTTGTTCCGGCTTTTTTATTTTGCTTACGGCAAAACGCCCCGGCATTATTTGCAATAACATGATCCCGTCCCCTTCCTTTTTACCCTTTGGCTTTTTGGTAAAAGTCTTTTAATTCTTTTTTCATTTCCGTCGGCAGTTCTTTTTTTGGCATGCCCGCCAAGGCACCCGCCAAGGCACATAAACGATGATAGCAAGCAGAATCGTCGATAGCCAAAATGGCAAGCCATGCTTTTTGCGCGCCTATTTCCTGGAATTGGGCCAAAGTAAAAATACCAATTTGGTTTAATTGTGCTTCTAATTTAGGTCCAATATTGGGTAAACGGCTTAATTCTCCCATAAAAACGCCTTCTTTTCGGTTCCATTTTCTTGTATTATAACATAAAATAAATTTTTACGGCTCTTTTCTTTCAGCAAATTTCGACTATACCGCATGCTATAATAAAGCCAGAAAGACAAAAGAGGCATAAAAATGAAAAAGAAAAAACACAATCTTTGGTGGCCTTTGCTTTTCCTATTAGCGGCCGGCTTTTTATTACATTTCCTTTATAATTGGTCGGGTAAATTGGCAGTGTTGATCCCATTTTGTGTTACGGATGAAAGCATTTTCCAGCATGGGAAATTGTTGTTTTGGCCTTTAAGCATTGGTTTTTTGCTTTTTTCCCTACAAAAGGAATATTCCATTCGGCAAACGGCTTTGGCCGCCGCCTTTTCCTCGGTCAGCGCAGTGATTTTGATGACATTTTTATTTTATACTTACTATTATGGCTTTCAAATACATGCTCCCTGGGTCAACATCGTAAATTTTATTTTCAGTTGTTTTATCGGTTACGGCATCGGTTTATATGGTTTAAAAAACGCACAACGCTTACCTACACCATTTATCATATTATGTTACCTTCTTTTTTTCTTTTTTCTGTTTGCCTATTTCTCCTTCAGCCTCCAACCGCCACAGCTATCATTTTTCATACCGCAGGCATAAAAAAACAGGCCGACACCGCCTGTTTTTTTATGTGCTGCCTTCTTTTTGCAAATTTTACAAAAAATATCTTGCCAGCAACCTTATCTTTATATTATAATGAAGAGTATGGCACTATTGGAAAAGACAATTCAAAACCTCATTTTGCTGAATGTAGGCGGTATGCCAAAACCAAAACTCTCTTGGCTTGATACAAAAAAAGGAAATAGGTTCTAAGGATTGGCCTTTTCGCGAATAAAAACGAGGAGGTTTTTTTATTGAAAAAAGAGACTTGGAAAACACTTGGCACGGATCTCATTTACGATATTTTAGGCGGCGCACTCTATTCTTTAGGGATTTACACCTTTGCGGTAAACGCCCATTTTGCGCCGGTTGGGACCAGCGGCTTGGCGGTTATTTTAAACTATTTATTTAGTTTCCCGATTGGGATTACCGGCTTATTGTTAAATATCCCGATCATTTTGATTACCTTCCGCATTTTAGGCAAAACGTTTTTCTTAAGATCCCTAAAATCCATGGTGATTCAAACCATCATTTTAGATGGCGTGTTCCCCCATTTCCCCATGTATACTGGCAATCCTTTTATCGCCTGTATTTGCACCGGGGTATTTTGCGGGGCCGGGTTGGCTTTGATTTATATGCGCGATTCTTCTACCGGCGGCACCGACTTTTTAATTATGGCCGGCAAGAAAAAGTGGCCGCATCTTTCTTTGGGGCAAGTCACTTTGGTCATCGACAGCGCAGTGGTTTTATTGGGCGGTATTGTTTATAAAAATGTAGACGCCATTATTTACGGGATGATTGCCACCTATGTGACTACCGTGGTTATTGATAAAATTACAGTTGGTATGGGGCAAGGGAAAATGGCCCTTATTGTGACCAATCATGGGATGGAAGTGGCAAATAAAATTGAAGAACTGACCGATAGGGGTTCCACCTTAATCAAAGCGCAGGGTACCCATACCGGGCAAGAAAAAGATATGATTTTATGCGCCTGCAGCAATTCGCAAATTACCAAAGTACGGGTAGCTGCTTATAAAATTGACCCCAATGCGCTGGTAATTATTACCGATTCCAACGAAGTATTTGGCCAAGGCTTTAAAGCGGCGGAATTGGTAAATTAGCCAGTCATAACCAAGGAGCAAACACCAAGTTTGCTCTTTTTTTTTGCTAAATTTCCTTTTTTATGTTTACTTCATACAGATATTAGAAAAAGCGGATATTACTCTTCCATCTTTACCTTTTTCTCCATAGCATGGCCGATTTTTTGGCTTCAAGCAGTTGAAATACTGCCGCATGGTATGTTGCACTTTTCCTTATGCCTTGGCCAAAGCCAAAAAAATAGCGGCTGCGGTTGGTAAAATTTCATCTGGGAAACAATAATTTTCAGTATGAATTTGCGGATAGCCCTTCCCGTCCCCAATACCAAAAAAGCAACCGGGTACTTCTTTGGTATAATAGCCATAATCCTCCGACCAACGAAAAGGCTCCGCCAATTCCTGATAAGGAAGATTTTCTTTTTGGCAAATTTGTTTTAATTTTTCATTGCAAGCCAAATGATTCCTCGTTTCCGGGAAAGATTCCTGATAGGAAATTTGCCATTGCAAACCGGCTGCCACCGCTTTTTCCTTAATAAATTCTTCCATTTGGGTTTTCAGTTTTTCCAAATCCTCTTCAAATTTGGCTCTTACCGTTAGCAATAACTGCCCTTTGGCAGGCGATACCCCAAAAGCGCTGTCCCCGACCCGACAGCTGACAATGGTGCACAGTACCAAACCTTGATATTGATTGGGGTCTAATAAGGATGGGATTTGTTTCACCAATTCGGCAATGGTAAAAACCGGATTTAAACCCAGTTCCGGATAAGCCGCATGAGAAGGTTTCCCGGTAAAATCAATGGTAATTCCGGTAGAAGCGCAGTTGGATATTTCCGGCAAAATTAAAATTTGCCCAGCCGGATAATCGGGAATATTATGGAAACCGTAAATTTCATCAATATGGTTGGGCGCTAAAAACTCGCGGCACACTTTGGCACCTTGGCCGGTTTCCTCCGCATGTTGAAAAAGCAAATAGACATTTTTGCCCACTTTTTGCCCCTGCAACAATAAAGCCAGAGCGCATAAATTCGCGCTGTGCCCATCATGACCGCACATATGGCGCGGTTTTCCGTCCGGCCCTACCACGGCGTCCATATCGGCGCGGAAGGCAATATTGGGTAAATTCTCTCCTTCTTTATGCACAGCATAAAAATAAGGTCCTTTTTCCATAATTTGTAAATCTGTATGGCGGCGCAAAAAACTTTTCAAAATGGCTTGGGTTTCAGTTTCTTTTTCCGAAGCCTCCGCATGTTCGTGCAAATTTTGCCGCAGCATTAAAATTTTAGCCAAAATATCTTTTTCCATTCCATTACTCCTTCCTCAAGGCAAATGCCGGCCAATAAAATTGGCCGGCATTTCTTTAATCCTCTTCAAAATCCAATTCATTTAACAAATCGCGCAAAGCCAGCAAATCTTCCTTGCTTAAGCTAATCCCTTTACCCATTTTTTCATGATCGGGCGCCCAATCGCGCAAATCGTATTTGGGTTCGCGGCCATTCCAACTAATTTTATTGAGTTCCCGGCTCCAGCCGCCGCGACCTTGGCCGATAACGCCCAATTCTTCTACAATATCATAAGAAAATTCTGCCATATTTTTAACTCCTTTATTTCCAATACGTTATCCGGTAAACATTATCAACCTTGAAAACCAAAGGGCATCTGGTCAACCGACTGTGCAAACGACCGCTTGTCAACCAAATGAAAACCCTTCGGCCATATGCCTACTAGGCTTTACTGAAACATTTTATTGAGCAAAGTATGGGCGGCCGTTACTACAATGCCGGTAGAACGCGCGCTGTCTTCATCATATTGACTGACGCCGGAATCAAAATCAATCCCTTTACGATAGAGCAAATACGGTACTGGATCATTTACATGGGTACGCACGGAAAGCGGCGTAGCATGATCCGGTAAAATCAAAACCGCATAATCTTCGCCCATTTCATCCAATCCTTTTATCATCGGGCCAACCACTTTTTCATCAATACGTTCAATGGCCGTTATTTTATTTTCCACTTCATGCCGGTGCCCGCATTCATCCGGACCTTCCATATGGATATAAACAAAATCCTTGCCATTTTTCAAAGCGTTTAAAGCAGCCTCCGTTTTGCCTTCATAATTGGTATTATAGGTGCCGGTGGCGCCTTCCACATCAATACTTTCCATACCGGCTAAAATACCGATGCCTTTGATTAAATCCACCGCAGAAATCACCGCGCCTTTTTTGCCATATTTTTCTTCCATGCTGGTTAACTGCGGCTTGCTGCCTTCGCCCCAAAACCATAAAGAATTAGCCGGATGCAGCCCTCGGCGAATGCGCTTTAAATTGACCGGATGCTCCTTCAATAAATCATAGGATTCTTTCATCATAGAATATAAAATAGCCGAACCGTCCCCTTTAGGCAAATGTTCTTGGATGGGTTTGGTCGTAATATCATGCGGCGGCGTTAAATCCATGCCCTTTTGTCCATGATGCCATACCAAACAATGACGGTAACTGATACCGGAATACAAACTAAAATGTTCATTATTCAATACTTTGCTTAAAGAGGCAATCAATTCGGCTGCTTCGGATGTTGAAATTTCATCGGAACTATAATCCACCATCGTTTTATCTTCATAGTTTGTTTCACCGCTTAAGGTAACCAAATTGGCGCGGAAAGTGATGTCGTCCGGCTGCAAATCAATGCCAATACTGGCCGCTTCCAAGGGACTGCGTCCCGTATAATAAAGAGCCGGATCATAGCCCATAATGCCCAAATTGGTATTATCGCTGCCGGGTTTCATGCCTTTTGGCGTTGTATAAACAATACCCACCTCTGATTTTTTGGTCAAAGCGTCGATATTCGGTTTTTTGGCCACTTGCAAAGGGGTACGACCATTGAGTTCTTCTACCGGATAGTCGGCCATGCCATCTCCTAAAATCACTACATATTTCATGAGTAACCTCCTTTATCTGACCACTCTTGTTATTTTGCTGCCAGTTACTTTTATTGTATTCCAAACCGCTGCCTCTTGCAAGGAAAAATGAATTGTGCTATGATAGCCATTAGTGTTTTTCTTGCCAACCACTACAAAACAAGGAGGTTTTTTTATGTCCTATGCATCCATGTCCAATACCCGTTTTATTACCCGCACGGCTCTGCTGGCCGCTCTTTATGTGGTGATAACCTATGCGTTTTCTTTTCTCAGCTATCAAGCCGTTCAGTTTCGGATTTCAGAAGTTTTGATGTTACTGATTTTTATGGATCGTCGCTACTTGGCATCCTTACTATTGGGCTGCTTTCTTGCGAATTTAATTGGCCCTTTTGGTTTGCCGGATGCCGTTTTCGGCAGCTTGTCCACACTGGTGGCCGGGGTTTTGATGATCGCCATTCGCCGTCACCTGGGCAATGGGCCCAAAGCGCTTTTTTTAGCCACCCTGATGCCGGCGCTTGGCAATGGCATCACTGCCGCCAGCATTGCCATTATGGCCGGAACGCCGCAGTTATTTTGGTATAACTGGCTGACCATTGCCTTAGGCGAAATTGGCGTTGTTACCGTATTGGGAATTCCTTTTTTCCATTATTGCACCAAAAACGAGCAAGCAAAACACTTTTTAGAACTGCGTTAGGATTCCTAACGCAGTTTTTTATTTTTTATTGATTTCGTAAACGAAAATCTCTTTATAGTTTCCCATAGTTGGCTTATAAAGCCCCGTGAAAATGCCTTAAAATAAAAGGTTTCCGCACAAAATCGCCTATATTTATGCATCTCCGTATAAGGTAGTCTTGCAAGGTTGGGCATCATTTAACACCGCAAAAGCAAATACTGTTTTTTTATTTTAATCCTTGTCGATAGTGCTGTAATCCTTTGCTTTTTTATATTTTCTGCCTTTCCTTCTTTCCTATCGCATTTCGGGTTTCTAGCGTTTTTCCTTTTGCTTGCGTTTCCGTTCCTTTTGCCTCCTTAGCCTTTTATTTGGGATAGTTTAAATTTTCATTCCGCCATTCGGCAATAATGGAAAGGTAACGAGCCGCTTCCTTTTTGGCGCCGGGCAAATCATGTTCCATATAATTGCCGCATTCTTGGGCGGTGGCGCCCGGCAATTCTCCTTGATAATCCCGCATTTCCAGCAAAGCCCGCCGCACTTCCAAAATAAAAGGTTCCGGTTTTAAATTGCGAACCAACAAATAAAACCCAGTCCGGCAGCCCATAGGGCCAAAATAAACAATTGATTTTTTTTGCGGACCATTGCGCAAAATGGTAGCAAACAAGTGCTCAAAGGAGTGCAAAACCCCATTGCTTAAATAAACGCCGCCATTTGGCTTATAAAAGCGCAAATCGTAAGTATCCACATCCCCATCGCGCCTAGATAAATAAAGACCTGGTTTTAATTTTTCATGATCGATACAAAAACTAGCTATTTTTTCCATTTTCCATTCCTCCTTTGGCTTTTTGAATAAAACAAAGATAAGCGGCGGCTAAAAATTCTTTGGGTAAAAAAGTAGCCACGGCCTGCATGGGAAAAAGAATATCGTTTTGCTGACTCACCGCAAAATGAATATAGCGCACCAAATACCCCAAAACCGTTTCCCGTTTTAAACCGCTTAATTTACTCACCAATTCTTTCACATTTAAATCCAACAAACCGTTGGCGTCATTTTCCCAGGGCAACGGTTGCATATGCTCTTCTAGTTTATGCAATAAAGCTCGGTTGAACTCATAAAAAGTATAAATCTCCAGCGGACTTAAGCGTAAAATTTCTCCGGCCAATTCCGCAGCCGCCAAAATAGCGGAACCCATATTTAAACTGTCGCAACGATGATCCTTTAATGTTTTAATTAAATTACGCCTGGTAAAAGAATCAAACAGTTTTCCTTGTCCGGAAAATTCCGGAAAAAGCCAGTATAAAACGCGCTCGGCTGCTTGCTCCACATGACGCGTATTGCCTTGCAGTTCGCCCGGCCGAAAGGCATAAGCCATGCCTTCCAGTTCCCCATAAGCTTTTAAGGTATCCAAATATCCCAAACGGATATTGCGTTTGGCGTGCACCGGATCAAAAACCAAAAGAGGGCCCAAATCCCAATAACTGCGAATATAACGAATGGGCACATGCGGATTTTTATGCTTGGGCACTTGGCCCGGGCCGGCTAAATCCACAGCTACAATTTCCGTAGCGCCCATTTGCAAAGCCAAGCGTATGGGGATATTATCATGATAGCCGCCATCAATATAAAAACTCCCGTCAATTTGCATGGGCTTAAAAGCCGGAAAAACTGCAGAAGAAGCCAACAGATAATCAGCCACCTTACCGGCCGGAATCTGTTTTTTGGTAACTTCCAATGGCTGCAAACTTGGGTATTCCACGGTAACCAAACCAAAATCAATGGGAGAAGCAAAAAAACGTTTCTCATCCACCATTTGCCGCACAATATGCTGCAAAGGCGTATTGTCAATCCCTTTTTGCACCAATGCTTCCCGAACATAGGAGGCGGCCAAAGTAGCCCGCCCATCTAGACTTTTCTTATCGCCGGTAATATTGCCCACAATTACATGCTGGGTTTGCATATGCTCCCACAGCTCTTTGGTTTCCGCATAATCGCCCTGTACCATTAAAGCGCCGTTTAAAGCGCCCACCGAAGTGCCCGTGACAATGCGATATTGATAATTTCGTTCTTGCAAAGCCTGCCAAACGCCGATTTGATAACTGCCCCTGGCGCCGCCCCCGGCCAATACTACTGCCTTTTTATCCATAAAAACCCTCCCTTGGGGAGAAATATTATTTTTTATTCTATGCTTTCATTGTGCCATAGGTCCAAACAACTGTCTAGGAAAAAATTTGCCGCCATAGCATCAACCAAGGCTGATTTTGCCCGGCTTCCTGGCGCAAACGCAATGCCAATTCCGTTTGATCGGTAATGATATTGTCAATCCCCATATGGAATAAGCGCTCCATATCGGCTTTTTGATTTACGGTCCAAACATGAATTTCTTTTCCGGCGTCTTGTATTTTTGCCACCAAATCCGGTCCCACAAAGGAGAGCTCCAGGCTGAAAAAATCCGCGGCCGGCAAGGAAATGAAATCTCCTACCGCCATGGCCATGATATAGCCGGTTGGAATACGGGGCACTAGCTGCTTCACTTTTTGCAACACATCATAATCGGTAGAAGAAATTACCACAAAATCGTCAGCGCGGGCCATTTTTATTTCCGCCAATAATTTTGCTACCGCCGCCTCGTTTTTGCCATGCGCTTTGACTTCAATATTTAAAATAACATGGCCACGGGCAATTTTTAATGCTTCGCCCAATGTAGGGACCTGCTCGCCGGCAAAATGAGGGTCAAATAAAAAACCCACATCCAATTCTTTTACTTGCGCCAGCGTCAAATCGGCCGCTTTCATCGGCAAACCGGCCGTGCGTTCAAAAGTAGCATCGTGCAATAAAATCAATTCTCCGTCTTTGGTTAACTGCACATCAATTTCCACATAATCGACCCCGGCGGCAATGGCCGAACGAATGGCGGCTAAAGTATTTTCCGGCGCATGTTGCGTATCGCCCCGGTGGGCGGTAATATCCGGTCCTTGCCCAATGGCAAAATGGCCAAAGGCATTGCTTTTTAACAAGTATTGCCAGGATATGGTATTCCCCAGCAATAACAGCAGCCCCCCTACAAGCAGCAATATTTTACCAAGTCTTTTTCCTAGCCGACCTTTTTCTTTTGGGGGAACGGGAATTTCCTGCAAAGAGCGGCCTTGCCATCTTTCAAATAAGGCGGAAAGCAAACCGAACTGATAGGGTACGGAAAAAAAACTGGCCAATAAAAAAATCATAAAATAGCCCAGTTCGGTAACGGAAAGGAAAAAAGCATAAGAATAACCTTGCGGTGCCAAAACCTGCCCTGCCCAAACCAAAAGCAGGGTGAGCAAAAACAAAAACAAAACGATACCCAAAAGAGCCAATCCATTGCCAACCAGCAAAGCCAATACCGTTTTGATAAAATGGCCGCGCACAAAATTTTTACTTTTCCTTTGCGCTTGCCAAAAATCGTCGCCGTCCAATACAAAAAAATGTACGGAAAAGGCCAACCGCACCGCATACAAAAGAAACAATGCAACCAGCATACCAAAAGCCAAAGAAAGCCAAGGAGAGGCTTCGATAAACTGCAAAATAAAACCGGGAATGCCAATAGCCGGTAAAAAACTGGAAGCCAAAACCGCAGAACCCAGCGGCAATAAAAGCAATAAGAAAAACAACAAAGGCCAGTTTTGCGGTTTTAATACAGACAAAGACCGCCGCAGGCTTGCCAGAAACAAAGGACGGCAAGAAACAGGCGCGCCGGAAAAAAAGCAACGGAAATAGGAGGCCAAAAAGGAAATTTCAAGAAAGGTATAAAAGGACAAGGCCAAACAAAGCAGCAAAAAAAGAACCACTGTATACGGGCTGCTGATATATTGTATGATATTTTGATTGGATAAATAAGTGAGCCCGGCTTGCTGTAAACTAAAACGGAACAACAGGGCACAAAGGGGACTTACCAAAAGGGCAGCCACCCCTTTATACAGCAATTCGAACCAAAGGATGGGCCAAAACCCCTGATAAACCAAAGCTGCGGCTTGTCTGGCTATCATCACAACACCTAATTTCTATTTTCCCGACCATGAAATGCGCTAAAAACGATACAAAAAGGCTCTTTTTAACCTAATCGCCTGCTTGGGACAAATTTCATGACAACAATAACAACGAATACATTGGCGCGAATCGATCTGCGCTTTACCGTTTTGCAAAACAATGGTTTGTTGCGGGCAAATAGAAACGCATTTACCGCAACCAATACATTTCTTTTTTTCCACCTGCACACGGCTGGTGAGCATATGCGCCAAAGGAATGCGCAAAAAAGCCGGCAGGCGACCAACGGCCACAGCGTCCCGACTTTGGGCTGCTTGCCAATCATGGCAACGCAAATCTTGCCAATCATCGCCCACAACTTCTAAAGCAGCCACTGTGGACGGAATCAATCCTCTTTTTTGCGAGGCCGCTACCGTCAAGCAATTTTCCACCGGCAAACCCAACATTTGGCTGACCAGAAAATCTAAGGCAAAAGGATTTTCCGACATGGCACTAAAGCCCAAGTATTTTTTCTTTCCCCCGGAAGGCCCGTCCCCTTCCATCCCGTAAACAGCATCCATAATCGCCAAACCCGGTTTGGCAGTTAAACATAAATCCAAAATCATTTCCACAAAATCATTTTTATCCGGAAAACGGAAATGATATTCGCTTTTGGCCAATCCCGGCACCAAACCGAAACAATTTTTTACCGCTCCGGTAAAACCGGTTAACATATGATTTTTGCATTTGGCTAAACTAATCAAAAAATCACATTCGGCATATTCGCGAATAAAAGAAAACTGCTTGACCAGTTTCCCTACCGGGCAAGGGACAGTGCAAGGCGGCATAATTTTTGTTCCCAGTTGCGCGCCGCTTCGTTGCGCCGCTTCCTGCATACCGGTAGCCCGATATAAATGTTGCTGTAAAGAGGCAGTATACGGTCCGCCGCCGCTATCGGCAATCACCGCTTGCGCGCCGGCTTCCGCAATAATTTGCGCCAAAGCTTCCACAAAATAAGGATGGGTGGTAACGGCCGTTTCCTGCCCTTGTGGCATTAACAAATTGGGTTTAATCAGTACGCGCATGCCAGGCTGAATCCAAGCAGAAACGCCGCCCAAAAGAGTAAAATGGCGCCATAAAACGCTTTTGATTTCCTCTTTTTGATACGCTTTCGTTTTACATACCGAAACTTGCATCCTATCACCTTTTACTTTACTTGTTGCAGGGTAAATACGGTAATTTGCGGCGGGGCCATAAAACGCAAATTCACTTTGGTTGTACCCAAACCGCGATTCACATAAAGGGTATACGGTCTTTCGCCCTCTTTTATTTGATAAAAACCATCATAATACGTTTCCCCCAAAGGAGGCAACACCACCGCGCCATAAAAGGGCAGTTGTACCTGACCGCCATGGCTATGTCCGGATAACTGCAAATCAATGGGATATTGCCGAAATTCATCCGCTTTATCCGGCTCATGACATAATAAAATTTGATAAGCATCCTCCGGAACAAATAAATCCTGCGTCAAAGGCCCCACATGATGGCCGAAAATATAATCATCCAATCCGATTAAATTGATCTTTTCCTCGGCAAAATAGTGCGATTCCTGTACCAAAACCGTAAAACCGGCCGCTTCCATGGTTTCCCGAAAAGCCTTTTTTGCGCCACCGCCATAATCGTGATTGCCATAAACGGCAAATTTCCCCAACCGCGCTTGCAAACTGCTTAAAATTGCTACCGCTTCGGCTCGATCCTGGTCATTATCGGCATAATTATCAAATAAATCACCGCAAAAAACAATCAAATCGCAATTCATCTCATTGATTTTCTGTGCCGCTTGCCGTAAATTACGGAGATTCTCTCCAAACCCCAAATGGGTATCGGCAATTTGCACAATTTTTAAGCCGTCCGCTTGCTCGCTGATTCGCTCGCTTTTGATAATCTCTTGGCTAATCACAATCATACCGTGTTCTACAAAAAGAATATATACCAATAAAAGGCCAAGGAAAAGAGCCAGCAATTTGCGCCAAGTTCTTTTTTTCTTTCTTCTTCCCCACATTTTGTTTTTTTATCCTATCTTTTTTATCCATATAATTTGCCAATGACAAAAAGGCCCAGCCTTTGCGGCAATAATTTTAAGGCGATCAAATACAATCGATAACGTCCGCCTACCGTAACATGATATGGCGGATTTTTTTTCTTTAGTACCCGTAGGATTTTTTCCGCCACTTTATCCGGGGCAATGCCATTTTGCTCATCCTTTTCCATTTGCGCCAAAGAATGCGCCGTCCGCAAACCATAACGGTTCCCGCTGTCCACACCGAATTTTTGCCTGCTTTGCGTAAAAGCCGTTTTGATATCGCCAGGTAAAATATCCACCACTTTTACCCCCAAAGGTTTCATTTCCAAAGCCAGAGCATTGCTCCAAGAAGAAAGCCCCGCCTTTAAAGCACTATAATAAGCCTGAAAAGGCAAAGGCGCCTCAGCAGCCGCCGAAGAAATGGTAATAAAATACCCTTGGCTAGCACAAAGCATGGGCAAAGCTTGCCGCGCACAATGCGTTGCGCCTAAAAACCCGGTTTGCCATAGTGTTTCCACCGCCTGACCCGGAATATACTCCACCGGACCGCCAATGGCATAGCCAACGCAATAAATACAAACGTCCAAGCGACCCTCCTTTTTAGCAATTGCAGCAAAAGCCTTTTGCACTTGCCCTTCTTCCATCACATCTAAAGGCAAATGCAAAATATCTTTTTCTTTCATTTCCCGGCGGCTGCCGCCATACACCGTATAACCATTTTGCGCCAAAAGGCGGGCTGTGGCTAAACCAATGCCCGAGGAAGCCCCAATGACAAAAGCCACTTTTTGCGACATGTTTGATTACCCCCTTAAAAACGGATGCGGCAAAAGGCCCTATCCGGGTCTTTTGCCGCATATTTGCCCCAAAAAACTTATCCCAAAGTACTAGCGTCGATTTCCTGATACGCGGAAAAATCTGGGAATTCGATACCAACCGCATCCCCGGTTTGCAATACTGTAAAATCAACGGCAAAATTACCCGTTATTTTTTGCCCGCTGACGTCGGCATTCATAGTAAAGCTCACTTTTTGCGCCGTTAAATTGCCGTCTTTATCGATAGTTATTTCAATATGCATATCGCCAAAGTCAACTTGCGCGCCGGCATCTGCTAATTCTTTTACCATTTCTTCGCCATTGAAGCCTTCTAGCGCAGACAAGGCTTTATCCGTATCCAAATCGAAAAGTAAAACCCGGCTATCCTGCTCGCCTTTTTCCACAGAGGATTTTTTCACAGCATCTTGCGCAAAAGTAATTGCTTGATTTTCCACCTGATAGCCCAATTCCGCCACGGATACCGCCACTTTTATTTTGGTATCGCCCATTTGCATATAGGTATAACCGTCAGTATAATAAATTTTGCTGCCTTCCATAGCCGGCATAAAAGGATAAGAAACGATATTCATTTCCAAATCCATTTGCCCATCCTCTTTGGCAATTGTTTTGGCATTCATTTGCATTTGCATATCCGTAACTACAGTATCGCCAGTTTTCATACTTGTTGCCGTATTCATATCCAATTCCATGGACGTTACATCTGCAAATTTTTCCGCCGCCGCTTGATAAAGCGCATAAGCGTCTTCCTTTTCGCCGCCGCAAGCAGTAAAAGATAAGACTGCGACCAACAATAAGGCGATGAAACCAAGTCTCTTTTTCATCCTCATCTTCCCCTTTTTCCCATAAGATGCCAGTTCTACTCTTTGTTATTATAGCATACCGCATTTCTCTTTAAAAGCAAAAAAAGAAAGCTTGCACTTTTGCAAGCTTTCTCAAATAAGATTGGATAGGATTGCTTTTATAGTTGCCCCGGATCTGTTGTACCGAAGGCCTGATTCATTTCTTCCATGCTGGTTTCCTGATAATCGGAAAAATCAGGGAATTCTATGCTAACATCTTCTCCGGTTTTGGTGATGGTAAAAGAAAGCGGAATTTCCATATCCATTTTTTGCCCTTCCGCAGTCATGGAGAAAGCCATCGACATAGAAAATGCTTTCATTTGGTCGTCTTTGCTAACAGTAAAAGAAAAAGGAATCGGCGCCCAGGTTACTTCGCCACCCAAAGCTTCCAACTGCTCTTTTTGTTCCGGATTGGCTTCCATAGCCGCTTGGATTTCTTCCGACATGTCGATATTAAAGGTAATGATACGGTCGCCACCTTCCCCATTTTCCATCTTCAAATCTTTCATACGCTCTTTGGGGAAAGTAAAGAGGAAACCGCTTTCTTCGGCATCTTCTTTTTCCGTTTCTTCAACGCTTTCTATGGGCAAAGGCATTTTCATTTTTTCACCCATTAAATTAAGATAAAGATACCCATCCGTATAATAAACAGCCGTATTGCTTAGTTCCGGCAACATGGGGAATTCGCTTAAAACCATTGCTACGTCGGTTTTGTTTTCATCCACTTTTTTGGCTTTTACATCGAAAGTCATGTCGATAGGGCCAACGGTAACCGGGTCCATTTTTACCGAAACTGCGCCTTTCACCTGCATTTCTATTGATTCCACTTGCGCCAAATTGGCATCCGCTTTTTGCAATACTTCATAAGGGTCTTCCTTGCCGCAGGCAGTAACGGCTACCATTAATGCCAGTAAAAGAGGGAGCACCATCAGTTTTTTCTTCATATTCTAACCTTCCTTCTTTGTATTGGTGTTTCATTTTTCCTTTTTATGTGTAAACCTTTTTTATTATAACATATTTCGCTCCTTTTTTAACAGCCCTTTATGGATTTATTACCGTACTGGTGCGGCCAATGCCAACTGCCCTTCTGGTTAAAGCTGTCCAGGTTTCACAGCCAACCTGACCGTCCACGCTTAAGCCGAGTTCTTTTTGCATATTGGCCACGCTGCGTTTGGTTTTGCCGCCAAAATAGCCGTCCAAACCGGAACCTGTAAAGCCGATGGCATTTAAGGCATCCTGTAGAATCAACACATAAACGCCGCGTGCGCCTTCTTTTAAAAAGATATAACCTCCAGCGGAGCAGGCCGGTGGCGTTAATCTTTTATCAAAATGCACCCAAGTCGGCGTCATAAATTGCGGTTCTACATAGGACCATTCCCCAAAAGCCACCGCACTACGGTATAAGGCGTCCCGAGCATCCGCAGAAAGTGCCTGCCCACAATCAAATGCTCCACCGGCATAATGTTGCGATTGACTGCCGTGACCACCTTCCCAAATCCGCTTGAAGCAATAGCCCACCGGAATTGGCCGATTATAGAAACGGCGAAAAGCGTTCCAGGTTTGTAAAAAACGCAAATCGCTCCACAGTAAATTGCTTTTAGAGGAGCCGCGAAATTCGTCCACTGTTAAAGAATCGTTTTCAATATAAGGCATGGATTCCCCCAAAGCGCGTTCATACTTTTCCACCCTTTTGCTCCTATGATTATAAATCCATATTTGTACCATATTATCACCTCGAAAATTTTTACTTTATTCTATGCGCAAAGTCGGAAAAGGTAATCAATTTCCGCTAGTACTATTCCATTTTTTTCTGCTATACTAGAAAAGGAAGAAAATTTTGTAGAAAGCGGTCGATGAGAATGGGCTGCCGCCAAAACGCTGCGTTAAACCCACAAAAACAAAAGAAAATAAGATTACATGCAGGACATAGAAAAAAAATGAAAGAACGGTTTATAAAAGATGGCAATTTGGATAATTTTCAGCCTCATGAAGTGTTAGAATTGGCTCTTTTTTATGCGATTCCGCAAAAAAATGTCAATGATTTGGGGCATATTTTGCTCAACCAATATGGTAGTATCACCAATGTGTTGCAGGCCCCTTATGAAGAGTTATTGAAAATAAAAGGTATCGGCGATCATGCGGCCACTTTTTTGAAGTTGGTATTGGCTTTGCATCGCCGCTTAAATTTGGAAAGCGGAGCTGAGAAAGAGTATTTAAATTCTACCGAAGACATGGTACATTTTGCCAAAAATTTGTTTACCGGGCAAAAAAAAGAAGCGTTTTATATGATTCATTTAAACCAACAAAACCAACTAAATTTTGTATCTCTTATTAATGAAGGAACCATTACCGAGGTTTCCGTTTATTTGCGCAATGTGGTGGAAGAAGTCATACGACACGATGCGGTTCATGTTATTTTAACCCATAACCATCCTTCGCAAAATACCAAACCATCCAATGCCGATATTTCCCTAACACGCAAAATTCAACAAGTATTAGCGCCTCTTTCTATTCAGGTATTGGATCATATCATCATCGCCGGCGATCAATATTTTAGCTTTGCCGAAAAGAATTTGTTATAAAAAACATTGCCAAAGCAATGTTTTTTATGCCTTTTTATATTCGGTAATATCATAACAAGTAAGTAAAATTGCCGGTTGCCCTTGCCAAGACAAAAGGGAAGCGTCCATCATCCACCAGGCCTGCAAAAAAGGATTATAAATTTCTCGCATATCGTTCGGCTTTTCCTCATTTAAAACCAATGCCGGACAATTTGCACAAGGCGTACTGCGCTGGGAAAAAACTTGATAACATGGCTTGCCAACACAGGCATGCGGCACATCCTGCATTATTTTTTTATTGATATAAAGCATTCGCAAACTTTCCCGATCCACCACGTAAACCCAGGAATTTTGGTTATCCAAAAGGGTGCGAAAATCTTGCACAAGCCTTTTCTCGCTTTCCTGTGCCCTTTTTTTCATTAAAAAAGTACTTACAATTTCCGCAATAAAGGAGAGCGTATCAACCTGCTCCTGCGTCCAATAGCGATTTTGTTCGCAATCATCGAAACCCACAAAACCGCAAAAGCGGCCTTCATCAAAAATGGCGCATTGCAAAACAGCTTTAATGCCTTGATTGTCCAAAATGGCAAATTGTTTGGGCGGGAGTTTACGGACATCATTACAGTAAAAAACATTATTATGATTAAAGTGTTCTTCGTAATCGTCCAAATCTTCCCCATAAGCTAGCCGTTGCAAGTTGTCAATTTCGGCAGAAATACCTTCGTTGCACCATTCAAACGTATTATTACAAAAGCGATTATCCTCGCTGTTTTCAAAAATATAAGCCCGGCTAACATCAAATTGCCGCCCTACAATTTCTAAAATGGAGTTCACGGCCGCTTCCATATCCATCGATTTATATAAAATGCGGAAAACATATTCCACCAGTTTACTATTCAATATTTTGGTATTTTCTTCCGAATCAATTTGGGCGGTAATCATGGAAAAATATTGGGCGGATAATTGTCCAAACATTTCATCCTCAATGCTGTCCTCATAAACGGTATATTGATTTTTCCCCTGCATTTTTGCCCGGTACAAGGCATAATCCGCTTTTTGATATAAAGCATAAAATTGTTCGCCGTGTTGCGGATAAAAGGATAAGCCGATACTGCAAGAAATCGGCAGTGGCTTTTTTTTATCCACTACCATTTGCGAAACACTTTGCATGACACTTTGAGCTTTTTGCAAGGCGATTTCCTTTTTTTTGATATCTTTCATAAAAATGATGAATTCATCGCCGCCAATACGCCCAAAAATATCGCTGTTGCGGAAAAGGGCCTGGATCTCTTTGGCAATATCGGTCAATAAAGCGTCGCCCAAAAGATGTCCGTAAGTATCGTTGACCTGTTTAAAATTATCCAAATCCAATATAAAAAAAGCATGTAATTGCTGTTGATGACTGCCCGCCAACACATCTTCAATTAAATTTTGAGTTGTTATTTTATTATATAAACCAGTTAAAGCGTCCCGTTCCGCTTTTTCCATCAGTTTTTGCGACTGTCTCTTTTCCGCATCCACATCCACAATCATACCAATTACTTTTTGCAACTGCCCATTGGCATGATATAAAGCGCTAGCCCGTACTTTACACCAAATATAAGCATTTTTTCCTTTCAAAATACGAATTTCCGTTTCCTGATAGGAAAACCCGCTTTGCAAAAAGCGCAACAAACGATGTAATTTTTCGGCGTCTTCCGGATAAATATGCAATTTGCTAAAATCCTGCTGAGAAATTTGTTCGGTAACCGGGGAATAGCCAAATTTTTTCTGCCAGCTGGTAAAAAACTGCAAGGAATCGGTTTTGGCATCCCATTCAAACACAATGTCGTTGGTTTGCTCAATGACCATTTTATAACGTTCTAAATTTTGTTCAATTTCCTTTTGTTTTTCCTTGGCGGATGTGATATCCACCAAAAAGCCACTGAAGAGAGATTGCCCGTCTTCTTGCAGCCAACAACCTTTTTCCAACATCCAAATTATTTTTCCGTCCTTATGGCGCAACCGATATTCCTTTTCCATTGTTTGGTTGAAAACGATATTCTCATGTCTTTCTCGACCATACTCGTTGCGATCTCTTTCATCCAGTAAAGAAAGATAGCTGTTTTGCAACCGTTCTGCCAACTCTTGCGGCGTATATCCCACTAAAGTATAAAAAGAGGGACTTGCGCAATGCAAAGTAAAAGACTCATCCGAACCATAACGAATCGCGCCGTCGGCGATCATATCAAACCATTTTTGGCCGTTATCATAATCTTTAGAGCTTTCGTTTTCATTTTCCCACTGCATAATAGGCAATCCTCTCCTTACAGAAAAAGCAAAAAGCACGCATTTTATTTTACGTCTATTTTAGAATAATCTTTTTCAGGTCGACAAGCAAGGGGAAAAACCACAAAAAAAGAGGATTCCAACAGGAATCCTCTATGCTGCAGGCAATAATAATGTTTTCACCAGTAAAGCAGCGCCACTGACAAACAACATCGCAATAACGGCCTTGCGTACCGTATCTTCGGAAATTTTCTTATCCACTTTAGTGCTAACATAAAAACCCAAGGCAATAGCCGGAAAGGCCATTAAAACATAACGCAGCACTTCCATGGAAAAAAAGCCTTGTATGCCGTAATGAATAAAGCGATAAATATTATCGGCTAAAAATACGGCGCATATATTAGCCCGAAATTCATTTTTATTGACGCAGGTCCGATCAAAATAAGCTACCAACAAAGCGCCAATGCCGTACATCCCAATCATTAAACCGGAAACAAAAGCCACGACCGCTAAAAGCCATTTGGGCATACTTTGTTTTACTGTAGTGCGCTTGCGGGTCATCATTTCTACGGCCAAACCCATAATAGCAATACTTAAACAAACTTTTAAGCCTTTGGGATCACCATATTTTAACAGATAAATCCCCGGAAAAATGCCGCAAACAACAATAAGAATAACCGGCAATATTTCACGCAAATGAATATTCTTCCGGTTAATCCAAAGCATATACACATTACAGGGGAACCCCAAAATTAAATCGATGGGAGTAATCAATCGGTTGGGTAAACAAAAAGAATACCAACTGTTTAAAATCAACGTATTTGCAAAACCAGTAATACCTTTTACGAAAGATGAAACGAAGGCCCCTAAAAACAGGTACATACCGAGTAGCATAAGCTCCTCCTAAAATTGTATTTGCCGATACAGTATGCAAAAGAAACGCTTTTGCTACTCAGGCAAAGTATTAACGGCCCAAAGCCCGAAAAGTAGCTCTTTCGCCAATGCCCAAAGCGCCAAAAGCCACTAAATATAAGCCCAACACAATAGAGAAGAAAACCGAACTTTCCAAAGGTTTCACTAAAATAACCAAGCCCAATAAAACAGAAATTAATGCCGTTACCAAAGGCATCCACCAAACCAAGGAACCTAATTGTTTCAGTTGATAAGCGGCAAAACAGCGCAATACCCCCATGGCCAACATGGCGATACCAATTAAAGTAGGCAACAAAACTTGGCTGGCCAAACGGTTAAAAATAAAGAGAAATAAGCCCACTACAATAATACCAACTGCATAAAAAATCATGCGATTTGCGCCCGGCTGCGGATTTACATATTGCCGTGCTTGTACAAAATAAGATACCAGCAAAACGATACCGTAAACCAACAAGATAAGGGCCAATAATTTGACCAGTTGCGGCAAACCAAACGTAGGCTTAAAGATTAAAAAACCGCCCAAAAGGATGAAAGCCACATAAAGTACCACGCTGAAAACATCTTTTTTGTTGTTCATATACAGTACCGCCTTTCTGATTTTAATTGTTTTTGCGAAGAGAACACCAAGAGAACAAGCTTCCTCCCTTTTAGAAGCTTGTTTTCATTATACCGTATTTCGACAAGAGTACACAACCCTTTTTGCGGCAATCTCGCATAGTTTTCATGGTCGAAACTCTTTTTTTGTAGAAAAATAACCAAATTGTAAGAACAAACACCCCATGCCCGTCTTCCTCATATACTAAAACTGTAAATGAGAGCGGGAGGGAAATCCATGTTTTTATTGATTCTGGCCATTTCTTTAAGTATTGACGCTTTTGCGGTCGGTTTTTCTTTGGGCTTTAAAAACATCAAAATCGCCGTATCCGGCTTTTTGGTCATCGGGTTTACATCTTTTCTTTTAGCCCTGGTTGCCATGTGTTTTGGCTCCCTGCTCTCTGCTTTTTTTTCACCGCATTTTGCCAATTTATTGGGCGGTTTTTTATTATTTGGCATGGGACTGTGGATTATTTTCACCGGCCTTTTGAAAGCGGATTTGAGTAAATATCCAAATCGTCCGGAAGAATATACAATTAAAGAATTGGCTTTGCAATCGGTCGGCATCAGCATTCGTCTGCTAAAAATTCCGCAACGCTGCGATAAAGACTTATCCGGACATATCGATCAAAAGGAAGCTTTACCTTTGGCCTGCGCTTTATCTTTCGATATGCTAGCCGGCGGCATTGGGATTGGCGCAATGGGCCTTTCTTCCCTTTGGCTACCCCTTTTTGTTGGGATTTTACAAATGCTTTTTTTATGGGGCGGCAGCCGGCTGGGTTGTTTGGCACAAGACAAATGGCAAATACCAGAAATTGCCACTACCCTCATTTCTAGTTCTATTTTAATCATTTTGGCTTTCACTCGTATGCTGAAATCCTAAAACAAAAACGCCAAACGACTATCCGTTTGGCGTTTTTTCAGGTTGCCAAAAAGCAGGTGCAGAAAACCGTTTTTTGGCAAATACCGCCAGAAGAAATAAGCTGGTACACAGCAAACCGCCTATCAGGATTACCCGCAGGATAACATCGGCAAAAAAGGCTTCCGGCAACATATTGATCATCCGACTGGTGGCCATATCGAACATCCAATCATCATTCCAAAACAATGTTTCATGGAAAAAGGTCCAAAAATCGCTAAAATCCAGCGCCGCCCATCCTCCCAAAGCAGCCAAAGCAATAGCAATCAGCAAGGTTCCACCCTGATATCCGGTGGCAAGTATTGCAACAGCCGAACGCTTTTGCAACAAAACGGCACAGCCATAGAAAAGAACGCTGAGCAACAAGCCCCAATTACGCCCGTTGCGGAAATTTTGATATAACAGCCGCACATCCGCCATATGGCTGATTTCCTGCTCTTGATCAAACAGCAGCGTTTGCTGCCCGTCCAACACAACAAACAGCGCAATATGCGCCTCACGCCCTTCCATATAATCCACCAAATGTAGGCAAGCGGCGGCCAAATCCGCATCGCTAAGCCCCATTTCCGCTCCTAACGACAATTTTTCATATTCCCGGGTGATAAAATTACCATCATTGATGGTAAATTGCAAGACAGAAAAGAAAAGGCATAAAATAAAAATAATGGAAGCCAGTCCACTGAGCAAGACAGCCAAAAATTTGCCCATACCATTCCCCTTATTCCATTTTTATTTATAGTCTAACATTTCCTGCTTGCCGCCTGTCAATCCTTTTTTCCACTTTTTTATAATTTTTCATTAATCGGAATAGAGTTATTCGTGCAGCATTTCCTGCTTGCCACCTACCAATTCTTTTTTTCCTTTTATATCATTTTTCATTAATTAGAATGAAGCTATTAGTGTAACATTTCCTGCTTGCCGCCTACCAATTCCTTTTTACCTTTTTATAATCCCTCGCCAATTGGGATAAAACTATCGATTTCCGCCGGCTCATCTTTGCTATCGGCAAAAACCACCACGGTACGGATAACTGCGGCAATGGCCACCAAAAAGTTAACCACAAAAAGCCATTGCGTGGTGATTTGCTGCGTATTTAAATTGCTGGTGTCCTCTAAATTTTCCGCGGAAAGCATGACAAAATACAAAGAAACTACCAGGCTTAATAAGGTGGAAACCTTGGTGGCCCAAGGCATCCAGGACCATTTGGTTTTCAAATCCTCGCGCATTTGTTTTTTCTTTTCAATATCCGGCTCTTTTTCGCATTCTTTTTTTACCTTTTCGATATCCTTTAACCGTTGCCGGCCGCCCAGCAAAACCGCAATGGAAATGAGAGTGCCGACCAAAACCACATATAAAGACAACAACTGACCATCTATGGTAAAAATATTTTCCTCTACCCCAGGGGGAATATCCGTTTTATCCTTTTGAGCGGCAATTTCGGCATCGGCGGTAGCCGCGGCGGCATTGGCCGCTTGCCCCGGCGCAGGATCGCCCGATAGAAAATCGGCTGTTACATCAGCCGCATCGGCAAAAGCCAAGTTACCAGCGCCGGCATCGATACCGCTATCCGCCAACAGACCACCCAAATCGGGCGGCATGGAAAAAGTCCCATCTCCTGCCATAAGCCCCCGCCTTTCCAAAAAACTCCCTATTTTATTATATTCAAGCATGATACAATTTCTAAAAAGGCGCAAACCGGTTTACGGTATGCAAAGGAGTCTCTATGCCAACAATGAAAAATATATACGGGCAAAAATATGATCCGTTCTGATGAATACAAAAACAATTCTATTCCAATGATGAAGAAGTTTATTTGGGCAAAAACTTTATCCGTTCCGCTGAATGCAAGGCGTCCCCGGTGCAAAGATGGAAAAAGGGCCCCCTATCGGCAACAAAAAAGCCGCCCGGCATTTATGTCCGGCGGCTTTTACTTTCACGATTTGTGTTCTTCTATTTCTTTTTACGCGGATAAGGATTTGGTTCATCGATTAAGCCCAACAAATAATCAACGCTGGTACCGTAAAATTCGGCCAGCTTTATTAACATTTCATCGGTAAAAGCAATTTTGCCCGTTTCATACTAAGAATACGTATTTTGGGCAATATTTAATACTTTGGCTAATCCTCTTTGCTTGATATCTTTATCTTCCCGCAATTCACGAATATGCCTGAATTCCATTTTTATCACCTGCGTGGATACGGCCTTTTTTCATCCGTTAAGTATAATAAATAGTCAACGCTGGTATTATGCAAAACAGCCAGTTGCACGAGCACTTCCAATGGCGGCATATTGGCTCCATTTTCATAAGCGGAATAGGCGCTTCTACTTATGTTTAACTAACCGGCCACATATTGCTGTGTCCAATCCGCGTCTTCTCTCAAATCTTTTATTCTTAACTTCACCATAATATTACGGAAAACCCTTTAATCCTCTTCTAAAAGTTTACTCGGCGGTATGCCAAGAACATCTGCAATTTTAAAAAGCGTTTCCAAGGAAACCCCTCTTGTTGTGCTAACACCTTCTACCTGAGCTAGGAAGTTGACACTTTTGCCAATTTTCTCCGCCAAAACTTCTTGTGTATAGCCAGCTTTTTTTCGATAATAAGCAATCTTCAATCCCATAATTCTATAACGCTCGGCATATTCCGTTTGCAAAGTATCACCCTCCTTCTCCTTTTATGTCAGCGGTAGGGTTTGTTATACTATAAACAATTATTTGCGCGGGTAGGGGTTCGGCTCATCCGTTAAACCCAATAAATAATCCACACTGGTGCCGTAAAATTCGGCCAGCTTTATCAAGATTAACACCGGAATATCATTTTCCCCGGTTTCATATTTTGAATAGCCAGTTTGCGACAAGCCCAGCACTTTTGCAATTTCTGTTTGCGATAAATCGGCGTCGATTCTCAAATCTTTAATTCTGAAATGCAATATTTCTCACCCGCGCGGGTAGGGACGTTTTTCCTCAGAAAGCCCTGTAATATAATCCAAACTAACATTATAAAATGCGGCCAATTTTACCAGCAAATGTAGCGGAATTTCCCTTTCGCCGCGCTCATACTTAGAATACAAAGACTGGTCGCAAAGCAAATATTCCGCTATTTGTTTCTGCGTGAAATCTTTATCCTCTCGCAAATCACGAATACGCAATCTCATTTCTATCACCAAAATTATTCTAGCCTAGTACTATATGTCCTATTGCTTTTTTGGACTATTCGTCCTAAAATATAGTATGAGGTGATAACCATGGATTTATTCCAAGAGTTGCTTTTAGAAATCTATCGAGAAAAGATACAAATTGAGATGAGAGAATGGGATTTGGCGCAAATTGGGGCGCAAGTGAACAAAGCGGCCCTGCATTTGTTGCAACAAATAAAAGCCATTTTAGAAGACGACGAATTAAGCGACAGCGAATGCTTTTTGCAAATTGAAGCTATGGTATGCGCTTTTGAGCAAGTGGGTTCGGGCATTGATTACCGCCACGATTTTTGATAAAAACGAATAAATTTAGAGAAAAAAGGACAAAAAAAAGAGCTTCGTACGAAGCTCTTTTCCTTACCTTTTTAGGCTCTTTTTTCTATTTTAATGGCGCAATCCGGGCACACGGTTTCGCAAATACCGCAAGCGGTACAATCCTTTTCCCCATGACCGGGTTCCACCGCCGGCGTGCCGTACAGGCCCAATTCCTTGCTGAAAGCCAATGTTTTGGTCGGACATTTTTCAATGCACAGCCCGCAACCTTTGCAATATTCCAGGAAAAGGAAAAATCTCCCTTTGCCACATTCGGTTACCAAAGCGTCCATTTCTTTTATCATATTTTTCCTCCTCCTTACAGTTCGATCAAATCATAACCGCGCTGTATAGCATTGCGGTTCATATCTCTTAAACTGGGGTCCTTTTGGAATTTGGCGCCCAAATTATGTTCTAAAGCGGCATAGGCCCCATCTAAGGAAACCACTTTGGTGGCGCCGATCACCGCACCCATAATGAGCATATTAAACACCCTGGGATGCAGTTCTTCCGATACGATTTGCAAAGCCGGGATCGACAACACTTTTTTGGCCGTATTTTGCAACTCGGCAACTTCTTCTGCTACTCCTTCTATAGAGCTATCATAAATAAAAATAGAATTTTCATCCACATATTGCATGGTACGGCGAACGGCCCGGGCGGAAAGAGCGATGACGGTATCGGCTTTTTGGAATTTTAAAGCGGAAATTTTTTCCGGGGAAATTTGCACAAAGGCCACGGAAACCCCGCCCCTTTGTTCCACACCAAAATTGGGGATATACAAAACTTCCTTCCCTTCGCCATAAGCAGCCTCGGTTAAAATTTTGGCAATGGCCTGTACCCCTTGACCGCCTTCGCCGGCAATGGCAATTTTTACGGTTTTACTCATTGCAATCCCCTCCTTTTTTTTCACCGACCGGGAATTCCGCGCCCATTTGTTCTTCCAAAAAGGCCCAGGTTTGTTTGGCATTGGTTTTCCAGTTGGTGGGGCAAGCAGAAAGGCATTCCACAAAGCTAAAACCGCGGCCTTCCATTTGGTTTAACACTGCTTTTTTAATATAGCTTTTCATTTGTTTATATTTGGCTACGGTAGCGCGCGCGCTATAGGCGCCGGGGCCCGTAATGGCCGCTACCATTTCCGGCCCTTTCATAGGCGACCCTTGTTTGGCCAAATCCCTACCATAAGGGCTGGTTTCGGTTTTTTGCCCAATTAAGGAAGTGGGCGCCATTTGGCCGCCAGTCATGGCATAGTTGGTATTATTGGCCAATAAAACGGTAATGCGTTCATTTCTTACGCATGCATTCACCAAATGTTGCGCGCCGATAGCATAACCGCCGCCGTCGCCCATATAAGCAATGCAAATTAAATCCGGATTGGCTCTTTTTAAACCGGTGGCTACCGGAGTGGCCCGGCCATGATGGGTTTGCACGCCGTCAGCATTGAACAAATCCCAAGCTAAAAGAGAACAACCGATATCGCAAACAAAAACCAAACGGTCCTGAATCCCCAATTCGTCCACCACTTCGCCCAAAGCTTTTAAAATCATTCCATGGCCGCAACCAGGGCAAAATTTATGCGCTTTGGTTTCCTGCCGCCAGCTTTGCGGCATTTTGGGAACGGCTTTTACCACTTTACTTTCGCTCATTTCCTATTCCCCCTTCGCCATTGCCAACACTTTGGCTTCAATTTCTTCCGTATAAATCCCTTCACCCGGTTTATACAAGGTTTCAATGGGCGTGGTACAGCCGTAAATTCCGTCGGTAATCATCCTTTTCACCTGACCCAAAGCAGATTCCGCCACCAATATTTTTTTGGCCCGACAAGCAATGGGCAATAAGGCGTCCGCTGCCAAAGGCCGCAAGGTAACCGGTCGGAAATGGCCTGCTTTAATGCCTTTGGCCCGCAAATTTTTCACTGCTTCCTGCGCGGTTCTGGTCACCACGCCATGGGCAATGATTAAGTACTCGCAGTCGTCACAATCATAGGTTTGATATTCCGCCACCTGCGGCACAATTTCTTCATAGGCTTTACGTAAGTCTTCCACCACGGCAAATAATTCTTCTTCCGTATTATAAGTATTGCGCAATTGGGCGGGATCGCGGTCCACGCCAGGCGTACCGGGCAAACCCAAAAGCGGTTTGGTGGGAATCATTTGCACACCACGTGCTTCCGGATCATATAAAGTAACCGGTTCGCGCATTTTGGCCTGATAGCCGTCGCCTAACACAAATACTGGGAAGAAATGTTTCCAGGCCGTATTAAAGGCTTTTATGGTATAATCAAATAATTCCTGATGGTTACAGGTGGAATACACCACGCGGAACCCTTCGCCGTTACCGCCATAGCAGGCCAAGGTGCTTTCCTGCTGCGAATAAATAACGGTAGCCGTAGACGGGCCACCCCTTTGCTGAATAATACTGACCAAAGGCAGACGCATCATTTCCGCCATACACATGGCTTCCTGCATAATCATATGCCCAGGGCCGGAAGTGCCGGTAAAAGAACGACGGCCGGCCATTACCCCACCTAAGGTGGTAAAACCGGCGGAAGCTTCATCCTCCGTTTGCAAAAATTCCCGTTCAAACTGGGGGGCAAGCCGGGTCCAATAATGCATGATTTCATTTTGCGGCGTGATGGGATAGCCATACATAATGTCGGCTTGGGCTGCCAAAGCCGCCCAGGCGACGACTTCGTTACCCGTCATATAAGCCCTAGTTTCTTTTTCTATTGGCTTTTTCATGGGAACACTCCTTTATTTTAAACTAAAATTTCATCTTTTTTAGCCAGTATAGCCTCTGCGGCGGCGCAGGCCGGGCAGTCGCAATAGATAGCACCGGCGGCCTTGATTTCTTTACCATGCGCCACAATATTTTTCGCCGTTTCTTCGCCAAAATACTGCTTTCCGCCGGCGGAACCGGCAAAGCTGATTAACTGATCGATCGGCATAATATCCTGCTCCAGTTCCCGGATAAATTTTTTACTTTCTTCCTTTTCCTTTTCCGTACCAATGCTATCTAACCAGGCTTTGCCTGCTTCTTTTAGTTCTTGACAGCAAGTGGGGGCATCGATAAGCTGTTTGGTTTTTTCCATAATATCTTTCATCAACTCTGTTACCATATTGTTTCCCTCTTTCTTCGTATTCCATATATTGTATATCTTGTTCCCTTTTCCTAAAAATCCCTAAAAAATCTCACCAAAAAGCGTTCGGCATCACTCTTTGCAAAGGTCTGATTTCATAAGGCAACTGTTTTACTTTGGAGCATTGCGGCAATATTTCCGCCGCTACGCTAACGCCCACAATAGGCACATGTAAAGCGGCGGCGGCTTTTTCACCGATTTTTACCCCTTGTAAAAGAAATTCTTCTGTTGTTTCTTCTGCTAAATGGTTATTGAGTAAAATGCCGTCCACCCTTTGCAGGCTTTGAGCATAAGAAATGATCTTTTCAGCCGTGTCCGTCATGGGACGGCCCGTATTCACGACGAGAATGACTTGTAAATCCGGATCTTCTTCCGCGCCCACCAAAAGGTTTAATATTTTGCTACCTTCTATACCATAGCCGATATCCAGTATAATATCGCCCTGACGCATCAAAGCAAAACGAGCGGCCGGCAAAATGGTTTGTCCGGCTTCGCCTAAACCAAAGGTATCCTCAGTGGCAAAAGCCAAAAGGGTTACCCCTGCTTTTTCCACCGTTTCCCGCAAAGGACGCAAGCAAAAACAAGGCTCTACCAAATCCAAATCCACCAAAGTGACTGCATGGCCGCAGGAGGCCAAAAAAAGAGCGCGGTTCACCGCATTTTCGCTTTTGCCGGAGGCATATTCGCCCACATAGGCTTCTATAATACGGTTTGGCAATGAAAATCCTCCAAAATCTCCGAATTATTAGCATTATACCGCGCAAAACGACAGATTACAAGTGGGAATTGACCGGAATCTATTTCCTACCGCAAAGAAAAAAAGACGGCATTGCTACCGTCTTTTTTTCTTTCTTTATCATAACTGCTATTTTGCTTCTTGCAAAAAGTTGCGTACCAGCTGTTTGCATTTTTCCTCTTCTTCCACCACCAGCAAATGGCCGGAGTGCTCAAACAGTTCAAAACGAGCGTTCGGAATCAAATCCGCCACTTCCCGCCCCATATCCGGCGGATTTAAGCCATCATATTTTCCGGAACAAACCAAAGTGGGGCAAGTAATTTTTCCTAAATTGGGCCTTAAATCAAAACCGGCCAAAGCTTCGTCCACCGCCGCTTTTTGTTTGGGGGTTAATTCCACCCCGCCGGCCATTTTTTCCATGGCCTGCAAAATCATTTCCTTTGGCGTGGTAGGCGCATAGGTCGCTTTGCCAATAATAGCCATCATTTCTTCCTGGCTCACTTCGTTTAAACTTTTTCCGGCTTCTTCTAGCAAACGCTGCACGGAAGAGGTTTTGCCATGCGCTTTGGGCACCAATAAAATCAATTTACGAAAACGCTCCGGCGCCAAAATGGCCGCTTGCTGAGAAATATAGGTACCCATGGATTCGCCGATGACATTGGCTTGCGTCAAACCGTAAAAATCCATAATACCCAATAAATCCTGCGCATGATCCATCAGCGTATAATGCGCCGGCTTTTCGCTTTGCCCATGACCGCGACAATCATACAAAATAACCTGATAATCGTCTTTTAACCATTCGCCGATATTTTCCATGGAATGGTGGTCGGCCGTTAAGCCGTGTACCAAAATAACCGGTTCCCCCTGCCCATAACTTTCTACGAACAGTTCTACTCCATTGATTTTTTGTAACATAAAACCATCTCCTTTTTAGAAAGGGTTCCTCAAAAACCAATAATAATACCTTTATCGTTCGCATAATAAGAAGCCAAACCACGCATGGGGAAAATATCAATTTTGGCAAACTGATAAATCTGTTTGGCGCATTCCGCCACATATTTTGCCCCTTCTATATTATTGCAATGGGTAATCACCAAATGTTCCCTTTGCGTGGGCATTTTATCTTTAATCATTTCCACCATCCGTTTTAAGGCAGTTTTCGCACCCCGCACTTTGCAAAAAACTTGAATTTGCCCATTGCCGTTTTCTCCCGCCACCGGACAAATGGAAAGCACGCCGGCCAAAGCGGCAGCTGTTTTACTCATGCGGCCGGCTTTAATTAAATTATCATAGCTTTGCAATACAAAATACAAGCCCAGTTCTTTTTGATAGGCGTCTATTTTTTGACAAAGTTTTTCAAAGCTATATTTATTTTCCTGAATCAGTTTTTTCATGCGGAAAATCAAAAGCATTTGCATGGCGGAAGTGGCTTTGGAATCCACCACATGAATTTTTTTGCTTGGATATTCTTGTTCTACCGTTTTTTTGGCTACTACCGCACTGTTATAGGTGCCGGATAGTTGACTGGAAATAGTAAAAACAAAGGTATAATCCGCCTTGCGATATTCTTCGGCAAAATCATAAGGCGCAGGACATGCCGTGGAGCTGGCGGTTTTACATTCTTTCATGGCTTGTAATAACTCCGCCACTTGCAAATCGTCATTATCCACAAAAACTTGTTCACCCACATTGATTTTTAAAGGTACCGTGGCAAAACGGAACTCTTCTTCTTGGGCAAAATAATTGCAAGGCAAATCACAGGAACTGTCGGAAATAATTTGGTAAGACAGGAAAATCCCCTCCTATTCAATATCCGGCGCTTTGGTTTCGCCTTCATTGTTATCCATTAACTCCACAATTTCAGGAAAACGAGTCATAATATAGTGCAATAACACATCTTTACATTTTTCTCGGCCCAAACGTGAAACATCTAAGCAAATATCATAATTTCTGGCGTCTTGCCATTCTTTACCGGTATAGTTAGAAAAATAACGGGAACGTTCTTTATCTGATTTTTCCACTTCTTCTTTGGCCGCTTTTTCGGTTAACTGGTAATCGCGCATTAAGGAATGCATGCGATAATCCTTTTCTCCGCAAATAAAAACACGTACCAAATTTTCTTTTTTCTTTAACAATTCGCCAGCACAACGGCCCACAAAAACAGCTGATTCCTCTTCCGCTAAATGGCGAATGATTTCGCTTTCCGCCTCAAAAATATGGCGGCTGGTCGGCAGTTGTAAATTCGGCGGTAGATATGTGCCATAATAGGGAGCAAACAGCGCAAATGAATCGAGCAAACGCCAAGCTGTTTGCTCTTTTAAATTGAGTGCATGATCTTCCGCAATACCCAATCTTTCGGCAGCTTTACTGGTAATTTCCCGATCCAGATATTTGAATCCAAATAAGGTAGCCAATTCTTTCCCCATAGCGGACCCGCCACTGCCCAATTGCCTGTTAATTGCAATTAGATATTTTTTTTGCGTCATAGT
>CALXSR010000040.1 GCA_944391215.1 uncultured Clostridia bacterium
CTTTAATCACGCCGTCAAAATAGGAAGGACAACGCAGTGCCGGTTTATAACTATCTTGCAACCGAATCAATCCCGCGGGGCTTCACTTCGCCGTCCTCTCAAAACGACTATCATCTACAATGGTCGCAATGATTTGACCTGATTTCACTTCAGCACCTGATTTCAACTCCAAGTCCATTACCCGACCGCTGATAGGAGCCGTCATAATAATACCACGGTCTGGATCGATATTGTCTACTTCGCTTTCATCTACCCCTAGTAAGCTGGCCAAAGATTTTCTTTCCGATGCTAACTGTTCACGAGCAGTTTCTAATTGTCCTTTTAAAGAAGGTTGATTCAATTGAATAATAGGCTGTCCCGCAGTCACTTCATCCCCTTCTTTAGCAAGTAATTTATCAATAATATAAGAATTTGCCGTGCCTGAACTGGATGTATTACGCGGTACCTGAATGCTGCCACCATAACCAGGATTTAAGGAGCCGGTCGCTTCTACCCCTACGGTTAAATCGCCTCTTTTGACTTCATAAGTGGAATAAATCGGGCCATCATTTTTGCCATTGGTGGGCATTAACTGCCGAATGGCCAAATATCCACCACCAACAACAACGATTACTAAAATGACGGTTAAAAACACTTTACTTTTTACAATGGCCCCTATTTTTTTGCCCAAATCACCTTTGCTCATTTTTTACTTCCTCCCGTTGTGCTTCTTCCTGTAAAGCAGCTTTCTTTTTTTGTTTTGCCGCTTCTTTATTGCCTTCTTCCTGTAAAGAGAGAGCCCTTGTATCGGCCGTGGTATCATCGGTACCATGCAATTCTAAAATTTCTGCCGCAATGCTAGGATCTACTTTTTCTTCTCGATAAATTTCCCCGTCAGCCAAATACACAATTCTTGTCCCATAATAGGGCACTTTGGCATCGTGGGTTACTTGTATAATGGTCATACCCCTATCTTGATTTAAAGAACGGAAAATTTCCATTACATTACGACTGGTTTTCGAGTCTAAAGCCCCGGTTGGTTCGTCCGCTAAAATCAACTTTGGATTGCCAACAATAGCCCTGGCAATCGCAACCCTTTGTTGTTCCCCCCCAGAAAGCTGCTTTGGAAAATGATCAAAACGGTGGGATAAACCTACCGTTGTTAAAGCTTCATGGGCCTTCTTTTTTCTTTCCGCCGCAGGCATACCCCGATAAATTAAAGGTAATTCTACATTTGCAGTGGCCGATAAATTGCGTAGCAGATGGAAACTTTGAAAAACGAAACCAATTTCATGATTACGCATATCCGCCAATTCGTTTTCGGAAAGTGCGTCTACATAGGTATCACCTATTTTATAGGTACCACTGGAAGCCTTATCTAAACAACCAATGATGTTCAAAAATGTAGACTTTCCAGAACCGGATGGTCCCATAATGGATACGTACTCCCCTTCTTCAACTGAAAGCGAAATTCCCTTTAAGACATCGGTACGCACCTGGTCATTCACAAAATAGCGAATAATATCTTTTAATTCTAATAAAGCCAAGTAGGTACCCCTCCCTTGTTTTTATTTTTATTGCTGTGTTTATAGACGAAAACCCGCATAAAAAGTTGCAATAAATCTAATTAAATTGTGAAAAAATACTTTTTTATTCTATCATATTTTATACTATCGTGCGTAAAACAATATTTAACATTTTCTTAATTCTTCTACCCCTAAACAAAAAAGACCATGTAAAACACGGTCTTTTAACAACGAAGCAAAGTATTTATAAAGAAATAAATAAAAACAGCAAAGCCAGCCAAAAGGAATGGGCAACTATGCAAGGCACAATGTTTTTTGTCCAAGCATAAAAAATTCCAAAAAAGACAGCTGTAGCAAAAGCGCTAATAATCAACAACCAATCCAAAGAATAAGCAAAAACTGCAACATAAAAAAGAACCGTCAATAAACATCCAATTTGCCCGCCCCAACGATTCATGGCCCAACGTTGGATAAAACCGCGCCAAAAAAGCTCCAAGCAAGGCGCAATAATAAAAAATAACAATAAACTAATACCGGTTAAATTCCATTGCCCTTTTAAAACAGTAAGATAGGAAAATGCATGCGGTAAAATAGGCCAAAAGAAATCGAGTAAATGTAAGATAAGATAATAAAATAAAGTAAATAGTAAAGCAATACCAACGCCAATTAAAACAAATAAAGGATGCCAGTCAATCCAATTGAAAGGTTTGCCCGCTATCAGAATAGCATAAACAGCTAAAAGTAAAGTAATGCCGGCCGCCATGAGCCAAAAAGGCAATAATTCTTTTTGAAACAGAAAATAGCTCCCCGTTGCTGCAATTACCAGCCCAAGCAGGATTTTCCAAAATTTAACGCCTTTATTTTCGATCAGCTTTACCGAATAAGAAAAATAATTTTGATTGGGCATTTCATAGTCCTCCGCTTATTTAAACAACTCGAATCGCAAAATGCGGACAAACGCCACGACAATAACCACAAAGAATACATTTTTCCGGATCATTTTTAGCGATTCCATTCTCTATTGTAATGGCATTACTATGACATACTTTGACACAAGCGCCGCACCCCTGACAAACATGGGATAAAAAAATAAACCGTTTGGTATTTTTCATTTCTGCTAAAACTTGCGCTGCAATCTCTTGATTTTCAAAAACAGCCAAATTAATATCCAACTCTTTTTCGGTTACCATACCCATAGCAACTGCTTGCATACCAGGTATTTGGCGCACGAAATTTACTGCTTGCGGCAACTGATCAATTAAATGCCCACCCGCCAAACTTTTCATAGCATAAAGACCTTTCTGCGCTTTCGCCACTTTAGCAATCGCCGCCAACATATCTTCTACCGTACCGTCGCAAATGCCCATCCCAGCTTTATTGATCAAAGGAAAAACGATATCTACTTCGGGAACCTCTGCCATTTTCGAAACGGCATGCACTGCATGGGTGGCCACTCCAACTGCTCTTAAATAGCCTTTTTGTTTATAATCGAGCAGACACCGAAAGGCGCCTTCTCGCTCCTGCAGCAAATCCGATTTTGCGCTACCTGCGTGCAAATGAAAAATATCAATATAATTACGATGCAGCTCTTTTAATGCTTTTTGAATCGATTTTTCCATATCATCATAACTTCTGGCTGTTGATTTGGAAGCAATCACCACTTCCTGTTCATGGCCTTTGATGGCTTTCGCCACATATTCATAATTTTGGTAACTTTCTGCAGTATCGAAAAAGTTAACACCCTTTTCCATCGCCCGATAGATTAAAGCAGCCCCTTCTTCAACAGATAAATTCTTTTGTAAGGGGCCCAAACAAAGGGTGCCAAAACAAAGTTCAGTTACAGATATCCCTGTTTTCCCCAAAATATTTTTTATCATAGTTAAGTCCCCTTATTACTATTATTCTCTTTTATTATACATGTTTTGCTAAAATTTGCCTAGATAAAAATGCCAAGCTTGACAAAGTCTTTCAACTTCCTTATGATTAACCTTGATTGTTATTTCATGGATTGATATAAGAAGAAAGGAGATCAAAACAAATGCAAAACGTATACGATGTATTAGCCGAACGCGGTTATATTGAACAGGCTACCGATGGTCCAGCAATTAGGGAGCTACTAGGCAAGGAACCGGTAACCTTTTATATAGGATTTGACCCTACAGCCGATAGTTTACACGTAGGTCATTTTATTCAAGTTATGGTTATGATGCATATGCAAAAAGCAGGTCATAGACCCATTGCTCTATTTGGCGGCGGTACCGGAATGATTGGCGACCCATCCGGTCGTACTGATATGCGGAAGATGCTGACCAAAGAACAAATTGACTACAATGTGGCTTCTTTTCAAAAACAAATGAGCCGTTTTATTGACTTCGGCCCCAATAAGGCCACCATGGTGGATAACGGCGATTGGCTACTAAATTTAAATTATATTGAATTTATTCGCGATATTGGTCGTTACTTTAGCGTAAACCGTATGCTAACTTACGAATGCTTTAAAAGCCGTTTGGAAGTTGGCCTATCCTTTCTAGAATTTAATTATATGCTCATGCAAAGCTATGACTTCTTAGAATTATATCGTCGTCATCATTGTATTTTAGAATTGGGTGGCAACGACCAATGGTCTAATATTATCGCCGGGGTAGATTTGGTTCGGCGTGCAGAAGAAAAACAGGTATATGGTTTAACCTTTAAATTATTAACCACTAGTAGCGGTAAAAAAATGGGAAAAACAGAAAGCGGCGCTTTATGGTTGGATCGCGAGAAAACATCTCCATATGAATTTTATCAATATTGGCGTAATATTGATGATGCCGATGTAGAAAACTGTCTTGCCCTACTCACCTTTTTACCAATGGAAGAAGTTCGTCGTTTGGGATCTTTACCAGGAGCACAAATCAATGAAGCCAAATCTGTTTTGGCTTATGAAGTAACGAAATTAGTGCATAGTGAAGAAGATGCGCTTGCCGCCCAAAAAGCAACAGAAGCTTTATTTGGACAAGGTGGAAGCGATGGCGCAAATATTCCTGGAACAGAAATGAGCAAAGAAGAGTTTGCCAACGGACTTGATATTTTAACCCTATTAACCGCTACCGGCTTGGCCCCTTCCAAAAGCGAAGCCAGAAGATTGGTAAAAGACGGCGGTATTTATATAGAAGGACAAAGAATCGATGCTATTGACCATACGATCAAAGCAGTAGATTTTAAAGATGGTAAATTATTGATTCGTAAAGGGAAAAAAGTATATCATCAAATTGTTTTAAAATAAGATAAATATCCGTATCACCTAATGTTGTTAGAAGTGATATGATCCAGAGTATTCCTTTTATAGCAGAATCATTAAAAGTCAAAAAAAAACAAAGATAAAAAAGCGGTTGCGTCAACGCAACCGCTTTTCGTTTTCTGCAAAATGAGAAAGTTCTTCAAAGCTCTTGTCAAGAGCTAAATAAAGAGTCAGGCCTAACTTTGCTGTAGAACTAAATTGACTAGTTTCAATAGAACTTGCTACCATAACAGCAAAACTTGTCAAAATAAAAACCGACTGCTTACACAGCCGGCCTTGCCACAACACCATAATTATTCGTTTTGATGGTCTTTTGCTTCATAAATCATGCTTTGATGAGGAATATCATCTTCCAAATAAATATCAGTACAAATTTTCAAGCCCAATTTTTCATAAAAAGGAGTTAGATGTGCCTGCGCTTGTAAATTAAAACAAGGTACTTTTAGTTCCTTACAAATAAAATCAATAGCTCTTTTCATCATTTTTTTACCCAAACCTTCGCCACGATGATCAGGACTTACCACCACGCGGCCAACTGCCATTTCGGAAAAGGTTTGCCCTTTATCTAAAATGCGCAAGGAAGCAATAATCTTCCCTGCCTCATCCTTACAAAGCAAATGATAAGCATAGCGATCCTTGCCATCAATTTCTGGATAAGGGCAGTTTTGCTCAACTACAAAAACGTCTACCCTTAAATACAAATCATCATATAATTCATCTAATGTCAAATCCTCAAATCGTTTAATTATCATTTCCACCATAGGCTCAAGACTCCTTTCCCTTTTCCTCGATAAGCAAATTGTTGATAAACTGCCGGGCAGTACGCCCAGAACGGGAGTTTTGCCAAAGCACCCATTGCAAAGCCTTTTTTTCTAATTCGTCCTGCGAAAGTTTAATTCCTTCTTCTTCAGCAATTCCATGCATTACTTTTAAATAATCATCCTGATTTAAAGGGGGAAATGTTAAAGTAATACCAAAACGATCCGCCAAAGAAAGCCGTTCCGCCATATGGTCTCCTAGGTGAATCGGGTCATTTCCTTGTCGTTCCGCCCATGTCTCATTAATTAAATGCCTTCTATTACTAGTAGCATAAATAGCAATCCGATCCGGCAATGCGGAAAGGCCGCCCTCCAATAGGCCTTTTAAATATTTATAATCTTTTTCTCCTGATTCAAAAGATAAATCATCAATAAAAATAATATAGTGGCCGTTAGAAGCAATTAAGGTTTGTAATAAAGTGGAAAACTGCACCAATTCATAAGAAGGCAATTCCACTATTTTCAAGCCTTTTTCTGCATATAAATTACCAATTGCCTTTACCATAGAGGATTTTCCGGTTCCTCTCTCCCCGTATAATAAAATATTATTAGGCCGGTTAGAACCCAATAAAGCCTCCGTATTGGCTTTTATGGTTTGTTTTTGCGCTTCATAACCAATTAACTGATCCAAACAAATAGGGTCCACATATTTAATTCCTTGCAGCCCATTTTCCCAACGGAAACTAGAAAAACGGGCCAGTTGCCCCCAACCTAAAACATGATAGGCATCAGCAAGTTTTTCAGCCATAGCAACCGGTTTTAGCTGCCAGAAAACTGGCGTTAATTCATCTCTCATGCGAATAAATAAGGGACTTCCCCATTTTTCTTTATTTTGATAATGCTTTAGCCAATGCACTACAGTGGTGTTTGTTTGCGGCATACCACCCCAAACAATATCTTTTAATATTGCCATCTCTTGTATGATTACAGCTTTTAATGGCTCGTCCATTTGCGCATAGGCAATTTTCCCTGCTGTTTGGGCAAAAAGATTGTCTGCCGTAAGCAAAACATCCAACCAATAAGATTGCCATAAATCACCATTTAAACATCTATTTTGCGCTTCTTGCAATAAAGCGGCATACACATTAACAGTATTTTTCTGTAAATATTGCTTAATCAACTCTTCTTGTAATAAGGTTCGATATACGACTAAGTTTTGCAGAGATTGCATCATCATTTTAACTCCTTTTGTCATAAATTTAACTGGGTTGGACGAATATGCTTTTTCGCTTCTACCATATCAAAGATTTGCGGGATAGCCACCCCCATTAGAATGCAAGCTGCTCCTAGCAGTTGTACTGGCGTTAACGTATCGCCAAACACAAAATATGCCAAAATAACGGAAGTAGGCGCTTCTAACATATAGGTAATGGAAGCTTTTACCGGGCCAATATAACGCATACCAGTAATTAACATATAGATAGGAATAAAGGTAGCAAAAATACCGACGCAAACCGCCCAAAAAGCACCGCCGGCAGTAAAATCAAATGCTAATTTACCCATTGGCGCAAATATTACAATATAGAAGAAGGTAGCAAATAGATACTGGGTAGAAGCATAGGTTTCTACCGGAACTTCATCTAATAAATCACCAACAAAAACATTATATAGGGCGCTGCAAGCGGCTCCTAATATGGCATAAAATACACCAATGATACTGATATCGGCAGCTGAGGTCCAAAAAAGCAAAATTAAACCGGTGGCCGCTACCGTAATAGCCAAAACTCGGCTTAGTTTAATGGCTTCCTTATAAATTAACCTAGCAAATATAATTGTGAAGGAAGGCGATACATAAAAAAACAAAATAGCTAGCCCCGCTGGCAAATAGGAATATGCGGTAAATAAAAAAACAGTATTCAAAGTATTAAAAAAAGCAGCGCGCAAAACACGGAAGACGTTCTTCTTTTCCGGGAAAATATGTTTTTTGGTAATGATTGCCGCAGAGGAAAAACAAATAAAGCCAACCACAGACCGAAACAATACCAACATATTCATGCTCATATTGCCGGCATAAGATAATTTTACCAAAACAGCTTCCGTACCCATGATAAGTGCTGAAAAAAACACTATTAACCAATACTTATTCTGCTTATCCATTTTGTTTAATGAATTTTTAATCATAATTTACTGATGCTCCCTTGCACTAAAATGAAAGATGATAGGCCATGAAATGATTGGACGACAATGACGTTATTATACTCTTCTACTCCCCTTTTGGCAAGAGAAATTGCGGAAAATTCTCACATTTTAAGGTTCCACAATGCCCAAAGCAATATCCCATTGTTGTTGTAATTTATTATAAGTATCAAGACTCACTTGTCCATTGGGGTTGAGTCCTACAGCTTTTTGAAAAGCTTCCACCGCTTGCAAAGTACGCGAACCAAATACGCCATCAACATCTCCACGATAATACCCTAATACCTGCAGTTTGGTCTGCACATCGCGTACCGCATCGTTACTATCCCCCATTTTTAAAATAGGACCGGTGTAAACCACCCCAATAATACTAACAGGAGTCCCCAAAGGTACCATTTCATATAATTCTTGCACATCGGCATTTTGCATACGCACGCAACCATGACTAGCCGCTGTCCCAATAGAAGCCGGGTTATTGGTTCCATGAATACCGTAACCACCCCAGGGAACAGAAAGTCGCATCCAGCGAGTACCAAAGGCAGTACCAGCATTTAAATAGGTTTTTTGAGTAATGATCCAATTGCCAATTGGGGTTGGCGTATCTGAACGGCCCACTGCTACCGGCCAAGTTTTGATCAATTTGCCGCCTTTGGTTAATTCCAATATCTTTTCATTTAAATCTACGACAATTCTTTCATCACTGTTTGTCTCCGGCAAATAAGGGATTCCTAAGGCTTGCCAGGTATTTGGCCCCACTATACCATCCGTTTGTAATTGGTTGTCTTCCTGAAAAGCTTTTACGGCATCATTGGTTAACACGCCATAAATTCCATCAATTTTTCCGGTATAAAAATTCTTTTCTTGCAAACTTTGCTGCAAATTGGTAACATCTGGACCTTGCATATTCGGAATCGTTAAACGCAAATAGCGGCTAGCATAAATCATAAGATATCCTCCGTTTTTTTCTTTCACTTTATGTAAAAAAAGACCTTTTCATGCCGGAGATTTCACAAATTATCTATATTTCATGGAAGGATTTTTTTATAAAATAAAGAACTTTAATAAGGTTATAGTGCAAAGGAGGATATCTCATTGAAAATGCAAAAAGCGAAAAAAAACAGACGGTTAAAAAAGAAATATCGTTTGTTTCCTATTTTGCTGGTAACTACTGTTTTGGCTGCTGCTTGTTTAGCTATTGGTACTTTTATTTTAGCAGGCATTACCTATGCCGCTAGTTTAGAAGCGCAAAATACACATTTTTATCCCTTACTTGTTTACGGACTTGCTATTTTTGCCGGTTCTTTTTTGGCTACCAAATTAGCCAAAGCAACCAGTTATTTTCCAGCTTTTCTTTTCTCTTTAGAGATTCCTTGTTTTAGCCTTTATTTTGCCGTTCATAATGGACTGCCCATTTCTTTTGCGGCGATAAGCAAAACATTGCTTTTTAGTTTAATGATTGGGATGATCTCTTATTTAATTGCTTTCGCCCTTTCTCCTAAGAAGAGCAGAGCGAAAGCGTCAAAATCTACAAGAACAGTGCCTGCTTATTCAGCCCGTAATAGGGAGCCTCAATCACCATCCCGCCAAAGATTACGGCCTGTTTTTGCAACTGGCCCCCAAAAAACAAACACCAGAAAAAAAAGAACTGCTCGGATACCAGAAACGGTTGCGGAGAGTTCCATAAAAAATACTGCCTCATCTTCTCGCTTCGATTTAAACCAATACAGCTACCTAAGCAAATATAATTTAGATATTCATAATTTATAAATAATTAGAACAAAAAAAAGGCGAAGTTTTCTTCGCCTTTTTCTTTTGCTTTTTATAGTTCGTTAGCTTGCCATTTTGCAGGTAATTATTTTGTTATTTCCAAATAGATTGTTATTTTGTTACCCTTCTTGCAAACTATTATTTTACGATCCTTTTAGCGGATTGCTATTTTATTTTCGTTTGTTGTTCTTTTGGTAAACAGCTAGCCGCTAACTCAACTACATGTTTTACTTCAATATTTTTATCCTCTTGCAAGCCATCCGCTAAATGCATAATACAAGTTGGGCAGGCAGAGGTAACAATATTGGCTCCACTTTCCCGTGCCGCTTTATATTTCTTTTCCCCTATTTTATTTGCCACATCATAATGGGTAATCATAAAGGAACCAGCCGATCCACAACAACTATCAGCAAATTTCATTTCTACAAATTCATATTTAGGCGCCAATCGTTTTAACAATTCTCTGGGACAAGTTTTTCCGCCTGGCGTCCGTTTTAAGTGGCAAGGATCGTGATACGTTACTTTAATCGGTTTTTCGCCATCTGCTAACTGTGGTTCAAAATGCACATCTAAAACTTCTATCAGAAAACGGTTAATATCCATTACTTTATCAGTCAATTCCTTTACGCTTTCATCCTGTAAATATTCCGGATATTCTTCCCACGCTCCCAAACAACTAGCACAGTCCGTGATAATATAATCCACCTTTTCTTTTTGAAAGGATTCTACATTTTTACGAACCAAATCCAAACCGTTTTTATAATCCCCATTGGCCAAAGCCGGCATACCACAGCAGCCTTGCTCTGGTAAAATAATTTTTACATTATTCGCTGTTAATAAATCCACAATCGCTACGCCCACTTGCGGATTCATCAGCTGCGTTACGCAACCAGTAAAATAGGCAACCGTATAACGCGGATTGCTCAACTCTTTTTGGGGCAATTTATCTGCCATTAGTTGACGGAAATTCTTCTTCGGAAAAGCCGGCACCATTTTTTCCAAATCATATAAATTTTTAGGGAATAGTTTTAAAATCCCCAAACTACGCATCAAAGGACGAACCTTAAACTTGCTAGATAAATACATAAGCTTGCCAGCTTTATTTAAAGTACCATTATTATTTAACAAGTGTTGGAACACACCTTTTTTAATGGGACCCAACCCCCTGGTCTCTACCATATTTTTCCTGGCCAATTGGATAATTTTTTCCCCGGAAACGCCATTTGGACAACCATAATGACAACCACCGCAAAGCAAACAGGTAGAAAAAATTTCAGCCAACTTATCTGTCCAGGCAATTTCACCTTTCTCAATCTTAGTCAGTAGTTCCAACTTTCCGCGGCAAACAAAAGCTTCCATACCAGTCGCTTCATAAAGCGGGCAATGGGCCATACAAGTACCGCAACGGGAACATTTATTAAATTCTTTTTGCAGTTCGCTCGTTAATATCTCTTTTTTCTCCATTTCACTCACCTAAAACACTTTACCAGGATTTAAAATATTATTGGGGTCAACCGCTTTTTTTATTGCTTTTAAATAATCCACGCCAACTTTCCCATAGGCCATTTCCATATAATCTTTTTTCATTAAACCAATACCATGTTCCCCGGAAAGCGTACCGCCCAAAGCAAGAGCAGCTTCAAAAATTTCATCTGTTGCTTTTTTCACTCTAGCCATTTCTTCCGGATTATCTTTATCGGCCACTATATTAGGATGCATATTGCCATCACCGGCATGACCATAAATTGGCATCGGAATATCATATTTTTTTGCGATCTCTTTTAATTTTACCACCATGGCCGGAATTTGGCTTCTGGGAATTGTTGCATCTTCAGAAATCTTCGTCGGTCCCAATTGTAAAACGGAAGCAGATACTGCTCGCCGGCCTTTCCACAAACGATCCATGCCTGCTTTATCAGTGGCAACTTCCACGCTGCTGGCACCTTCCTTCCGACAAATTTCAGCAATATCTTCAATATCGCTTTTTACTTGTTCTGCTTTCCCATCCACTTCAATCAACAAAACGGCTTCTACGTCTAAAGGTAAGCCAATTTTATTATTTGCTTCTACACAATGAATCGTAGTATCATCCATCAATTCAATGGTAACTGGAATAATACCGTTAGCCACAATAGAACCAATCGCCCGTGCTGCATCAACCAATTTATCAAAGGCAATTAAAGCAGTACTTTTGGTTTGCGGTTTGGGAACCAAACGTAAAATCACTTCCGTTACAACCCCTAAAGTACCTTCGCTCCCCGTTAATAGTCTCGTTAAATCATAGCCTGTCACATTTTTAACCGTTTTACCGCCAGTACGCATAATGTCACCAGTAGGGGTTACCACTTCTAAGCCAAGCACATAGTCTCTGGTAACGCCATATTTAAAAGCACGCGGTCCTCCAGCATTTTCCGCAATATTACCGCCAATGGTACAAACAGCGGAACTAGCCGGGTCAGGAGGATAAAATAATCCTTCTTCTTCAACAGCTTTATGCAGTTTACCAGTTACCACTCCAGGACCAGCTACTACCAAAAGGTCTTCCCGGCTGATTTCTTTGATTTGATTCATTCTAGAGAGAACTAAGGCAATGCCGCCGTCTTGCGGTACGGAACCGCCGGATAAACCTGTACCAGCTCCACGAGGAAATACCGGTACTTTAATTTCGTTGGCATATTTCATAATTTTTGCCACTTCTTCTGTTTTTTCGGGCATCAATACCACATCCGGAAGCCCCCGATTGAAAGTGCCGTCATAAGAGTAACAAATTCTTTCTTCTTCCGTTACCAATACATTGTCTTTCCCCAACACAGAAATGAAATAATCAATATGCTTCCTGTCCACTTCTTTACCTCCTAAATATGCAACAGTTTTATTTATAAAAAAGGAAATTATAATTCGCCATTTTCAAGCTTCTTTTTAATTTTTCTCGAGCTGAAATAATAGATAGATAACCCAATTACAATTAAAATCAAATAAAAATTGGTTAACATTTGATTCGATTTTTCCAGATTGCCAACGCCTACTTGCCACATATAATAATTAATTGTAATAAATTGCGCCTGAATAACAATGCCCAAATAATTGGAAAATAAACGACCATAGTGGAATAAATAAGGGGCTGTTTTCTTTGTTACAGGACAAGGATAACGCAATACTTGCGGTGCATAAGAGATCGTCATTAAGGCTAAATAACAAATTGCACCCACCACACAAAGCAACCAGATACGGCCATGTCCCCCATAACCAATCACTTCTCCCAAACGATTAAAACGAATGGGAATTTGCTCCGGTAATTGTCTATAAGCAATAGAAGTAATAGCCAATAAAGACATAAATGAACCTAAATGCAAGGTAGTCATAATTCTTTCTACAAATGTTAATTTTTGTTTTTCAGCGCTTTTAGGATCTAATGCTCTGCTAACCGGTTTGCTGGAGCCTTTATTTACCTTTTTCTTCCCTCCGCCGGGGCCCCGCAAAGGTTCTTCCGCAACAACAACCTCAGCCTCTTTCCCTTTTTCTTTAACCGGTTTTATCTCTCTTATTTTTGTTTCCTGTTTTACCTTTTTGTACCTCTTTACCATGAATAGCCTCCTAACATTTGGTTAAAATTAAGGGAGCCCCATCTCTTACCACAATGGTATGTTCATACTGCGCAACGCGAGAACGATGCGGCGTTTTTAAAGTCCAACCATCCTTTTGCTCTATCACTGCACGGTCTTTTTCTGAAACAAAAGGTTCTATCGCTAAAACAACGCCTTTTGGTAAAATGCGATGATCGGAACGGTTAAAATAATTGGGAATGGCATCTGGAGAATCATGTAAAGTACGACCAACTCCATGTCCATACAAATTTTTTACTGTTGTAAAACCAGCTTTTTTAGCTTCTTCCTCCACTACTTTACCAATATTGGCGATATAATTGCCTTTTACTGCCACCGAAATTGCCCTTTCTAGCGCTCTTTTTGAACAATTACATAATCTTTTAGCGGTATCATCAACAGGAGGAACCATTACCATCATACCATGATCCGCAAAAAAGCCATCTAATTCTGCCGAAACATCAATATTTATGGTATCGCCTTTTTCAATTATCCTATCCCCGGGAATCCCATGCGCTACTTCATCATTTACACAAATACAAGTAACCCCAGGAAAATCACAAGTAATTTGCGGCGCCGATTTAGCATGATACAAACTCAATACTTGGCCGCCAATCGCATCCAATTGACCAGTCGTCATTCCTGGTTTAACAGCGCCTACCATCTCCTGCATGGTAATTGCTACAATGCGACCAATCGTTTTTAGTGCTTCTAATTCCTCTTCAGTACGGATGATCATTGCATACACTTCCCCATCAAAAGTACACCAAAATACATGTCATTTTCATATTTTAACATATTCATTATAAATTTTCACCATACAATCTACTTTTTTAAAAAATAAATCAGATTTTCTCCCTCTTCTTGACAATAGGCAAACAAATGATATAATAAATAATGCTTATGCCTGCCATACCTATCCGCACAACAAAAAACAAATTAGAATGTACTGGGATTGGTAATGATAGAAGGCTATGGCAACAACTATTTACCCCAATTGCTCAAAACAGCAATTTGCAGAAGTGCAGATTAAAGTTTCCATCCCCCTAGATGGATCAGTTTGATAGCTCGTCGGGCTCATAACCCGAAGGTTTTATGCTGGTGTAGCTCAGTTGGTAGAGCAGCTGATTCGTAATCAGCAGGTCAGCGGTTCAAGTCCGCTCACCAGCTCCAAAAAGAACCTGCTATAAGCTTTGAAATAAAGTTTTATGGCAGGTTCTTTTTTTATTTAGACACTACTACAACACTTGTACTATATTAAAAATTAAAAACGATTTGCGAAACAAACAAAAATTTGCTTTTTTACTGCTTACCGCCCCCAAAGATGGCACTGTAACAATCTTCTTCTATTTTTTATAACAGCAAATAAAATGCGAAACGCATTTAGTATTCATCGTATCCAACCAATAAGCCGCTTTGGCCAAGAAAACTTTATGACGTTTGCTAACGATTTTGCATAGATTACCTCCAAAATTTCCCCCTTGACAAATAGATAGCTGCGTAGTAATATGCATTTATATTATATTTTAATTGACATGCAATGACGGAATTATGCATTTGTTGGAGAGGTACAGAGAGTCGGCGGATGGTGCAAGCCGAACCGGAAAACAGAAGGCAGTCTGGCTCCCGAGCAGGTCTTGCGAACGATTCGTTTAGTAGTAAGACACGTTTGGCCGCGTTATAGGCTATGGACTTGTTGGAGTCCGAGAGTGATCTCATACCGTAAGGTATGGGATAAGCAGGGTGGTACCGCGAAGTGTTTTCGTCCCTGAAGCCCAAATAGGCTTCAGGGACTTATTTATTGTCAAAAAGGAGAACGAATCATGATTTCTATATCTATTACTGATGTAACAATCAAACAGTCCGGCAAGAACGCCGGCTATACGTTGAGCTTCCGCGAAAAAATTGAGATCGCAAAGCTACTCGACAAACTAGGTGTCAATGTTATTGAACTGCATGGTATTGAAAATGAAAAAGTCGACTCGCTACTCATCAAATCCATCGGCTCCGCCGTTAAGGATAGTACTGTCGCCGTGTCGGTAGCGCTTGACGATAGCAGTGTGAAAAAAACATGGAACGCACTGCGCGAGGCAAAACATCCGCGCTTACAGGTTCCCGCACCGATGAGCGCCGTACAAATGGAATATCTTGCTGGTATGAAGCCGCAAGCGCTGCTGACCGCTATCGGCGAAACAGTGCGTGCCTGCTGCACGGTTTGTAACGAGGTCGAATTCATCGCTGACGACGCAACGCGCGCTGAATTTTCTTTCCTCTGCGACGCCATCCATACCGCCATTGCCGCAGGCGCCAACATTATTACCATTTGCGACACCGCTGGCACAATGCTCCCCGCCACGTTCAGCTCACTCATCGAGCGCATTCAAGCCGCCGTACCAGAGCTTGCCACTATTCGTTTTGGCGTAAGTTGTTGCAACGCGCTTTCCATGGCAGACGCTTGCGCAATCAGCGCTCTGCGCCGTGGCGCAAGTGAAGTGAAAACTGCTGCCAACTGTGTCGACACAGTGAGCCTTGAGAATATCAGCAAAATCCTCGCCGCCAAAGCAAGCGAGTTCGACGCAACCTTTTCGATACAAACAACGCAGCTCAAGCGTCTGCTGTCACAGATCGTTTGGTTATGCGAAAGCAGTCGTAGTAAAACCTCACCCTTTGAAAATGGTGTACAGGATGCCAGCGACCTTTATCTCACCGCCCACGACGACCGGGCAGCCGTGATGAAGGTTGTTGCGATGCTTGGCTACGACTTAAATGAAGAAGATGCCGCTAATGTTTACCAAGCATTCCAACGCATTGCCGAACATAAAGAAACCGTCGGTACCCGTGAACTGGATGCCATCATCGCCTCCAGCGCGATGCAGGTACCCGC
>CALXSR010000041.1 GCA_944391215.1 uncultured Clostridia bacterium
ACGACTTAAATGAAGAAGATGCCGCTAATGTTTACCAAGCATTCCAACGCATTGCCGAACATAAAGAAACCGTCGGTACCCGTGAACTGGATGCCATCATCGCCTCCAGCGCGATGCAGGTACCCGCAGCCTATCATTTGGAAAGCTTTGTTATCACCTCCGGGAACACCATCAGCGCAACAGCAAACATGAAGTTGAGCCGCGATGGTAAGTTGCTGGAAAGCGTCTGCCTTGGCGACGGCCCCATCGACGCAGCCATACTTGCCATTGAGCACATCGCCGGACAGCATTACGAGTTGGACGACTTCCAGATTCAGGCTGTCACCGAAGGGCGTGAAGCCATGGGCGAAACCATCGTTAAACTGCGCTCCAATGGCAAACTTTATTCCGGTCGTGGTATTTCTACCGACATCATCGGGGCAAGCATCCACGCCTATCTCAACGCCCTAAACAAAATTGTCTATGAGGAAAGCGGCAACTAAGCGCGAAAGGAGCAAACAATTATGAATCTTTCTTTTTCTACCCGCGGCTGGAACGATTTATCATGGGCAGAACAACTTGAAACGGCGCAGCTTATGCATTTTGGCGGTGTGGAACTCCATAATCTACACCAGCAAAGCGCACTCACTGAACGCGGCGGCGCCTTCCATAAATATAATATTATGGCAACTGCACGCGAACTACGCGAAAAAAAATTACATGTACCCTGCCTTGATACCTCATGCGATCTTGCCACAGATGACTGTACAAATGTGCTTGCTACGCTTATGGCGATCGCACATGATATCGGCTGCCCCTATGTCAGCGCGCAGGTCATGCACGATGACGAACAGGCAGTCTATGACCGTCTTCATATTCTTCTTCCCATTGCAGAAAAAAATCAAGTTACGCTGCTCATTAAGACCAAGGGTATTTACGCCGACACCGAACGGCTGCGCGCCGTGCTCAATAACTTTGCCAGCGACCAACTTGGCGCGCTTTGGAATGCACACCGCACCTATCGTGACCGCGGTGAAACGGCAGATACTACAATTAAAAACCTCGGCGCTTATGTCTGCCATGTCCATTTATGTGATTCGGACGATAATGGCAGTTATAATATCATCGGTGAAGGAACGCTTCCTGTAGATGAAGTCATGCGGGCTTTATCTTCGGTAGACTATGACGGTTTTCTCTCTCTTGTATGGATGCCGGAATGGATGCCCGACCTTGATGACCGCGATGTTATTTTCCCACACTTTGTCAACTATATGAACCGCTTTGAAAATCCTCGCGGCAAAAGAAAGGCGCTGTATGACAATCACGACCACAGCGGCAAATTCATCTGGAAAAAGGATGAGCTGATCTCTGAAACATTCCCGCAAGTACTCGACCGCATAGTTGAAGAATTCCCAGATCAGTATTGCTTCAAATATACAACACTCGACTATACGCGTACCTATGAGGAGTTTCGCAACGACGTTGATACTTTCGCCCGGGCGCTTATCTCGCTAGGCGTTAAGCGCGGCAGTAAGGTTGCCATTTGGGCAACAAATGTGCCGGCCTGGTTCATCACCTTCTGGGCAACTACCAAACTGGGCGCCATCCTGGTAACAGTAAATACTGCCTATAAGATTCATGAAGCGGAGTATCTGCTACGCCAGTCCGATACCCACACACTGGTAATGATTGACCACTGCCTGGACTCTGACTATCGCAGTATTATCAATGAATTATGCCCTGAACTGGCCCAGACCAAGGCCGGCGAGCCGCTGCATTGCAAGAAGCTCCCGTTTTTGCGCAATGTCATCACTGTCGACTTCCGACAAAAAGGTAGCCTAACCTTTGATGAAGCAATGGAGCGGGCCGAGATGGTACCAGCCGGTGAACTGGCGCGCATGGCAGCGCAAACACGACCGGGCGACGTATGCAATATGCAGTATACCTCCGGTACAACGGGCTTTCCTAAGGGCGTTATGCTAACGCACTATAATATTGTTAACAATGGCAAATGCATCGGCGACCGTATGGATCTTTCCACTGCTGACCGCATGATGATCCAGGTTCCAATGTTCCACTGCTTCGGCATGGTATTGAGCATGACCGCAGCGATGACGCATGGCGCAACGATGTGCCCAATGCCATACTTTTCCGCAAAATCATCGCTGGCTTGTGTTCATCAAGAAAAAATTACCTGTTTTAATGGCGTGCCTACCATGTTCATCGCTATGTTTAATCACCCTGATTACAAAGCGACTGATTTTTCTCATATGCGCACCGGCATCATGGCCGGCTCCGGTTGTCCGCCGGAGCTGATGAAGCGGGCGGCACAACCGGACGAAATGAACATGACCGGTATTGTTTCCGTTTATGGACAGACCGAGACTGCACCTGGTAATACGATGTCTGCCTGGGATGATCCACTCGACATCCGTACGGAAACGGTAGGCTACGCCTTCCCGCATGTGCAGTGCAAGGTTGTCGATCCGGAAACAGGCGAAGAGGTCCCCAACGGCGTTAACGGTGAATTCTGCGCCCGTGGCTATAACACCATGAAGGGTTATTACAAAATGCCCGGCGCCACCTATGAAACCATTGATGCGGACGGCTGGCTTCATTCCGGCGACCTGGCTTGTCGAGATGAACACGGCAATTACCGCATCACCGGTCGATTGAAAGATATGATTATCCGTGGCGGTGAAAATATTTATCCCAAAGAAATTGAAGAATTTATTTATACCCATCCCGCTGTGCGCGACGTACAAGTCATTGGTGTACCCGACAAAAAATACGGCGAAGAAGCAATGGCATGTATCATCCTCAAGGACGATACAAACTGCACCGTTGAGGAAATGAAAGACTATATCCAAAGTCACATGGCACGACATAAAGTGCCCAAATATATCGAATTTGTCGATGCGTTTCCCATGAACGCCGCCGGTAAAATTCAAAAGTATAAAATGCGGGAAGCTGCTATCGAGCGTCTTGGTTTGGCCAACGCTGCCGGCATCGATACCGCGAAAGGAGCAAAGCAAAATGAGTAAATTTGTTACATTGGACGGCAATGAAGCCGCAGCACATATCGCTTATGCGCTTAGCGAAATTGCCGCCATTTATCCCATTACCCCCTCGTCCCCAATGGCGGGCAAAACCGATGCCTGGTCGGCGCGCGGCAAGAAAAACCTTTTTGGACAAACCGTATCCTTAATTGAAATGCAATCCGAAGCCGGTGCGATTGGCGCGGTACATGGTGCGCTACAATCCGGCGCACTGGCTACCACCTTTACCTCAAGCCAAGGATTGATGCTGATGATCCCTGTACTACACCGCATCGCCGGGGAACGGCTCCCCGCTGTATTACATATTGCTTCTCGCACCGTGGGCACGCATGCTATGAGCATCTTCGGCGACCATTCGGATGTAATGAATTGTCGCCAAACAGGTTTTGCCATGTTGTGCAGCGGTAGTGTGCAGGAAACAATGGACCTGGCCGGTGTTGCCCACTTGGCCGCCATCCGTAGTCGCGTACCATTCATGCACTTTTTCGACGGCTTCCGCACTTCGCATCAAATCGAAAAGGTGGAAGAACTCCCTTATGAAGTGTTAGCAAACTTATTGGATAAAGACGCGCTGCAAGCTTTCCGCGACAGCGCCTTAAACCCGGAACACCCCACACTACGTAATACCGTACAAAACGGCGACATCTATTTCCAAGTACGCGAAGCAAACAACCCTTTTTACGAGGCATTGCCCGCCGTGGTTGAAGATTATCTCTGCAAAATTAACAAGGCAACCGGCAGAGACTATCACCTATTTAACTACTACGGCGCTTCCGATGCAACGGAGGTTGTAATTGCCATGGGCAGCGTTTCCGGCGCAGCAAGTGAAGCGGTGGACTATCTCAATGCTCACGGCCGTAAGGTCGGCTTTATACAGGTTCATTTATTTCGCCCGTTTTCCTGTCAGGCGCTGTTGGCCGCTATCCCGCAAACAGTCAAAGCTATCGCTGTGCTAGACCGCTGCAAAGAAATGGGTAGCGCTGGAGAACCGCTCTATCAGGATGTCTGCACGGCCTTTACCGGTAGTAAACGCAATGTGCGTATCCTTGGTGGACGTTATGGACTTTCCTCCAAAGATACTTCTCCCGAACAAATTGTTGCCACATTTGATAATTTACTGGCTGCTACACCCATCAACAGTTTTACCATTGGCATCAACGATGATGTAACCCACCGCTCGCTACCATTGCCAGTCTGCCCCGGTATCGGCGACGCGGATATGGTAAGCTGCAAGTTCTGGGGACTTGGCAGCGACGGTACAGTAGGCGCTAACCATAATACGGTTAAAATTATTAATGATAAAACAAACTATTATGCACAGGCATATTTTGAATACGATACCAAAAAATCCTTCGGTATCACCAAAAGCCATCTGCGCTTCGGCCCAAAACCCATTCGCAGCGCTTACTATGTGAAACAAGCAGATTTTGTTGCCTGTCATAACCAAACCTATCTCGGTAAGTATGAGATGGTCGAGGAATTAAAGGACGGCGGTACCTTCCTACTTAACTGCACTTGGAAACCGGAAGAGCTTTCCAGCAAACTGCCTGCCGCCGTACGCGCTGAACTTGCCAAAAAACATGCTCACTTCTATATTATAAATGCAACTGCCATTGCTGAAGAACTTGGACTGGGCAATCGTATCAATACCGTATTGCAAGCAGCCTTTTTCGCCCTTGCCGGCATCCTGCCCATTGAAGAAGCGCTCAATTATATGAAAGACGCCGCTCGTCAAAGCTACTTCACCAAAGGCGATGCTGTTGTTGCGCAAAATCTCGCCGCTATCGAACGTGGCGCAAACAGCGTTATCGCCGTTCCCATTCCTGCCGAATGGGCAAACGCAACGGAGCAAACGGTGGAAGCCGACGTACCCGCTGTTATCAAAAATATCCTCTTCCCTATTATCTCGCAAAAAGGAGATGATTTGCCTGTTTCAGCATTTTGCGGCTATGAGGACGGCCATATCGACATGGGCCTTACTGCCTATGAAAAACGAGGCATTGCCATGCATATCCCGCAATGGGACGCACAAAAGTGCCTGCAATGTAACCGTTGCGCACTTGTTTGCCCGCACGCAGTCATCCGTCCTTATCTGCTCCAAGCAGATGAAGTGGCCGCTGCACCGGAGGGCTTTATCACCGTACCAGCTAAAGGCGCGCAGGAGTTCTCCTATTCCCTACAAATTTCCGCCTACGACTGCACGGGCTGCGGTAGCTGCGCTGCCGTCTGCCCAGCAAAAGACAAAGCACTTACCATGGCGCCGGCATTACTCACCAAGGAGCAAAGCGAATGCTGGGAATACGGCTTAAGTCTTTCCGACAAAGGCGATCGCTTTAACCCTTATACCGTCAAAGGCAGCCAATTCCGCCAGCCGCTGGTAGAATTTTCCGGCGCTTGCGCTGGCTGCGGTGAAACCCCCTATGCCAAGCTTTTAACCCAGCTTTTCGGAGACCGCGTCTATTGGGCCAATGCTACGGGTTGCTCGCAAGCCTGGGGTGCGCCGATGCCCAGCATTCCCTACACCGTCAACAAGCGCGGTCATGGCGTGGCCTGGACAAATAGTCTTTTTGAAAATAATGCCGAGCTAACATTAGGGCTATTTTTAGGAGTACGCCAGCAACGCGAAGGACAGAAAATGAAGATCGAAGCTCTGTTGGAGGCCGGCTGCTCTGATACAGTTCGTACCGCCGCACTAGATTGGCTTGCTACTTATGATGATTTTCAGGCCTCGCGCCAAACCAGTGATGCGCTCATTGCTGCACTGCAAGCCGACGGCAGCAATGCGGCAAAGGAAATTCTCAAACGCGCCGATCAGCTTGCTAAAAAATGCTTCTGGATGTACGGTGGCGATGGTTGGGCATATGACATCGGCTTTGGCGGCCTAGATCATGTCATCGCAACCGGCGAGGATATCAATGTTTTTGTCGTCGATACTGAGGTCTATTCCAATACCGGCGGCCAATCGTCCAAAGCAACGCCGTTGGGCGCGGTGGCACAGTTTGCCGATTCCGGCAAGCGCACCCGTAAAAAAGACCTTTGTTCCATCTTCCGCACCTACGGCAATGTCTATGTTGCCCAGGTCGCTATGGGCGCCGACCCCAACCAGCTGCTAAAAGCCATCCGCGAGGCGGAAGCACATAAAGGGCCGTCTCTCATCGTCGCCTATACGCCCTGCATCTCGCATGGCATTAAAGCGGGTATGAATAATGTGCAAGAGGAAATGAAGCGCGCTGTGGACGCTGGCTATTGGCTGCTTTATCGCTACGATCCTAAAAGGGACACCCCCCTAATGCTCGACTCTAAAGCGCCCTCTTTGGACTATCAATCCTTCCTCGAGGGGGAAGTGCGCTATGCTTCCCTCAAACGCACTTTCCCTGAAAATGCAGCACGCTATTTCAGTACCGCTGCCAAGGAAGCCCAAGAGCGCTATGAAAAATATAGAGCTATGGCAGAAAATACCAAACAGGAATAAAAGAGCAAAGTTTGTGAAACAATCAGGCGGGTATGGCGTTTGACGTGCCCGCCTAGCAATAACTTGCTCCACAGCAAAACATGCGTACTCATAATTTAGGCAAAAGTAAAGAGGCAATACTACCTGATACCAAAGGGTAAAAGAGCCTCTTTACCTTCAAAAATCACCCCAAATACAAGTTATCATCTATCTTCAGTAGGTCAGCGGTTTCAGTCCGTTCCCTTGCTCCTAATTGACTGTTGTGGTTAAGCCAGATATCTTTTATTCTGTAAAAATAGAATAGGGCCGTTGCTAAGAATTAATTTAAAACTTGCAAAGGCCCTATTTTGTTACCCTTTTATTACCCTTACCCATCACTATTTTTAAAGCACATCTCTTAGGAAAATTGTTTTTATTTTGGTAAATTCTTTCAATGTTTCTGAAATTCCCTCTACCCCCAAACCAGATTGTTTATGTCCGCCAAAAGGCTGATAGATACTGCGATAAGAACCGTGTCCGCCAATAACCATAGCGCCGGTATCGACACTTTTGGCAACTTGGAACGCTACTTTCATATCATGCGTTAAAATACCGCCAGAAAGCCCATAAGAAGATTGATTGGCAATCGCAATGGCTTCTTCTACCGTATCAAAACCTAAAATGGCAAATACCGGTCCAAAAATTTCTAAATCCTTGGCAATATCCATATCCGGCCGGATATCCCCTAAAACAGTCGGAGTAAAAAATGCGCCGTTGCGCGTTCCGCCATAACACAAAGTAGCTCCTTGCTGGATGGTACGCAATACTTGATGTTCCACTGTTATGGCAGCTTTTTCGCTAACAAGAGGCCCAACTTCCACATCCTCCTGCATGGGATCTCCTATTTTTGCTTCTTTCAAACGCGCCACTAATGTATCAGTAAATTCTTTGCGGATACGATTATGTACCAATAATCGTTTACTGCCATTACAAGCCTGTCCAGTATTCCGCAAACGGCCGGCGCAAGCTTCTTCTATCGCTTTATCCAACTCAAAATCATCCATAATCATCAAAATATCATTGCCGCCGAGTTCTAAAAAAACATGTTGCAAATGGTCGGCTGCCATACGCATAATATCTTTTCCTACTTCCGTAGAGCCAGTAAGCGTAACGCCATTGACCGCTTTATCGTTTATCAACCACTGTCCCAGCTCTGAGCCGCTGCCGGTAATGACTTGTAATGTTTTCCCCGGAACCCCAGCCTGATGGGCTAAATTGGCCAACAAAATAGCACTTAATGGAGTATCTGACGCTGGTTTTACAATAACAGCATTCCCGGCCACCAAGCATGGAGCAACCTTATGGGCAAACATACTCAATGGAAAATTGAAAGGACAAATGGCTACAATAACCCCTAATGGTTCATAAATCGTAAAAATCATATCGTGCTCCCGCCCTTTTTCGCTAAAAACAGGCATGGATTTTCCATAAAGAGTCGTTCCCGCAGCCAAATAGCCATCCAATGTTTGACAAATGGAATCCACTTCACCACGCGCTTGGGCCAAAGGTTTCCCACATTCCCTGGTGATCGCTTGCGCTAATTCTTCCTGATGATCCTGTACCAAAGCAATAAAATGACGTAAAATTTCATTGCGTTGGTAAAGAGGCAGCGCTACCCATTCTTTTTGACCTTCGACTGCAGAAGCAATAGCAAATTTCGCATCCTCCACTGTCGCTCTTGGCACCGCACCGTATCAAAAACTTGGCCATTTGCCGGATTAACCACCTCCATAGTCGCCCCATTGGCAGCATCAGCCCATTTTCCCCCCAAAAGCATTTGCATAATACAAAATTCCTCCCTTATTTTTTGATAAAATATACCAAACGCTGTCTTATAGATCATAAATAAAAAAATGAATTGTAGGAATATTTCGATAGCACGTTATATTCTATCAAGAATAACGATACAATGCAAGAGGCTTTTTCTTATAAAAAATCGCCAGTTCATGAGAACTGGCGACCCATTCTTATGGCAAGAAAAGCTACTATTATTCTATTTCAACCTTATGAAAGGCCATGATAAAATCTGCAACATGGCTGGCTACCGCTGCTAACATCTCTTTTCCCCATTCGGCAGTAGCGGTATGCGGATGATCGTTTCCGCTCCAACCATTGGGCACCATTTTTCGATAATTGCGCGGCACAAGAAATTTAACCCCTTTATATTCTATTTTATTCATGCCGACATAAGGCATATTTTCTGCTAGTTTATGCCGGATCAAAGGTTGACAGGATTCCATATGCACCCAATTAGGATTGATCCCCATTACGGCCGCTGTTTCTACCCCGCTGGCATGTCCGCCATTTGGCCATTTTTCATTGATATCGCCAACACAATCCCACCAATCCACAATAGCCGCCAAAGCGCCTTTGGTATCCAAATCAACGGCAACTTCAGTTAAAACAGAGGTATTCCCGGCATGCCCATTCAAAAAGATAAATTTACGCACCCCGTAAGCAAATAAATCTTCGCATAATTTATTCATTACTTTTTTTAGAAGATCCGTTCCTAACGACATGGTTCCAGGAAAACCTCTATGATAATCAGCAACGCCATAAGGAATATGCGGCGCAATTAAAAGCTCCATTTTGCCTTGTAGATTTTCCTCAATCAAATCCGTCAAACGTGCCGGCACAATATTATCAGTCCCCATCGCTAAATGCTGCCCATGGTTCTCCACACTGCCAACAGAAATCATAACCATATCATTTTTTTTAAAATACGCCTCTGCCTGCACCCAGGTAATTTGTTCTAATCGCATCTATCGAACCTCCTTTATCCCATTTCAGTAAAAACAACTTTATTTTAACCAATTCCAGAAACAATGTAAAGGAAATATATCGGTACAACAAATTTGCCCTGCACTTTACTTCTTATCTCACCTATTATTCGACATATTATTCCACTTATTTTTCCTTATCTTCTCTCCTATTGTTTTACTCATGATTTTATCCATAAAAGTAACAATTCTTTCCATTTGCATTCCATCTTTTTTTGCGGTAAAATAACCATATAGCGAACAAACGTTCGGAGTGTTTTTATGGAAAAGATTATTTTGCATGCTGATTTAAATAATTTTTATGCTTCGGTAGCTTGCCTTTACCAACCGGAAATTCGCTCCTTTCCGGTCGCTGTAGGCGGCGATCAGGAATTGCGGCACGGCATTGTATTAGCCAAAAACGAATTGGCCAAAAAATACGGGGTAAAAACAGGGGAACCGCTATGGCAGGCTAAAAGAAAATGTCCTAATTTACAAGTAGTCCCCCCTAATCAGAAACAATATTTATATTTTTCTCGTTTAGCCAGAGATATTTATGCCGACTATACTGATTTTATAGAATCATTTGGTATTGATGAAGCTTGGCTTGATGTAAGCGCTAGCACTAATTTATATGGCAACGGTCAAAAAATTGCCGATACCATTCGTCAAAGAATGAAAGAAGAACTTGGTCTTACCTGCTCTATTGGGATTAGTTATAATAAAGTATTCGCTAAATTGGGCTCCGATTATAAAAAGCCGGATGCTACCACTTTAATAGATAAAAATAATTATAAAAAAATTGCCTGGCCATTACCCGTTGACGCATTGCTTTATGTGGGACCTGCCACTTGCAAAAAACTAGCTTTATTCAATATTCATACTATTGGCCAATTAGCGCAAGCCAATTTATCCATATTAAAACAAAATTTCGGCAAATCTGGCGAAACAATTTGGAATTTTGCCAATGGTTTAGACCAAAGCCCAGTACGCAATATTCATTTAGAACAGACAATAAAATCTGTAGGCAATAGCGTTACTACGCCTCGTGATTTACAAAATCTACAAGATGTAGAAATTGTTTTCACCATATTAGCGCAAAGCATCGCTGCACGTTTAAGAGAACACAATCTAAAAAGCAACGTTGTGCAAATTAGTATTCGCAATAACCAGCTATTGACCATAAACAGACAGGCCACGTTGCCCTATCCTACCTTTTTAGCGCAAGACTTTGCCATGAGGGCTTTATCCATCTTTCAAAAAACCTATCAATGGCAATACCCTATTCGCTCTTTGGGGTTACGGGCAACCAACTTACAAACCGGTAAGCAAGCACAGCAAATGACTCTATTCGAGCAGCAAGAGGAACAAATAAAACAAGAAAATTTAGCGCATACTTTAGACATTTTGCATCGCCGTTTTGGGGAAAATTGCATTAAACCGGCAGTGCTTTATCAAGATCCAACTTTAAGTAATAGGATTATGCAAGAGGAGCAAATAGGGAGTATCTTATGAGCAGAAAAACTTTTGTATCAGTTCTGGTTGCTTATGATGTTTTTGGTGCCATAAAACCGCTTTCTATCAACTGGAAAGATGGAACAAAATTTGCTATCGCCCAGATATTGGAGATAAAAAGAGCTGCCAGTTTAAAAGTCGGAGGAAATGGGCTTCGTTATACCATTCGAATAGAAAACCAAATTACTTATTTGTTTTTTGATGAACTAGAAAAAAAGTGGTTTGTAGAGGAAAAGTAAAACTAACAATTTTGATCTTTAATACAATTGCTACCATACATAATTAGATATTATTTTTGTTAAAAAAACAAGAATTATGTACAATGAAGCCACCGTTATGATGAAAATACCATTAAACAGAGGTCTTAATGCTATCAAAACATTATCGTCTTCTCGATGCTTTGCCAAACCCAGTCGTTATCATGGATAACGATATGCATATTACTTTTATCAATAAAGCAATGCTTATGCTAAGCGGCTTTTCTTTAAAAGACTGTATTGGCAAACACTGCTCTATTTTCGCTACCCCTTTATGCAATATAGAAAACTGTTGTATCAAACAATATCAGAGGGGCGAATCTGCTATACAATATTTACCCAACGGTGGAGCAAATCGAATTTCGATTTCTGTTTTATACAACAAAAAGAATAAACCAATCGGCTACATCATAGTTATATTTTTGAACGAAACAAAAATAATTTTTTTACTATGACATTCGAATGCTGTGCCTTGGGTATGGAATCGCTAAAAGATAAAATGCAAAACGTCTCCTCTTATCATTTAACGCAAAACTTCTTTTCCCCAATCATAAAAGTCTATTTTGCATGGAAAACAAGGAAAGAGCCCCGGATTTTGTACAAGAATTTGTCAATCATATTAGCGCTCAGGCCATGGTGCAATGCGCTATCCCAATCAATGGAGATTATCTTGGTTATATTGGTATTAATGATTGTCGCGCCCCTAGAAAATTCAGCGCGGAAGAAAAAAATATATTTATAACAGCGACCGAAATCATCAGTATTTTTCTAACTAATAAAAGAATTGAGCAGGAAAAAGAAAAATATACCGATGCGCTTAGCAGCATTTTGAATCATATGCAAAGCAGCGTTTATGTTATTAATCCGCAAACCTTTAAAATTATTTTTATGAATCAAAAAACCATAGAGCTGTTTCCTGATGCTAAAATTGGCCATAACTGCTATACCGCCTTTAGAAAACAAAACGCGCCTTGCGTCGACTGTTTCATACAATCTGCAGAATCAGCATCCGCCGAGGAAAATGGAAAAACACTGCAAATTTATAATCTACAAACCGGTAAATGGATCGGTACCTGCATCAATTGGATAAAATGGCTGGATGAGCAGCAATATTGCTTAATAAATTGTACGGATATCACTAAATTTAAAACAGATTTGTAATTAAGGAGTCGTCACCAAGTGAAAAGCAAATGATTCATCAATTTGAAAATAAAAATACAAAGATTTTGCTTATTGGTTTATTGCTTATGGCCATCATAGCCGCTTATTTATGCACGTCCTATATTAGTATGCTTAAAAAGGCCGCCGAAGAGCAAGCAAATCATTATTTAACGGAAGTAGCTTCCCATGTTTCTTCTACCATCAACTCTCGAGTGGAAACCAATTTTAAGGACTTTTCCTCCATTGCCGAAACCTATCAATGATTTGCCAATCCGTAAGACGCCTTTCATTTCTTAAGTCTAAAAGCAGAATCTCTAGGTTTTTTGCGTTTGGTTATTATGGATAAAAATGGTATAAACCATACTTCCGATGGTTATGAAGTAGATATTTCCGACGATCCTTTTATTCAAAAACCACTCAACGGAAAAAACGCTATATCGGGTATTACGTTTTCCCTGGTCAATGGGGAAGAATGTATTGTATACGGAGTAGCATATTACGATAAAAAAGGAGCTATTATAGGGGCGTTGGTAGCACCTCAAACCAAAGATCATTTAAGATAGGTATAAAATGTAGAAACATTTAATGACGAAGGTTTTCTCAAATTTTAGATTATAATGGAAATTTTGTAATGTACAGCAATAATAAAAATGCGCCTTCCCATCCTATCAACTTTTTTGATATGATAAAAAATAGTGGACAAGTTGTAAACGGTTATTCTTTAGAGCAGTTAAAACAAGATATTCAAAATAAACAAACCTATATTTTTTGTTTCCATTTATCAGGCGGTACGGAAAGGCTTATGGTTTACACGCCCTTGTAACCAGAAAATTGGGATCTATTCTCTATCATGCCAACTAAAGTTACGCATACCAATATGGATTTATTTATAAAAAGTACCATTGTGATTAACAGCGCTATTTTTCTTCTTTTCTTATTTTTAATAGCGCTTATTATTTTTATGTATCATCAGAATCGAAAGAAATTAGAAGAGCTAACTTTTGTCGATCCCGTTACCAATGGTATGAATCGAATTCATTTTGAAATGGGAGCGTTGCAGCTTTTGCAAAATGTTCCCACCAAAAGTTATGCTTTAGTTTCCTTAGACATCCAAAAATTCAAATTGATCAATGATACTTTTGGCAGCGAAGCAGGAAATCAGACTTTAAAATATATTCACGACATTTTGCAAGCACATTTGCAAGACGGGGAATTATCTGCCCGCATTACAGCAGATAATTTTAATATTTTGATCAGGACCATGCCGCAAAAGCAAATTGTTGCCCGCACCGAAAATATTATGAAAGAAATCAATTCCTATAATGATCATTTAGCGCAAAAATATTTTTTAACGGCTTCGGTTGGGATTTATATCGTAGATGAGCCAAATTTAAATTTTATCGCCATACAAGATAGAGCAACCGTAGCCAGAAAGAATGTGACACATACTTATGCCGACCATTTCAGTTATTGTCAATTTTACAGCAATTTAGAAAGAATGCGTTTAATTCGCGAAAAATAAATTGATAACAGAATGGAAGAAGCGTTAAGAAACCATGAATTTACCGTATATTTGCAACCAAAATATGAATTGCAACAGCATAAAATTGCCGGAGCAGAATCTCTGGTACGCTGATTATATCCGCAAAAAGATATGATTCCCCCTCCCATGAATTTATTCCAACTTTTGAAAAAATGGCTTTATTTTACAGTTAAACTTATATGTTTTTGAAGAAGTTTGTAAAATATTCATAACTGGATTGCAAAAGGGTTGGCACCGATTCCAATTTCTGTTAATCTTTCTTATGTTCACTTAAGGAATCAAAATTTTTTAGAATCCTTTTATCAGATCGTAAAAAAATACCAGGTTCCTCCGCATTTATTGGAAATTGAATTAACGGAAACACTGGTATTTGAAAACTTAGACGTTTTATTACCCATTATTGATAAAATACATAAACTTGGTTTTATGCGCGCTTTAGATGACTTTGGTAGCGGTTATTCTTCTTTAAATACTTTAAAAGATATTAATGTAGACATTTTAAAATTAGACCGCGCTTTTTTCAATAGTTATCAAAATCAGCATAGTTTGCGCAGCGAATATGTCATACAAAGCATTGTGGAATTAGCACAAAAATAAAAATTACAAACGAAAACGGTTGCCGAAGGCGTGGAAGATATGGCGCAAGTAGAATTTCTTCGCAGTATTCATTGCGATATGGTACATGGTTTTGTGTTTGCCAAACAAATGCCCATTGCAGATTTTGAAACGAGCGCTTTTATACAAAAATAATTCTATTTAACTTTTGCAATAATTTAATAAGTACTTTCATTTTATTTTATCTAGCAACAATTTTATTACCTTTTACGTGGCAATCATTTTTAGGAGCAATTTCAATTATATTTTACTTTGTAATAATGAAATTAAACACTGCGCGGCTTGCGGCAAATAACGGTCATTACGATAAATGGCTGCGATCGATCTTTGAGCCGGTATATTCTTTAAGGTATAAAAACGAGTACTCTTTCCATCCGTACCGTTTTTCACAAACTGTTCCGTCAAAAAAGTAATCCCCACCCCTACTCTTGTCATAGCATAGGCTGTTTCCATACTACGGCATTCCATCGTAACTTGTGGAACAAAGCCACTTTGCGCACAAAGACTATCCGCCATTTTCCGTAATAGCTGATCCTCATTTAATAAAATAAATGGTTCTTTTCTAAAAAGGGATAAATCAATCGGCGGATATTCCTCCGTACTAATCGGCAAATTCATCGTATGTTCTTTCGGTAAAGCCAGTAAAATTCTTTCAACCCCTAATAAAATACTGGTAAAGCGAACCTGTCCCAAATGCGAAACACTAATCAGCAAATCAATATCACCAGATTCTAATAGTTGATCTAATTCACTCGTAGGTTTTTCAATCAAAATAATATTGCAATTAGGACAAAGCCTTTGAAATTCCGGCATCACCAATGGTAACAAATAAGTGCTACGAGTTGGCGCAATTCCCACCACCAAACGGGTTAAACGATTAGCGCTAATATCCGCAATTTGTTGCAATACGCTATCCTCACTATCTAAAACTCGTTTAGCCCATTTTACATAGAGCTCTCCGGCATGCGTTAAGGTAAGAGGGTAGCTACTACGATCAAATATTGGTGTATTCAGCTGTTTTTCTAAATTTTTAATACTTTGACTTAAGGATGGTTGAGAAACATAAAGCTTTTTTGCTGCTTTAGAAAAACTTCCTTCCTCTGCAATCGCTACCACATATCGCAATAAATGATTGTTCATCCGATCACCTCACCTATATTATACCATAATAAGCTGATATTATAATAAAAAACTATAGAAACTATCATATTATTAGTATTTTACTTTATAAATATCCTCCCTCATAATAGAAACAGAACCGATACTCAATCATAATAATGTAGCTTGATTCAGGGAGGACGCCACCACCTCCCTGAATCTATATACTTTAAGGAGGTTTTTTTCACGTTACAGCTATTTTTTACTTTAGCCATCGGACTTTGTTGTGGCTATCTTTTTTTTCGTCTTAAAGTACCTGGCGGTATGATGGTCGGCGCTTTGGTGGGTGTTGCAGCTTTTCAAATTCTTACTTCTCAAGCTTATATGCCAACCTATGCCAAAGTATTTGCCCAAATTGTAGCCGGCGCTTTTATCGCCAGTACCATAGAAAAAAGAGATATTTTACATTTTCAGCATATCATGAAACCGACTTGTATTGTGGTAAGCGGTATGTTAATATTAAATATTCTTATGGGTATTATAATTCATTATACCGGACATTTGGATTTATTGACTTCTTTTTTTTGCGCAGTACCAGGCGGCATGGCCGATACCCCCATTATTGCTGCCGATGTGGGAGCCAACGGCGGGCAAGTAGCTGTTTTGCAATTTGCCAGAATGGTTTTCGGTATTGGCATCATGCCATCGCTCATTTTAAAATTCAGTAGGCAAAAACAAAAAGCAACCATATCCTCTGCGATAGCGATAGAGGAAGAAATCCTAGAAAAACACAATTCTTCTATGGCGATGCAAACTTCTCATAAAAATAATACCAACTTTGCCATTACCGTTATTGTAGCAATGCTAAGCGGTATATTGGGCCGGATACTAGGTGTTCCAGTTGGCGCTTTGCTTTTCTCCCTGCTTGGCGTTATCCTCTTCAACTTCTTTTTTAACCGCGCTTATTTGCCTATTTGGGTAAAAAGGGTAGCGCAAGTCCTATCCGGTGCTTATATTGGCAGTTCTTTCGGAATACAAGATATTTACGCTTTAAAAAAGCTTATTTTACCGATGATTTTATTATTAGCAGGATATGGGATTGCCTGTTTTGTAATTGGGCATTTATTACATAAAACCTGCCATATGGATTTAAAAGAAGCCTACCTTTGCGCTACCCCAGCCGGGGCGAGTGATATTGCCCTAATCGCTTCCGATTTGGGCGTACAAAGCACAGATTTGGCTGCCCTGCAAATTATACGCATGCTAACAGCGGTAACTGTTTTTCCTTTGATTATTCTGTTCCTAATTCATCATATCTATTAAATAAAATAAAAAAGAGCACTTGTCAAAAGCGCTCTTTTTCTTACCATTTTTCCATTACGGCTTACGAATTATAGTTTGCCTTCTCTCATATAACGAGCATTCGGGCCATTTACTTCTAAGAATTCTTTTTCCGCAGCGACACCTAATTTTTCCGCTTCGCGTTGGGCATCATCAATCAATTTGCCCACATCGAAGGTAACCGGTTTTTTATCTTTTACTAAGAATTTACCTTGTACCATAACGGTATCCACTTCACGCCCTTGACCAGCATATACGAAATTCGGAATAAAAGTACGCATCGGAACTGTCATAACTGGGGTCAAATTCGGATAACGGGTATCTACCAAAATAATATCGGCATCTTTCCCTACTTCCAAAGAACCAGTTACATTATCAATACCCAAAGCTTGGGCACCTTCAATAGTAGCCATCCGCAAAGCTTCCCAGCAAGGCATAATAACCGCATTTCTATATTGAGATTTTACGGCAAGACAAGTCATATTCATTTCACGAATGATATTATGCGCATTGTTCCCAGCCGCTTGGTCAGAACCCAAACCAACTTTACCACCAGCATCTTTAAATGCTTTTCCGGGCGGGATAACACCATTGGTTATCATAATAGAAGTTGGGCAAAATACCATATTTGCGCCACGCGCTACAACCGTTTTCACTTCTTCTGGTTCTGCGGTAGAAAGGTGAATACCAATAAAGTCTTTATCGATATAACCAACTTTATCCAACCATGGAATCGCCCGCATGCCATATCTTCTCATCATTTGATCGGTTTCCCGGTCGCTTTGTTGTAAATGCATATGAATTTTAGAATGTCTTTCTTTGGCGATATCGCGCACTTTCAACATTAATTCCTGGCTTAAGAAGTCGCAACCTTGAGGGCTAAAACGAATCCGCATCCGGCCATTATCTTTGCCATCGTATTTATTAAACATAGCTAAAGCGTCATTTAAAGTTCTTTCGCCCATTGCCGGGTCAAAATCGTAAATTTGGCCAGGTTTATAAAGTTTATAAGCAGCTTCTCTAATACGTACACTAACATTTGCACGCGCGCCTACTTCATCAATGAAAGCGATTGCACCTTCCATGTCCATACCATCGTCACCAATGGTAGTGGTACCATTCATAATCGCTTCGGCAATACCAAGTCTGCTACCAATGGTTTTTTGTTCGCTGGTCCTGGTTCTTTCAAAAGGAGCCATCCCTTCATTCATCCAGTTACCAATATCCTGCGCTACGCCACGCAATACCGCATGACCGGTATGCATATGACCGTCAATTAAACCGGGTAATACTACTTTGTGATCGGCGCCAATTACTTCATCCGCAGTATATTTGCTTTCAATATCAGCACGAGGAGCAATTGCTGCAATTTTACCATCTTTTACAGCAATAGAATGGTTTTCCAAATACCCAACTCCATCGCCCTGCATGGTGTACATATGCTTGGCGTTAATGATCAAATCCACTTTTGTCATTTCCATTTCCCCCTTAGTTTTTATTTCCTTAACGGATCACTACATTTAATAATAATACAAAATTTACTTTTTTTCAATAATATACTCCTATACAATCCATACGTTTTTCCTATTCACTATGCTTTCGTCATTGTAAAAAAGTATAACGATACATTATAATTGATTTTTTTTCATCATTTGTGCATTCATACCATTGATTTCCCAGAATTTCGGCGCTACTTTTTCCCCTATTTCATTGGCATATTTTTGCACATCTCTTCTGAGTTCCTGATAATCAAAGGTTAACGGTTTTCTGTTTTCCATCAATAGTTTGCCATTTACCATAACTGTATCTACAATACTACCAGGCGCTGCATAGACCAAATTAGGGATAAAATTACGCATTGGTTCTGTATAAACAGGATTCATCGAAGGATCTTCTAAATTGATAAAAATAATATCTGCTGTTTTTCCAACTGTAATCGAACCAGTAATATCGTCAATTCCCAAAGCTTTGGCGCCTTCAATGGTAGCCATACGCAAGGATTCCCAAGCTGGTTGATCAACGCCATTCCCTTTTTTAATTTTACCAAATAAGGAACAAAGTTTCATTTCGTTAATCATATTGTGACAGTTATTGCCAGCCGATTGGTCGGAACCCAAACCAACATTGCCGCCTAATTGGCGCATTTCAGAGCCAGGCGCAATGATGCCCAAAATCAAACCAATAGAACCGGGGCAATAAACAGCGGAAACACCGCGTTTCACTAAAAGCTCCAATTCTTCCGTAGTAGATTCTGTTAAATGAATACCAATTAAATAGTTATCTAAATAATCAATAGAATCTAAAAAGGGAATACTGCGCAATCCGTAGCGCATGGTCATTTGTTCCATTTCCCGAGAATCCTGTTGTAAATGCATATGAATTTTCGTATCTAATTTTATAGCCATTTCCTTAATTTTGGCCAAAGATTCCGGACTTACAAAATCACAACCTTGCGGACCAAAACGAATACGGATGCGATCATTTTTTTTATTATGATACTTTTCATATAAATCCATGAATTCAGCAATATTTTTCTCCGCTAATTCTTGTTTATAATCATAAACTTCCCCGTCCAAATATCTTCTGTTTACAGCATCGCGAATACGAACGCTAATATTTCCTCTGGCGCCAATTTTATCGATAAATTCTACACAAGGCGCTAAATCATTACCATCGTCGCCAATGGTAGTAGTACCATTCATTACAGCTTCCGCGACAGCCAAACGAGAGCCCGCCGCCTTAGCATCATAACTACGTACCGCATCTAAAGGAGCAATTGCATCCATCATCCATTTATCAATATCTTGAGCCAAACCTCTTAAAACAGCATGACAGGTATGCATATGGGCATCAATAAAACCGGGTAACACAAGATGATCCGTCGCATCAATAACTTTTTCTGCAGTATACTCTTTGGCGACTTCCTCTTTTGGCGCAATCGCAACAATTTTACCATTTTCTATGGCAATATCGTAATTATAACAATAGCCAACGCCTTCTCCCTGCATGGTATACATATGCTTTGTTTGTACAATCGTATCAACTTTTCTCAAGATAAATACCTCCTTTATTTTTGTTATCGATAAAATACTATTACTTATAATTATATTACGATATCCATCATAATATAAATGATTTTATTTTGCAATAAAAAAGGACGCTATGAAATAGCGTCCTTAAAAACAAGTCGATTACCAAAATTATAGTTGACCTTTTTCCATCATAACGGCATTGGCCCCATGGATTTCATTAAATTGCGGCGTACCTTTTACAGCAATTTCATCCGCATATTTTTGAGCTTCCTCTACCACTTCTTCTAAATTGAAGGTTAACGGTTTTCTGTTTTCCATTACCAAATTACCAGCAGCAATGACGGTATCCACAATACTACCTTGCGCAGCATATACTAAGTTCGGGATGAAGTTTCTCATCGGTTGCGTATAAATAGGACGCATTGCTGGGTCGTTCAAGTTAACAAGGATAATATCCGCAGATTTGCCAGCTTCAATGGACCCAGTTAAATGATCGATACCCAAGGCTTTGGCCCCTTCAATGGTAGCCATACGCAAGGATTCCCAAGCCGGTTGATCTACCCCGTTACCATTTTTAATTTTGCCAAACAAAGAGCACAATTTCATTTCATTGATAATATTATGGCAGTTGTTACCAGCCGATTGGTCGGAACCCAAAGCAACATTACCACCCAGTTGACGATATTCCGAACCGGGAGCAATAATACCATCAATAATACCAATAGAACCAGGGCAGTAAACTGCATTCACATGATATTTAGCCAAAAGTTGTAATTCTTCGGTAGAAGAGTCCGTTAAATGGATCCCTACCAATCTGTCGTCCAAATAGCCAATCGATTCTAGGAAACGAGCGCCGCGCATGCCATAACGCATCATCATTTGTTTTGCTTCCCGAGAGCCTTGTTGCAAGTGCATATGGATTTTGGTGTCCAATTCTTCTGCTTTTTGCCGTAATTCTAATAAAGATTCCTTACTGCAGAAATCCGGACCTTGCGGGCCAAAACGAATTTTAATCCGTTCATTGTCTTTATTATTATATTTTTGATAAAGGTCCATAAATTCAACCATATTTTTATCGGCCAATTCTTTTTTGTATTCATATAGTTCCCCTGGCAAATATCTTCTATTAACAGCATCGCGAATACGAACGCTAATATTCCCTCTTACACCAATTTTATCAATAAAGGCGCAAACCGGTTCCACATCATTGCCATCATCGCCAATGGTAGTGGTGCCATTCATAACCGCTTCCGCAATCGCCATACGGGAACCAGCCGCTTTGGCATCATAACTACGTACAGCATCAAAAGGAGCGATACCATCCATCATCCAATATTCTAAATCTTGGGCCAAACCTCTTAAAACAGCATGACAGGTATGCATATGGCCATCGATGAAACCAGGCAGAACCAATTTATCGGTCGCATCAATTACTTTTTCTGCAGTATATTCTTTGGCAACTTCTTCTTTTGGAGCAACTGCTTTAATTCTACCGCCGTCTACTACAATTGCTTGATCTTCTCTATAACCAACGCCATCGCCTTCTAAGGTATACATATGTTTGGTATTGATAATCATATCTACTTTATTCATAAAAAATTTCCTCCCTTACATATAACAATCGTTGTAAAACCGAAGTCTCACTTTGCAATTGCGTCAATTGCAAGTTCCCTTTTGCACCTCCTTACATCAAAAATTACAGAGTATATTTTAACGGTAAATGATATTGGTATTACCATTTCATCATAACATAACACTAGGATTATTACAATAATTGGTATCGTAAAATCACTATTTCATCATGATATTTTCCTGGTTTTTAAAATAAGCCTTGGTTTCGGCAACCACTACCCCGTTTAAACATAATAAAGCCACCAAGTTTGGGAAAGCCATTAAACCGTTCATAATATCAGCCAAAGTCCATACTGCCTGCAGACTTAAAAAAGGCCCGATGAGCACAGCCAAAATATAGAAACAACGATAAGTAAGTAAAACCGGTCTGTTATTATGGCTTAAATATTCTAAGCAACGTTCACTATAATAATTCCAGCCTAAAATAGTAGTAAACGCAAAGAAAATAAGACTTAAAGTTAAAATAATTTGCCCAATTTGCGGTGCAAAGAAAAATCCCTGCTGAAAAGCATGCGAAGTAATATTTACACCGGCAATACCATCCAAATACCAAGAACCGGAACTAATGATGCAAAGGCCTGTCATAGTACAAATAATAATCGTATCAATAAAAGTACCGGTCATGGAAACCAAACCTTGCCGCACAGAGGATTTGGTAGATGCCGCTGCTGCAGCAATTGGCGCGCTCCCTAAACCAGATTCATTGGAAAAAATACCGCGGGCCACCCCATTTTGGATGGCATCTTTTATCATTGCGCCCATAAAGCCACCGATAGCCGCTGTGCCACTGAAGGCTCCGCTAAAAATGGCCTGCAATGCCTGTGGGATGGCATGCGCATTAACGCATAGTACAATAATACAGCCAATCACATAAAAAACCGCCATAAAAGGGACCACCACTTGCGCTACATGAGCAATTCTTTTTACGCCGCCCAAAATAACCAAAGCCACCAAAAAAGTAATAACTACAGCCGAAATAACAATGGCCCAAGAATAATCTGTTCCCAAAATAGTAACAGTGTGTAAATAATGGGGATCAAAATAGCTTTGAATCGCATCGGTAATACCATTCATTTGTGTGATAGTACCGATGCCAAAAAGCCCCGCCCCAAGACAAAAAATTGCGAATAATTTTGCTAGCCAGATAAACCCTTTCCCCAAGCCTTTTTCAATATAATAGAAAGGCCCGCCTAAAACATGGCCTTTTTCATCAATATCTCGATATTTAACAGCCAATAAGCCTTCTGCATATTTTGTAGCCATACCAAAAAAAAGCAGCAATCCACATCCAAAATAAGGCGCCAGGGCCGCCGGCAGCAATCGCAGTAGCTACTCCGACAATATTGCCTGTGCCAATCGTAGCAGATAGCGCCGTGCAAAGAGCGCCAAAACTACTCACTTCCCCTTTTCCATCCACCTCATTATGCAGCATAAAACGCAATGCCCGCGGTAAATGACGGATTTGTAAAAATCCCAAACGCAAAGTTAATAAAATGCCTACGAAAAGCAATAAACAAATTAAAGGCGTTCCCCAAATAAAATCCTTTATCGCAAGCAGCATTTCATTGAAACCCAATCTAGCTCACTCCATCCTTCTCATTTCCTTATCAGTTTAAACTATTTCTCCGGTGAACTCAAGATTTTTTCTGCATATTTTTCCAATATAAAAGCTGCTTCCTGCGGTTTTTTTTATGCATTTTATTTTATAAAATCCTCATTTCCTTTTGGGGACACATTTTATCAATCTTCTGATTGCTCCATGACTTTTTCCCTTTTCAATTTTTACTTTCTTTTTGGAACATATTTTGCTAATTTTATGGTTATCGCATTACTCACTTATTTTACCTTTCATTTCCTCTTTGATCACGTTTTACCAATCTTCTGGTTGCTCTATTCCTTGCACCTTTTCCTTTTTATTTCCTCTTTGCATCCGTCTAACAAGGTTTTCAACTAAAATTCTATTGGGAAAAATGATTCGAACTTACCAACGGGAAAAAGAAAACAAAAAAGGGAATGCTTCCATTCCCTTTTTCTCACTGATTGGTTCCTTTTCAACCTTACTCTCCGACATAATACATCATGGGCAAATTTTGTTGAAAATTTTCTATGGTCAAAGGATCCATAAAGGATAATTGATTTTGTTCGGCAAAAATACCATTCTCTTGTAAGATAGCTCTCATATCATCTAGCAAAGACTGTTTTTGTTCCCGATAAGTATCCAGTAAATCGATTTGGTTTTCCGTTAGTTCTAACATTTGTTGCGCCTTATCCCCTATTTGTAAATCCTCACTAAATCCCAGCACTTCTTGTTCTTCCGCTCTTAACATTTCAATTTGCGCTTGCAAATCAGCAATTTCATCTTGCGTAGCGTCATCCAATTGCGCAATTTCAGCAGCAAAGCGTTCCGTTAAATCCTCTTTCTTGCCCATAAGGGAATGGCCTTTGTCCTTTTGTTCCGGAATTTGCAAACCAGCATTGCATAATACTTGTTTTAAAGCCTCTTGCGCTTCTTGAATCTGTTGGGCATAGTTATTTTTTATTTGTTTTTGTTCTTCCGTTAAGTTCCTCATATCTATTTCACTCCCTTGCGTAAAACCCAATGCTTCCATTTCTTCTTCTATCAAACGTTCAATTTTCTCTTGATAGGTCATAATGATACTTTGTGTTTCTTCCGAAAGCTGTACAATTTGTTCTTGTAATTGTGGGTTTTTTAACGCTAACCCATGGGCCTCATAGCACATTGTTCTTTGGTTTGTAGTCTGCCTCTCTCCGTTATCCGCCAAAGCAGTGCCAGCTAACCCCATTACCAAAACACCAGTTGCAATCGTTCCACTCATCATTTTTTTATATACAAACATTTTTATCCACATCCTTTTTCTTTTCAGCTTGTTTTAAGCTGTTGACCATAGTTTAACCGCCTCATGTGTTTAAAGCATGAAGGAAGCGTGTTTGAGTTGTTAGAAATTGGTTAAAAATCGTATTTACTTTTTGCATCAGTATCTCTATAATTAAGTTTAATTTCTTCGCAAAATTTTATTTTTATTTAGAAACTTTTTGCTTCTTGGCATAGTCATAGAAAGAGAGAAACAATTTAATAGGAGGACAATACATGAAAAAAAATAAATTGCTTATTTCCTTGCTGCTTTCCTTGGCAACAGTATTGAGTTTTGCCCCATTTTCCATCGCCCAAAACGAGATTCCCGTTTATATCAATGAACAGGAATTGACTTTTGATGTGCCGCCTATGATAGAAAATGGTACCACGCTTGTCCCCCTAAGAGCCATTTTTGAGTCTTTAGGCGCGCAAGTAGAATGGGATACTGCTACTCAAACGGCAACCGGTACCAAAGAAGAAACAATTATTACCTTAAAATTAAACGCGCAAACCGCTATGGTTAACCAAAAAGAAGTAACCCTTGCGCTACCCGCAAAAGAAATTAATGGCCGTATTTTGGTTCCCTTGCGTTTTATTTCAGAAAGTTTTGCTTGTACCGTAGATTGGTTACCGGAAACACAAACCATAACTATCACTACCCCGGACTATGTCCCAATTGTTTGGCACAGCGAGGGCACCTATAAAGTGGGTACTGATATTGCCGCTGGAGAATATTTTGTGCAAAGCAAAGATAACTTAGGTTGTTATCTTTCTATCAATAAAGATAGCACTGGTGCCATGGATAGCATTATCGCCAACGCCAATACTACTACCCACACTTTTGTTACCGTGATGGAAGGTCAATATTTACAAATAAAGAGAGGAAAATTCACAAAAGCGGATACTGCCACCGTCCCTAAGGCGCAAGATGGAAAATATATTGCCGGAACTTATCGAGTTGGTACCGATATTCCGGCCGGAGAATATAAGGTAAGCCCTACCGATGTTTTATCCGGTTATTTAGAAGTAACAAAAGATAGCAGTAAAACATTTCAAAGTATTTTAACCAATGAAAATTTTACCGGAGATACCTATATCACTGTCGCAGAAGGGCAATATTTAACAGTAACCAGAGGAGAATTTGTCTTGGTGGAATAACTTTTATTCCCCAAAGAAAAACCAAAGCCGTATCTATGATACGGCTTCTTTTTTATCCTAGATGTTGATTGATCAACATTTTTATGTTATGATGATTCCTGATTCTAAAGGAGGCGCCATGTTAAAACGTTTTGAAATTTTTATTTTATCCATTCATCAAATTTACCGTTGTATTCAAAAAATAAAAAGCCAGGAAATGATAGCTTTGGGGTTAAAAGGCACACATGTAATGTGTTTATTTCATTTAAATCAAAAAGAAGAAGGGCTTACTTCGGCTGAATTGGTCATCCTTTGTCTGGAAGATAAAGCTGCCATTTCTAGGGCAATTCGCGACTTAAGTCAAAAGGGCCTTCTTACTTTTGCAGATTCTAGCCCGCAAAAACGCTACCGTGCGAAATTAAAACTTACCCTAGAAGGCCGGAGAATAGCCGATAAAATGCTTGTTTTAATAGAAGATATGGTAACAAAAGGCGGGCTTGGCCTTACGGAAGAAGAAAGAAGCATTTTTTATAAAGCATTAGATACTATTTCTCATAATTTAAACAATCTATGTCTACAAAAAGGAGAAGCCTAATCATGAATTTTATAAAAAAAGTCTATTGCCGTACCTATCAAACAATGTTAAAAATGGCTTTACCCATTCTACCATACCGCAAGCCGCAACTGTTCCACGCCATCAATGAATTACCCCAGTTTTTAAAGCAAAAAGATATCCACTGCATTTTACTGGTAACAGATAAAAGCGTTCATCATTTGGGGCTTACCCAACCGTTAGAAGATTTATTGCATAAAGAGCAAATAAACTGCGAACTGTATGATAAGACCGTCGCCAACCCTACAACTGAAAATGTAGAAGAAGCAAAAGAACAATATTTGCAAAAGAAATGCCAAGCAATTATTGCTTTTGGCGGCGGTTCTTCTATGGATTGTGCCAAAGCAGTAGGCGCTAGAATTGTAAAACCCAAACAAAGTTTAGCGCAAATGAAAGGAATATTAAAAATACATAAAAAGTTACCCTTGCTGATTGCTATTCCCACTACCGCCGGCACTGGCAGTGAAACTACATTATCGGCGGTGATTACCGATAGTAAAACAAGACATAAATATCCCATTAACGATTTTTCCCTTATCCCGCACTATGCTGTACTAGACCCTGAAATGACCAAAACATTGCCGCCTACTCTAACAGCAACCACCGGGATGGACGCCCTAACGCATGCGATAGAAGCCTATATTGGTCGCTCTACCACCAAAGAAACGAGAAAAGACGCGCTAGAGGCAATCCAGCTTATTTTCGCTAATATTGAGCAAGCTTATCAGAATGGTCAAGATAGCAATGCCAGAAAAAACATGTTGCAAGCGGCTTATTTGGCCGGCAATGCTTTTTCCAGATCTTATGTGGGCTATGTCCATGCGGTGGCCCATTCTTTAGGTGGCAAATATAATACGCCGCATGGATTGGCCAATGCGGTATTACTTCCTTATGTATTAGAAGCATATGGCGCTAATATTGATCCGCAACTTCACCAAATTGCTTGTGCGCTTGGCTTATCTAATGCCAAGGAAGATCCAAAAATAGGCGCAAAAAAAATGATTGCCGCTATTAAAAAATTGGCAGACAAACTAGAGATTCCACATAAAATACCAAAACTGCAAGAACAGGATATTCCCGTCCTTGCTTATTATGCAGAAAAGGAAGCCAATCCCCTTTACCCGGTACCCAAGTTAATGGATGCAAAAGAACTGGAACAATTTTATTATGATATTATGATTACGGGGTGATAAGAATGCAACAAAAAGAAATAAGCCATATGATTTCCCAGCAACGGCTATTTTTTGCCAGCGGCAAAACATTGGCGATCGATTACAGGATACAAGCACTAAAAAGATTACAAGCTATCATACAAAAATATGAAACTGAAATCAGTACCGCTTTGCAAAATGATTTGGGAAAAAGCAAACAGGAAAGCTATATGTGTGAAATAGGATTAACGCTTAGCGAAATATCCTATATGATCAAGCATGTAAAAAAATTTGCCAGGAAGAAAAAAGTAAGAACGCCATTGTCTCAATTTGCCGCTAAAAGCTATGTACAATTCTCTCCTTATGGCGTTTGTCTGATTATGAGTCCATGGAATTATCCCTTTTTGTTAACCTTAGAACCTTTGGTGGATGCTTTAGCTGCCGGGAATACTGTGATTGTGAAACCGAGCGCCTATTCTGCCCAAACCAGCGCCATACTGGAAAAAATAATAACGGAGTGTTTTGCGCCAGAATATGTGGCCATCTTAACCGGCGGCCGAGAAGCCAATCAAAATTTATTGCAAGAACAGTTCGATTATATTTTCTTCACTGGCAGCCAAACCGTAGGACATGAAGTAATGAAATATGCCGCCGCCTACCTTACCCCTATCACTTTAGAATTAGGCGGCAAAAGCCCATGCCTTGTTGATGATAGCGCTAAAATCAGTCTGGCTGCCAAAAGGATCGTCTTTGGCAAGTTTTTAAATTGTGGTCAAACTTGCGTAGCCCCAGATTATATTTACTGTGATGAAAAGATAAAAGACCACCTAATCCAAGAAATTATACAGCAGATAGAAAAACAATTTGGCCAAGAGCCATTACAGAATGAAAATTATGGCAAGATCATCAACGCCAAACATTTCGGACGCCTTACTGGCTTACTAGATGCCAGCAAAATCATTTATGGCGGAAAAACACACCAAGAAACGCTTAGGATAGAACCGACCATTATGACCAATATCCATTGGGAGGACGCCGTTATGCAAGAAGAAATTTTTGGCCCAATTTTACCAATTCTCACCTTCCAACAAATAGAAGAAGCAATAAACACGATCAATGATCACCCGCACCCGTTGGCCTTTTATTGCTTTTCAGAAAACCGACAAACAGTAGAAAAGATAACCCAAAAATGTCAATTCGGCGGCGGCTGTATCAATGATACCATTATCCATTTAGCAACCAGTTATATGGGTTTTGGCGGTGTCGGAGCCAGCGGGATGGGCGCTTACCATGGTCAAGTGGGTTTTACCACCTTTTCCCATCAAAAAGGCATGGTAGATAAAAAAACATGGTTAGATTTACCGATGCGCTACCAACCTTACCAAAAGAAAAACGAAAAACTGGTGCGTTTTTTCCTAAAATAAGGAATTTTTATTTTTTATCGCAGTCCGCCATCTTTTCTTGCCCAAATTGATAAAAATTTGACAATTCCTCATTATAATAAGAGCAAATAAAAGAAAAGAAGGTTTGGTTATGACAATTCCTTTTTTTATGGAGGAAGAATATAATTCAATGATTGCAGATTTGTGGCAAACAGAAGAAGTACAAAAGATGGCTACCTGTTTCCAGCACGTATCCGCAGTTACTTGTTTAGATCATTGCCTTATGGTTTCCTATTTTAGCTACTGCTTTTGCCGGTTTTTTGGTTGGAAAGCCAAGGAAGCAGCCAGAGCCGGCTTATTACATGATTGTTATTTATACGATTGGCGGCGACGAGATAGTCACCAAGGGCATCATGCTTTTCTTCACCCACAAATTGCTTGCGCCAATGCTGAAAGAATTTCCCCATTAACTGAGTTAGAAAAGGATATTATTTTGAAACACATGTGGCCTCTCACTTTGACTTTTCCTAAATACAAAGAATCCTATGTCGTTACACTTGCTGATAAAATTTGCGCGACAATAGAATTATTGCATTTATATCCCCTGCTTGCCATTAATAGAAAAAAGAAAGGCATCGCCATCCCATCTTCCTGGAAGAAAACGTTATCATAAAAACAGAAAAAGCCGAAAATAGACAAATGGATCATCATTTGCTGTTTTTCGGCTTTTTATAGTATCCTATCAAAATACAATTTATAAGGATTCATAAAGGTTGCAATACTATATTTGCTACAGTCCTTAACCTATTTCCTTCCCTATTACGCCGCACGTTCATCACCCACCTAGCAAAATTTGCTTTGCCCTACAAACAATTATTAGTCTATCGCTTTTATGCATAGCTTCTCAAGTTTTTTAAATTATCAATCGCTATATATAAATCTCTTTTTGAGAAAGTGAAAAAAGCACAGTAATTACAAGGCTTTTCATCTTTTCATATCTTGATTTTTTTGAAAATACATCATAGTTTAATATTTGCAGCAAAATCACCCTAAGAAAAAAGCTGTCGAGCAGAAGCGGCAAGCGGCTATTTCTGGCCCTTATAGCTTAATTGGTATTGTAAGCGGCATTGTTATTGCTTTTCCTAATGCTGACTCTATTCCTTTGGCAAGCATAGTTAAAAAACTATCGTTATTTTCAATCATATATTTAAAACTTCGGGAGAATGCCCCTTCCAGCCGATTACTTCTGCCACAATTTTAAGCGGTTGTTTCGTTCGATAAGACTTAATGGGATTGTCCAGGAATTTTTTATCAGTAAGGTTGAGGTCATCTTCTAATTCCCCAGTTGGCTCCACCACAAAAATTCGCTGCCTGCCATTCCCATCTGCAAGTTCCGCCCCCCCAAATTGCAGCATCCAATGTCCCTGAAAAATAGCCATAGAGCGACTTCCTATCGTCTTCATAAATTTTTTGCTGTCCTGCAGTTAAAAAATCACCTATCTTTAACTCTGCTTTTGTCCCATGGAAAAAAGAACCTTGGCCAAATAGTGTTTTTTTCATTCATTTCCTGTGTTATCACAATAAACCAAATGTACCCTTCGTTACGATTTCTCTATCATTGGTATCCATATTTGACTCAAATAATTTTTATCCTAACGGTTCTCGTCACTATACCATTCTAACTTTGGGTAAGGAGCATGATGAAAAGGATATCGGACGCACCATTCTTCCTTCAGATAGCACCACCCTTTCTGAATGGCTTGCGATATCATATCTACACAATTAAATATGGCCCAAGTTGTTTCCGCTAATACAATTTCAGTAAATCTATCTGGCAACTTTTAATATAATCAATAACGTAATCAATAATAATTTACAATTTTTCAATCCATTCATTCTATTAGCTGCTATTCCATTCTTCAATCCTATTTTATCATACGTAGTTATTTTTTTGCGCTTATTTTTGATAGCAAATGGATAGCAGAAAGAACCCATCGTTAGATACAAATGTAAATGTAACAGTACAACATAACTCCCCTTTATTCCCTTTGCTTACCGTACCCAATAACAAAAAGCTCTATTAAGAACATGATACCTTAAGTGATACAGGTGTTCTTAATAGGGCTTTTTACTTTTCTGTATTTTTTCAAATCCTTTGCTATAAATTTTTTGCCACGATAAAAAAACCAAAATTTGTTAAATTTTATCCTTCCCTAGGAAGTCCCAAAAGCTAAAACTTACTGCTTCCCTAGGTTATTTTAACAAGCCTTTGTTCATATGGTATTACATGATATTTACAATTTGCCCAGCTCTTACCACTTCTACCAAAACTTAACTTTGAAAAACCCAGTTTATGGGGTGTATGATAAATTTATTCCAATAAAGAAAGAGGGGTATCTTTTGTGAAAAAGTTTTTAACCATTGTAACATTATCTTTAGCCATAGGGGTTTTCGGTTCTAGCATTGCGCTAGCCAATTGTAATGCACCGGGAAACGCCAACTACAACTGTAGTAGTCAAAACTGTAATATGCTGTTAAGTGGTGGTTTGCCAAACTGCTTGCAGAATCTTTACCAAAACAATTGCGGCCAACCCAATTCTTCCGGATGTTTGCCAAACTGTAATCCAAACAAGATACTATTTCAACTTTTTTCCGGCTGCAATTTACCAGACTTTCCTACGCTGGAATACCCTGCTTGCCTAAGCACTCCAGTTGATCCACCGGTAATAAACCCCAACCCAAAGCCAAACGAACCCACGCAACCAAGTCAACCTAATCAACCGGGTACCGAAGAACCCAGCATTTCTCTCAATGAACAAGAAGCAGAAGTAGTCCGTTTGGTCAATGAACAAAGAGCTGGTCAAGGACTTAGTGCATTAACAGTAGATGCCAATTTGCAAAAGGTTGCTCAAGTACGAGCACAAGAACAAACTACATTATTTTCTCATACCAGACCCAATGGCACCAGCTGCTTTACCGCTCTCGATGAAAATGATGTCGCCTATATGGGAGCAGGAGAAAATATTGCCTATGGGCAAACTTCCGCCGCGCAAGTCATGAATGATTGGATGAATTCTGCCGGGCACAAAACCAATATTATGAATCCCAATTTCACTAAAATTGGCGTAGGTTGCTATCAGGACAACAACGGCGTCCTCTATTGGGCCCAAGAATTTATTTATGAATAAAATAATTGGTATATCAGAAATTAAATAGCAAAAAGAGCGACTTGGGTCGCTCTTTTTTACTGCCTTTTTTCCACTTGCACCGCAATTTCCATCACAAATTTTTCTTCTTCATCAAATGTTAAATAGCCCAACAAATCCCGTACATAGGCATTGCCCGCCACCTGCCAATTATTTTTATTTAAATAAGATAGTAAGTTTTCATAAGCCGATAAAAAGACGCCGTCGCCCCCTTTATGCAACTGTACCGCATACCAGCCTGCCGGTTTGATAAATAAACGATTGCTCTTCATTGGCTTTTGCGTTTGACTAAAATAATAACGGTCTTCATAATAGCCCTTTTTTAAATCTTCCTGCAAAATAATGGAACCCAAAGGAAACTTACGAATCGAAGCATGTTTTTCACAATAGGCAAAATGATCGCTTAATATTTCAGCTAAATAGGTCATATTTTCTTCATTTTCTGGTTTTACTTTTATGGTGATCAGGTATTCTTGTGGACAATGTATTATCCTTGGCTGCAAATAAGGCTCGTTTATCGCATATTCGGTAACATCAATCATATTGCTTACCATTCTTTGCATTTGCTCAATTCTTTGTTTCTCCCAGCCCAACCAACAGTCATTCCAACCTTGCTCACTAATTCTCCTTGAAAGTATCCAAATATCCCGCAAACAGAGCTGTTTTTGTCCTGCATTCAGATTGCAGACTCATTCTGTGCGCCACTTGACCACATGTTTGCCCACAGACAGCGAAAATCGGCCCACCAGGGATGGCATTCCCTGATGGGCCGGTCGTTTTGCCTCAGCTGGCCTCTCGGCTCCAGCGTTTTCTGGCCTGGAAGGTGGTCATAGTCCGTTCTGGCTGGGCAATGGCTGTGTCCTGTACCTCCGCCTTTGCGATGCCCTGGTCGATCT
>CALXSR010000042.1 GCA_944391215.1 uncultured Clostridia bacterium
TAAAAGGCAGAGAGGCAAGCTATACGCGCAAAGAGGATTGTTTGCTGGCAGCAGATACGTTAGCGCAATTGCATACGGCTTCTTGCCATTATAAACCATATTATTTTAAAGGACGGGTAAAATGGGGGGAATTGCCACAAAATTTTGCTAGGAAAATACGACAGTTACAGGAATGGGAACTTTTAGCAAAAGAGCAAAAAGATTTTTTTGCCGATTTATACCGAGCCAATTTAACACAAAATTTACAGTTGGCAAAAAAAGCATATGCCCTTTTGTTTGAAAAAGATGCGTATCGTAAGTTAAATGCAGAAGAGGAACAGAAAAGCGGATTTTGCCATCATGATTATGCGCCGCATAATATTATGATAGATGAGAATCATTCGGCCTATGTGATTGATTTTGACTATTGCATTAGCGATACGAGTTGTCATGATTTTGCCAGCTTTTTACAAAGGATTTTGCGGGTAAACGCTTGGCGGACGAACTTTGCGAAAGCGGCTTACCCCATTTATACAGAGGGAAAACCTTTGCCGCCCGGCAATGGTTCGGTTTTGGCGGCTTTGTTGCTTTTTCCGCAAAATTATTGGCAAATCGCCTTTACTTATTACGTGGAACAAAATCAGCCGGCAATGCGGCAAATTCGCCGTTTAACAGATTGGCAAGAAGAAACCGCATTGCGTGTGTCGGCTTTGGAAGAAATGGCAGAATTGTGCCAAAGCAAGGGGGATAGGCAATGCAGGTAGGAATCGATAGTAGGGCGGCTATTTGGTATCGAGGTACCGGTATGGGGACCTATACCTATCAACTGATTCGTAATATTTATTTAATAGAAAAGAAAAATCAATATCATTTCTTTTTGCCCAATGAAAAATTTCAGGGAGTAGATCCCCTAAATAGCGGTGTTTTCCAAAGTATTGCCCAAACCAAAGATAAGTTTTGGGAAGCGGTAGCAGCAGAAAATATTGATCCGCAGGGCATGGACATTTATCATGTGCCGCAAAACGGCATTGGTCTTCCAAAAATAAAACGTTGTCCGACAGTGGTTACGGTACATGATTTAATTCCTTATATTTTGCCGGAAACGGTGGGGCCGGCTTATTTAAAAATATTTAAACAAGAAATGCCGCGTATTTTATCGGAAGCCGATCACGTGATTACAGTTTCTCAGCATAGCCGCAATGATTTAATTAAAATTATGAAACTGCCGCCGGAAAAAATTAGCGTGATTTATGAGGCGCCAGAATCTACCTATCGACAGGTAAATAAAGAAATATCAAAACAAAGATTACAAAATAAATATGGGATTACAGATCCCTATCTTTTATATTTAGGCGGATTCAGTCCCAGGAAAAATTTAAACGGTTTGGTAAAAGCATATGCGCAGCTAAAAAAGGAGCTTGCCAAGCCGCCCAAATTGGTGATTATTGGTCGCCATAGTCCAAGTTTTCCGCCATTGGCGGCTTTGGTGGAAAAATTAGGGTTGGAAAAAGATGTCCTTTTCCCTGGTTTTGCACCGGTGCAGGATTTGCCCTTTTTATATAATGCTGCCGAGTTGTTTATTTACCCTTCTTTTTATGAAGGGTTTGGGTTGCCGCCGATTGAAGCGTTAGCCTGCGGAACACCCACCATTGTGAGTAATATTTCTTCTTTGCCGGAAGTGGTTGGCGATGCTGCTTTAAAAGTGGATCCGCATAGTCAACAAGCCATGACGCAAGCAATATATCGCTTATTGACGGAAGAGGATTTAAGAAGGAATCTTATCAAAAAAGGAATGCGGCGGGCGGAGGAATTTTCTTGGACAAAAACGGCTTCTCAGACCATAAAAATTTATCAAGATATTTGCGGAAAATAAAGCATATCCGGTATAACCGGATGTGCTTTTTTTGAGCAGGAAAAAAGGATGTTAATAGCAAATATATTTCAATTTAGAGATTGTTTATATCATAAAAATTAGCAGAACAAATTGGATTTGTTTTGGCGATAAAAACGATTATAAAAAGTTAGCAAAAGGATAAAATTTGTAAAGGAGGCATCCTATGTTAGATCCTACCAAATTGGCTGACTGGCAAATTGCACAGGAAGCAGAAAAAAATATGCCTACTTTTGCCGATTGGCAAGAAAGATTGCAGTTGCAAAAAGAAGAAGTGATCCCTTATGATCGGGTTTGTAAATTGGATTTTATGAAAATTATGAACCGTTTGCAGGACAAGCCAAACGGCAAATATATTGAAGTAACGGCGATTACGCCAACGCCGTTGGGGGAAGGCAAATCCACAACTTCTTTGGGATTGATACAAGGCCTTGGTAAATTGGGCAAAAAGGTAGGCGGTTGTTTGCGCCAACCATCTGGCGGTCCCACCATGAATATCAAGGGGAGTGCGGCCGGCGGCGGAAATTCTTTGCTGATTCCAATGACGGAATTTTCTTTGGGATTAACAGGGGATATGAATGATATCAATAATGCGCATAACTTAGCTATGATCGCTTTAAATGCCCGGATGCAGCATGAATATAATTATGATGACGAAACATTAGCCAAACGGCATTTGCAAAGATTGGATATTGACGCCAAAAAGGTAAGTTGGAATTTTGCTATGGATTTTTCTGCCCAGTGTTTGCGGAATATTGTGATTGGGTTAGGCGGTAAAATGGATGGTTTTACCATGAACTCTTCTTTTGGAATTACTGCTAGCTCGGAATTGATGGCAATTTTGGCGGTTTCTTGGGATTTGGCCGATTTACGTAAGCGTATTGGCGAAATTGTTTTGGCTTATGATAAGCACGGCAACCCGGTTACAGCTGAAGATTTGGAAGTAGCTGGTGCCATGACTGCTTGGATGAGAAATGCGATCAACCCTACTTTGTGCTCTACTTTAGAATATCAGCCTTGTTTGGTACATGCGGGTCCTTTTGCGAATATTGCGATCGGGCAATCTTCCATTATTGGCGACCGTTTGGGATTAAAATTATTCGATTATCATGTAACGGAAAGTGGATTTGCTGCTGATATTGGTTTTGAAAAATTCTGGAATATTAAATGTCGTTTAAGCGGTTTAAAACCGGATTGCAGCGTTTTAGTGGCGACGGTACGGGCTTTAAAAATGCATGGCGGCGGGCCGGCGGTTGTACCGGGACGTCCCATTCCGGAAGCGTATACAAAACAAAATTTAGACCTTTTGGAAAAAGGTTTGGAAAATTTATTGCACCATGTGGGGATTATTCAACAGTCTGGCTTAAAGCCGGTTGTTTGTTTGAATGCTTTTGCTACGGATACTAAAGAGGAAATTGCTTTCGTACGCCGAGCGGTGGAGGCAAAAGGGGCGCGTTTTGCGGTATCGAACCATTGGCTTTATGGCGGCGAAGGTGCACAAGAATTAGCCGAAACCGTAATGGATGCTTGCAAGGAAAAAACGGAGTTTCATCATTTGTATGATAATAAGATGCCTTTGGGGGAAAGGGTAGAACTGATTGCCAAAAAGGTTTATGGTGCTGATGGGGTGGAATGGTCTCCAGAAGCCATAAAAAAATTGCAAGAAATAGAAGGCAATCCGAAATATGCTGATTTTGCTACAATGATGGTAAAAAGTCATTTAAGCTTAAGCCATGACCCCTCCTTAAAAGGCGTTCCTAAAAATTGGCGTTTGCCGGTGCGCGATATCCTGCTTTATCATGGAGCCCATTTTATATGCATTATGACCGGTACCATATCCTTGATGCCGGGGACTGGTTCTGATCCTGCTTATAGAAGGGTGGATGTAGACACGCAAACTGGGGAAGTGCGCGGGATATTTTAATAGAAATAAGGAGTTTGAAATGGAAGATTTTTTGCAAAAAAGCTGTTATGAGTTTTTAGATTGTTTAGCGGCGCCGCAACCGGTGCCAGGCGGCGGCGGAGCGGCTGCTATGGTAGGCGCGATTGGTGTGGCTTTAGCAAATATGCTGAGTAATTATACGGTGGATAAACCCAAATATGCGCAGGTGCAAGCAGAATTGCAAAATTTGCTAACAGAGGGCAGTAGCTATCAAAAAGAACTGGCCGCATTGGTTGGCAAAGACGCGGAGGCTTTTTATCCTTTATCGCAAGCCTATCGCTTGCCAAAAGAAACAGAGGAGGAGAAAAAAGCTAAGGCCGAAGCTTTGGAGAACGCCTCGAAAGCGGCCTGTTTAGTGCCTTTGGATATCGCGCAAAAATGCGCGGCAGCTTTGGCAGTTTGCTGCCGTTTGGCTGAAATCGGTAATAAAATGGTATTGTCCGATGTGATATGCGCAGCTGTTTTTTTGCAAGCGGCTTTAAAAGCGGCCGGTGTAAATGTTAATATTAATTTAGATGCCATTTCTGATAAAAATTGGGTGCAGGAAAAAGTGGCGCTGTTGGCAGAATTGATTTCCCAGGGAGATGACTTAGCGGAGGAAACGATGCGCAAAGTGAATGATCGCTTGCGGGAAAAGAAATAAAAAAGTGATCTGCAACAGGGCGGGAATGATTGTTTTTTTAGGATGCCTATGTTAGAATAAATTTGTTTTTGGGCAGAAGAACATGGTAGCCGACAGAGAAAAGACAGAAGCACATAGTAGCCGAAAGAAAAACTGACAGAAGCACTTAGTAACAGTCTGAAAAGAAAAACAGAAAAGCATTAAAGGAGTGTGAATCATTTGGCTATTGTAGAGAAGTGTCATATTTTGGAGAATGTGCCTTTGCAGGCAAACTTTTTCCGCATGGTGATCGATTTTCCGGCGGAAGAACAAGAAATCCGACCCGGTCAATTTGTCATGGTGCGTACCGCTGCGGATACCGTGGACCCTTTTTTAAATCGGCCCATGAGCATTACCAATTTTAACCGCCGCCAAGGCAATATCACTTTATCTTATCAGGTGGTGGGGCGTGGAACTAGGCTGATGTCGGAAATGACAGCGGGGGATAAAGTAGAAATCATTGGCCCTTTGGGGAATGGCTTTACTTTATACGACGAAGATGAAAAAATTATTTTAGTAGGTGGCGGTGCCGGTATTTTCCCGTTAATAGGATTAGCGGCCATTCTCACTTCGCGTGGTAAAAAAGTGCAAGCTTTAATTGGCGCTAGAAATAGGGAATTGGTGCTTTGCGAACATGAATTTACTAAAATGGGCTGTGAAGTGAAAATCAGCACAGATGACGGTTCCATGGGTTTTCATGGTTTTGCCACCAATTTATTAGAAGATGTACTGCAAAAAGAAGGTGGGGCCGACCGCATTTATTGTTGTGGGCCGGAACCTTTGATGGCTGGTATCGCTAAAATTGCCGAAAAGGCTGCTATTCCCAGCCAAGTTTCTTTGGAGCATCGCATGGCTTGCGGGGTGGGGGCTTGTTTGGGTTGTGCCATTCGTATAAAAACAGCGGAAGGCGAGATTATACAAAAACGCGTTTGCCACGATGGTCCGGTATTTGCAGGAAGCGAGGTGGTTTTCGGTGGTTAATTTAAAAGTGAATTTTGGTGGTTTATCAATGAAGAACCCAATTACCACTGCTTCCGGAACCTTTGGTTATGGGGAAGAATATAGTCAATTTTATGATTTGAGCCGTTTGGGCGGTATGATTTTAAAAGGAACATCGGTGGAACCGCGTTTGGGAAATAAAGGCTATCGTATTGCAGAAACGCCAGCTGGGATGTTAAACAGCGTTGGCTTGCAGAATCCAGGCGTGCATTATGCGGTAGAACATTATTTGCCGTGGTTGCAGCAATTTGACGTAGCGAAAATTGCTAATATTGTGGGCTATGAGGCAGAGGATTATGCGCAGGTGGTTTCAATTTTCGACGCTTCTAAAATGATAGATGCCTATGAAATTAATATTTCTTGCCCTAATGTGAAGCAAGGCGGCATGGCGCATGGCGCCAATGCCAAAACAGCAGCGCATGTGATGGAGTTGGTGCGCAAGGAAACAAAATTGCCGGTTATTGTGAAACTTTCGCCCAATGTTACGGATATTTGTGAAATTGCCAAAGCGGTAGAAGCTGCTGGAGCGGATGGGCTTTCTATCAATACCTTTTTAGGTATGGCTATTGATGTAAAGAGCAGGCGGCCTGTTTTAGGTAATATTACTGGTGGGCTTTCTGGTCCGGCAATTAAACCGCTTTCCTTGCGGATTGTGTATCAGCTAGCCCATGCGGTTTCCATTCCTATTATGGGAGTAGGTGGTATTACTACAGCAACAGATGTGATTGAATACCTTTTAGCTGGGGCAAGCGCTGTTTCGATGGGGACGGCTAATTTTATCAATCCTTTTGCTCCTTTGGACGTGATTGACGGTATTGTTGAATGGCTGGAAAAAGAAGGCGAGACGGATATTAACGCCATTGTTGGCGGACTGAAATGCTAAGAAAAAGCTGGAATAATGAAAGTATTTGACAAGAGAATTGCGATACTATAAAATAAGCTTAAATATGGTTTCAGGCGGTTTTATCCGCCTTTAAAAGAATTGTAAAAAGGAAAGCCTTTATAATTTGAAGGGGGTAAAGAAAGAAAATGGCGAAACAAAAGTTTGAGCGGACGAAGCCGCACGTAAACGTAGGGACGATAGGACACGTAGACCATGGGAAGACGACGTTAACGGCAGCGATCACCTTGTGTTTGT
>CALXSR010000043.1 GCA_944391215.1 uncultured Clostridia bacterium
CAAAACTTGGGGCATGAACATTGTCATGCGTAAAAGGAGAGTAAGCGAAGAAATAGTAGTTTGCGTCATCCAAATATTCGTCAACCGGCAATTCTACAATTTTTTTGCCGCCTACTTCATGGAAATAGGGAGAATTGGTGTTTTTCATATTGCTGCTGTATAAATAGCCGCGTTCTGCCAATACTTCTTGCGTAAAAGGATGGATAATACTGCCGGGACCACGATGGCCAACTGGTTTTCTGCCAGTCAGATCTTCAATGAGTTTTTCACATTTTTCCATCCGTTTAACTTCTTCATCACGATCTTTTTGCCGATCTTCTTCATGCATATAACCATGATAAGCAATTTCATGCCCTTTTTCATGAATCAATTGGCATTGCTCTGGATAATGTTCGATTACCCAACCAGGAATAAAAAAGGTGGATTTCACATCATGTTCATCTAACATATCCAAAACCCGGTAAATCCCTTCATGCGGCCCATATTGTCCTCTGGATAAATTAGCAAAAGTCTCAATGCTTTTAGGGCTTTTACCATACCAATACATCTCTGCATCAAATTCGAAGGTAAGTGCTACGGCAAGCTTTTTGCCATTCGGCCATACAACCATCTTATTTCCTCCTTTAATAAAAACTTGTTCCACTCCGTTTCTTTCTTAACATAAAACAGAACCTAAACAATAATCCTTCTTCTTACATAAAACAGTTTTGCAATCTTCGTATGTTTCTATTGATAAATATAACCCAACATAATAATACCGATGATAATAGCACCGATGGAGAATAAAGCAATTCGTTTAGAAAGGTCGATCGGATTAACCTTAGCAAAACCGGCGCAAATAATGGTAACCCCAGCAACCGGAGACATGGTACGACCAAAAGCACCACACATGGAAGCCAAGGAACCGATACTAGAAGGATCTAACCCCAAATCAGCAACGTGAGGCGTAACTGCACTGTGGAAAGCCATAGCAGCAGCATCCCCAGAACCTGCCAAAGCAGCAATTGCAGCAGGACCAAAAGCAGCAGCATAAATCGCAATAGCCGGATTACTTTCCATCGCAGTAATCAAAGCCGGAATCAAACCAATTACTTCCATACCAGCAGCAAATACACCGGCAGCAGCAATCAAAGAAACAACTTCACCCAAGCCTCGTCCTAAACCACTGGTATATGCCTTAATCCCTTCTGTAACATTAACACGCAAAGTAAGTAAGCCCCAGCAGGTAGAAATCAACATAGCCTGTTGAACACTAAAGGCAGGAATTGCTTCCACATATTTATTGGCAAATAAGCCAAATAAAACCAAAACGATAGGTAAGAAAGGCATAAATGCTTTATACCCATTTACTTTACCCAATTGTGCTTCATCTGAAAAGGCACCGGTAGTGTCCACAAAACCTTTGTCTTCTTTCAACACTTTCCCTAAAACAAGAGTATAAATAATCAAAAATACATAAACTGCCAAACCAGTAGGCCACATACGGCTCATAACAACTTCAGCCGCCGATTTTCCGGCAATTTCCCCAATCACAGCACCATGCGAACCAATCATAAAATAGTCACCATGTACAGCAAGTGCCAAAACGGTAGCAGCAAATACAGGATGCACGCCAGCTTTAATCATAACCGGAATAACAACCGGCCCAATCGCAGCAGCAGAACCAGCATTACTACCCAAAGCGGTAATAACGAAACCACCAGCAATGATAACCCCAGGAATTAAAATAGCACGCGCTTTTTTTATCACAGACATCATAACGGTAGATAGGTGCTTATCACATTCTGAAAAACCCATCAAAGCAGCATAGCCCATAGCAGCACAAATAATTTGCGGGATACCGCCAGAAAATAATTTTGTGTAAAAAGTATCTAAAGCCATCAACCATTGACCAGAAATCAAACACATAAGAAAACCAGAAACAAAAAGAACCATTTTGGCATCAAAACGTTTGATAATTGCAATAAGAGTTATAATAACAATAAGTGCACCAACCCAAATCATAAAATTTCCCTCCTTTTTCTTAAAAGACCGTCAAGCTTAAATTTTTCCTAAATGAAACAGATCCCCTCTTCCTCCTTTCTTTTATCAATATAGTAATCTTAAAATCAATCCATACCATATTTTTGTTTTTTACGCATTAGCTTGGATTGACTGATCCCCAAAAATGCTGCAGCCTGTCTGGTTGTCTTTTCTCTTCGCAATGCCAGTTCTATTAGCCTTCTTTCCTGCAATTCCATCAATTCTTCAAAATCTATTTTCTCCTCTTTGGCCAGATTTTCGCGCAAATCTAAAAGCATATCGTCAAATACATTCTCATGAATCATCATATTAATTTCATTATCTGTTATCACTTTATCTTGACTGTATACCACCAAACGATGAATCATATTTTCCAATTCTCTTACATTACCGGGCCAATTATATTGCAATAACTTTTCATAGCCAGTCTGGGCAATTTCTTTATTCTCATGATATTTTTCATTGTACTTGACTAAAAAATTTTTTGCCAAAGAATAAATATCTTCTCTTCTTTCTCGTAAAGGGGGAATATCAATCTTATAAATATTCAAAGCATAATATAAATCTTCCCGAAATTTTCCCTGCTCTACCAGCTTCCGTAGCGGCGTTTCACAGCTGCATATCACCCGCAAATTTGCGACAATCTCTTCCTGGCTACCAATATAACAAAAGGTATTTTTTTGCAATAAATTTAAGAGTATGGACTGGGCGGCAAAAGTTAAATAGTCTACATCATCTAAAAACAAAATACCATTTTGGGCCAATTCAAAATATCCTTTTTGACCAGCATTTGTTCCTAAAAAAGCCTCTTCCAACCTGTTTTCATCTAAAGAAGAACAACTTACCTTTACACAAGGATATAATTTTCTACTACTGTTTTTATGTAAAAAATCCAGTAATTTATCTTTACCAACCCCGGGTTCCCCTTCTATCACAACATTGCAGTCATAAGCAGCAATCGCCATGGCATTTTCCAACATTAATTTTGCCGGATCGCTAATAAAAACAAAATCGTCTATCGCGCCAACTTCTTCTACTTGTAAAGAAGAATCTCGCATCGCGTCTTTTTCAATACGGAACGGCTTCTTTTTAAAAAGCGCATTGATCTTGCTTAAGGAATCTTTCATACCACGTAAGAGATCATTGGTAAAGACCTCATTCATCTGCAAAAAACAATCTGGCGCATGCGTGTTCAATTCCTTGCCCAATAAATCGGCAAAAAGGCTAGCTGGATTATAGGTATTTTTTAAGCTAGTAAAAAACAAATGGCCTTTTTCTTTGGTCATTAACACGCTAATTGTTTCCGTCCCCTGGACATCTTCACAAATAATGGTAGTATCAAATGACTCTTTTTCATTTCTTTTTAAATTTTGTACGGCTTTCATGGGATTCATAATATCAGTGATATAGATATGATCCACAAAATCTGTCAGTATTTCTGTTATTTCTTTCTTTTGAAAAGAGCCCACGCTCTTCTGGTCCAAAATTCCTACGATATAACAATCATTTTGCGTCCCTTTTTTTACGGTGGCACTATACAGCATAATGGTTAAAATATCGCGTCCAATAATCAAAAACCGCTGTCCTTTGGTAACCTCCTGAGAAATGGTATAGATCGTACCGGCTTCATCAAAGGCTTCCAAAAGATAATTTATTTCCAGATCTTGTGGCCTATGAATGAGAGGAGAACCTGAGAATAAAATACAATATCCTTCTACCTCAATTTGGCCATAATGGAAATCAATATTTTTAATTTCCTGAATATATAATGGTATGCCCGTTAATGATGTGATTACCATTACTTCTTCTCCCACAACAAAGTGTTTGGAATTTTCATAACGGGAACCAATTTCATCTACCATACCATATAAAATGCCGCCGCTATTGGTAAAAGGATTATGTAATTTCCCTCTTTTACGAATTAAATCATAAATACGGGCTTTCATTTTTACGGCGTCATAATTGCACTGGCTACCTATTTGCTGAAAACTATCCATTTCTAAATGAATAATTTTTACCTTTAAGCGAATTTCATCGGAATATAATTCCTTACGGTTATCAATACGCCAGGCTGTAATAGGGATACTACCTTTTGGTTCGATGACCCGCTGCGCACCAAAGCGTTCAACCATGTATTACCTTCACCCCTTATCACTTCTAATAATAAATATAACCATGAGAAGAAATATTTGTCAAAGGAAACATTGAATTTGAGTCAGAATCGAATCAAAAATTTGCGCTTTCAACATCAAAATTATGCAATTCCATCCGCATAAATGAATAAATATTTTGTTTTTGATCAGAAAAGACATTTTCTTATTTATGATAATAATTAAGTATTTTCATAAATAACCCTTCTTTTTTCTAATTTTGAAATAATAATATATAAAATATTGCCAATTAAAAATGGAATTAGGAAATATTGCTTAATCATATTACTACTACAAAGCCAGCTCGCTACAGCTGGGAAGGAAAACGCCCATTCCCATCACGGCGATTACCCTAAGCAGGCTAAAGCGCTGTGGAGCGCCTCCGCCTACAGCTTGCTTATTGAATCATGTCTTATCGTAAAATTTTAAGATATTAAGAAAGAAAAATCAGTCGTTAACAGTATCGATAGCTAAAAACAAAAGAAAAAAAGAACTAATACAAAATACTTCGTTATCCTTTTGCATTCAGTTGATGAATAACAGCTTCCGCACAACGAATTCCATCTGTAGCAGCAGACATGATACCACCGGCATAACCAGCCCCTTCCCCACAAGGATATACACCGCCGGTGCATTGCAAAGTATCATTACGGACAATCCTTACCGGAGAGGAACTACGCGTTTCAGGACCAGTAAGGATAGCCTGTTCGCAAGCAAAACCTGGTAATTTTTGATTCAATTCCGGTATTCCGAAACGCAAACTTTCGATTACAAAGTCAGGCAAACATTTGGCAAAATCTGTCCATACGACGCCCGGCTTATAGGTAGGCAAAACAGACTGCGGTCCGCAACTATCTTTTCCTTGTAAAAAATCGCCTACCAACTGAGCTGGCGCATAATAATTTCCTCCGGCTAATAAAAAAGCCTTTTGTTCCATCTCTCTTTGAAAAAACATACCAGCCAAAGGATCAGAACTTCCAAAATCTTCCGGGTTCACTCCGACCAAAACGGCACTATTGGCATTTTTACCCGCTCTTTGGCTATCGCTCATACCATTGGTAACCACGCCGCCTGATTCTGAAGCTGCTGCTACTACATATCCCCCGGGGCACATGCAAAAGGTATACACAGAACGGCCATTTGGCAAATGACAAAACAATTTATAGTCAGCCGCCCCTAAAGAAGGATGATGAGCAAAAGCTCCATACTGCTGCTGATTAATCGTTTTTTGTAAATGTTCTATTCTCACCCCAACTGCAAACGGTTTTTGCCGCATGGGTAAATTTTTCTCATGCAACATCGTAAAAGTATCACGCGCACTATGTCCTATCGCTAAAATTACTTGTTGTACCGGTATTTGATAATTGCCATTTGCATCAGTCAAAACAATCCCAACAACTCTCTTTTCTCCCTGTTGATTTTGTTCAAAAAAGATATCTGTTAATTGGGTTGCATATAAAATATTTCCCCCCAAAGCAAGTATCTTTCGGCGAATTTTAGGCAGCATTTGTTTTAAGATGTCTGTACCAATATGTGGTTTTGCCTCGTATAAAATGGCATCCGGCGCACCAGCTGCCACCAATTCTTCTAATACTTTTTGGTGCCGGATATCTTTGGTATTGGTCGTCAGTTTTCCATCGGAAAAAGTGCCCGCGCCCCCTTCGCCAAACTGTACATTCGATTGCGCATCAAACTGCCCTCGTTGCCAAAAGGCGATTACTTTTTGCTCGCGTTCCTCCACCTTTTGACCTCTTTCCACCACAATAGGATTGCAGCCGGCTTCCGCCAAAATAAGAGCAGCCATAAAACCAGCCGGCCCCATACCTACCACAACAGGCGGTACTTTTGGAGCATGTTGTAAAACCGGCGCTTGATATCTTTGTTTTGGCGCTAGGATAATTGTTTTATTTTTTGTCTTTTTCAATATTGCCTTTTCTGTACCGGCAATAGCAACATCCACCGTGTAAATAAATTGCAATTCTTTCTTTTTACGGGCATCCAAAGCCTTTTTTACAATTTTAATTTGCGCAATTTGCTTTTCCGGTAAATGCAACAATTTCGCTACCGCAGTTTGCAATGCTGCCATATCAGCATCTAAAGGTAATTTTAATTCATGAATTCTAAGCATATTTGCCTCCTGCCGCACAAGTACCCGCCAAACGTCCAGATGACCAAGCCCAAGTCAAATTATAACCGCCGCAATCGCCATAAACATCTAGAATTTCCCCACAGGCAAAAAAGCCGGGCAATCGTTTGGCTTCTAAAGTTTGAGGACAAAATGAATCATTTTTTAAGCCGCCCGCCATAACTTGGGCGTTTTGCCAACCAGTAGTACCGCTTACCGGCAACGCCAAACGTTTGCTTTTTTCAGCAATCCTCTGCAATTCTTGATCGCTTAAATCCACAATTAACCGGCTTAAATATCCCATCTCGCATATTTTTAAAAGCTGCTGCCCCAACCGTTTGGGCAGCAAGCCAAGCAAAAAATTTTCTAAGTTACCAGCAATCGACTGGCGCGCTTTTTGCAATAAAAGAAAAATATCCTGCTCTTGATACATAGGCAATAAATCCAATATCACTTGTTGCGGTATGGAATTACCGGCAAAGTTTCGTCCTACCAAATGCGATAACTGAAATACAGGCGGCCCCGATATCCCATACTCAGTAAACAATACTTCTCCTTTTTCTTGCCGTAATAATTGATCGTTTTGCCAAAGACCAACTACCGCCTCAATTTTTTGTCCTTTCAATGCTTTGGGCAAAGAACTATCTAATTTTAGTTGTACCAGGGCTGGAAAAGTTTTTGTGGAAGGCAATCCCAAACGATCCGTTATTTTTCGGATGCCCAAACTATTGCTTAATTGCGGAGAAGCTACCCCGCCGCAGGCCAAAATCAATTTATCACAACGATAATTTTCTCGATTCGTCCGCACCAAAAAACCTTTTTCCTGCAAAATGATATCAACTACTGTTGTATCGGTTTGTATCATGACCTGCAAAGAAGCAAGTTTTAAACGCAACAGATCCAAAACACTGGCTGCCTGATTGGAAAAAGGATATTGTTTTCCTTGTTCTTCTTCTCTGACCATAAGCCCGAAAGAAGCGAAAAAATCGACATTACTAGCAGCAGAATACGCTTGTAAAACGGTTTGCACCAACTGCGGGTTTCGTCCCACATGGTCATAATAATGATCAACGCTAGCTCCTTTATTGCCAATATTACAGCGCCCATTACCAGTAGCTAATATTTTTTTACCAACCCGCGCCTGTTTTTCCAAAATAAAAACCTGGCAAACAGGATTAGCACTTTTGGCGGCAATCGCCGCTGCCATGCCGGAGGCGCCGCCACCGATAATACAAATGGTTTGTTTCATGATTTGCTCCTTTGTTTCAACAAAATATTACTTTTATTTTACCATACTCATGCTGCAATGGAAAAGGAACAAAAGAAAAAGGGCGGGAAAACCGCCCCTTTTACACGAGATAATGATTTAAGCTTCTACCATGCCATAACAGGTAAATTCATGGTCAATATAATGAGCAAATATTTGTGCTTGTATATTGCGAGTACCGCATAATCCATTTGTAGTAACATTTAAATCTTCCGGCAGAACAAAGCGAATGCAACGGACTAAAATATCCCGACATTCTTCTTCAGTATGCGCCGGTACCGTAACCGTTTTCATACCGCGCGGATAAGCCTGATTTTCAGCATCCAATTCTGTTAATACCACCCCTAAGGCTACCCTTCTATTGGGGCATACGTTTTTTAAATTAACATCTAACTGCATAATACGCCCAACAGATTCTAATGGCAAATCACCTAAATTATACTCAATCATATCTCCACACCCCTCAACCGGGACTGTTACGGCAGGAGCACAAGGTTCTATCACATACGGATTGCCACAATCTGTGGTTACAGTAGGAGAAGGCTCCATAAAAGCCTCATTTCCTTCTGTATCATGATAAGTAATAGAAGCATTAACATTTTTTATACCAGAAGTATCGCCAAGATGCTGAACGGTAAACTCCAAAGTAGCGCTTTCTGTATCCGATACGCCTAAGCGATCCATATTCCAACGCACCTCAGTATCGCTCACTTTTACTGCAGTACCTACAGTAGGTTGCCCAACACTTGTTATAATAAAATCGTCATTAACGATATCATGAATTTCAATATTTGTAGCACCTGCTTTGGTAATATTGGCAGCAAGGTCAGCAAATAACTGTTTTATATCCTCTGGGGTTGGAGCAATTGCTACATGCGCGGCAGCGGGAGGCGATACCCAACGATTCAAAACGTCCTCATCAACGCCTTCACTGCCTGCCAGGCCAATCGCATAAATAGTGATTCCCGCATCTTTTGCGGCAGTAGCAGCAGCGATTGGATCAGGACCGGTACTTGTTTGGCCATCGGTAAAGATAACCATTACCTTCTTGTTTTCCGGCGGCGTGCCAAGAACATACATAGAAGTTGCAAAGGCCTCACAATGATTGGTTTGTCCTTCTGCAATTAAAGCATTTACAGTCGCTTTTAAATCAGCTACCGACGTACTAAGCCCCGTATCATCTGTAGCAGAATCAGCAAAGCTAACAATACTGATACGGCTACCGGAACCAATGGTATTTGGTCCGCCGTCAGTCGCTTTCGCAATCATATCAATAAACTGTCCAACAGCTGTTTTTAAGCTGTCCAAAGCAACCCCGCTCATACTACCGGAACGATCGAGCGCTAAAACAATATCAGTCGGATTGGTCACAATATCAGGAGCAGACGTCAGTGCAAGCTGTACCTGTAAGGTACCATAACAAGCAATCTCGGTTTGATTGATGGTTTTACTGGAGCTAATAATACCCATATATTCAATTCCTTCCTATTTTTCGTATTTGTAAAGCAATAGAAAAGCCATTGCTTTACTATAAGTTATGCGTACAAGCCTTTACAGGTTCTTATTTTGGTATAAATAAAGCCTGCCGTTTTACAGCAGGCTTTATCTTGTTTTACTATTTATTACTCTTTTCTTTATTACAGCATCAACCATAAAAAGAAAATATTTAGCCAAACAACGTTCCCCATATTCCCTTATTTCCTCAGCAACGAGTTCATAAAACTTCTCAAACCTTCCAATCTCCCGGAATAAAAGCAAATGATTCCCCATAAATTCTATCCTGTTTTCTCTGCTACCTAGCTATTGCAAAGCGCTTCACAGTATCCCCCAATTTATAGTAAACCATTTCACGATTGAATTGCTTCATACCAAATGAAGAGCAAAATGCTTCTTCACTAATTTCCACTCCTGGTGTACCTAACCTTTTTCTAAACAGTCCTGATAAGTCCTATTTTCCTTTGGCCAAATGAGCATTTAAATTTTGCATATCAAATCTATCCTTTTCCTGCAACTCATATCCACTATGGAAAATTTGCTGTGCTTTTGCAGAAATACAAGGTATGGTTCTACCAGCAAATACCGCGCTGGTAAAATAATCTGCGGCAAACTTATACCATCCGCCAAAAAGATCCGCCTGTTTGGCGCTGCCATCATCCGCAATCACCATTGGGTGAATATCAATATAGCCCAACTCCGGATGATATAATTCCATACGGCAAGGCCGCCAATCAGTTGTAATATAATAGCCTATTTCCTCCAATGCAGCCAATAGGATATCAGTAAATTGCCCATCAAAATTGATATCCAAATCTCGATGCTCTCTATTTTGACGACCGACCAAAATATCAACCCCCCAGCCGCCGTCTACCCAATATCTCATACCTAAGCGATCTAGCAAATCTAATAAAACAAATAAATCTTCTTTCTTTGTGATTTCTTTTTTCGCCATTTTTATCGCCTCATTTCTCCTCACTCAGCTATCTATAGCTTAGTTTATCATATTCCCTTACAAATATCTTTACTAAAAGGCGGTCTTTTTCTAAAAAGCCAATACTTTTTCCTTATATCATACCCAACGATAATGAAAAATAACGGAAAGCACCTGAACTAAACAGGCGCTTTCTTCTCAATCGCATATCATCTTTTTTTGTGTTTTTTCCAATACTTACGAACTTGCTTCATTTCCCCCATGCTGCCAAACATATTTTGCATTTTCTGCGTTTCAATTTGCCTAAAATTTAATCCATCATAACCCATTTCTTTTTGCAATTTCTGAAAACTTTTGAGCCGTTCCGCCGCAAGTGATCCTTGTTCAATTGCATTTTGCACCGCACAACCCGGCTCCTCTTTATGCGTACAATTACTAAATTTACAATTTAAAGCAAGCTCCTCAATATCGGCAAAAGTTTTACCAAGATCGGTATGTTCTAACCCTAATTCCCGCATTCCAGGCGTATCCACCACCAAAGCGCCATTGGGTAGTAACAATATTTGCCGACTAGTAGTAGTATGTCTGCCTTTATCATCATTGCGCAAACCATTGGTTGTTAATTGCTCAGCGCCAATCAAGCAGTTAATCAAAGTGGATTTTCCCACCCCGGAAGAACCAACAAAAGCAACCGTTTGTCCCGTTACAAGATACGGCAATAGCTGCTGATACCCATCTTCCTGCAAGGCGGTAGTTTTTACAACGTCTACCCCGATGGCAACCTCCGCCACCTCCTGCAAAATATAGGCCATATCCTCACATAAATCCACCTTTGTTAAAACAATAACGGGTACCGCCCCACTATCCCAAACAAATGCCAAATAACGCTCTAGTCTTCGCAAGTTAAAATCCTTGTTGCAAGCCATGCAGATAAAAACAGTATCGACATTACTAGCAACAATTTGCTCCTCACTTGCTGTCCCGGCGGCTTTCCGTACCAAAGCGCTTCTTCTGGGTAAAATGGCATGGATCACCGCATTTCCATTCAAATCCGTATCACGATCCAGCATTACAAAATCACCCACACTTGGAAAATCAGTCGGCTTCTCAGCTGTAAAACGAAATTTACCTGAAATTTCCGCCAACATTTCTCCATTTTGGCTAACAACCCGATAGATCTCTTTGTATTGCGCAAAAACCCGCCCTACGATCAAATTATCATAAGAAGCGGCCACAATGCGCATTGTCTCTTTGAATCCAATTTTATTGAAATCTATTTGTTTCATTTTCTCCTCCGAAATCGTTATCGTAATAATCGATGGGAGGCTTTGTACAAGCTAGTTTGCAAAAACCTCCCAGCTTATTACAATATCCGTTGTACCATATAAAAACATACTTCATTCTCCTTTTTTATTTCTTATACTATTTTTTCTTCATCGCTAGCCAAATTCAAACCCATAAAACAAATTTTGCCTCTATAGTCATGGGCTTGCTGACAAGCTAAAACTCGTTATCCATATGCGCTAGACAACATTTTCAATCCTGTAACAGAATGGCCAAAAATAAGGTAAAACAAAAACTCCTGCCATATCGTATGATAAAACAGGAGTTTATTGGTGGAGATAAGGGGATTCGAACCCCTGGCCTCTTACATGCGAAGCAAGCGCTCTCCCAGCTGAGCTATACCCCCCCATATGACCGTTTCTAAAACGGAACATATTTGATAGTACCATTTTAGAGGGATATTGTCAATTCATTTGCGCAATTTTTTCTTCATCCACTCGCATCGCTAAAATCGTTTTTGTAATCAAATCATCTAAACTCCAACCCAGCATTTCCGCCCCTTGTTGAATAATATCCCTAGAACAACCGGCAGCAAAACTCATTGTTTTAAATTTCTTTTTTACCGATTTTAGCTCCAAATCCTGCACGCTTTTGGAAGGACGCATTAACGCTACCGCACCAATAAGTCCTGTTAATTCATCAATTGCAAAAAGAACCTTCTCCATTTCATGTTCCGGCTTAATATCCACCGTAATACCATAACCATGACTCGCAGTAGCACGAATAAGAGCCTCGTCCAAACCTTTTGCCTTCATAATTTCCTGGCTTTTTAAGCAATGCGCTTGCGGATATTGTTCAAAATCCAAATCATGTAGCAGCCCTACCATACCCCAAAAATCCACTTCATTTTCATAACCTAAATCTTGGGCAAAATAACGCATTACACCTTCCACCGTTAAAGCATGTTTCAAATGAAAAGGATCTTTATTATATTCTTTTAACAAATTCCATGCATCATCTCTGGTAAAATCCATATTCTCACCCCATATTACAAAAGCGTTTTTCTTATTGTATTATAACACTTTCTCCGCTCTATAAAATTTTTTTTTACAGATCAACTTTTTATGCTACTCCACACGTCTAATAAATGTAGACAAAAATAACACCACACCATGGCAAAAGGAAAGAGCAAGAGGTCTCTTGAAACAAAATCAGTTTATCACAGAACAACTTGGTCAACAAATTATAAAACAAAGCGATAGGCTTTATCGTATTGTTTACAGCTATGTCAAAAACAAAGAAGATGCAATGGTTATCATTCAGGATGCGGCCTGTAAACTTCTGAAGAAAATTTCCAGCATCGAAAAACCAGAGCACATCAAAACCTGGCTGTTTCGAGTTACAAACAATACTGCATTGATTTTTTACGCTGCAACAAATGCCTGCAAATAGGCTTCCCAAATACTGCCGTCCAGCCCATGCTCCCCTTCATACGCATCCTAGCCTTCTACCCAGCCTAGAAAGGCTTCCATTGCCGCCCCAAAACTTGTCGTCCTGATCAGAATCACGTACCGCCTATCGCTATTACCTATATTTCGTCTTTTTCAACCAATATACCTACTAAAACAAAAGCCCCGCCTGCACAATTTGCAGACGGGGCTTTCCGCACTGTGGCAGCAACAGCCATTCCTTGTTTCTCTAACTCTTTACTCCAGCATCGCTAAAAATTCCTCAAAAGTATCCGCCACTTTCCGCGTCACAGGCGCAAATTCTTCTGATTCTTCATGATACCAAATGCATACCTCCGGTTCCGCAGCGGTTTCATTCCGAAAATCTAAACAAACGAAATTTCCAGCAAATAATACCGCGATGGGAATAATATCATCGCCCACCCGATTTGGCTTATCTGTCAACCGATCAAAAAGTTGAGATAATACAACCCCAATATCATACCAACCCAAATCAGATTCCTGGTAATCTTTCACGAAGCCAAGGAACCGTTCCACCACAAAAATATTATTATCAAACGGCAAACATTTGGTCAGCGGCACCCCCACATTATACTCCTTGATAAATTCTACATAGGACTGCGGAAATTTGATCTTATTGTATTTTTCTACCTTTTGTATCCTCTCGCTAATATCTTCCTTCAGTACGGTATCCATATCGATCTGCATTTTATCTTCTTCTTTCTTTTCTATAACTTTTAGGTTAAAGATACTAATACCAAATCTTCTGGTTCGACTGGGATTATATCGATCGTTTCCTCATTTTCATTAGTAAATTCTACTAAGTATGCCAGATGGGGAGCCGTTAAAACCATAACAATGGTCCCTATACAGCCTTTTAATACACTTTTTGATAAATTTCTCTTAGCCTTAACAATATCTAATTCATTCATATTTTATACCACCTCTTATCCTTATTTTTTGGTTGGGACGGCTGTAACTAAACGTACTATGCCATCTTCATTTTTAATCCATGCAAATGTTACATCAATTACTTTGCCATTTGCTCCTGTTATTCTGATAATTTGATTATATTGTGGCCCATATTTAGTAATGTTAGTTTGAATAGCAGTTTCAGGATCAAACACTATTTGTTTTGATAGACTTTCCATATTGGTCTGATTAAACCCAAGTGCCTCATCAAACCATTTCGCCTTACTTCCACCTGTAACATGGGTTTTATCCAGCAGATAGGTTTCTAGCTTTTTATTGACACTAGCTTGTGTTTCCGCCTTTCCGCCGAATTCCTGAGTCCGGTTCCACCAACCCCCTTACTCCCTTTCGGTGTATCAAATTCGTCAAGATTAGCAAAGCCTTTGCTGCCTTTTGTTGCCCTCTCTAAAATGTCCTCCGCTTTGCCAATCACTTGCGCTACGTCGTCCGTCTTGGTGGCCAGCTTAAGCGCTTCCTGCCAAGCCGCAAAAGGAGCAAAAATGATCCCCTCTAAAGCCCCTATTGGAACTTTGGCTTTCGCTCCTGACAAAGCCGCTGCCCAAATTCCGCCGTCTAACCCGTGCTTCCCTTCATACGCGTCCCAGCCTTCCGCCCAGCCCAGAAAGGCTTCTGTTGCCGCCCCAAAACTTGCCGTTTTAATCAGAATTATGCCGCTTGCGACTATTACCTGTATTTCGTTTTTATCAACCAATATACCTACCAAAACAAAAAACCCGCCCACAACTATAGTTGTGGGCGGGGCTTTTTTATCATTATAAGGATTCATCTAAACAATTACCAAAGGCTAGATGATTTAACACCATCTCACCTAAAAGCATCGTAATAAAGTTCTAAAAGATATTTTTAATCTTCTAAAACATAAAAATCCTCTTTATTGATTGCTTGTATTGCTATTGTGGTTCCATCTTTATCTGAAAATTCAATTTCACAATAATTTTGATCATAGATTTTTAAGATATAGCCAATCAATCCTTTTTTAATGCCATCTTCAATATATTTATCATTTAACATTCTTACTTTTTGATATTTCTTCATTAATCAAACCTCCTATCGACTAAAACCGGAAAATGGTATATTCAAGGATATAGATCCATCAGATTCTATCATCCACCCAGATTTTAAATAACTAATTTTATCTGAACTTTTGCCAATTCCTTTTAATTCAATTTCTATAGTGATTCTTTGCCCATATTGGTCTAGCTTCCCAAGCGTATATTCGCCCGATTCATATTTTTTCATTGCCTGTTTTTTATAAAGATTTACTAAATATTCCGAGTCATTTTTTCCGTATCCCAAATCTTCATATATAACATTTTTCCCGTGGGTTGCCCCATCCTTAAAAATATAGTCTTGGAACTTCTCTACTGGGACATCAACTATAGCATTAAGCTCTCTTTCCAGAATCTCATCTAACGTGCCGGTAGGAGAAGCATTTGTTCCAACCCCCTTGCTTCCTTTCAGTGTACCAAACTCTTCAGTATTAGCAAAGCCTTTGCTGCCTTTTGTCGCCCCCTCTAAAACGTCCTCCGCCTTGTCAATCATTTGCGCTATGTCGTCGGTTTTGGTGGCCAGCTTCATGGCCTCTTCCCAAGCTGCAAAGGGAGCAAATGTGATCCCCTCTAAAGCCCCTATCGGAACTTTCGCTTTCGCTCCTGCCAAAGCCGCTTCCCAAATCCCA
>CALXSR010000044.1 GCA_944391215.1 uncultured Clostridia bacterium
CAGCAATCCTTTTGCGGTTCCCCAGCGATACGATTTTGCGGCAGTTCTTGATCCGAGTGTTTGTCCCACTTTTATCGCCCGAATAAGGTTTGCGCTTGGCGCATATTTTGCCGAATGGCTACGCCGAAGGGACAACGGCTTTCGCAGACGCCGCACTGTATGCAATCGCCGGCTTTTTGCGGCAGCAAGGCATAATGTTCGCGTACGGTTTCGGGTATGTTATCCTGCGCTTGCGCCAAATGATAAAACTTGGTGACGGTGGCGATATCAATCTGTTGCGGGCAAGGCGCACAATGACCGCAATACATGCAATGTCCTTGCCAGCTGATATTGGGGAAATTGGCCAAAGCGGCGGCATAATCTTTTTCCTCGGCGCTGGCATTTTCATAAGCCAAACATTGTTGCAGTTGTTCCACGCTATGGGCGCCAACCAAAACGCTGGCTGCGGCCGGCCTGGTTAAGGCATAATGCAAACATTGGTTGACGGTGAGGGCGCGGCCGGCCGGAGACAATTCGGCGTTTAACAAGTCGCCGCCGCCGAATGCTTTCATGACGGTAATGCCGACGCCCAATCTTTGGCAGGTTTCGTAAAAAGATTGTCGCTCCGCATCCATATTGAGAAGGGGCTGAGCATAATTTTTTTCATTCCATAATTCTTCCACATTTTCACCGGCCGGCTGTAAATCATAACAAGGGTTTACGCTAAACATAATAACGTCGATCAGGCCGCTTTGCGCCGCTTTTATGGCTACTTGCGGGTTATGGCTGCTAAGCCCTAAAAAACGGATGGAACCGGCTTCTTTTTGCTTCTGCGCATAGGCTAAAATGGCGCCTTCGCTTACTTGTTGCCAATCGGCTAAGGCGTCCACATAATGAATCATCCCGACATCCACATAATCGGTTTGCAATCTTTTCAGCAAATCCATGAAACTGTTTTGTACCGCGCCGATTTCACGGGTTCTTTGATATTGTCCCTGTCTCCATACCGAACATAAATGGCCTTGCAGAAGAAATTTTTCGCGCCGGCCTTTTAAGCTTTGGCCGGTGATATCGCGCACTTGCGGGTTGGGTACATAATAGTCGATATAATTGATACCGGCTTCCGCGGCGGCGTCCAGCAAATTTGGGGCCAGAGCACCGTCTTGATCGGATAAGCCCTCGCAGCCTAAACCGATTTCGCTTACTTGTAACTGAGTTCTGCCTAAGGTACGGTATTGCATAACGGCCACCCCCATGATAAAATAACTTTCTTTTATTTTAAATCCTAAAGTGTGCTTCAGGTCAAGCTTTTTATATTGTAAATGGAAATTTTGTTGGCGGCGGAGATGCGAAACATTGCTGAATTCAGTTGCGGATAATGATATAAGCCAAATAAGCCGCATAGCAAAGCAGCAGCAAAAGCCCTTCTTTTTTGCTTACCTGATGCCGGGTTTTGGCAAATAGCAAGCAAAGCAAGCTGGCGCCAACCAAAATAAAGGTATCGATAAGAACAAAAGAATTGGCCGGCATGGGGGCCAAGGCGGCGCTCATGCCGCCAATGAAGAAAATATTAAAAATATTGGAGCCCACCAAATTGCCTAAGGCGATATCGTTTTGCCCTTTGATGGAGGCGACCACAGAAGTGACCAGTTCCGGCAAACTGGTGCCGACGGCTACAATGGTTAAACCCACTAACTTTTGGCTCATGCCCCAGGCCAGGGCAATTTTTTCTGCGCTGTTTACTACCATGGTGCCGCCTAAAATAATGCCTACCAAGCCCAAAGCGAGCAAAAGGACGGCTTGTCCTGTTTTTAAAGTGGGTTTTTGTTCCCCGGTGGGGGTATCCTTAAAATCGTTGCGCGCTTTTAAACCGGTTTGGATGATATAAACCATAAAAATAAGGAAGAAACAAAGCAAAATGAGGCCGTCGCCCCGGGTTAATTGGTTGACTGCGGCCTGATTTAGAAATTGATCGGCCGCCAAAATAAGCAAAACGACGGGCGCTAAAATGGCGAAAGGAAAATCCTTGGCTACCACGCTTTTTTGCGCGGCAATGGGGGTGATGACGGAGGCCGCCCCCAAAATAAACAAAAAGTTGAAAATATTGGAGCCAATGATATTGGCCAAGGAAATTTCAGTATCCCCTATTAAAGAAGCGGTGATACTGACGGATGCTTCCGGAGCGGAGGTGCCGAAGGCCACAATAGTGAGACCGATTAAAATTTCCGGAATATGGAAATGTTGGGCAATGGCAGCGGCGCCGGAAACAAAAAAATCGGCTCCTTTTACCAATAGAACAAAACCCAATAGTAAGATAAGAATGGTAAAAATCATAAATATCCTCCCCAACAGTATTTTTATACATAAAAAGACTTTGACCCCTAAAAAGTGGGTCAAAGTCTTGCTTTTTATTACGGCGCGGATAAATCCCTGTATATCACGGTTTTATCGGCATGACGCTAACCGCAAACGCCCGACGGCGCAAGCTACTCCCTAATTCCCGATACGGCGAAAAGCCACTTATTCATTTTAGCAAAAAAAGAAGAAAATGCAAGAAAAAAGTCAAAAAATGTCGGAAATTTCTTCTATTTAGCAAGGCCCTTTGGCTGCTTTGGGACGCCGCCTTTTCCTGATTGCCAGACAGAGAATTTTGTTTGTTTTAGCAGCGGGGTAGGGCGCATTTTTTAGCCGATGCAGGTATGGTTTGCTATTTCCCTTTGGCGGCGGGATATTAGTGCGTTGGTATTTTTGGCTACCTTTTGCCTGCGTCTTATCTCGTGGTCGGCTTGGGGAATCCTGTTTTTTTAGGAATTGTTTTTTTGGGCGGCGGTGCCGTAAACAAAAATTTCGGCGGCGTTTTCGGTAATGCGGTTGACCAGAAAGCGCACATTTACAATGGTATCTGCGCCCAAAGCTTCCGCTTCGGTGATCATTCTTTTGCAGGCTGTGGCGCGGGCCTCGGCCAGCATTTGGCCGCAAAGCTTGCTGGCGGTTTCCTTATTTGCCCCTTCCTTATGGCTTACGATACAGCTACCGCGCACGAGGCCCAAAAAAGTGAAATCTTCGCCTGGTAAATAATCCGTATTGACCAATTTCATATAAAATTTCCTCCTCCTCATTATGTACGGTGAAAGAAAAAACAGTTTCATAAGCAAAAAGAAAGGCCGCCCGGTTAGTGGGGAAGCGCTTGCTGTGGGTTTTACATGCTATTGCCAAACAGCAAATGGGAGAACCCAAGAAGCAGAGAACCAAAGAACCGGCAACAAACGGCAAACGGTTAGAGCAAGCAAAGAGGCGGGCAAGGGTTGGCTGCCAAGGGGTTGCTGAAAATGAAATGCCGAATGGCGAGGCAAGCATTTGCTGTAAGCAGGTTGCCAAATAGTGGGGGAAAATAGCTTGGGGCTGGGGATTGCTGCAGACTGGTTGCCAAGTAATAAAAAACTGGGTAATTGGGGCAAGCTTGACAAAGGTTGCTTGCCAAATAGCGGAGGAAAATAGCTTGGGGCTGGGGATTGCTGCAGACCGGTTGCTAGGTAATAAAAAACTGGGTAATTGGGGCAAGCTTGACAAAGGTTGCTTGCCGGGTAGTCTTAAAATTCCGGAAACAGGGTTTCCTCGGCCAAATTTACAATGCGCAAGCCGCATCGTTTGGCATAATTTACAGTATATTTGGTACCGCCCGGCTGGCCGTCGAAATAACAAAACAGCAGCGCACTGTGGTCCACCATATAACGGTTTCGCGCATAATAGCAGCCGCTGTAATATTGATGCGAAAGCACAATCACCTCGTCGGAACCTACGATTACCTTTTGATAGCGATCCTGCCAATCGGGGGTGTAATCCTCCCCTTGCCCAATAAAGGGGCGTACCGTAATCAGTTTGATATGGGGATATTCCTTTTTTAGGTCCAGTATGGTTTCCCCGGCCACAATATCAAATCCGTAGGCGCCGCCATTATAAAAGGTTTCGGCCCCAGCCTTGATGGCGCGTTGGATAAGCTTTTTCATATCTGCGACCAATTTGTCGTAAAGCGGGGCGCCTTCATAAAGAGGAAACGGCATTTTTTCCGCCCGATAACCGGAAAAACATGCGCACTTTTTTCGATCCAGTAGCAAATCTATCACTCCCTTATAGTATATCCATTGGTTTGCCTTTATTATACGGGACGAATTATATTTAGGCAAAAGCTTTGTTTCGACACAATATGACAAAATGCCAGATAAATGCGATTTGTTTCGGCAAAGAGTTCGAAAAAGTATGCAAAATGTAATCTTTATACAATGCGATAAAAGAAGCTATATTCGATATTGACTTTATCTTACACTTGTAGAAAGGGAGGAGTTGCAATGCGCAATTTTATACCGAAACCATATAAAAAGGAACCCATCACCATTCGAATTTCGACCGAGCGAGTAGCGGAAATTGACTACTTAAGCGCACAATATAATTTAAGCAGAAGCGCCTTTATTAGCCAGTGTATTGAATTTGCTTTGGCCAATATGCCGGATTTTAAGCAGTTAAATGCCGGCAAAGGCAAAGAAAAAGGTGAGTAAAAGAGCAGTCGACAGGCTGCTCTTTTGGGTTTCCTAGGAGAATACTTGTCTGTTTATAAGGCGCGGTAAGGGGCCTTATTTTGGCATGCCTTTTGGAGGGATGTTTGTTTGCCGGCCGGGGGTTGGCGGCAGCAAACGGCTTCCAGGGGCAGTTGGCCGGTATGGTATTTCCTTGCCTACCCGCGCAGGCGCGGTGATGGTAGGCGCCGGAAAATCATACTGTCTCTTATGCCTTTTTGCCAAATGATGGACGGCGCAGGGGACAAAACCGCAAGCAACGATTCGGGCTTGCCCCGTGTTGCCTAGGTTTTGGCCCCTGGAAGCCCGCCGCCAGTACCAATATTTATCACGGCACGGGAGATAAAACCGCCAGCAACGATTGGTGTTGCCCAGTTTTTGCCCCCTGCGCCGCCTATTATTTAATAAAAACGACAGATAAAAACGGTATGATCATTTCGGCTGTTCGCGGCAAGCCTTGGGTAGCATGAGGCAAAGCAAATGCTTGTTACGGTTTTGCTGCCTGGAGGTTACAGCGCCCTCATGGAAATTATCATACCGACCAAAATTGCTTCTTTGCTTTGTTATTTGTTTTCCGATAAGGGGATGGGACCATGGTGTTTTTCGAAATCCGCAATATAGCGCAACAGGATTCTTTCTATAGTATTGTTTTTACTGCGCCCCTCATAAGAGGCAATATAGGCTACTTTATCTAAAAGCTCGCGGCTAATTCTTAGCGTATAGCGCGGTTTCTCTATCATACCAGTTCCCCCAAGTTTTAATGCTACTATTATAAAAAATTTGCGACAAAATTACGTCCTTTTGACGAAAAGCTGGCGCAAACCTGACGAAATCATTTTTTCCAAAACTTTCCTTTTATTCTTCTGCGGAAGAATTTTGTTCCTGTCGGGCATCCGTAAAATTTCTTTTTTATTATAGGGAGAAACAGGATAATGCGGGGAAAATTGGAGTCGCGGAGAGGCCACAAATTTTTTTGGTTTCATTTTAGCAGTTTTATTTATAAATAAGGGGGATTTGATTTCTTTTTGATAGCGGAGAATTTTTCGACAGATTATGAGAGTCTGTAAATATAAAAGAGACCTTTTGTATATTATACAAAAGGTCGCAACCAAGTCCTTTCAGCTTTCCTTTTTTAAATGTTTCATGACATTTAAAACCAGTTGCCTTTGTTCAGCAGTAAGTGCATTCCACAGTTGCAACATTCCTTTTATTTCTGGCGTGATAACCATAAATTCTTCCTTTTCGGCAAAAAATTGCGCCAAAGTAATATCAAAAGCCTTGCACACCTTCTCCAAAGAAGAGATGGAAGGTTCGGAGCCATTTCGATACCAAGAAGAAATGGTGGATTGCGGTACGCCTGATTTTTCCGATAACTGGTATTCCGACCAACCATGGGCAATACGGTACCTGGTAATGGTTTCTATAATACGGAAACGCATTGGCATCGCTCCCTTTCCTCTGTTTTCATTATAGTATGGTCGGATATTTCAATTTAATGATTTTAATCGTATAATATTAACGACAAATCGTAGTATTGGTAAGCTGCAGTAATACTTATCGGCTGTTTTATCGTTCTAAGTCCTCTTTCTTTGTTGAATACGGACATTTTCCCCTGGTAAAAGGCGTTGATCTGGGCCATCGGGGGAAAATGTCCGTATTCTTTTGGCAAAAATTGGCAGAAGAAAAAGGACGCTTGCGGCAAAAGCGATAATTTTTGGACCCTTTTGGGTGCTAAACTGGTAGCGTAAAAGAAGGCGGCCGGGAAAGCGGGCCAAAGCGAAAAACGGGCAAACCGAGTACGGCAAAATACGGCCAATGAAAAGGGTGAGGGCATGGTAAAAAAACCGCATGCGGATAAAGAGGTGGCCGAGCGGGAAATTATTGCTTTTTGGGGCGACATTATGCGCAATGAAGAAGAGGATATGCGGCTGCGCATGAAAGCCAGCGAAAATTTGGCCAAACTTTGCCAAAAGCAGGAGGAAGAAGGCAAAGAGGACAAAAAGGAAGCGCAAGCCAAACTGGCCAGGCAGGAAAAACTGTGGCGGGAATTGGCGCAATATCAAAGCGAGCTGCAAAAAATGAGTATCGAGGAATTAAAGGGCGTGCTGGGCTATGATGAAAAAGCAAAGGAATAAAGCTTGGCCGCCGGCGGTGCAAAAAAAATTGGCCGCTGTGGAACTGGCTCGTCGTGATTTCGCCTTTTTTTGTTATCTTTTTGCCCCGGATTTTTACCGTCCGGAACGAACCTATTTAAAAGAGTTGTGTTGCATATTACAAAGTTTTTATGAAGGAAAAGAGAGCGTTTTGTTGGTGAATTTGCCGCCCCGTTTTGGCAAAAGCCGCACGCTCTCTTTGTTTTGCGCCTGGCTTTTGGGGCAAAACCCAGCCTATAAAATGATTAGCGGCAGTTATAACGAAACCCTTTCGGCCAGCTTTGCCAAAATGGTGCGCAATCGCATCGGGGAACGCAAGCTGACGGAAGAGCAACTGATTTATGCTGATATTTTCCCCCAAACAAGGCTGGCCAAAGGAGATGCCGCCGCCCATTTTTGGCGGCTTTCCGGCCAGCACGCCACTTTTTTGGCCACCAGCCCTACGGGTACGGCCACCGGTTTTGGTTGCGATTTTTTGCTGGTGGACGATTTGATTAAAAACGCTTGGGAGGCCAACCATAAACAAACGCTGCAAAACCACTGGGATTGGTTTTGCAATACCATGCTTTCCCGTTTGGAGGAAGGCGGTAAAACCATTTTTTTAATGACCCGTTGGGCCACCGACGATTTATGCGGGCAAATGTTGCGTCATTGCCAAAAGCAGGCTTTGCCCTACTTGCATTTTACCCTGCCGGCCCAAAAAGAGGATGGCAGTATGCTGTGCAAGGAAATTTTATCGGCCCAAAGCTGGCGGCAAAAAAAGGCCCTTTTGGCCCCGGAAATTTTTGCCGCCAATTATCAGCAGCAGCCGGTAAACCGTACCGGCAGCTTATACGAACAGTTTTTGACTTACGATACCCTGCCCCCTTGCCAGGAAGTGCGGGTTTATGCCGATTTGGCCGATAGCGGCCGCGATTGGTTTTGCGCCATTTGTTTTGGCGTTTGCCAAAAGGAAGCCTATGTGCTGGATATTTTATATACCCAGGAACCGATGGAAAAAACGGAAGCGCTTTTTGCCGCTATGCTGCATCGTTACGGGGTGGCTTGGGCGCGGCTGGAGGCCAATTTTGCCGGCACTGCTTTTGCCAGAAATGTCCGCCGCATTTTAGAAGAGCAGTACGGCGGCTGTTTTTGCCGGGTGCAGCCTTTTCATCAAAGCCGCAATAAGGAGGCGCGGCTTTTTACGCATGCCTATTGGTGTCAGCAACATATTTATTTTCCGGTTGACTGGCAGCAAAAATATGACGGATTTGCCCGCGCTTTGTGGGAATATCGCAAAGATGGGAAAAATGAGCATGACGACGCGCCGGACGCTTTGACCGGCGTGGCCGAAATGATGACCCAAGGGCAAATAAGAGGGTTTAACCGTTATGAATTGGGATTATAGGGAGGATGGAAGATGATTCGAGAAAGGGAAACCGTTTTGGATGAAGCGGGCAATTTGCTGCTTACGGCCAGCCAAATTGGCGCGCTGATCCAGGAAAAGGAGGCGGAGCGCAACCATTATGACAAATTGGAGCGTTATTACCGCGGGGAGCACGATATTTTAAACCGCCAGGCCAAAAGCCGTAATTTGCCCAATAACCGGGTGGTGGTGAACCATGCCAAATATATTGCCGATATGTCCAGCAGTTATTTGCTGGGCAATCCTTTGAGCTATACCGGCGAAAATTTGGACGACTTTTTATATGCCTTGCGGGCGGCAGACAGCCAAAGCCACGATATTTGTTTGGAGAAAAAGCTGGCCATTTATGGCAGCGCCTATGAACTGGTTTTTCCGGGGCCTACCATTTTGGAACCATTGCAACTGGCGGCGATTGATCCGCGGGATGCTTTTGTGGTTTATGACGATAGTTTGCACAGCCGGCCGATCCTGGGCGTTTATTTTTATATGGTACAGCAAAAACGCAAGGTGTTTGCCTATACGGAAAAAGAATGCATTGAATACAGCCAAAGGCAGGGCGCTTTGCAGGAAATCAGAAGACAGCCCAATCCGTTGGGTTTGATTCCCTTATTGGAATATCGCAACAATGAAGACGGCAGCGGTGATTTTGAGGAAGTGCTGACTTTGATTGACGCCTATAATATTTTAACCAGCGACCGGGTGAACGACAAGGAACAGTTTGTGAACTGTTTGTTGTTGCTCACCAACTGCAATATCGACCCGGTGACTTACCAACAGATTAAGGATTGGGGCACGATGGTGTTGGAAGGCGACGGGCGGGCCGAATACTTGAGTAAAACATTGGACGAGCAATCGACGGAAGTATTGCGCAAAGCCTTGGAAGCGGATATTCATAAGGTTTCCATGGTGCCTTGTTTGACCGATAATTCCTTTGCCGGCAATTCCTCCGGCGTGGCCATGAGTTATAAAATGCTGGGCTTTGAGCAAAAAGTGAAAATGAAAGAGCGCTTCTTTTGCCGCAGCTTAAATGAAAGGCTGCATTTGGTGAGCCGCCTTTTGGATTTGCTTTCCTTTCAAACGCCGCAAAAGGTGGCGGCGGTATTCTCACGCACTTTGCCGGTGGATACCATCGAATTGGCCAATATGGTGAGCACTTTAGACGGTTTGGTAAGCCGCGAAACCTTGCTGGCGCAACTGCCTTTTGTAAACGATGTGGAACAGGAATTAAAACGCATTGCCGTATTAAAAACGCAGGAGCAGGCTTTGGGCCAGCAGGAGGCGGTATAAAACCATATGCCGTCGCGGGTAGGGAAAAGGTGGAGCGGCATTTTGGCCATCAACGGCGGTGGTATAAAACCATATGCCGCCGCGAGTATGGAAAAGGCAGCGGCGTTTTGGCCAAAAAACTGGTTTGGGCAATGGGCGGCGGTTTTGCTACTGCTCAAGATAAAAATGAGAAAACGTCAATGCTGCTTTTGGGCAATGGGCGGCGTTTATTTGATTTCTTGCTCCAAATCATTAAAAAAGACGGTATTGAAAAATTCGCTTAGGGTAATTTCAAAGCCGTCGCATAGTTTTTTGATGGTAACAATACCGGGATTTTGGCTTTCGCCGTTTAAAATGCTTTTTACTGTGGATTGCGGCACCCCCGTTAAATTGGCCAATGCATTGGGTGTCATACAATTTTGTTTGCATAACATCAGGATCCTTTGCGCTACGGCTTCTCTGGTTTTCATAGAATCGTCCCCCTTAGCTAGTGATATATAAACCATGATATGTCACCGGAAAAATTTATGTAGTCGATATATCACTAATTGTCGAAATATGTTAAAATAAAGTGATATATCACTAACTTGAGGGGGAAAACAGCATGGCGTATCGGAGAGAACATTGTTGTTGTTTGGCCGGCGGCAAGTTGCCGCAGGATCATTTTGCTTCTTTGCAAAATGCTTTAATGGCAAGTTTGCAGGATTTGATCGTCAAGAACCAAGTGCAAACCTTTTTGAGCGGCGCTTTGCCCGGTTTTGACAGTTTGGCTGCTTTAAACGTCCTTTTTTTAAAGCGTTTTTACCCGCAGGTGCAACTGGTTTTGTCCTTGCCCTATAAAGAGATGCCAAAAGAATGGGAGCCGGCGCAAAACAGCGTTTTTCAGGATATTTGGCAGCGGGCCGACGAGGTTTTTTATTGCGATTCCGCTTATTTTAAAGGCTGTTCCAGAATGCGCGACCGTTTTTTGGTGGAAAACAGTGCTTTTTGCTTATGCTATTACCGCCATGCTTTTTGGGAGCAACCTTTTTTGCTGCGTTATGCAGAAGAGCAGAAATTGCATATTGTTAATATGGCCCAAAATGATACATGATATCACAAAAAAGGCAGCGGCCGATATGATTTTTGCTTGAGTTTATGGCCTAAAACGCAATGAGGGCAATGGAGGAATCGGGTTTGCCTGGAACGAGAATGAGGTGGGCCATATCGTTCAATCGGGTTGATAGCATGGCAAAGATGAAATGAACAATATGGTTTACCAGTACTTTTGATAGAACAAAAGCAAAGGATGCTAGTTTGAAGTGAGGGAGTCGGAAGAAGGATCAAAAAGGGATTTGTCATAAAAGGACATATCTTAAAAAAGAATGAAATAAAAAAATTATAATTGCGGTTTCCGTTTTACGGAAACCGTTTTTGTTAGGAGGATAAACATGATAGAACAAAGCACGTCTTGGGCGCCAGATACGAATGAGACGGGATTGTTACCAGATAGCGCTGCCGTTAGCGAAAATCCTTTGGCAACGGCAGGGACGGAAGAGGCAAAAGAAAAGGCGGCGGTACCGGCGCAAGAATGGAATAGTACGCAGGGCGCGACAGAACCGCAGGAGCCGCTTTCTTTTGACGCCTTATTACAAAACAAAACCTATCAAAGCGAATTTGACCGCCGGGTGAACAAAGCGTTACAAACGGCGAAGGCCAAATGGCAAACAGAAAAAGAAGAAGCGGTGCAAGAAGCGGTTTCTTCTTTTTGGCAACAAAAAGAGGCGGAATTGGCGCAAAAGGAACAAAGTTTGGCGATTCGGGAACGCAAGGCCAAAGCCCTGCTGCGTTTAAGCGAACAGGGTTTGCCGGCGGAACTGGCCGACTCCTTAAATTACAGCGCGGAGGAAGCCTTGGAACTTTCTTTAGAACAGGTGGCCGCTTCTTTTCGGGCGGCCGTACAAAAAGGGGTGGGGGAACGTTTGGCCAATTTTGCCAGCCCCAAAACGGCCGGCCGCGGCGTAAAAAGAACCGACCCTTTTTATTTGGGATTTGATGAAAAATGAAAATGAGGTGTAATGGATGGCAGTAAATCTCGCAACCAAGTATGCGCAGCTCATCGATGAAAGATTCTCCAGTGAATCTTTAACCGCAGCTGCAGTAAACCAAGATTATGATTTTATCGGCGCGCAAAGCGTGAAAGTATATTCCATGGCAACCGCGCCCATGAACGACTATCAAAACGCTGGGAATAACCGGTATGGGACCCCGGCGGAATTACAGGATACTACCCAAGAATTGACCATGCGCAAAAAACGTTCTTTTACCTTTACCATTGATAAAACCAATGCCGTGGATAGCCCGGAAGGCGTGCGCGACGCCGCCGCCGCTTTAAGCCGCCAATTAAATGAAGTGGTAATCCCGGAAATTGATCAATACCGCATGGTGCAAATGGCCTCCGGCGCCGGAAATTTCGGTTATGGGGAATTAACCAAAGCCAATGCTTATGAAGAGTTTTTAAAAGCAGCTGCTGCTTTGGCGGAAGCCAAAGTGCCTTTGGATCGACGGATTGCTTTTGTTACGCCCGATTTTTACAGCATGATTAAACAAGACGGTGCTTTTGTCCGTTACGGTGATTTGGCTCAAGACATGTTGGTAAAAGGGCAAATCGGTATGGTAGACGGCATTTCCTTAGTATTGATGCCTTCCGCTTATATGCCGGCCGGCCTTTCCTTTTTAATTACCCATCCTTCGGCGGTTACCGCGCCGCAAAAATTGTCCGAGTATGTGATTCATGAAAATCCTCCGGGCATTGCCGGTAATTTGGTGGAAGGCTTGACCTATTATGATTGCTTTGTTTTAAATAACAAAAAGGATTCCATTTACGCTCATTTTGGGAAATTGGGTTCCTTACAAATTAGCATGACGGCTGCCGGCGCTGGGCAAGGCAAAATTGCCGTAAGCGGCAATGCCGGCGGCAGCGGTTTGGTGTATAAAACCGGGGCTACGGTTACGGCTCCCGCTTTGGGAGAAGACCTTGCCTCCTGGACCGCGCTTCCCGCAGACGGTGTGATTAGCGCAACAGCCGGGAATAAAGTGGCGGTAGCTGTAAAAAGCGCGCAAGAAAAATGCGTGGCGGTAAGCGATGTCATTGACGTTGTGGTTGGCGCATAAGGGGGTTGACCTTTATGCAAAAACTGGCGGATTTGAAATTGCTGCTGGGCATCACCGATGATGGGCAAGACGATTTATTGCAACTTTTGTTAAATGGAGCGGCGCAAGCCATTTTGGCTTATTGCCGCAAACCCGGTTTGACGGAAGAAACTTTTTCCGACGCTTTACAAAGCGCACAGCTGCAGTTGGCGGTGCAAAGTTACCGGCAAATGGCCAGCAACGGTTATAAAAGCTATACGGAAGGGGCCCTTTCCTATACCGTGGCCGACGCGGTAGCCGGCGGTACCGCTATGCCGGCCGGCGTAAAAGCCATTTTGCAAAAAGAACGCAATATCGCTTTATATGAAGAGGGGGCGGCAAAATGAATTTTTGGCAAAACCGTCTTTATACCTGGTATCGGTTACAGGAAGGGGAAAGCTATTTGGGCCAAGGCGGTGTTTGGCAAAAAATGGGCCAAACGCGCCTTTCCCCACAACCGCAAAAAAATGATTTACAATTTTTAGCAGCCGGTTTGGACGGCGAAACAATGCTTTTTTGTTTCGCCGCCCCCGGTAGCGGTTTGCAAATTGGCGACGGATTAACGGAAGGGACGGCGGAAGCCGCCGCCTTACCCGTTTGGCAGGTGCAAAGCGTAAAAGAATACGGCCAGCATGACGAAATTGTGCTGAAAAAAAGGTAGGTGCGCCATGCAGGAAATAAAAGAATATTTGTTTTCTTTGCTGAGTACAGTGGGCAAAACGGTGACGGCTTTTCCGCAAAAGGGGGCCGGCTTTCCTTGTTTGGTTTTAACCATGCGCAGCCAAAAAACAGCATTGCAGTTGGCAGGACGCGACCGCTTACAGGAAATTTCCTTTACCGTTACGGTTTGTGACCAGGCGGAAAACAGCCAAAGAAAAGATGGTTTGCAGCAAAGTGTGCAAACTCTTTTGGCCCAACATGGTTTTTCCCTGACCAACTGCGCGGAAAGCAGAGAGGGTCGTTTGTTTGCCAGCGCTTTGCAATACACTTGTTTTGTTGATGAAGAAAGAAAAATGATTTATGGGGAGGTTTCGCTATGACAGAATACAATAGCGCGAATACCAAGTTTTATGTGGGAACTGCCGGACAAACGGCATCCTTTAAAGAAATTTATGGTTTGGTGGAAGTGCCGGAATTGGGCGCTACGCCGGAAAAAATTGATGTGACCAATTTGTCCGACAGCAATAAAAGATATGTGTTTGGCATCGGTGATTTCGGCGATTTGGAATTCAAGTTCTTTTATAACAAAGAAACGACCGCCGATTCGGAAAGCGCGGATATCATCAAAAACAATTATAGCTATTTGCGCGGTTTGGAAAAAGCGGGCAGCAAGCATACCTTTAAGGTTTCCTATCCGGACGGTTCCGGGCATACCTTCGAGGGGTCTTGCACGGTGCGCCGCGACGCGGTAAGCGTGAACGGCGCTTTAAGCTTTACTTTGGCTATCGCTTTATCTTCCGATATCAGCGATTTGGCGGAATAGGAGGCGGCGCATGGAAACTTGGCAAATTGGGGACAAAGAATATCAAATGGCTTTAACGGCCGGCAGTTTATTACAAATTGAAAAGAAGACCGGTTTGGGCTTTTTTGAGCTTTTGGGCAAAATGGATAATTTTTCTTATCTATTCGCCATTTTGTGGGGCGCTTTGCAAAAACACCACAGCGGTTTGAATGAAGACGATGTGGCCGATCTGTTTGACGAGTATATGGAAAAAGGCGGCAATTTGCAATCCTTGCTGGAATTGTTGATGCAGGTTTTAAAAGAAGCCGGTTTCGCGCCGGTGGAAACGGCCGCTACCGGGAAAAAGGCAACCGCAAAAAAGTAAAAAGCGCGGCCGATTTTACGGCCTGGCTTTTGCCCACCGCTTGTTCCTACGGATTGGATCCCAGGCAAGCCGACACGTTTTTGCCCGGCGATTTATTGAAATGGATTCAGGGCGGGCAAAAAAAGGAGGAGCGTTTTTTGCAAAATTTGGCGGCTATTTGTTATCAAACCGCGGTACTCATCGGTTTTGCTGTCAACAGCCCGCAAAAAATGCCCCCTTTTGCCAAGGCTTTTCCTTTTGCCCAAAAAGAGGAGTTATCCTCGTGGCAAAAAGATAAAATGCGCATGGAGGCCTACCAAACCGCCTGTCGCAGCCGGAAAAAGGAAGGGGAAAGCAATGGAAAAAAAACAAGAACTTGATATATCGAAACTGTTTTTCAGCGAGGCTGATTTAGAGCGGGCCACCACCGATTGGGAAAAGCGTATGGAAAAACTATACCGTAAAATGCGCCAGGAACACCAAAAAATGGCCAGCAACATGAAAACAGTGACCAGCTCTTTGGGTTTTGAAAATGGCGCTGCCTTAAGCATGGCCCGCGATTGGAGCCGGCAGGACAAAGCGCTTTTAACCTATCGGCAAAATTTGGCCAATACGGTGGCCGTGCAAAGGCAATTTGCTGCGGCTACGGCTTCTACCTCCAGGGAAACGCAAATCATTCGCAATGGGTTGCAAACGGTGGGCGCGCAGCTGCAAGAGGCTTTTCGTCCTTTGGCGCAGGTAGCTTTACCCATTATTAACACCCTGTTGGTGAAACTTTCGCAGTTGATCCAATTTTTATCTTACCCTTTGCGCCTCATCTCGGCCTTTTTGGGTGGCGTTTTGGGGTTACCGCAACCTTTTACCGACACGCAAACGGCTTTGGGCGGCGTACAGCAGGGCTTAGATGGTTCGGCGGCTTCCGCCGGTAAATTAACGGAAGAAACCAAAAAAATGGGCAAAGCCGCCAAAGGCGCTTTGGCTGCTTTTGATGAAATCAATTTATTGCGTTTCACCCAAGGCAGCGCCGGGAGTGCTGGCAGCGATAGCGGTTCCGTTAGCGTTGGCGGATCTACCGTAAGCGCGCCCGCTTTACCCGATTTGAGCCCAGTGGAAAATCTTTGGGTTTTTGACGAAGGCAAGCTGGCTTTGCTGCAAAGTGTTTGGGAATGGGGCAGCAAAATTCACGACGTTTTTTCTTCTTTTGGGCCGGTCTTTTCGGCGGTGGGAGAAGTTGTGGGGCCGGCTTTGCAAATTTTGGTGGATACGGTCAAAGGTGTTTTTGGCCAGATAGTGGAATTGGTCGGCGCTTTGGCGGCGCCTATTGTCAACTTTTTTAACGAGGTGTTGGCGCCGGTAGCCAGCGCGGGTTTGCAGGCTTTTTCTGAATTATGGAATGAGCACTTTCAAGGAGCCTTTACCGCTTTGGGCGAGTTTATTGTCAGCTGCGCGGAATTGCCGGTTTTATTTTATCAAACTTTTATCGCCCCGATCATCAGCTTTTTGCAAGAGCTGTTTACACCGGTGATACAAGGTGTTTTAATCGGTGCTTTGGAATTATGGAAAGCCTTTAGCGTGGCAGTGGCCGATAATATGAAAAGCGCTATTGCCGCTTTAAACGGCCTTTTAGAATTTTTAAAAGGCGTGTTTACCTTAAACTGGAAAAGAGCCGTGCAAGGCTTGATTGATTTTGGCAAAAACTTGTTTACCAGCGCGGTAAACGGGTTAAAGGGTTTGGTCAATATCGGTATCGACGTGATCAATTTCTTCATTGATAAAGTAGAATGGGCCATCAATAAAATCATTGGTATTGTCAACAAATTCAGCTTTTTGCCCATGATACCGGAATTGGAAGAAATCTCTTGGCCGCGTATTCCGCGTTTGGCCAAAGGCGGCATTGTGCAGGACGCTACTTTGGCTTTAATTGGGGAAGCCGGCCCGGAAGCGGTGGTGCCTTTAAACAGCGGCAATTCTCCATTGCCCGGGGCCAACCAGTTGGCGCCTTTGATTTTGGAAGCCGCTTATTTGGTGGTGGACGCCATAGACAGGAAGGATACCAATTTGGTATTCGATACCGATCATGCGGCCAAAACCCTGTTACCCAAACTGAACAAAGAAAGCAACCGCTTAGGGCGGGCCGCTTTTTCTTATCGATAGGAGGCTTAGGCGATGATAAAAATCAATGGCGTTTCTTTGCCCGATCCCTCGGAGCTAAGCTTGGAGCGGCAACCGCAATCGGCTTTGGCTGAGCGCAATGCCAGCGGTTTATTAAACCGTGAAACATTGCCCGATAAAACGGTGCTGAAAGTGAAATGGAGCTATTTAGAAGAAGGGGAATTGGCCGATTTACTTACTTTTCTATTTAGCCATACCAGGGATTTCTTTACTTTAACTTATCCTTCCCCCTTGGGAGGAACAGATAGCTTTGAAGCTTATATTTCGCCTGTTTCGGCCGCCATGCTCAATTATGGCGGCCGTTACGGTACCCGGTGGAAAAGCATTAGCTGCAACTTTATTGAAAGGTAGTGTTTTTATGCAAGCGGTGGACCAAGCAACTTTGCAAGCCATCAAGTCGCCCAGCCGGCAAACAACGGCGCGGGTCAGCTATGGCATTTTTAATGTAGCCGGCAAACAAGCTTTAAGCGTAACGGCTTCTCCCCATTTAGAACATGGGGAACCCGCTTCCATTTTGGACGGCAATGCCAATCCGCCTTTTTTACCGGTTTATTTGGAACAAGATTATGTCCGTTTGGATGGCACCTTTATTTTTGCTCCCAATTCCTATAACGAAGTGAAAATGGGTTACTGGTATCAGGCGCTTTCCATAGACGGCGGCGCTTTTGCCGATGCGCCTACTTTGCATTTGGTTTTTTCCAGTCCGCAGGACATTTTGGGTTTGACTTTTTCTTTCGATCCGGTGGGCGGTACCTATCCCACTGTTTTTGATATTGTTTACAAAAATGCGGCCGGCGTTGTTTTGGCCACCGATTCTTTTACCGCCGCGCAGCCCAATACGCAAAGCCATTTGGTGGTGGCGCGAGCCTTGGATGCGGTTAAAAGCATGGATATTACCATCCATCGAATAAATGCGCCCGGCCGTTATTTTAAAATGATGCAAATTGATATTGGAGTGGAAGAGATTTTTGCAGCAGGGGATATTTTCGCTTTGCAAATTGAGGAGGAAACCAGCCTAAAACAGGAACTGTTACCGCAAAATCAGTGTAAATTAACGCTGCAAAATGCCAATGGCCGTTTTTATTTGGAAAATCCGCAAGGCATTTACGGCTATTTACAAAGAAGGCAGCCTTTGCAAATTGAAGCGGGTATCATTGCCAATGGGCAAACCACCTATTTGCCTTTGGGTACCTATTATTTAAAGGAATGGCAGGCCGCCAACGATTTGCAGGCTACTTTTGTGGCCTATGATATTTTAAACTTGTTGGATTCCAGCATGTTTTATAAAAGCCAAATATATCAAAATACAGCGGCTTCCGCCATCCTGGGGCAAATTATGGATTCCGCCGGCATTACCGCTTCCTTATATAGCATCGATAGCGGTTTGCAATCGGTATTCTTATCCGGTTATCTGCCGATTATGAGCCATAAGGAAGCATTGGCGGAAGTTCTTTTGGCCAGCGGTTATTATGCCAAAGTGGATCGACACGGCTTTTTGCGCATCATTCCGTTTCCGCAAACGGAAGCTTTGGATACGCTAACAGATGACCGTTTATTGGGCAAAGCCAGCGAAAGTTTAGATGATTTGGTGAATGAAGTGGCGGTATCCTATTATAAATTGCAAAGCAATAGCGGCAGCAGCCAGCTATACAAAGGGGAATTGACGGTAACCGGTTCTTTACAGCTTTGGGTGCCGTATAGTCAGGCGCCGGCCAGCAATGTAACAGCTTCCGTCACTTCCGGCAGCGTTAGCATCACCCCTTATGCTACGGCAGCTTTGGTGACGGTGACGGGCAACGGCAATATTACGCTGACACTGCAGGGCAATTCCTATGAAATTATGGAAGCGGTATTAAACCGTAAATTCAGCAATGCGCCGGCCGGCGAGGAGAGCAATCAGCTGGAATGCAAGGAGCATTATTTAATTGGCGATACCGCTACAGCTCAGCGGGTGCTAAACAACTGCCAAACTTCTTTTAACCGGCGTTTTCGTCAGCATATGACCATTTGGGCTGATCCGCGCTATGAATTATTCGATACGGTAGCCAGCCCTAATGCATTTGGGGAGGAAGGGTTACGCATGTTGGAAAAACTCTCCTGGCAATTTAATGGCGGCTGGCAACTGACCGCGGAAGGAGTGAAGCTAAGTTGACCGATTATCAACAACCAAAACTGAATTGGCAAGCCAGCGATTTTTTTGAGTTGGCCGACGCCAACCGCATTGACGGCAATATGCAGGCTTTGGCGGAGCAATTAACCGCGGCAGGCTATCCCGTTACGGTGAATGGCAAAACTTGGCAGGCAGGCCAATCCTTTACGGTGGCCGATTTAAACCGGTTAAAAACCAATCTAGCGTCTTTGGCTGCGGGCTTTTATAGCGACAGTGTGCCGTTACCCACCATTTCCCAGGAAAATATTCAATATTTTTCCGTAGCGGAAATTCAACCTTTGGAATCGGGCCCTTATGCAATTTATACAAATTTACAAAATATGATAGCTGCTTACTGGCTCTGCGGAGCCTGTATCTGCGGCGAGGAGGTTAATATACCATGAGTGAAATAGAGATAAAAGATCGGTTGGTACAATACCCGCGCCGTTATCAGCTGCAAGCGGTAGAGGGTGCGGCGGATACTTATGATTTGATTCCCGTCCCCGGTATCATTACCGAGGCCGGCACACCCATCAATCGCATGTTGCTGGAACCGATGTATCGTGTTACGACTGCGATTGACGCCAGTAGCAATTTGCCTTTTTTTAACCCGCATAAGCATAGCCAAACTTTTACCGCAAGCGGTACCTTTACCGTGCCGGCAGGGGTCAGTACAGTGGATGTTTGGCTAGTAGGCGGCGGGGGTGGAAGCATACCCTCTGGGTCAAATTTTGGCGGCGGCGCCGGGGGTGGTTATTGCAAACTGGAAAAAAATATTTCAGTAACCCCCGGTCAAGGCATTACAGTCGCCATTGGTGCCGGTGGGAGCGGTACAGATGGCGGCAGTACCAGTTTTGGCAGCTATAGTGTAGCAGGTGGTAAAGCAAATGATGGCAGAAATGGTGGCGACGGCGGTTCTGGCGGTGGTAGTTGGCGGCATTTTGGCGGCGCCGGCGGAACTTGGGGAGAATGTGTCGATTATAACACTCCAGCTTCAAGAGGCGGTAGTGGACAAGGCTTTCTACAAACGGTAAATCCCTATGATGGTATTGTTTATGCCGGCGGGGGCGGGGGTTGTGGTTGCCTTGCTCCCGATGGTGGCGCCGGCTATGGCGGTGGCGGTGCCGGCGGTAACAGTGGCAATAGTTATGCCGGCGGCAATGGCACAAATGGTTTAGGCGGTGGCGCCGGCGGTGCTGGGAATGAAGGCGGCGGCGGCACTGGCGGCAGCGGTGTTTGCATTGTGTATTGGGATTAAGGAGGCATGGCGATGAATTATGCAATTTTAGATGAAAATGGCGTTTGTATGAACGCTATTGTGGCGGAGGAGGAATTTGCCGCCCAAATAGGCGCCATTGTTTTGCCCAACGGCTTTGGCATCGGCGATACTTATGACGGCATAGCCTGGCAAAAGGCTGTTATCCCGGCAAAAGAGAAACCTATGGCCGAACCGACAGAGCAAGACCGCATTAACGCGGCTTTGTTATTGGAAATTGCCAAACTGAAAGCAGGTGTGAAGGCATGAATGATGAATGGATTGCTTCTTATTATGAAATGGGGCTGTATACAGCGGCGGACTTGGCATACTTTGTGGCCGCCGGCTTTTTAACAGAGGCGCAAAAAGAAGAGTTGGTGACGCTATGATGGGAGAAGCCGGCATTGCTGTTTTGATTGTGGCTTTGGTTTCTTTACTGAAAACGGCTGGTTTGCAAAGCCGTTATTTGCCGGTAGCTGCCCTTTTGTTGGGCCTTTTGGCCGGTTTGGCTTTTCATGTGTTAGAAGGGCTGCCGGCTTTTTCTTATGGTTTGGGTTATGGTCTTTTGGCCTGCGGCCTGTATAGCAGCATAAAAGCCATGGCCGGCAGATAATCCAAAAGCAAACTGCTTTATCGCAAATTGCTTTATTCCTGGCGCATGGCTTGGATTTCTTTTTGCAACATAGCCAGCGTTTTTTGGATTTCTTTGAGCATGGCGCTGGTATCATTGTTGTCGGTATGGTTGGGTTCTGCGGCCGTGTGTTGTCCGCTTGCTTGGGCAAAGGAGCTGTCCTGTTGGCTCGGTCCGCCTGCTTGGGCAAAGGAGCTATCCGGTTGGCCCGGTCCGCCTGCTTGGGTAAAGGAGCTATCCGGTTGGCCCGGTCCGCCTGCTTGGGCAAAGGAACTTTCCTGCCTGCCCGATCCGTTGGCCTGCGGTTGGCTGTTTCCTACAGAAGAGGAATTCGTGCCCGGTGCGGCGGTATTGGCCTGGCGGCGGCTGTTTTCCTGATGAAAAGAATCTTCTCGATCTCTTTTCCATAGCTCCTGATTACCGGATTCGTCACTATTGGGGGTGCTGGGGCAAAACGGATTATTTATGTCGCGGTATTTGGTGTTATAATACCGTCCGGGTCCGCCCTGAAAATACTGTTGCTGGGCATTATAGGTGAGTATGATTTGTCCCAATAGCTGTAACCAGTTGCCTAAGGCGTTTTGTATGTTAAACGGCAAATTGCAAGCCCATAAATTGCCGATGACTTCGGCAACAATAATAAAAGCTTCCGGTGGCATATCTTGAAAATCCATATCCATAGGCCATACTCCCCCCTTTTTGCTATTGTATGCCAAAAGTGGGGAGAGATATGATAAAAGCGGTAGCACAAGCTACCGCTTTTTTTCTTTTTTGTCCTAAACCATAAACATCAAGTCGGCGTAAGTGGGCATGGGCCAATCTTTTTTGGCGGTTTGCACTTCTAAGCGATCCACCACGGTTCGCAATGCCTCCATTTTGGGTTTTACGCTTTCAGCAAAGTAACGAGCCTTTTCTTCACAACTGGCAAAGTTTTTATTCCCGGGAATGGCCGCTTGCAAGGATTCCGTGGCAAAAAGCAGTTCCTCCGTTAAGCGGTTGATGGTTTCGACATATTCTTTTTCTTTCTTTAAAGCACTGATGCCTGCTTTGGCTTTTTGATTGATCACTTGACAAAGCGTCCCGGCATATTGCATCACCGCTGGAAAAATTTGTTTTTGCGCCATATCTACCATGGTGCGGGCTTCGATATTGATGGTATTGGCATAGTCGTCTAACATAATATCGCAGCGCGAAAGCACTTCCGTTTCGGTAAAAATGCCCATGCGTACCATTTGGTCGATATTTTTTTTGTCCCGGAAATGCACCAATGCTTCCACTGCATTTTTAAAATGGGGTAAACCGCGCCGCTGGGCTTCCTGCACCCATTCTTGGCTATAATTGTTGCCGTTGAAAATAATGCGCCCGTGCTTGGTAACGCTTTCGGTGATAATTTGTTTGATTTCTTCCTTAGGATCTTGGGCGGCGTCCAAACGGTCGGCAAAAGTGCATAAAGCGTCGGCTACCATGGTATTGATGGTAATGTTAATGCCGGAAATGGATTGGTTCGCGCCCACCATGCGGAATTCGAATTTATTGCCGGTAAAGGCAAAGGGGCTGGTCCGGTTGCGGTCGGCCCCGTCTTTGGATAATACGGCCAGGCTGTGCACCCCGGTTTGCAAGGAGCCGGCGCAATGTTCGCAGCCTTGGGCGCCTTGGGCATAATCGGTCAACACAGCGGTAATTTCTTCCCCCAAAAACATGGAAATGATAGAAGGTGGCGCTTCATGGCCTCCCAACCGATAATCATTGGCGGCAGTAGCGCAGGATAACCGCAGCATATCGCCGTATTCGTCCACTGCTTTAATCACAGCCGATAGGAAAACCAGGAAAATATCGTTATGGATGGGGTCCTTGCCGGGGTTTAATAAATTAAGCCCGGTATCGGTACACAAAGCCCAGTTATTGTGTTTGCCGGAACCATTAAAGCCGGCAAAAGGTTTTTCATGCAATAAGCAAACCAAACCGTGGTGATCGGCCACTTTTTTCAACACTTCCATGGTCAACTGGTTTTGGTCGGCGGCCACATTACAGTTGGAAAAAATGGGCGCCAATTCGTGCTGGGCCGGGGCCACTTCATTGTGTTTGGTTTTGCTGCAAACGCCCAGCCGCCACAAGGTTTCGTCCACTTCCTGCATAAAGCGGTTGATGCGCTCCTTAATATTGCCAAAATAATGGTCGCTCAATTCCTGCCCTTTGGGCGGATGCGCCCCAAACAGGGTGTGGCCGGTAAAAATCAAATCTTCTCTTTGCAAATATAATGCTTTGTCTACAATAAAATATTCCTGCTCCGCGCCCACCGTGGCATAAACATGGGTGGCGCGCGGTTCCAAATATTTCAGTACCCGTAAAGCCTCGCGGTTTAAGGCTTCCATGGAACGCAGCAAAGGCGTTTTTTTGTCCAAAACCTCGCCGGAATAGGAGCAAAAAGCGGTGGGGATATATAAGGAACCGTCTTTCACAAAAGCGTCCGACGTGGGGTCCCAGGTGGTATAGCCGCGGGCTTCAAAGGTGGCCCGCAAACCGCCGGAAGGAAAGCTGGAAGCGTCCGGCTCGCCTTTAATCAATTCTTTGGCAGAAAACTCCATCATCACTTTGCCGCCTTCCGCGGGGGTAATAAAGGAGTCGTGTTTTTCGGCGGTAATGCCGGTCATGGGCTGGAACCAATGCGTAAAATGCGTCGCGCCTTTTTCAATGGCCCATTCTTTCATGGCGTTGGCGACTGCGGTTGCGATTTCTTCCGTAAGGGGCAAGTCCTGTCGACGGGTTTGCAGCAAGCCTTCAAATATCGCCTGCGGCAAGCGTTCTTTCATCACTGCCTCGTTAAAGACGTCGCAGCCAAAATAATCGGTCAATTTCTCTTTACCCATAGGATTCCCTCCCTTGATTTTTATCTTATAAATATAGCATAGGGGCAGGCAAATTTCAATTTATTTTTGGGGATTGGTCTGCCCTTTTTTATGCCAACTCATAACCAGTTCCCATTCTTGATTCTTTTCTTCCATCTGCCTTTTTTCTATCCGAAACTGCTCCCGCAAATAAAATTGGACGGCCCTTGCGTTTTTTTGATAGACCTGTAAGGTTAAGGTTTCGTTTCTTCCTTTCGCATATTGTAAAAGGCGGCGACCAATCCCGCGGCTTTGCTGGTGCGGATGGACAAAAAGGCCGGCAATATATTGGGCAATAAGGCCCATAAAGCCCTGTATTTGCCCGTTTTCTTCTACAACGTACACGGTGGCTTGAGGCAATGCTTTGCGCACTTCCTGCACATGGTCGTGCCAATAGCTGGGCGCAATAAAGGCGTGGGCCTGCAAATTGGCGGCAAGCCAAATGGCCATAATTTGATCTAAATCGCTTGCTTGCATGGGGCGAATCACAGCTTTTCCTCCTAACGGTTGTCGGGTTTCTGCTGCCCATTGTAGCATGGCTGCGTTGCGGCGTAAAGGGCTGGCGGCGGCTTCCGAGGCGTGAAACCTAGGCAACACGGGGCAAGACGAATCGTTGCTTGCGGTTTTGTGCCATGCGCCGCGGCGGGGTTGCCGGCGGCGGCTTCCAAGGCCCAAAACCCTGGCAACCCCGGGGCAGGCGGACCGGAGCCGCGCGGGTGGG
>CALXSR010000045.1 GCA_944391215.1 uncultured Clostridia bacterium
GCATGGTTTTAAAAGACGGCAGTAAAATGTCTAAAACCAAAGGCAATGTGGTAAGTCCGGAAGAGATTATTCATAAGTATGGCGCTGATACCGCACGTATTTTTGTATTGTTTGCTGCCCCGCCGGAACGTGATTTAGAATGGAACGATTCTGCAGTAGAAGGTTGTTATCGCTTCTTAAACCGCGTATGGCGTTTGTTTGAGGGAAACCTTCAACTGCAAATGGCGGATCAATTAAATAGTACTGGTTGGGGTTCTGCAGAAAAGGCCTTGCGTTTTGCGATTCATAGCGGCTTGAAAAAAGTAACGGAAGATATTTCATTGCGTTTTAATTTTAATACTGCTATTAGTGCCATTATGGAAATGGTGAATGCTGTTTATTTATATAAAGAGCAAAAAGGCGAAAATGAGGCGGTTTTAGCGGAATCTTTAAAAATAATTATATTGGTTTTGGCTCCTTTTGCCCCTCATATTACGGAAGAACTTTGGTCTATCATGGGAGGGCAAGATAGTATTCATAAACAAAGCTGGCCTGAATATGATCCAAGTGCTTTAGTGAAAGATGAAGTGGAAATTGCTGTACAAGTAAATGGTAAAGTAAAAGGGAAAATGGTGATACCAGCGCAGGCAGATAAAGCCCAAATGGAAGAGTTGGTGCAGGCAGAGGATGCTTTTGCTAAATGGGTTGGAGAAAAGAGTGTTGTAAAAATTATTTGTGTTCCCGGGAAATTGGTAAACATTGTAGTTAAGTAATAAAATAAATACAAGCAATGTAATCTGTTCTTGGATAGCGGTATCTGCGTGAAGCAGTGCCGCTATATTTTTTATATCTTAAAATAGAATTGGATCATGAAGGGGGAAAATTAGCATGATATAGCGAAATATAAAAACAATAAATTAAGAGAGGTTTTATTGTGTCAGATAAAACGGAAAAAAGGAAACATCTGATTTTGTTTCTGCTTATGGCTGTTGTGCTTGGTTTGGCAGTTGGTCAACTTGCATTGAAAAATAAAACGATGTCAGCAGTAAGTTCTACTGCTGCTTTTCCTGTTACGATTGTGGATAATAATATAGAAAAGCAAGCGGAATCAATGATAACCGTAGAAATATATGGGGCAGTAGAGAAGGATGGTTCTTTTACTTTGCCAGGGAACGGTCGTTTAGCGGATTTGCTTTGGCTTTGTGGCGTAAAAGAAGAGGCAAATTTGGCGAATCTTTCTATGGCAAAATGTTTGACCAATCAGGATAGAATTTTTATTCCTTATACCGATGAAAGTAAAAACAAAGAATTGTTAATTGGTACATGGGCAGATTATAGCATTGATTCTGTGATTACTGCTGACGAGAAAAGCAATATCGCTTCCAGTGAGCAAAATACCGAGAAAATCGATAAAGACGAAATAGAATATACATTGGGAAAAATCAATGTTAATACAGCCAGCTTAAAGGAATTAATGACATTGCCTGGTATTGGGGAAGTAAAAGGGCAGGCTATTATAGAATATCGAGAAAAAGTAGGCTTTTTTAGCAAAGTGGAAGATTTGGATAATGTGAAAGGAATTGGCGGCGCTACTTTAGAATCAATAAAAGATTATATTATTTTTGAGGAGTAAAAACATTGTTATGGAACGCTTCTATCAATATTTACAGCAAAATAAAATTGCCCCGGTATATTTATTTGATGGCCCGGAAAGATTTTTGCTGGAACAAGCGATTAATGATTTGAGTAAGCATTTTAGCCAGGACGTACAATTTGCTATGGATATCCAAAAGGTAGACGCTCTGGATAAAAAACCGAATGAAATTGTGGCTATTTGTGAGGAACCGGCATTTTTTACTGCTGAGAAGCTTGTTTTTGTAGAAAATGCTTCTATTTGGTTGGGGCCTGTAAAAAGAGAAAAAAAAGGAGAATCTTCTGGCAAAAAGAAAGGAAAAAGCAGAAATGAAGCAGATGATTTTCTACCTTATTTGAAGCATCCTTTGGCAAGTACTTGTTTGGTCTTTATAGCAGGGGAGGAAGTTGTTTCTACGAGTCGTTTGGCCAAAACGATTGGTATGCATGGACAGATTGTATCGTTTCCGCTGTTAAAAGGCGGTGCTTTGGTTAAATGGGTAAAGAATTGTTTTGCGCAATTTGAAAAAGACTGCATGACACAGGCAGCCAATTTTTTGATTATGGCGGCTGGTAATCAATTAACCGCCTTGTATCAAGAAATACAAAAAATAGCTTCATATGTGGGAGAACGCCGGGATATAATGGTGGAAGATGTGCAAGCAGTGGTATCGGCTACCCCTAATTTGGTGGTTTTTGATTTGGTAGATGCGGTTGCCAAAAAGGATGCGGCTCGAAGTATTGCCTTATTACAACAAATGTTGTTATATGGAGAAGCAGAGCAGAAGTTATTAGTTTTATTATCAGGACAATTTAAGCTTATGTACCAGGTAAAATCTTTGTTGCAAGCAGGCTATCGTACCCAAGATATTGCGAAATTAGTAGATAGCCATCCATATCGAGTACAAAAAGCAGCAGAACAGGTGAAATACTTTACATTGGAGGAGCTACAAAAGGATTTAGAAATCTTTTTGAAGCAAGATGTGTTACAAAAAAATGGCGAAATAACTTTAAAAGATGGCGGTTTGGAAATGGCAGTCTATAGTATTTGCAATAACCATTAGAAAAGGAAAAGAAAAACAAAGATAAAAATAAAAAGCTTCCTGAAAAGGAAGCTTTTATTGTTATTGCATTTGGTTGTACATTTGATAAATCTGCGATTTTTTTCTGGAGGCGGCTTTTTTATGAATAATACCACGGCCAGCAGTTTTATCTAAAATACTAACAGCTTGCAGCAATTTTTCTTGTGCTTTTGCTTTATCTCCGGTAGCCACGGTATCGTTAAAGCTTTTTAAGGTAGTTTTTACTTGCGATTTGTAAGCTGTATTTTTGGCATTACGCATTTCTGCAACCAATACTCTTTTTTTAGCGGATTTAATATTTGGCAAAATAGTCACCTCCTCATGGTAGGTTCTAAAATAACAAAGCTTATTTTACCATGTTAGTGGGGAAAAAGCAAGCATGATAATATTATTTTTATTGCCTACGGTCTAAATCTTTTTGTTTTCTCATACATTTTAAGAGAAGACAAAAGGAGGAAATGGCATGTCCTATTCAAATACTTCACCTCGTTCTCACTCTTTTTTTAGTAAAAGTTTATGGTATTTCATTTTAATTTGCCTTTGTTCTCTGTTCATCGGTTTTTTTATTGGTTTCCGATTAATTGCCTGGGATAGTATTTTACCTGTATTAAAAATTGATTTTGGAATGCAGCAGGAAAATTATTTCCAGCAATATATGCAAAAAAATATGCCGGTTTTTGCTTTAGCCAAAGAAAAAGAGGCGGAGAAGGAATTTAGTTTTTTTCCTACCATGGCGGCGGCTGTTTTTAATCCGCAGTCTTTTTGGCCAGGCATTGGTGGTGTTATAGAAAGAAAGGAAGTTGCGGAACAAAATAACACTATCGTAAATCCGTCAGGGAATCCGCAAGCAATAAAGCCTATGCCCACAATTTTAAAAGGGGACAAAGACTATCCTCCTATTGGGATTTATTGTACGCATAATGCAGAAAGCTATCGGCCTACTACTGGTGTTGATAAAGAGGAAGGAAAAAATGGAGCGGTTTTTTTAGTGGCACAGGAATTACAAAAAGAATTAAATGAATATGGCTTTACCACCATTTTAATTGATACCATCCATGATTATCCGGATTGGAACAAGTCTTATGCAAATTCTTTGGCGTCTATGCAACAATTAAAAGAACAATATCCGGATATGGAGCTTTTTATTGATGTTCACCGGGACGCCTTTTCGGAAAATAGTGATAAATCAATTACCACTACAACCATCAATGGGGTAGATGTGGCAAAAATAATGTTTGTAGTAGGTACAAATAATCGAGCAGAACATCCAAATTGGGAAAAGAATTTGGCTTTTGCCAACCAAATTGCCGATTGTTTAAAAGAGTATTACCCGGATTTGGTGCGCCAAGTAAAAGTACAAAGCGGACGTTATAATCAACATATTGCAGATAAAGCTATTTTGGTGGAAATGGGAAGTAATGAAAATACTTTGGAAGAGGCAAAGAGAGCTGCAAAAATTTTAGCGGATGGGATTGCCTTGGTTTTAACACAAGAAATTGAACAAAAGACGGAATGAAAAGTAAAAAGGAAAAACATAAAATAAGCGCCTTTGGTCAAAATAAAGCCGGAGGTGCTTTTTTTTGAAAAAATTTATATGGTCAGGGGTTTTTCTTTTTTTACTATTATTGATTATAAGTGGCTTAAATTTAACTGCAAAAAATATGCACGTTTTATTGCCGAGTGCCCCGGAACAGGTTATTCATTTTAACATAACGAAAGAAGGCTGGCATTTTTCTCTTTTTGACAAGGAAAAACAAGGCATTTGGCCCACTTTTTAAAACCTTTATTTTCTGATGAAAAACAAGGTTATTTGTGGTAAAATATTTAAATCAAAGGAAAGTAAAGGATAAAACATGGAAAATCAGCAAGGAAGCCGGAATCGCGTTTATCAGGCCGCCGGTTTTATTATGTTTACCACGGTAATTTCAAAAGTCCTTGGCTATTTACGGGATGTTTTTATTTATAACCAGTTTGGACAAAACCGCATTACAGATGTATATAATGCGGCTTTTACCATTCCGGATTTGCTTTATACCATTTTAGTAGGGGGCGCTTTATGCTCTGCCTTTGTACCCATATTTACGAGTTATATTGCTACTAATAAAAAAGAAGAAGGTTGGCAGGTTGCCAGTATTGTATTTAACTGGGTTATGGTTTTATTGGTGGTTGGCATTGGCTTGGGATGTATTTTTACACCACAGTTGGTGCGTCTTATTGTGCCTGGCTTTGAAGCGGATGCTATGGATATGGTAGTAAATTTAACCAGGCTAATGTTTTTGCAAGCGCTTTTTATGAGTCTTTCTGGTATTTCTATGGGGATTTTAAACTCCTTTAAACAGTTTACCTTGCCTGCATTAGGCGGCGTTATTTATAATTTAGGTATCATTTTAGGCGGTTTGTTCTTAGCGGGCCCTATTGAAAAGATATGGCCGGGTTATGGTATTGCCGGATATTCTGTGGGGGTTGTTTTGGGTGCTGCTTTAAACTTTGCAATTCAAGTCCCTGGTTTACGCAAATTGGGCATGAAATATACTCGTAGTTTTAATTTGAAAAATCCTGGCGTACAGCGACTTTTGTTGTTGATGGTGCCGGTTTTAATCGGCTTATCGGTAAGCCAAATCAATTTATTGGTGAACCAGAGTTTGGCCTCCCATTTAACTGATGGAGCGGTAGCCGCCTTGCGTACGGCGCAGCGTATTATGTATATTCCTATTGGAGTTTTTGCCATTTCCATTGCTATGGCCTTTTATCCTACCTTAACGACATATGCGGCAAACGGGCATATTGAAGATTATAAACAGTCTATGGCTTTTGGTATCCGTTCTGTTATCTATATTTGTATGCCGGCGGCGGTTGGTTTGGCTGTGTTGAGAGAACCTATTATCCGGTTTATGTTCGAATTTCAAGGTGGAAAATTTACCCCGGAATCCACAAGCGCTACCGCATATGCACTGTTATTTTATAGTATCGGTATTTTTGCATATGGAGCGATCCATGTGATTACCAGGGCTTTTTATTCTTTGCAAGATACGGTAACCCCTGTTTTAGCTGGGGTAGCCACTATTTTGGTAAATGTGATCCTAAGCTTCTATTTGGTGGACAAGATGGCGCAGGGCGGTTTGGCTTTGGCTTATTCTTTGGCTGGTATTTATAATTTATTTATTTTAATGGCCTTAATGCGGCAAAAGGTGGGCCCGTATGGAGGAAGGCAAATGTTGTTTTCCTTTTTGCAAACTTGTTTTGCCTCCGTTGTAATGGGCTGTGTTGCCTATATGATGGCTTGTATTTCTGCGCAAATCTTTGGCGATGCTAGTAAATTTAGCCAGTTATTGCAGTTGGCTTTATCCATTGTTTCGGCAGTGGTTGTATACTTAATGGTTACAGAAAAAATGCTGTTTATGCCAGAAGCAAAGCAAGTGACAGGTGTGATTATGCGTCGCTTTCAGAAAAAGAAGAAGGATTTAGCAGACGCAGAAGAATAGAAGAAAATAGAAATTAAAAAATTGGGGGAAACATATGACGACCCAGCAGGAAACAACTAGAAATTTTTGTATTATTGCCCATATCGATCATGGGAAATCCACTTTAGCCGACCGTTTATTGGAATATACCGGAGCGCTTTCGGCCAGAGAAATGACAAAGCAAGTGCTTGATAATATGGATTTGGAAAAAGAGCGCGGTATTACCATTAAGTTAAAGGCAATTCGCGTAAAATATAAAGCGGATGACGGGATTGAATATACCTTAAACTTAATTGATACGCCTGGTCATGTTGATTTTAATTATGAAGTGTCCAGGAGTTTAGCAGCTTGTGAAGGCGCCTTATTGGTAGTTGATGCTGCCCAAGGCATTGAAGCGCAAACATTAGCCAATGTTTATTTGGCTTTGGAAAATGATTTGGAAATTATCCCTGTTATCAATAAAATAGATTTGCCATCTGCAAATCCGGAAGAGGTAAAAAGACAAATAGAAGAAGTGATTGGATTAGATACCAGCAACGCTATTTTGACTTCTGCGAAAACAGGGGTAGGAACAAAAGAGATTTTAGAGGCTATTGTAAAATATATTCCGCCGCCGCAAGGGGACCGGCATGCTCCTTTGCAGGCTTTGATATTTGATTCGCATTTTGATGCTTATAAAGGAGCGATTCCTTATGTGCGGGTTGTAAATGGTTCCATAAAGCCTGGGATGCAAATTCGGATGATGGGAACCGGTAAAGTGGCGGAAGTGACAGAAGTGGGCGTACTAACGCCCGCTATTAAACAAGTTGCATCCTTAGACGGGGGCGATGTAGGCTTTTTGGCCGCTCAAATTAAAAATGTAAAAGATACGCAGGTTGGGGATACCATAACGGATGATAAGAATCCTGCACCTTTGGAATTACCTGGTTATCGAAAAGCAAATCCTATGGTATATTGTGGTTTATATCCTTTAGATACCAGTGAGTATAATGAATTGAAAGATGCTTTGGAAAAATTGCAATTAAATGATGCGGCTTTAATTTATGAGCCGGAAACTTCATTGGCGCTTGGGTTTGGTTTCCGTTGCGGTTTTTTGGGCCTGTTGCATATGGAAATTGTGCGGGAACGCTTAGAACGGGAAAATGGGCTAGATTTATTGGTTACGGCTCCTTCCGTAAATTACCGTATTACCACTACAGAAGGAGAAATATTAGAAGTGGATAATCCGGTCAATTTACCGGATGTGCAAAAAATTGGCTATATTGAAGAGCCTTATGTGAAAGCAACTATTTTGGTGCCTAGCGAATTTGTTGGCAGTATTATGGAACTGACCAGAGAGCGGCGAGGGACTTTTATCAATATGGAATATATTACAGAAAAAAGAGTGATGTTAACTTATGAATTACCACTTTCTGAAATTATCTATGACTTTTTTGATCAATTAAAATCGCGTACCAAAGGATATGCTTCTTTAGATTATGAACTTTGCGGTTATCGGGAAAGCGATTTAGTAAAGCTAGATATTTTGGTTAACGGTGAAGTGGTCGATGCTTTATCTTGTATTGTCCATCGGGATAAAGCGTATCAAAGAGGACGTGCCTTAGCTTATAAATTGGCTCGTTTAATTCCTCGGCAAATGTTTGAAGTACCAATTCAGGCAGCGATTGGAAATAAAGTGATTGCCAGAGAAACGGTAAAGGCTTTACGTAAAAATGTTTTAGAAAAATGTTATGGTGGCGATATCAGCCGGAAAAGAAAGTTACTGGAAAAACAAAAAGAGGGAAAAAAACGCATGAAACAGGTGGGTAGCGTTGAAATTCCGCAGGAAGCATTTATGGCTGTTTTAGAAATTGATGAATAGGAGAAAAAATGGTTTTTTCTTATTTATATGTGCATATACCTTTTTGTTTGCAGAAATGTAATTACTGCGATTTTGTTTCTTTTACAAATGGCAGTGAGGAAAGCATGGTAATTTATAGCCAATTACTGGAGAATGAAATCTCTTTTTGGCAAAAACAAAATACGCTAGGCAATTTACAAACCGTATATTTTGGCGGAGGCACGCCAAGTATTATGCCAGTTGATTGTCTGGCGCATTTTTTGTCATGTTTGCCTTTAGACAAAAATGCGGAAATTAGTTTGGAAGCAAATCCAGCTACTTTAAATATACAGAAATTAAGAGCATTGAAACAATGCGGTTTTAACCGTATTTCTATTGGTTTGCAAAGCTTCCACGAAGGACTTTTAAAATCTATGGGCCGTTTGCATGATGCAAATGATGGTATGATTATGGTGGAGAATGCAAGGAAAGCTGGCTTTGATAATATTAATATTGATTTAATGTATGGTTTGCCCGGTCAAACTATTGATATTTGGCGAGATACGTTACGAAAGGCCATCGCATTGCAAACAGAACATATTTCAGTTTATGGCTTGCACTTAGAAGAAAGTACCCCTTGGGGCAAAGCAGAAGCATCCGGAGCTTTATTGTTACCGGAAGAGGATGCTTCTTTGGCTATGTGGCAGATAACGCATCATGTTTTAGCGAAAGCAGGTTTTGAAAATTATGAAATTGCAAATTATGCACGACCGGGTTTTGCTTGTCGCCACAATTTAGCTTATTGGCAGAGAGAAGATTATTTAGGAATTGGTTTGGCAGCGGCTTCTTGCTGGCAAAATAAAAGATGGGTTAATACAGAAAATTGGCAAACCTATACGCAATGTTGGCAAAACCATACCTGCGCTCCTTATGAAGAAGAAGTTTTAACCATGGGCCAAGTATTAGCAGAGCGAATTTTTTTAGGGCTACGTTTAAAAAATGGTATTTGCATAGCAGAGATAGAAGAACAATTTGGAGTAGATTTACGTACGAGATTCTATAAAGATATGTTGCCTCTATTTCAAAATGATTTGTTAGCGGAAAAGGATGGATTTTGGTATTTAACACAACGGGGTAAATTGTTAGCAAACGAAGTGTTTGCGGTCTTTTTACCCTGAAAAATAAGTGAACTTTTTGCGGAAACGCCTTGACAAATATTGGAGCCGGTGATATGCTTTTGTTAGCACTCAAGGAAAGAGAGTGCTAACAAAAGGGAGTGACTCATTATGGATGAAAGAAAAAGAAAGGTATTGCAAGCGATTGTCAATGATTATGTTGCAACAGCAGAACCGGTTGGTTCTCGTACGATTGCAAAAAAATATCAGCTAGGCGTATCTTCTGCTACTATCCGCAATGAAATGTCTGATTTGGAGGAATTAGGTTATATTGAGCAGCCGCATACTTCTGCCGGTCGTATCCCTTCTTACAAGGGATACCGTTATTTTGTAGACTGCTTAATGGAAAAAGAAACCTTACCAGCAGCGGAAAGCGCATATATCCGTAATTCATTTTCTGAAAAAATGTTGGAAATAGAAGCTTTATTGCGGCAAAGTTGTCAAATGCTTTCTAAGCTTACTAACTATACTTCTATGGCGATTATGCCGGCGCATGTTTCTGGCAAATTAGAAAAAATTCAAATTTTGCCGGTAGCTCCATATCAAATTCTTTTGATTACCATTGCTGATACTGGCATGATGGTTCATCGTATTGTGGAAGCCCCACAAAATTTATCAGCTGAAACTTGGAGTGAAATTGCCTCATATTTGCAGAATAAGTTACAGGGTTTGGATATGCGGCAAATTAATTACACACTGCTGAAAGAGCTTTCCTTACAAGTTAATCAGCAACAGCAGGTGATTTCCGCAATTTTAGATATGATTGATCAAACTTTGGAAGAGGCTGGGGAAGAGAAAGTTCTTTTAGGCGGAACCGTTAATATGTTAAACCAGCCAGAATTTCAAGATATTGAAAAAGTACGTAATATTTTATCTACATTAGAAGAAAATGATACAATTAAAGATTTATTAAATCCAGAAAAAAATATTGGCTCCCATATTACCATTGGCAGTGAAATGCAACATGAGCATATCAATTATTGTAGTATGGTTTCTGCAACTTATCATATCAATGGGGAAATTATGGGTACAGTAGGGGTTTTAGGTCCTACACGTATGACTTATTCAAAAGCGCTATCCTTAGTGGAAGCGATTGCAGAGCAAATTTCGGAAAATCTAGGCAAAAAATATGGTAAAGAGAAGTAAGAAAGAATACAATGTTTGGGAGTGAGCAGATTGGCAAAGAAGTCTTCAAGCAAAGAAGAAGGTAAGGAAAAAAAGAAGCAAGAACACGAAGAGCAAGGTGCACCGGAACAGCAAACAATTACAATGACTGTGGAAGAGCAAAAAGCAATGTCGGAAGCTGTTAAGCAAGTGTTGCAGGCGAATGAGGACTTGTTGAAACAACAGGAAGAATTGCAGCAACAGCATTTGCGCTTGCAGGCAGATTTTGAGAATTTCCGCCGTCGTAGCAGACAAGAAAGAGAAAGTTTATTGAATCAAGGAGCGGCGGATAGTATTAAATCTTTGTTACCGGTAATTGATAATTTTGAAAGAGCTTTAACGACTGCGCAGGAAGGGGATAGTTATGCGGCTGGTGTGCAAATGATTTATCGGCAACTGATGCAAATTTTACAAGATGCCGGCCTAAAACAGATAGAAGCCTTGGAAACGCCTTTTGATCCGCAAATTCATGAAGCAATTGGCAATGTGGAAGTGGCAGAAGATAAAAAAGGCCTAGTGGTAACAGAAGTACAAAAAGGATACTTATTTAAAGATAAATTGTTACGCCCCAGTATTGTTCAGGTGGGCGTATAGTAATAAAAGATTATAATATTATTTTAACTTTAACGGAAGATAAAGGAGGACTTTAATATGGGAAAAGTAATAGGGATTGACCTTGGTACTACAAATTCTTGTGTAGCCGTGATTGAAGGTGGAGAAGCTGTTGTTATTCCAAATCCGGAAGGAAATCGTACCACGCCTTCTGTAGTTGGTTTTTCGAATACGGGAGAACGTTTGGTTGGGCAAGTTGCCAAACGGCAAGCTGTAACAAATCCGGATAAAACCGTTATGTCCATTAAAAGACAAATGGGGAAAAATTATAAAGTTAATATCGAGGGGAAAGATTATACGCCACAAGAAATTTCCGCTTTTATTTTGCAGAAATTAAAAGAAGATGCTGAAGCTTATTTAGGGGAAAAAGTAACGCAAGCTGTTATTACGGTACCGGCTTACTTTTCTGATAGCCAAAGACAGGCCACAAAAGATGCTGGTAAAATTGCCGGCTTAGAAGTATTGCGTATTATTAACGAACCAACTGCTGCTGCGTTGGCATATGGTTTGGATAAATCTGATTCGCAAACCGTTTTGGTCTTTGACTTAGGGGGCGGAACTTTTGATGTATCCTTATTAGAATTGGATGGTGGTGTGTTTGAAGTAAAAGCTACCAGTGGGAATAACTTTTTAGGTGGCGATGACTTTGACCAAAGAATTGTTGATTATTTGGTAGCGGAATTCAAAAAGCAACAAGGCGTTGACTTATCTGCCGATAAAATGGCGCTGCAAAGGTTGAGAGAAGCAGCCGAAAAAGCGAAAATTGAATTATCCGGTGTTTTGACCAGTAATATTAACTTACCGTTTATTACCGCTACGCAGGATGGCCCCAAACACTTGGATATGACGTTAACGAGAGCAAAATTTGATGAATTAACTGCTGACTTGGTAGAAAAAACATTGGGACCAACCAGACAAGCGATGAATGACGCCGGCATTACTGCGGATAAAATTGATAAAGTGTTATTGGTTGGGGGTTCTACTCGTATTCCGGCTGTACAGGAAGCAATTAAAAAATTATTAAATAAAGAACCTCATAAAGGGATTAATCCTGATGAATGTGTTGCTTTGGGGGCGGCGATTCAAGGCGGTATCTTGAATAAGGAAGTAAAAGATGTTTTATTATTAGATGTTACGCCGCTTTCTTTAGGGATTGAAACATTAGGTGGCGTATTTACCAGAATTATTGACCGCAATACCACGATTCCTACGGCGAAAAGCCAAATTTTCTCTACTGCAGCCGATAATCAACCTTCCGTGGAAATTCATGTGCTGCAAGGCGAACGGCAAATGGCTGCGGATAATAAAACGTTGGGACGCTTTAATTTAACAGGGATTGCGCCGGCTCCGCGTGGTATTCCGCAAATTGAAGTGCGCTTTGATATCGATGCTAATGGGATTGTGCATGTAAGCGCAAAAGATTTGGGCACAGGCAAACAACAATCGATTACAATTACGGCTTCTAGCGGTTTATCGGATTCTGAAATTGAACAAATGGCCAAAGATGCAGAAAAATATAAAGAAGAAGATGAAAAACGGAAAAAAGCGGTAGAAATCCGTAATCAAGCCGATTCCTTGCTCTATCAATGCGATAAAACTTTGAAAGAGTTTGAAGGAAAACTGCAAGGTACCGAAGAGCAGGATATTAAAGCAGCCAAAGAAGAATTGGAAAAAGCAATGGCTTCTGATAATACGGAAGAAATTGAACAAAAAGTAGAAGCGCTTTCACAAGCTGTATATAAATTGACGGAAAGGGTATATCAAGAAGCAGCCGCACAGCAACAAGCGGCAGGGGCTAACGGCGCCGCTGGAGCGGAAAATGCTGGCGCTCAGAGTGCTGGACCGCAAGATGACGTAGTAGACGCTGACTATAAAGTAGTTGACGATGACGATAAAAAGAACAATTAACGAGTGCTGATTTGCGCTGCGAAAGGTGGCACCCATGGAAAATAAAAGAGATTATTATGAGGTTTTAGGGGTGCCTAAAACCGCTACAGAAGAAGAAATAAAAAAAGCTTATAAAAAACTAGCCAAACAATATCATCCGGATTTAAATCCGGATAGTAAAACGGCGGAAGAGAAATTTAAAGAGCTAAACGAGGCCTATGATGTATTAAGCGATCCGCAAAAAAGAGCCGGTTACGACCAATTTGGCCATGCTGGAGCAAATGGGAATTTTGATCCGAATGCTTTTGGCGGCGGTGGCTTTGGTGGCGCTGGGGCCGGTGGTTTTGGCGATATCTTTGATATGTTTTTTGGTGGCGGCATGGGCGGTGCGCAAGCACAGCCCAATGCCCCGCAACGTGGTTCCGATTTACGTATGGATGTGACAATTGAATTTACGGAAGCCGCAACCGGCGTGGAAAAAGATATTGAAGTAGTCCGTTTGGCTACCTGCGCTACTTGTGGTGGTAATGGGGCCGAACCCGGTAGTAGGCCTATCACCTGTCCGCAATGTAACGGTACCGGACGGATTCGGGTTGGCCAAGGCAATTCTTTTTTCCAATTTCAGACGGTAAAACCTTGTCCTCGTTGTCAAGGAAAAGGGACCATTATTGAAAAACCCTGCAAAAGTTGCGATGGCAGTGGTCGGGTAAGACAAGAAAAGAAATTGCATATTAAAATTCCGGCAGGGGTGGATACCGGTTCCCGTTTAAGAATGCAGTCAGAAGGTGAGGCTGGTCCAAATGGCGGCCCTGCGGGTGATTTGTATATTTATATTAAGGTAAAACCACATAAAATCTTCAAGCGGAATGAAGATGATATTCTTTGCGATTATGAAATTAGTTTTACGCAGGCTGCTTTAGGCGATGAAGTGGAAGTTCCTACTTTAGAAGGAAAAGTGGCCTTAAATATCCCCGAAGGGACGCAAAGCGGCACGACTTTCCGTTTACGGGGACGAGGGTTCCCGCGTTTGCGTGGCTATGGCCGCGGGGATCAGCATGTAAAAATAAAAGTAGTGACACCAACGCATTTGAATGCTGAGCAAAAAGAATTGTTGCGGCAATTAGATAAAAATTATCAAAAAGACAAAAAAGATGGTGGCGATAAAGAAAAAGGCAAAGGTTTTTTTGGTAACATATTTAATAATTAAAAAAATACCGGTGAAAACCGGTATTTTTTCTTGTCTTGCGATGAAATGTCCTTTGCTTTATAATATTACTATTATAGAAAAAGAGGGTAGCGCATGAATTGGTTAGAAATTACCATAGAAACAAGTTTGCTTGGTAGGGAATTGCTTTTGGGGGCTTTCAATTCCATTGGCATAGAACAGTGCCAATGGTTAGAGGATGCGGACGAGATAAAGCGCGATTTAGAAGAAAATGCCGGAGCTTGGGATTATGTGAATGAAAAGAAATTGAATCAAGCGGCGGAAGCTACCGGGATTCGATTATTTTTCCGTGATGATGCGATTGGCAAACAACAATTAAATGATGTATTTGCACTATTGGCCGATTTGCGAAAACAAGATTTTGGCTTTCCTTTGGGGTCTTTAAAAGTTGCCATACAAAATAGCGAGGAAGACGATTGGGCGCAAGCTTGGAAACAATTTTACCACCCTTTTCCCATTGGAGAAAAACTATGGATTAAACCGGCTTGGGAAGAGAGCAAAATTCCAAAAGGAAAAATCGTTTTAGAAATCAACCCGGGGATGATTTTTGGTACTGGAAATCATGCTACTACGCAATTATGCTTAGAGAAATTGGAGAAAAACGTTCGTAGTGGGGATATGGTATTAGATATTGGTTGTGGAAGCGGTATCCTATGGATTGCTTCCTTATTATTGGGAGCAAAAAAGGCGGTGGGGGTTGATATTGATCCTCATACCATAGAAATCAATCAAAATAATGCGCAACTAAATGGAATTTTGGAAAAGGACTATACTATTTTAGTGGGAAACATTTTAAAAGATGATGCGTTAAAGGCTCAAATAACGAAGGCTTACGATCTTGTGGTGGCCAATATTGTTGCCGATGTGATCATAGAAATGCTTCCCATTGCTAAAGAGGTATTAAAACCAGGTGGTTTATTGATTGCTTCTGGTATTATTGACTTAAGAGAACAGGAAGTACGGCAAAAAATAGAAAAAATAGGGATGCAGATAGAGGAAATTAAAACAAAAGATGGCTGGTATATGCTAGCTGCGAAAAAGGTTTGAGAAAACGTGAGTAAATTTTTTGTAGAAAAAGAACGGATACAGTCGGGAGAAATTATATTTACTGGTGAAGATGCGCATTATATGAGCCGCGTATTGCGTTTGCATGAGAATGATGAAATAGAGATTGCCAGCGACGGAAAAAATTATCAAGGCCGTTTGAAAAAAGTTACTGGTCAAGAAGTTGTGGTTTCATTGATTGCAGAATTAAATTCTTTTGCCGAACCGCCGATTTCCGTTACTTTATTACAAGGGTTGCCCAAAGGGGATAAGCTGGAATTGATTATTCAAAAAACTGTGGAATTGGGCATTGATAAAATTATCCCGATAAAGTGTTCGCGGAGCGTGCCGGAATGGCCGGCAAAAAAAATAGAGACTAAAATAGAACGCTTACAAAAGGTGGCGGAATCTGCTGCTGCCCAATGTGGACGAGATCGGGTGCCAACAGTAGGAACTTTGCAAAATTTAGCGGAAGCCATTGCTTCTTTGCCAGAAGATACTTTGTTGCTTATTCCTTGGGAAGAAGCGGAAGAAAATAACTTAAAAGAACTTTTGCAGCAAGAAGCGCCCCAAAAAGTGGCTTATTGCATTGGTCCAGAGGGTGGTTTTTCAAAGGAAGAAGTGCAAATGGCTGTTCGCGCAGGAGCACATGTGGTTACATTGGGGCCGCGCATTTTAAGAACGGAAACAGCTGCTATTGTTACCCTATCTTTATTATTATATGCTTGGGGCGATTTGGGAGGCATAAAAAATGAATAAAGGCAGTTTTGCCATTCATACTTTGGGTTGTAAAGTAAATCAAGCGGAATCAGCCGATATTACGCAAATGTTAAAAGAGGCTGGCTATCAACAGGTGGATTTTACGGGAAATGCAGATATTTATATTATCAATACTTGTACCGTAACCGCTTTTGCTGACGGCAAGTCAAGACAATTTATTCGTCGGGCGGTGAAACAAAATCCGCAGGCTATTGTGGTGGCTACCGGTTGTTTTGTGCAGACCCATCCGCATGATTTGCAAAAAATAGTAGGGGTAGACATTATTGCCGGTTTATCGGAAAGGGCAAAGCTACTGGATTTCATAGAAAAGGCGAAAGTAAAAAAAGCACAGGAAACTGTTTTTGCTGTTGGTGATATTAGCCAATGTAAAGAGTTTGTAGATATTCCTAGTACTGGTCATTTACAGGATAGAAGCAGAGCTTTTTTGAAAATTGAGGATGGTTGCGAAAATTATTGTTCGTATTGTATTATTCCCTATGCTAGGGGCCCAGTACGGAGTATGAAAATACAAGATGTATTGCAAAAAGCGCAGGAATTATTAAACCAGGGTATGCGTGAATTGGTTTTAAGCGGTATTCATTTGGGAGCTTATGGGCGGGATTTTGGCCAAAATATTAACTTAAATACGGTTGTGCAAAAACTGCTTCTTTTGGATGATTTGAAGCGCTTGCGTTTGGGTTCGATAGAGCCGGATGAAATTACTGACTCTTTGTTGGAAACGATAAAAAACAATCAAGTACTTTGTCCCCATTTACATTTACCTTTACAATCAGGGTGTGATAAAACATTAAAGGCCATGCAAAGGAAATATGATACTGATTTTTTTGCTACTTTAATGCAAAAAATAAAAAAAGAAATTCCTCATATTGCGATCACGACCGACATCATGGTAGGCTTTCCTGGGGAAACAGAAGAGGATTTCTTAACTAGTTTGCAATTTATCAAAGAGCAGCAATTTGCGCAAATTCATGTTTTCCCTTATTCGATTCGACCGGGCACTCCGGCTGCAACCATGCCGCAGCAAATAGCGCAAGAGGAAAAAGCAAGGCGCGTAAAACAAATGGAGGCTATCGGTAAGGATTCTCAAGTGGCATATTGGCGGCAAAATGTGGGACAAGTATTAACCATTTGCTTAGAGCAGGAAATAGAGCGGTATGGGCAAAGATATTGGTTTGGTCATTCGGAAAATTATTTGCCGGTTATGGTAAAAGCGGACTCCTGTCAAAGAGGCGATTTGCTTCCGGTACATATTGATGGCATACAAGATAATCTGTTGCATGGGCACAGTTTGTAATGGAGAAGGAGGAAAAGAAATGGAAAATTGTATTTTTTGCAAAATGGCGAACAAGGAAATAGAACCAAAGGTGGTATATGAGGATGCTGAAATTTTGGCTTTTTATGATATTGCGCCTAAAATGCCAGTTCATGTTTTAATTATTCCTAAAAAGCATATTGCTTCTTTGGCGGAGGCGCAAGAGGAAGATTTGGCCCTATTGGGAAAAATGCAATTAGTGGCCAAAAAGATAGCTGAAGAACTGGGCATTAGCGAATCCGGTTATCGTTTAGTTAGCAATTGTCGTGCCGATAGTGGGCAGGAAGTGCCGCATTTGCATTATCATTTAATTGGCGGTAAAAAAATGGGTATATTTTGCTAAAGGTATCTGTTGACTAATGCCTGGCTGCTGTATTATAATAATATAGTATTCTACATAGTTTTAGAGTGTTTCCAGTTAGAATACAGCCTCAATCGGAGGGAGGGAAACAGTAATGAGTGAAGTTAGAGTAGGCAAAAATGAATCTTTGGATAGCGCATTGCGGCGCTTTAAACGTACTTGCCAAAAATCGGGTGTTATGGCGGAAATCCGCAAACATGAACACTATGAGAAACCCAGCGTAAAAAGAAAAAAGAAAGCAGAAGCTGCTAGAAAACGCAAATGGAATTAAAAAAGCAAAAACCCGACAATTTTTTGTCGGGTTTTATTTTTTATAAAACTACATATAATACATGTAAAATACGCATAAACAGGCAGGAAAATAATAGGAAACAGCTAATTTAATATAAATATAACTCAAATTAGGGGCAGAAAGGAGTTGAAAGAATGAAGAAAAAGACAGTTGGTATTATCGCTTTTTTGCTTATTTTGTTATTGGCTTTCCCCGCTTTTGCAGCGCCCAATGACGCTTCGGATACCGTGCCGGCAAAACCGTTGGTTTACATTATTCCTATTGAAGAAGAGATTGATGGGCAGATGAGTAATTTGGTAGCCAGAGGTTTTGCAGAGGCTAAAGAGCTTGGTGCGGCTTTGGTTGTTTTAGATATTGATACGTTTGGCGGCTATGTGGATGCGGCAATAGCCATTAAAAATACTGTAATTGCCCAAAGTTTAGAAACATTGGCATTTGTAGACGGCAAAGCAATTTCGGCCGGTTCTTTAATTGCCTTTTCTGGGAAACAGTTGGTTATGATGCCCGGTTCTACCATTGGTGCGGCCGAGCCGCGCTCTGGTGGTGTGAAAGCGGATGAAAAAGCGCTTTCTATGTGGCGTACTGAATTGGCATCTGCCGCAGAAGCCAGGGGGCGGGATGGACAAATTGCAGCGGCTATGGCCGATAGCGATATTGAAATTCCTGGATTAAAGGAAAAGGGAAAATTGCTCACTTTAACCGCAACGCAAGCTGTGGAATTGGGTATGGCAGATGGTATTGTAAACAGTTTGTATGAGGCGATTGATTTTTCTCTCGGAACAAGTGACGTTGAAATTGTAAAATTAGAACTTACGAATACTGAAAAATGGGCCGATTTTTTAACCAGCTCTACCGTTAGCGCTATTTTATTAACAATAGGTTTGCTTGGTATTGTTTTAGAAGTGCTTACGCCTGGGTTTGGTTTGTTCGGTGCTTTGGGACTGTTCGCTTTTGGTCTATTCTTTGCCGGTAGCTTTATCGCTGGTTACTCAGCTTGGTTGGCCTTGTTTTTGTTCTTAATTGGTTTGGTGCTTATTATTATGGAGATTTTTGTTATTCCAGGTTTTGGTGTTGCCGGAATTAGCGGCGCTGTAGCGGTTGTTTTAGCAGTTGTGTTTGCTTCTCCCAGCATTGGGCAAGCCTTTTTATCGCTCTTTATCGCTTTGGTTGCTACCGTGATATTAACGGCAATTACCCTGAAGAATAAAAAGACGCGTAAAGTGTGGAGCAAACTTATTTTAAAACAAAAACAGGAAAACAAGGATGGTTATGAGGTACAAAATGAAACGGCAATGAAATATTTGCAAAAGCAAGGAATTGCGGCTACCGTATTGCGGCCCTCTGGTACCGGTATTTTTGAAGGTGAGCGAATCGACGTGGTTACAGAGGGGGAATTTATCGCTCCCGGCGCTGTAATTGAAGTGGTAAAAGTAGAAGGAACCAGGGTAGTCGTAAAAGAAGTGAAACTGGATAAGGAAGATACCAAACCCAATATTCCAGATTTTGATAAATAAAAATAGGAGGACAGATTTATGCCATTAAGTGTTGCGATTCCGGGAATTATCACTATTGTGATTATTTTAATCATTTTAATGTTAATTCTCCATTTTATTCCCATTGGTTTGTGGATCTCGGCTTTGGCGGCTGGCGCTAAAGTTGGGATTATTGATTTGATTGGTATGCGTTTACGGCGTGTATCACCCGCTAAAATTGTAAATCCTTTAATTAAAGCGGAAAAAGCCGGGTTGGATGTTGGAGTAGGTAAATTAGAAGCGCATTATTTAGCAGGTGGTAATGTGGATCGGGTGGTAAATGCGCTTATTGCTGCAGAACGTGCGAATATTCCATTGCCCTTTGAAAGAGCTGCAGCAATCGATTTAGCTGGTCGTAATGTATTAGAAGCAGTACAAATGAGCGTTAATCCGCGCGTTATTGAAACACCGGTAATTGCCGCTGTTGCGAAAGATGGGATTGAATTAAGAGTTAAAGCGCGTGTTACGGTACGAGCTAATATTGACCGCTTAGTTGGGGGCGCCGGTGAAGAAACTATTATTGCCCGTGTTGGTGAAGGGATTGTAACCACGGTTGGTTCCAGTGAAACGCATAAAGCGGTTTTAGAAAATCCTGATACCATTTCCCGTACGGTATTGGCCAAAGGGCTAGATGCAGGTACGGCATTTGAAATCTTATCTATTGATATTGCCGATGTAGATATCGGAAGAAATATTGGGGCGCAATTGCAAACGGATCAAGCGGAAGCGGATAAGAGAATTGCTCAAGCAAAAGCAGAAGAAAGACGCGCTATGGCAGTTGCAAAAGAACAAGAAATGAAAGCAGCCGTGCAGGAAATGCGCGCTAAAGTAGTAGAAGCTGAAGCAGATGTGCCAAAAGCAATGGCTGACGCTTTCCGTAATGGTCGTTTGGGTGTGATGGATTATTATAATATGCGCAATATTGAAGCGGATACAAATATGCGTTCTGGTATCGCCGGCCTTAACAAAGAGGAAAACAAGTAAAAAAATAGATGCTCTTTTGTAAGGAGGTGGACGCTTGGATTCAATTCTAATTATTATTGCCATTTGGGTACTATCAGCTTTGTTTGGTGATGCCAAAAATAAGAAAAAGAAAGAGGAACAAAAACAGAAAGAATTAAGAAGACGTCAAATAAAACAGCAAATGGAAAATATTCCTACCGAACCAGTGCTGATAGAAGATAAAAAAACTGTGGAGAAAGTGCCGTCGCAAATGCGTTCTGCTAAGCAAAAAAAACAGCAGGCAAAAGGCAAATTAGCGGAAAAGGCCAAGAAGCAACTGATACCATCACCTGTTATGCAAGCGGATATTTGTCCTATTGAGCAGGAGTTGGAAGAAGAGAAAGGTTCTGGGTTGCAACAAGGAGAGAGCGTTTTTAATCCGGTTCGACTGTTTAGTGAAGAAGAATATATACAAATTGACAAGGAAAAATTACGTGAAAGCTTAAGTATGCGTCGCCAACAGGAATTGGTGCAAGGTATTATTATGGCAGAAGTTTTGGGGCCGCCGGTGGCAAAAAGAAAAAATAAGTACCATGAATGCTGTTGAGAACGAGGCAGTAGAGGAACGCTTATTATTGTTAAGATGAAATGAAAAAGAAAAGGCAAATCATAAATTTGCCTTTTCTTTTTTCATATTAAACATCCTTTGCTCATAGATTTTGATAGTGGGGGTGTTTTTTTTGTTAAAAAAGAAAGAAAACAAAAAGAAAAGAAATCAAATTCGGCAAACCGTTGCGGATGTGTTAGAGTTTCCGCCTGAAGTTGCTATGGATTTGCCCAAAATTACTTTGGCTGGACAAATGCTTTTGGTAGAAAACCATAAAGGCATTATTGAATATAGTAATCAAAAAATTCGCCTAAAAGTAGGTGGCGGATGGCTGGAAATCAATGGGCAAAATATGATTTTAAAAGCAATCCGCAATGAAGAATTAGCCATAAGTGGTAAAGTAGAAAAGCTAATATTAGAAACGGGCTGGTGAGGAGAATAGTATGCTTTCTGATAAATTATATCATTGGTTTTATGGCTATGCTGCGATTGAAATAAGCGGCCGTAATTTAGAACGCTTTTTAAACTTAGTGATACAAGAAAATTTTCTTCTAGAGGAGATTGTGTGGCATAGCGATCATTTGTTAAGCGCTATCATTAATAGAAGAGATTTGCCTTATTTAAAAGAAATTGCTGATCAAATTGGTTGTAAGGTAAAAACACGCAGTCGTATCGGTTTGCCCTTTTTACTTTCTTGGCTCAAAAAACGTTGGAGTTTCTTGTTAGGAGCATGTGTTTTTTCTTTCGGCCTGTTTTTTATGTCGTCGTTGGTTTTTTTTGTTGAAGTGGAAAGCCCAATTCCTTTGACGGTAACCAGAACCCAAGCTGTAGAAGATTTAGCAATGCAAGAAGGAATAAAATTATTTCACAGTCACTGGTTTTTAGATTTCGACCATATCGAAAAATCTATCTTAAAAGAGTTTCCCGAACTTTCCTGGGTAGAGCTAGAACCAATCGGCAATAAATTATATATTCGGGTGGTGGAAAAGGATTTAGCGCCGCAAGGAGAAGTTAATATGCCAGTTGGTAACATTTTGGCAGTAAAAGATGCTTTAGTAGAAGAAGTTTTGGTTACCAAAGGTACGGCTGCCGTTCAACCGGGAGAAACTGTGGTAGCTGGCCAGGCCTTAATATATGGGAATGATGGGCAAAATAGGGTTACTGCTTCTGGCATTGTGCGCAGTCGGGTTTGGTATTCTGCGGAAGGAAGCTGCCCTTTATACGAAGAGAAAGCTGTTTATACGGGGGTAAGCCAAAGACAAATTGCTTTACAAAAAAATGATGTGGTTTTTATCCTCAGCGGTCCAGCGAACAATCCTTACCAGTATGCGGATGTGGTACAAAAGGTACAGCCCTTAATCGTTTGGAGGAAAATAGAATTGCCTGTCGAATTAGTAATAACTGATTTTTATGAGCAAAAAAAGATTGGGCAAACTTTTAATGAAACTGAAGCTTTGGCCGAAGCAGAAGCAAGAGCGCGCGACCAATTACAAATGCAAATACCGCCAGTTTGTGAAATTATCGATATGAAAGCGATGGATATTTCTACCGATCCGCAGCGGAAAACAATCCGCATTTTGTTAGAAACAAGAGAAGATATTGGAACATTTGTGCCATTAAAGGAAGAAGAATTATTAGATGATAGGGCGGAAGTAGAAGAAATGAAATAAGTTTAAAAAAATACTTTTCCCATATACTATATAAAATGTCATATTTTAGATGAGGAGGCTTCGGGTTGCCAAATCAAAATGAGTGTAATGAATTACGTTTACCATTACCAGATAACGGACAAGTTCCAATCATTTCAGGGCAAAATGATGAATATTTTATTGCATTAGAAAATGCTTTGCAGGTGAAAATTATTTTGCGCGGGGAAGAATTATTATTATCTGGCGCTGCAGAATCCATAGAAAGGGCCGCAAGCGTATTGCAATATTTGCTTTCTTTGGCAGCAAAAGGCGTGGAAATTACCCAAAATACGATCAACTATGCTTTGCAAATTGAGGCGAAAGATTATCAAAAAGCGGCAGACTACTTAGCAGAAACGGTTTGTGTCACCCCAAAAGGGAAAAAAATAAAAGCAAAAACGATTGGGCAAAGATTGTATTTATCCGCAATTGAAAGCCATGATTTAACTTTTGCTATTGGGCCTGCCGGAACAGGTAAAACTTATTTGGCGGTAGCTATGGCGGTGGCCGCTTTAAAGAAAAGGCAAGTTAGTCGGATCATATTAGCGCGTCCTGCTGTGGAAGCCGGTGAGAAATTGGGGTTTTTACCTGGAGATTTACAAGATAAAGTAAATCCATATCTGCGGCCTGTTTATGATGGTTTGAATGATGTTTTAGGTCCGGATGCTGCGCAAAAATATATGGAAAGAGGAATTATTGAAGTAGTTCCTTTGGCTTATATGCGCGGTCGAACATTAGATGATGCCTTTATTATTTTGGATGAAGCCCAAAATACTACCTCCCAACAAATGAAAATGTTTTTAACTCGTTTAGGAATTGGTTCCAAATCAGTTATTACTGGGGATATTACGCAAATAGATTTGCCAAGAGGAGAAACTTGTGGTTTAATTGAAGCGGAAAGAAGATTACGTGATATTCCTGAAATTGCTTTTTGTTATTTATCCAAAGTGGATGTGGTGCGCCATCCTTTGGTGCAAAAAATTATTGAAGCGTATGAAAAGAAATGGATTTAAGGAGTTTTTATGGCTGCTTGGTGGAGTAAACTAGAAGAGAAAGCCCCAGATCCTAGTAATGTGGGGAATAGTCGTATTATTCGCTTGGTATATTGGCTGGCAATTATTTTTATTAGTTGCCTTATTTTACTTGTTGGATTTTTACCTAATTCCGTGAATCTAAAAGTTGGCGAAATTGCTACGGAAGATGTTTTTTACGAAGGGGTAAATACCCAATATATTAGTGATATTGCTACCAACCAAGCAAAAAATGATGCGGCCTTGCAGGTGGAACAAATTTATCGTTTGGACGATCGTGTGCTGCAAAGTTTAAATGGTGATGTAATCAATATTTTTAGTTCGATTATTACGGTACAAAGCGCGTCCGGCATGGAGGATGATGCTGCCCGTATTGCATTTTTACAGGATAGTTTGGGCATTACGCTAACGGACGACGCCTTAAAAATTGCTTTGGATACGACAGAAAGCAATTTAATGCTTTGGCAGGAGCTATTACAAAATATTTTAAACGATGGATTGAAAAACGGGGTTACTGCTGATAATTTACAACATGCAAAAGATGCCATGCTTGCTGCTATTGAAAAATTAACAGTAAGTAGTAAATGTAAAGAATTATTAACTGCTGTTTATAATAGTTTGGACATCCAACCCAATATGGTTTACGACCTGCTAGCTACTAATGAGGAACGGGATAAGGTTATGGCTGAGGTGCAGCCAGTACAAATTACAGTAAAGCAAGGAGAAAAACTGTTAAGCAAGGGGAGCGCTGTAACAGAACAAGAGTTAGAAAAATTACAAAAATTAGGTCTTTATGCTGATACAAATAGACTATTGCCCTTTTTAGGTTTGCTGATTTTCGTAATTGGTCTTTATGGATTACTGATCGCTTATTTGAAAGCCTTTTACCCTAAAGTTAGTAAACAGGTAAGCAATGTTATTTTGATTGGCTTATTATTCATCCTCTTCTTAATTTTAGCGAAAATATTCTGTTTATTACAAACGTCGATTAAAACACCGTATGCTCCTTTAATCGGTTATATTATACCAACCTCCGTTTTTTCTATGTTATTTGCTGTTTTGTTTAATAATCAAATTGCTGTTTGGGCAACCATTACGATGGGTTTATTTTTAGCGGTAATGAGCAGTGGGCAATTTATATATCCACTGTTGGGTTTAATTGGTGGTTTTGCCGGCATTTATAAAGTGTCAAAAGTAAGCCAAAGAGGGCAGCTTATGATGGCGGGCCTTTCTGTTGCGGTTGCAAATATCATTACGATTGTTGCCTGGGGTTTTATGTGGCAGCAAAGTTCGGAAATGATATTATTTGGTATTTTAGTCGGGCTTTTAAACGGTATTTTATCATCTATTTTAACCATTGGTATTTTGCCGTTTTTAGAAAGCGCTTTTCATATTACTACTGTTATTCGGCTGTTGGAGCTGGCGAATTCCAACCATCCCTTGTTAAAACAATTGATGATGGAAGCTCCTGGTACTTATTATCATAGTGTCTTGGTTGGAAATTTAGCGGAGATGGCCGCCGATGCAGTTGGTGCCAATTCCTTGCTTGTACGTGTTGCTTCCTATTTTCATGATATTGGAAAAGTAAAAAGACCAATTTTCTTTATTGAAAATCAAAAAGGGGAAAACCCTCATGATAAATTGCAACCAACTTTGAGTACTTTAATTATTACTTCCCATGTTAAAGATGGCGTAGAAATTTTAAAAGCCAATCATTTCCCGCGGGAAGTAATTGATATTGTAGAGCAGCATCATGGTAGCGGCATATTATCTTTCTTTTACAATAAAGCGTTATCTATGGAGGGGAATTCTATTGATGAAAAGAATTTCCGTTATCCGGGCCCTAAACCGCAAACCAAAGAAGCCGCTATTGTAATGTTGGCTGATAGTGTGCAGGCTGCGGTGCAATCTATGAAAAATCCGGCAAAAGGAGCAGTGGACGGTAAAGTACGGGAAATTATTAAGGCAAAATTTGAAAGCGGCCAACTGATGGAGTGTGATTTAACTTTCCGGGATTTGAATACCATCGCGCAGGCTTTTTGTATGGTATTAGCAGGTGTGCAACATTCTAGGATTGTTTATCCCGCAGCTGGCAAACAAGGAGAAAAGAATAAAAATGCAGTTACTGTTGAACAACCCATTGAATCTTTATCCTGGGCAAGTGGGGAAGATGGACTTTTATCGGGCAGCGCTGATGACATGCAAGCTGATCAACATGAATCCGCGCATACAGAAACAAGTGGAGATCAGCCTAACCATAACAAATGATTTAGAAATTCAGCGGCTAAATGCTGCTTACCGTGGGAAGGACAAACCCACGGATGTTCTTTCTTTTGCCTTTTTGGATGATGAGGAAGATTGTTTTTTGCCTGGACAAGAAATGAATTTGCCGTTAGGGGATATCATTATTTCTGCAGAAACCGCTCAAAGGCAAGCCTGCGAATATGGTCATAGCATAAAAAGAGAAATGATTTTTCTTTTTGTGCACGGTTTATTACATCTTTGTGGATATGACCATATCGAAGAAGAGGATCGAGTGCAAATGCGGCAAATGGAAGATGCCATTATGGGGCGTTTGCATATTATGAGGGAATAAATATGCCTAGAAGTGTAAAAAGTATTTTTACTAGTGCCGGCGATGGGATATATAGAGCCTTTTTACAAGAAAAAAATATGAAAGTACATGGAATAGCGGCAATAGCCGCTTTGCTTTTAGCTGGTATATTGCAAATTGGTATGGTAAAGACTGCAATTATATTGCTTTGCATTGCTTTCGTGTTTGCTGTCGAATTAATGAACACCGCTTTGGAGGTTTTTATTGATTTTATCGTAGAAGAAGAGTATTATTGGGCGGCCGCCAAAGCAAAAGATATGGCTGCCGGCGCTGTATTATGTGCAGCGATATTTGCTCTTTTTATAGGATTGCTTTTTTTCCTTCCTCCTATATGGATATTATTAACGAGGTGAAGCATGAAATATTCCGTTGGGGAAGCATTTAAGAAAAATTTAAAAACGGGGCTTATGGCATTTTTACCAGTATTGGTTACCGTTTATTTGGTCGCCCTTTTTATTAAGTTGATTTTTAATAATGCTTTGGTTGAAGTTGTAAACGATGCTTTGTTCTATGCTTATGGTTTTCGAATACCATTTTTAGGACCGATTATTTTTATTGCCTTTTTGCTACTATTGGGCCTTTTTGCAAATAAGGTAGTAAAAACCAAGTTTTTTTCTGTAGCAGAAAAGCTAATTGCTAAAATGCCTATGGTTGGCGTTATTTATCGTTGTACCAGACAGGTGGTGCATTCTTTTCGCCATCAAAGCCTGGCATTTAAGCATGCTTGTACTGTTGAATATCCGGCAAAAGGAATTTATTCTGTTGGTTTTATTACCGGAAAATCACTAGGCTCTGCTTATCATTGTGAAGAAGAAGTGTTATACAAGGTTTTTTTACCAACAACCCCAAACCCTACTTCCGGCATGTTGCGTTTGTTTCCAGAAAAGGATGTGCGCATTTTAGAAATGCCGGTTGAAGAAGCTTTAAAAATGTTGGTATCAGCCGGTATTGTTGATGTTGGGGCTTATCACGAAGAGAAACAAGAAATTGCAGAAACTGTTTTTAAAGGAGATACGATATGCGTCAAAAATCAAGATACTTGATTTTTATCCCTATTTTTATAATGGCATTGTTTTTGGGAGCATGTGGGAAAGCGGGAAAATCCGTTTCTTTCTCGGGAGAGGAACCAAAACCAATTATTTATTGTCCATTAGATCATGTTGAACTGGAGGAAATGCCGGTACGACCGATTATTGTAACCATTGGCAATAGCCCTGGCGCTAGACCACAAAGTGGTATTTCTGATGCCGATATTTTATATGAGATTCCGGCAGAAGGCGGTGTTAGCCGCTATTTGGCTGTTTTTTATCATGGGCAAGCAGATAAAATTGGTCCGGTGCGTAGCGCTAGACCTTACTTAATTGATATTGCTCGAGAATATCAAGGGGTATATATTCATGCGGGAGGTAGTAACGACGCGATTACATATTTAGCTAAAAATGTGATACCTTATATCAATCAAATCAATCATAGCAGCGGATTTTGGAGAGATAAAAGTAGAAAGGCGCCGCATAATTTATATACCTCCAGTGATAACTTGGTACAGGAGCTTACCGCAAAAAAATGGTGGCAAAAAAAAGAAGTGCAAGCTTTTTCTTTTGCTGAAGATGTATCTTTACCACAAAAAACGCAGGGGGATATTGAAGTATCCTATTTGTCTTCTAAAGTGCGCTATACTTATGATACAGAAAAAGAATGTTATTGGCGTTATATTGGAAAAGAAAAATGCATAGATGAAAATAGTCAGGAGCAGTTGGCAGTAAGTAATATTATTGTGCAGAAAGTAAAGTCCAAGGTTTTGGATCAGGAAGGGCGTTTATCGATTGATTTAGTCGGTTCTGGAGAAGCATATTTTTTTACTAAGGGTGGTTTTACTGCATGTACTTGGCAAAAAGATGATTTAAACAGTCGAACCGTTTATTTATTAGCAGATGGTAGCGAAATTACTTTGACTCCTGGTAAAACGTGGATTCAAATCATAGACCAAAATACTAATTTGCAATATGAAATTGTTGCTGAACAAGCGGAACAAAAGGATCATAAAAATGGCTTATAAAAAAGAAGATTTAATAAAAAAAGCACACAGTATGAAATCCTATGCCTATGCCCCTTATTCGCATTTTGCAGTAGGGGCAGTTTTACAATGTCAGGATGGAAATATTTATACTGGTTGTAATATAGAAAATGCCTCCTATGGTTTAACCCGTTGTGCGGAACAAGTTGCCGTATTAAAGGCGATTTCTGAGGGGAATAAGGAGTTTATGGCCATTGCTGTATGTAGCAGTGACAAGGCATTTCCTTATCCCTGCGGATCATGTTTGCAAATATTAGCAGAATTTGCTCCTGATTTAACAATATATTTAAGCAATGGCTGGGGAGCAGAAAAAGAATTCCTGCTGTCAGAACTATTGCCTTATGCTTTTACCTTAAAAGAGAAAGAAGGAAAATAGATGGTAGAACAAAATTATAAATCTGGCTTTGTCGCTTTGATTGGGCGTCCTAATGCGGGAAAATCTACCTTATTAAATCGTATTTTAGGGCAAAAGGTGGTTATCACTTCTGATAAACCGCAAACAACCCGTAAAGGGATTAGCGGTATTTATACGACTGATACTATGCAGGTTGTTTTTATTGATACTCCCGGGGTGCATAAACCGCAACATAAGCTTGGAGAGTACATGATGACGGAAACGAACTATGCTTTGAAAGATGCGGATGTGATTTTTTATTTGGTTGATACTACCGTTTCTTTTGGGCCTGGGGAAGAATATATTATTAGACGATTGCAGGATTCTAAAAAAACAGTTTTTTTACTTTTAAATAAAATTGATTTGTTGCCAAAAGAAAAGATTTTATCTTTCATTGCTTTTTATCAAAATAAGATGCAATTTGCGGAAATCGTGCCCATTTCAGCGGCAAAAGGGGATCAAGTGGTAGCATTATTGCAGCTTTTGGCCAAATATTTGCCAAATGGCCCGCAATATTACCCGGAAGATATAGTAACAGAGGTGCAGGAGCGGGAAATTGCAGCAGAATTGATTCGTGAGAAAGCTCTTTTATTAACGAGAGATGAAATACCTCATGCCTTGGCGGTAGAAGTGTTAGAGATGAAAGAAAGAGCAAATGGCACTGTTTATATTGGTGCAAATATTTATGTGGAAAGGGAATCGCAAAAAGGCATCCTTATCGGTAAAAAAGGAGAAATGTTAAAAAAAATAGGCTCTCTTGCTCGGCCAGAAATTGAAGAAATGCTGGATGCAAAAGTATTTTTGGAATTATGGGTGAAAATACGTGCGGATTGGCGTAATAATCAATATAGTCTAAATGATTTTGGCTTTCATCAAGGTAGGTAAGAAATATGGCCAATAGTTTTAACGTAGAAGGTGTGGTTATAAAAGGTACTGACTATGGAGAAACAGATCGTATTATTACCCTTTTTACCAAGGAAAATGGCAAAGTACATGGTTTGGCAAAAGGAGTACGGAAGGGCAAAAGCCGTTTGCGCGGTGCCGTACAGCTTTTTACTCATGGCCGCTTTTCTATGGTGAAAGGGAAAAGCTTGGATTTGTTAACGCAAGGAGAAATTATAGATCCATTTTTATTGTTAAAAGAAGATTTGACAAAAATTGCCTATGCCTCGTATTTTGCGGAATTATTACGCAATAGTTGTGAAGAAAATAAAGCGCAACCACAGGTTTTTATTTTAACTTTGGCTGCTTTTTCTTTTTTGGAAGAAAATATGAATCCGGAATTGGTGGCGCGTTTTTTTGAACTACGTCTTTTGCATTATTTAGGTTATAGTCCTCTTTTGGAGCAATGTTCTTATTGCGGTCGCCGTATTGCAAACAGTCAATTTTATATGACCCCGTGGCGGGGCGGAGTAACTTGCGCTTCTTGTATGGCAAAAAACAATTTATCTGGTCAGCGGTTAAGCGCTGGCAGTATTATGATGATGAACAAATTGATGAAAACGGATTTAAGCAAAATAGGAACCCTAAAGCCATCTGCCCAATCATTAAATGAGATGGCGGACGCTTTAGCTGCCTATTGGGCGTACTATTTAGATGGCGCCTTGCAAATAAGACAAATGTTGATGGATTTGCTTGGAGAACATGCATAATAATTTGCTTCCTGGAGATAAATAATAAAAAACAGGGAGTGAAAAAAATGAAAGAATTATTGACGCAATTGGATGAAATTATTAGCCGTACCGGAGTTAGTTATGCCAAAGCTAAAGAAGTTTTAGAGGCGCATGACGGCGATGTTTTACAAGCTATTATTGCCATAGAACAGGAAAATGAGAAAGATGCAAGTTTTTGTGCTTTAAAAGAAATGATGGAAAAAAGTAAAAATAGCAAAATTAAAATTTTAAAAGATGGTCAGCAAATTGGTGAAATTCCGTTGACAGCTGGTATTGTTGGTTTGGTAGGTACTTTGATGTTGCCGCGTTTTACTGCGGTAGGGGCTGTTGGCTCCTTGGCGGCTATTTTTAATAATATTTCTATGCAAATTGAAAAGCCAACCGAAAAAAATGAAACAAAAGAGGCTTTTACAGGTAGTCAAACATTGACAGTGTAATTTTCTTCTAGTAAAATATAAAGGATAATACGGGAGTTGTTCCCTTTGTCCTGAAAAAGGGATTTTGGTTCGGTAGCCCCTCATTCCGTATCGGAAGAGGGGTATTTTTTTGTGAGGAGGAGAGTCCATGAATTTTCAGGAGTTGATATTAGCTCTGAACAAATTCTGGGGGGAAAAAGGTTGCATTATTTTACAACCCTATGATATGGAGAAAGGCGCTGGTACGATGAATCCAGCCACTTTTTTGCGGGCTTTAGGTCCGGAACCTTGGAATGTTGCTTATGTGGAACCGTCTAGACGACCTACGGATGGTCGTTATGGGGAAAACCCCAATCGTTTACAGCATTATTTTCAATATCAGGTTATTTTGAAACCATCTCCCTCTAATGTGCAAGAAATGTATTTGGAAAGTTTAGAAGCAATCGGGATTGATCCTTTACAACATGATATTCGTTTTGTGGAAGATAACTGGGAATCTCCAACTTTGGGAGCCTGGGGACTGGGCTGGGAAGTTTGGTTGGATGGTATGGAAGTAACACAATTTACCTATTTCCAACAATGCGGCGGGATTGACTGTAATCCTGTTTGTGCAGAAATTACTTATGGCATTGAACGTCTGGCTATGTTTATTCAAAAAGTGGATAGTGTTTATGATGTAAAATGGGTAAATGATATTACTTATGGAGATGTATACCATCAAAATGAAGTAGATTATTCTCATTATAATTTTGAAGTGGCCGATACCGATATGCTGTTTCAATTATTCAATATGTATGAAGCGGAAGTTGCCCGCATTATTGAAAAAGGTTATGTACAACCGGCTTATGATTATGCGTTAAAATGTTCGCATACCTTTAATTTACTGGATGCCAGGGGGGCAATTTCTGTTACAGAGCGGCAAAGTTTTATTGCTAGAGTTAGAAATTTAGCTAAATTGTGTGCGGCGGCTTATGTGGCGCAAAGAGAAGCTTTGAACTATCCTATGCTGAAAGATGAGGCAAGAAGAGCTGCTTTAGGCTTAAATCCTTTGGGAAAGGAGAAAAAAAATGGCTAAAGATTTATTATGGGAAATTGGTACAGAAGAAATCCCGGCGCGTTTTATGGAACCGGCTTTAAAGCAATTGGGGGACTTGGCTTCTAATGCGCTGAAAGAGAATCGTTTATCTTATGCTGATTTGCGGGTTTATGGCACACCCAGACGGTTGGCTTTATTGGTAAGCGGTTTAGCGGAAGCACAGGAAGATTTAAACCAAGAGGTTCGCGGACCTGCGCAAAAAGCAGCTTTTGATGAAAATGGCAATCCAACGAAAGCATTACAAGGCTTTTGCCGTGGGCAAGGGGTAGATGTGCAGGGCGTTACCATAAAAGAAGTGAATAGCGTTCCTTATTGCTTTGTCCAAAAAAGCAGTAAAGGGGAAAAAACGGCAAGTATCTTGCCGCAAATTTTGGTGCATATTACCCAGAAATTATATTTTCCCAAACCGATGCGCTGGGCTTATGAAGAAATGCGTTTTGCAAGACCTATCCGCTGGCTCATTGCTTTATACGGGAAGGATATTTTACCGATTACTTTAGGTGGCATTACTGCTGGAAATACCACACGCGGACATCGTTTTTTAAGTCATGGCGATATTGTTATTACAGAGGCCAAAGAATATGTTGCCAAATTAGCGGAACAGTATGTTATTGTGGATCAAGAGCAAAGAAAAACAATGATTTGGCAACAGATTCAAGAAAAAGCGAAATCTTTGGCAGGGGAAGTAAAAGAAGACGGCGAATTATTGGAAGAAATCACGTATCTGGTGGAATATCCAACTGCCTTAGTTGGTAAAATTGAAGATAGGTACCTTTCTTTACCGCCGGAACTTATCATTACGCCTATGCGCGAACATCAACGCTATTTCCCTGTTTATGATAAAGATAGTAAATTGTTACCTTTTTTTATTACGGTACGCAATGGTTTGGCCGATCATTTAGATATTGTTGCGGAAGGTAATGAGAAAGTTTTACGTGCTCGTTTGGATGACGCGGCTTTTTTCTGGCAGGAAGATCTGAAAAAAAGCTTGGATGATAATGTGCAGAAGTTGCAAAATGTTGTTTTCCATGAAAGTTTAGGTAGTATCTATGATAAGGTTACAAGGATACAAAAGATAGCTGCTTGGTTGGCTGCTGAACTAAAAATTACAGACAGTGAAACGATAAAAGATATTACCCGGGCCGCCTTTTTAGCAAAAGCAGATTTGGTAAGTAATGCGGTATATGAATTCACAGAACTACAGGGTATTATGGGATATTATTATGCACTGCAAGCTGGGGAGAAAAAGGATGTTGCAGAAGCAATTCGCGATCATTATCGGCCGCGTTTTGCAGGTGATGATTTGCCTGTAAATATTGCCGGACAATTGGTGGCGATTGCCGATAAATTAGATAGCTTATGTGGTTTATTTTCCGTTGGTCTCATTCCTACCGGTAGCCAAGATCCTTATGCATTAAGAAGACAAGCGATGGGAATTACACAGATTATACTAGCCAATGGCTTCCATTTATCCATTGCGAAAATGGCTTCTTTTTCCTATGATTTGTTGGCGGAAAAGAATCAGCTGCAAATGAGTAAAGAAGAGTTGCAACGAAATATAAGCGCCTTTTTTGCTCAAAGATTGGAAAATGTACTTAGTGAAAAAGGGATAAGCTATGATACGATAAAAGCTGTTATGGCCTTTGGCATTGACGATATACTTACGATTTGGCAAAAAGCTGTTGCTTTACAAGCTTTTCGGCAAAAGGATGGTTTACAAGAATTATTAGCTGGTTTTACAAGAGCTGCCAATTTGGCTAACAATGCGACAGAAATGATAGTAGAACCTACTCTATTTACTGATAAGGCAGAAAACGATTTATATGATTCTTATCAAAAGGCGCAAGAAATAGCAGCAACGGCACAGCAAAAGGAAGATTATGAGAAAATATTAGATGCGGTAAGCTCTTTACGCAATGATATCGACGCTTTCTTTACTGCCGTTATGGTAATGGATAAAGAAGAAAAGATAAAAAACAACCGATTAGCCTTACTCAAACAGATTACATTGCTTGCGTATCAAGTGGGTGACCTCTCTTTATTGGTTGTTTAAAATACGAAAAAATTTAATATTGAAAGGGTGAAGTTATGGATGACAAAATATGTCTATCTATTTCATGAAGGAAACGCTGCAATGCGTGATTTATTAGGAGGAAAAGGGGCCAATTTGGCAGAGATGACCAATTTGGGAATGCCGATTCCGCAAGGGTTTACCATAACAACAGAAGCCTGCAACCGTTATTATGAAGAAAATGAAACGATTCCGGATGAAATTTTAACACAAATTGAAGAGGGGATTGCTTATTTAGAAAAAGTGTCCGGAAAAAAATTAGGCGATAATCAAAATCCATTATTGGTTTCTATCCGTTCTGGTAGCCGGGCTTCTATGCCGGGTATGATGGACACCGTTTTGAATTTGGGTTTAAATGACCAGGCAGCAGAAGGCTTAGCGGCAAAAACAGGAAACCCACGCTTTGCTTATGACTCCTATCGTCGCTTTATTCAAATGTTTTCTGATGTGGTAATGGGATTACCCAAACCTACGTTTGAAAAAATTATTGATGAAGTGAAAGAACAAAAAGGCGTTCATTTAGACACCGAATTAGCAGCGGCTGATTTACAAGAATTGATTGCTTTATTTAAAGCGCATTATGAGAAAGAAATTGGTTCTCCTTTTCCGCAAAATCCCAAAGTGCAAATGATGGAAGCTATTAAAGCCGTTTTCCGTTCTTGGAATAATCCGCGGGCCATTTACTATCGGCGACAAAATGATATCCCCAGCACTTGGGGAACTGCGGTTAATGTGCAAATGATGGTATTTGGTAATATGGGCGATACTTCCGGTACTGGGGTAGCCTTTACCAGAAATCCTGCTACCGGTGAAAAGAAAATCTTTGGGGAATATCTGATCAATGCTCAAGGGGAAGATGTGGTTGCCGGGATTCGAACTCCGAAAACCATTGCTACTTTGGAACAAGATATGCCTGAAGTATATAAAGAATTTATGGATATCGCCAAACGTTTGGAAATGCACTATAAAGATATGCAAGATATGGAATTTACCATTGAGGAAAAGAAATTGTATTTCTTGCAAACCAGAAATGGCAAAAGAACTGCTGCTGCTGCTTTAAAAGTGGCGGTGGATTTAGTAGATGAAGGCATGCTGACAGAAGAAGAGGCTGTTTTGAAAGTGGAACCAAAACAGTTAGACCAGCTGCTACATCCTGCTTTTGATAGCGCTGCATTGAAAAAAGCAAAAGTCGTGGCTACTGGTTTGCCTGCTTCCCCAGGCGCTGCTGCCGGTAGAGTATATTTTAATGCAGAGGATGTTAAAGCTGCCAGCTTAAGAGGGGAACGGGTCATCCTAGTTCGTTTGGAAACCTCTCCGGAAGATATTGAAGGGATGGCTTTGGCGCAAGGCATTTTAACGTGTCGTGGCGGTATGACATCGCATGCTGCAGTTGTTGCCCGTGGTATGGGCACTTGCTGCATTGCCGGTTGCGGCGAAATTAAAATGAACGAAGAGGAAAAATATTTTACGGTAGCCGGCCTAACCATTAAAGAAGGGGATTATATTTCTTTAGACGGCAGTACTGGTAAAGTTTATGCGGAAGATATTAAAACGACAGAACCTTCTATCTCCGGCGATTTTGCCCGCTTTATGGCTTGGGCTGACCGTGTAAGAACGATGAAGGTTCGCGCTAATGCGGATAATCCTAGGGATGCAAAAAATGCTCTGGAGTTTGGGGCGGAAGGCATTGGCCTTTGCCGTACGGAGCATATGTTCTTCCAGGAAGATCGTATCCATAAAATGCGGAAAATGATTCTTTCTTCTACCGAAGAAGAAAGACGGGCTGCCTTAATGGAATTGTTGCCGGTACAAAGAGAAGATTTTATTGGTATTTATGAAGTGATGGCCGAAAAACCGGTAACAGTACGGTTATTAGATCCGCCATTGCATGAATTTTTGCCGCAGGAAGAAGAAGCGATTGCTGATTTGGCCAAAGATATGAATATGAGCGTGGCTAAATTAAAAGAAAAAATTGCTTCCTTGCATGAGTTCAATCCTATGATGGGGCATCGGGGTTGCCGTTTGGCGGTTACCTATCCGGAAATTGCTGAAATGCAGGCCAGAGCAATTATTGAGGCTGCTATTCATGTGAAAAAAGAAAAAGGCTATCAAATAGTTCCAGAAATTATGATTCCTTTGGTTGGAGAAGTAAAGGAATTGAAATTTGTAAAAAATGTGGTAGTGAAAACTGCTGATGAAGTGATTCGGGAATCCGGCATTGATTTGCAATATCTGGTTGGTACGATGATTGAAATTCCACGGGCTGCTTTAACTGCTGATAAAATTGCGCAAGAAGCGGAGTTCTTCTCTTTTGGTACCAATGATTTAACGCAGATGACTTTTGGCTTTTCTCGTGATGATGCCGGCAACTTCTTAGAAGCATATTATCAAAGAGCAATTTATGAATCCGATCCTTTTGCTCATTTAGATCAAGAAGGCGTTGGGCAATTGGTACAAATGGCAGTAGAAAAAGGAAGACAAACCCGTCCTAATATTAAATTAGGAATCTGTGGGGAACATGGCGGCGATCCTTCTTCTGTAGAATTTTGCCATAGAATTGGTTTGGCCTATGTAAGCTGCTCTCCGTTTAGGGTTCCTATTGCCCGTTTAGCGGCGGCACAGGCTGCGATTAAAAACCTTCGGTAAGGCGTTGGTCTCATAAACAAATGAATTCATTCAAGTGTAAATCCAGTTTCCATGCATGTTTACGGACTTGATCAATGTCAGATAGCGCATAGATAAGGTGTGTCATCATTCTGATCTGGGAATGGGCGGCACACCTTATTTTTAGAGCAATCAGTGGGACTCCTTGATGATAAAAAGCGCTTTAAAGATATCGACAGAAGTTCAACTTCATGATAGAATAAAAATAACTGTTTGTGGATATTTTTGCGAATAAAGCAGAGCTTGCGACAGCGGATATCTGTCAATCCTTTAAGTTAGAGGAATGTATGCCTGTTTTACCTAGCTTTAGACTTACAAACGGTAAAAATCAATGTTGTAATGGGGTTAAATATTGAAAAAGGTAATCTTGTGAACAGGTTTTTGTTTAGACTGTTTGGGTTCAACAGGATTTCCATATCTTAAAGAGAAAAGGATGGCTATGTTTATGATGAAAACACTCTATAGTGGTAAAACCAAAGATGTTCTTACCGATACAGTGACCGGGGATGTCTATTTGCTTTTTAAGGATAGTGCTACTGGTGAAAACGGCGTATTCGATCCTGGTTCCAATACCGTTGGTGGCAGCGTTGATGGCAAGGGCAAAATTGGCCTTAAGATTTCCCAGTATTTCTTTGAATTGATGGAGCAAAATGGTGTTCCCACTCATTATTTGGGTGCAGACGTTGAAGCTGGTCTGATGAAGGTGCGCAAATTAACTGTGCCAAAACTTGAGTTTGTGCTTCGTTATTTTACCGCTGGGAGTATGTGTCGTCGATTTTCGTTAGAAGAAGGGATTCCTTTTGATCCGCCTTATCTTGAAGTGACCTTAAAAGATGATGAGCAAGGTGATCCATTGATCAGCGAAAGGCTATGCAAAATGAAAGGACTTTTAGGAGAAGGTCAATACAATGAGGCACTGGATGTACTGGTAAGGGTTGGCGAAGTGCTAAAAAAAGAACTGGCCAAGTTGCATCTTACCTTGATTGATTTCAAAATCGAGATAGGGTATGATGAAAATGGCAAAATGTATATGGTTGACGAAATTACTCCTGATATTTGGCGCGTAAAAGATGAAAATGGCAATATCCCCAATCAAATCGACTGCGCAAAATTGATTTTGGACAAGTTAAGTTAAGGCAAAATTAGGTTTCATTGAAAAGCATTTTTATGTTAACTAGCTTGATACCAGTGTTGTTTCTGGTCTTTGGATTATCGTTCAGAGCCGTATGGGCGATTGTCAATGTAGAATTACATAAATGATAAATTATAAAAGCTTTGTTATAAATGACAAGGCTTTTTTGTATTCTATTGGCGGAATAAAGGATATGAAAAAAATATAAGGAATATTAGCAAATAAAAATATATGCTTGATTGTATGATGGTGACCTCCAAGCCGAACTTAAGTTTCACAATCATGTTGCTTCCGCAAGAAAATTTTGCGAGGCCCGTGAAAATGGGTAATAGGGATGAAAAAATGGAGCAAAAAGATTTGCAAAGGAAATCAAAACAATAGATTGAAAAAAACAAAGAGGAGTTTATTTCAATTGCGCAGTTTATTTGGGAAAGCCCAGAACTGGGGTTAGAAGAACGGAAAGCCAGTCAAAAACTCATAGCGGTTTTGGAAAAATACGGTTTTTCTATCGAAAAAAATATTGCCCAAATGCCGACGGCATTTATTGCGACCTATGAAAAAGGGGCTCCGGTTATCGGTTTTAATGCAGAATACGATGCTTTACTGGATTATCTCAAAAATGTTATTCTGGGATAAAAGAAGCGATCAAAGAGGGGGGCCGGGACATGGTTGCGGTCATAATATTTTGGGCACAGCCGAAGTATTGGCTGCTATTGCCTTGGCCAAACTAATGGCAAAAGAAAACCTTGTTGGTACAATTAAAGTTTTTGGTTCCCCAGCAGAAGAGCTTTGTATTGGCAAGCCTTTTGTTGCTCGTGAGGGGCACTATAATAATATTGACGCTTTTTTGGATTGGCATCCTTGGAGCTGTAATAAAGCGCATTATGATACTTGCGGCGCATATTTTAGCATAAAATATCATTTTAAAGGTAAGAATTGTCATGGGAATTCCCCATGGCAAGGAAGATCTGCTTTAGATGCTGCGATACTAACCGGTACGGCAATAGAGTTTTTGCGTGAACATTATGAGCCTGCGGCGGCGGATAGAGGGCATACGATTAACTATACCTTTTCGGATACCGGTCCGGAATTTCCTAGTGTTGTGCCGGATAAAGCAACATTATGGTGCGTGGGTAGATTTAGTACGGCAGAACAGTTACAAGATATGATACGCCGGGTGGATAATTGCGCCAAGGCGGGTGCTTTAGCAACCGAAACAGAAATGGAGAAAGAGTTTATTACAGCAACGCATGAAAAAATTCCGAATGAAACGCTGGCCAAAATGGTATACGATCACTTTGTGGCCCTGGGCGCGCCAAAGTTTACAGAAGAAGAGCAAAAATTAGCAGAAGAAATGCAACAGGCCGATGGGTATGAACCGACAGGTTTGGCGGAAGAAATCATGGACTTTGGAACCAGCGGAACCGTTCTTTGCGATACTTCAGAGTTTAGCTGGCATGCTCCATACGCTACTTTTTGGATGACAGCGGCGCCAAGCGGCGCTTGGCATAATTGGAAAGTTGCCTCCTGCGCGGGTAGTAGCATTGGGTGGAAAACCATGATACAGGCAGCAAAACTATTAACGATATGCGGTTTAGACCTTTTACAAAATCCGAGTATTTTAAAAAAGGCTAAGGCGGAATGGCAAAACCGCTTGTCTGGTAGAGTATTTTATTCCTTATTACCAGATGATGGGAAGCCGCCTTTGGCAATGAATACTACCGCTATGGAAAAATATAAATGAAAATGATAGATGAAAATTTTAGATGTTTTCCTAATTTAAGAATTTATTTG
>CALXSR010000046.1 GCA_944391215.1 uncultured Clostridia bacterium
GACAGTTTCCACAATGTTCCAAGCCTTCTTCCACAAAGGCGGCGCAAGAAGTACAAATATGATATTTCTTTAGCCACGGTTTGCTGCGACAATTTTCACAAATGCCGTCTTCTACCCCTCTTTTGCCACAAATAAGGCAAATATTGCTAGGAAACAGCAGTTCTTTTATGGCGTCCATCATTCTATTGTGATTCATTTTTTCCCCTTTACACAAAAAGGTCTTCATATGGAACATCGAATATATTTTTAAATGCTTTAATTTCAACCGCATAAATATGTCTTGTACCAATTTCTATTTTAGATAAACCGCCTCTCGAAATATCGCAACCCTGTAATTGCAACTTTGCGGAAAGCATTTCTTGCGTCATACCACTTTTTAACCTAAGTTCCCTTATTTTAGCGCCCATCTTTTTATCGTAAGAAAAATCCATACTATCCACTCCAGGTTCTATTTCTCTAAGCTTTGAAAAAGCGTATTATAATCCACTTCCAAAATTTTACAAATAAGAGCCAATTCACTTACGGAAACATGACGAATGCCAGCTTCAATTTTGGCGTATGTGCCACGCGACATATCGCAATCAAGCAACTGCATTTTTATGGTTATTGCGCCTTGCGTCAGCCCTTTTTGCTTCCGAATGGAACGAATTCTTGCTCCTAAACGTTTACTTGCTTTTATCGATTGCTCCATACTTTCCACCTCTTGTTCTAGAATCCGAACTAATTGCATTCTAGAATAAGTAAAAGTTAGTATGAGCTCTATTTTTAGAGCATATGTATATAAAAAAAGACTTTCTTAAGAAAGTCTTTTTCACACCATCTATTTTCTTTTATATGGTTCTTTCGAATCTGTTACTCCCACAATATAGTCAATGCTCACTTCGTAAAATTCGGCAAGTCTTATCAATGCCTCAATAGGTATGTTTATTTTGCCGCTTTCATAATCTGAATAAGTTGATTGTTTTACATGCAAATACTCCGCGAGTTGTACTTGCGTATAATCCCTATCTTCTCTTAAGTCACGAATCCTTTTAAATTGCATTTTTACCACTCCTATGGCCACTATATAATATCGGCAACAGCGATATTGATAAATATAGATATTACCTATATTTTTGTAAAAATGCATAAAAAGAGAGGCTTTTTCAAAAAGCCTCTTTTTGTTTTTCCAGTTGTGCGCAAACCTGCCGCCAAGTTTGGCCATCGGTCAAGCAAATTTTGGCGCCCTGCGCCGTTTCCACCAAGGGCCAATTTTGCTCTCGAGCAAAAAGGCGGGCAATTTCCTGGGCCTCGCCAACGCCCTGCAAACAAATGGCAACTTCCTGAATATGGCAGGACCAATTTTTTTCTACCCACAACAGCCATAAAATTCCTTCCACCAAATCTGCGCCGCCAGCCACTTCCACCGTTAAAAAAGGCAAAGCAGGTTTGCGCAACAAACGGACAGCCACCAAAACAAGCGCCGCCAAAAAGAAAAGCGCCAGCAGTAATTTCATATGCATCACTCCTTGCGCTATCCTATGCGGGAAGCTTATTTTATGTTATTTACGGTAAAACCAAAAAAAACGCTGAAATTCCTCTTTGATCATACCATGTTGCTGGCAACAATGCCACAAATAATCCCCGGAGGGATAAATTGAAAAATGCGGCCCTTTGCTGATATCCGGCGGAGTATTGTTGGCTAAAAACAGCCGCAATTTTTTATCCTGCGTAGCAATTTTTTGCAATTCCTCCATTTTGCCGGCAGCAAGCAGCAAGGCTTCGTACCAAAAATCATCTCGTACCCAGCTGGCTCTTCTTTCGTGAAAAACGCGCAATAAATCCGGCAAACAATCATCGCCACATTCGGTAGCCAAAAACCACAAAAAGGCCCGCAGCGTTAAAGGGGATAAATGCTTTGGTTGCGGCAGTGACGTCAATAATAAAATGGCGGTTTCCTTTTTTTCGTTTACGGTTAAAGGCAGCTGATTAATTTGGTCTAAGGCAAAGATTTGACATACCGCCTCCTTTTTTTGCAAAATATAACGGCAAAGCAAAGGAGCAGCATACTTATCCTGCAAACGGCCAATTGCCAGCAGAACACGCAAATTTTCGTAATAATTGGCCTCTTTTAATAAAGACAATAATTTACGGCTAAGCCCCTTTTGCCCTTGTCCAAAATGCTCAATACAACAAAGCAGCTGCCGCTCCCATTCTCTTTTTTCTTTTTCCAGCATATGCTCCCTCCTTTATCGATAAAAAAAGACCGGGCTGAGCCCGGTCTTAAGCTATAAGCATTATTTCAATTTTGCATATGAAGCAGATACATAACCCAAAGAACCATCGGCTAATTTTACTTGATACCAATCACCACTGGTAGATACATAAGTAAGAACATCGCCTTTTACTGCCGAACCAATTTTATCACTGCTGGTGGAGGCACCCTTGCGGATATTGACCGTAGAACCGGTAATTTCTACCTTGGTGGGATTGGTTACCTGGCTACCACCATCCGGATTATTAGGCTCCTTATCATCGTCGCCGCTTGGCGTTGTTCCGCCGGTATTGCCACCAGTTATACCAGCGGCAGTTTTTAAAGTAGCAATATCATTTTGCAACGTATCTAATTGACTTTGAATGGCAGCAGTTTTTTCACCAACTAATTGCTCTACATAACTTTGCGAAACAATGGGATCATCTGGTCCGCCAGGCATAGAACCCAATGCCTGGACAACTTGTCCCACGACAAAACCGATGGCCAAGCAAACTACGGCCCCCACAATTAAGATTGCAAATTTTCCTTTGTTGTTTTTCATAATTGTACCCCCTTAAAAATCAGTGCAATTTATTTTCCCTAAGGCCCGTAGATTCCTTTTTGACAGCCACTTTTTTGTGCAAGGAGAAAACGCCCAACTGGTTGGCCAAAAATAAGACCACAATAGCCACCACCGCTAAAACAATCATCGCTTGCGCCGAAGTTAATACTACCATTAAAATGGCGCTGAAGCTTAAAAACAAGGTTAATCCATAAATAATTAGAACCGCTTTTCGGGTGGAATATCCTTTTTGCAACAAAATATGATGTAAATGGCCTTTATCGGCAGCAAAAATTGGTTTTTTATTGCGCGCCCGCCGAATAATGGCAAAAGAAGTATCCATAATGGGTACGCCTAAAATAACAATCGGCAAAATTAACGTAATTAAAGTTGCGCCTTTAGAAAGACCCATCACCGATAAAGCCGCCAACATAAAGCCCAGAAACAAAGCGCCGCAATCGCCCATAAACAATTTAGCCGGCGGGAAATTATGCACCAAAAACCCACAGGTAGCCATCGTTAAATACATAGCGATTACTGCTAAAACAATATCCTGATTCAATAAACCAATAATACCAATGGTAAAAGCGGAAATAGCCGATACGCCGCCAGCCAAACCATCTAAACCATCAATTAAATTAACAGCATTACTGATACCAACCAACCAAATAATGGTAATGGGAATACCAAAAATTCCCAAATCAATAATCCCTCCGGTAAAAGGGTTGGTTAAAAAGCCAATGACATTACCAAAAGCCACAAATACAATAGCCGCCACAAATTGACCCGCTAATTTTTGCAAAGGCGTTAGACCTTTTAAATCGTCTAAAAAGCCCGTTAAAAATACCATGGAAGCGGCAAGCGCCAGACCATAAACTTGTGGACGAAGAGAACCGGAAACAATGAAACCAGCCATAAAGCCACAATAAATAGCCAAACCGCCCAAACGAGGCATAATGCGACTATGCACCTTCCGTTCGTTTGGAGCATCTACCGCACCAACTTTAAAAGAAAGCTTGGCAGCAATAGGCGCCAGTATTACCGCAGCTAAAAAGGCAGTAATCATCCCAATTATTATGGGTTTCATAATATCTCCTCTAATACTTATTTCATTCTATTACTAATATAACGCAAATGGACATATATTATAGTTTAATATTTTTTACTATAAATTGCAATGATTGTTGTTCTTGCCGAAATATGAAATATTTTTTCACAAAGTGGTATTTTCTGTACTATTTTTGCTAAACATTTCCTTAATTTGTTTTAAATAATCCACTTTCAAAAGAAAAGCTGCTAACATATAAACCACAACGCCCAGCAAAATACCAATACCGGAAGTTAATAGTACTCCCATAGAGCCGGTACCAAAAGTGTTGCCGCCGAAATCTTTTATCAATTCTACCACAACAGCCATAATAATGGAAGCCACCGCAATTTTAGCTATATTTTTCCAAAGCGGTTTGCCGTCCCAAGCTTTTTGATTTTTTTGCCAATAAAAATATAATAAACCGGTATTTATCAAGGCCGCTAAAGAGTTGGCTAAGGCCAGACCGCAATGCCCCATGGGTTTTAACAACACCACGCTAAATAACACATTAAAAACAATGGAAAACATGCCAAACAGCAATGGTGCCTTAGTATTGCCAATAGAATAAAAGGCCCTGGTTAAAACCATGTTTAAAGCATATGGCACCAAACCTACGCAAAAATAAAGCAAAGCCGCAGCAGTAATAATGGTATCCTCCGCCCCAAAAGCCCCCCGTTCATACACCAAAGATACGATGGGTTGCCTTAAAATCATTAAGCCTACCATAGCCGGTACGGCAATGAGGGCCACCAAACCAATGCCCTTTTGTAAGCTAAAATTCAATTCTTTTTTGTCTTCTTTTAAAGCAAAAGCGGAAAGGGCTGGATAAATAGCGGAAGCTACCGCCGCTACAAAAATACCAACCGGCAACTGCATCAATTTATTGGCATAATTTAAAGCGGAAATGCTGCCTTCCGCCAAACCGGAAGCAAAAATACGGTTAATAGCAAAATATATTTGATTGACCGATACGCCTAAAACAATAGGAAAAATTGAACCGGCAACCTTTTTGACAGCCGGATGACGGAAATCAAAAGTAAATTCATAACGAAAACCCATTTTTCGCAAAACCGGTATTTGAATTAAGAAAAAGCCAAAAAAACTAATCAAAGTGCCTACGGCTAAACCTTCAATTCCATAACGACTAGAAAACAAAACAACAGACAAAATGATGATAATATTAGAAAAACCAGGAGCAAAAGCGCCATTGGCAAAACGATAACCGGCATTGCCAATACCATTGATTACCATACCGACGCCCATAAAAAGCAAAGAAGGAAACATAATCATGGTCAATTTGGTTGCCAAAGCCATTTGCTCCGGAGGAAAAGCAGGGGCAGTTAAAAAAACTAAATATTTAGCAATACAAACCCCAATGATACTACAAATGGCCAAAACAACGGTTGTCAAATTGATCAAAGCGCTGCTGACATGCCAGGCTTCTTGATTATTCTTTGCTTCTAAATATTGGTTTACCGCCGGGACAACCGCCGTCACCAAAGCATAACCCAAAACGGCCTGCAAAAAATAAGGCAAGGTATAAGCCACCAAATATGCATCTGTTGCGGCGCTTGCTCCAAAAGCATTGGCGATAAAGGCCTCTCTTAAAAAGCCGAGTATTTTCACAGCCAAATTGATAAATAGAATCATCCCGGCTGCTTTTGCAACACTTTTTGCCATTATTTTTTAGCCTCCCAATAGAGTTTTACCGCAAGCTTTGCATTTTCCTGCGCCTGTTGTTGCCAAACTTTCTTTTTTTGACTGAATTCTTCTCTCATTTGTTCCTTTTTTTGCCAAGATTCCTGGATGCCGGCCAATATAGTTTCCGCCCCTTCCGTGCAATCACAACACGAAACATGCGTAAAATTTTGGGCAAAAAAAGTCACTTTGGGATCATAACTTAAAGCAGCAAAAGGGATGGCGGCGGCGGCGGCCATCACCAAGGAATGTAAGCGCATTCCCCATACAAAGTCCATCTCCCGCAATAGGGCGACAGCTTGCGGCGCTGTTAATAACTCTTCCACCATAAAATAAGGTTCTTGCATCAAGCCAGCTACTTCTTTAGCAAAAGCCAAATCGCTTTCCCCATGAAATGGCACCATTACAACGGCAAAACCCATTTTGGCAATACCATCTGCTACCTGTGCGGCTTTTTGCGCAGTAAAACCGGGCCAGGCCCTTAAGGCCACCGCGCATTTGCGCCCCGATGGCAAAACAATATTATTCTCTTCCGTTGGCTGCCAGGCCAAAACAGGATCCAGCGTAACCTGCATTTTTTGCGGATCTACACCCCAATCCTTTAACATTTGATAAGAAGTTTGATCCCTTAAAGTAATGCCAGCCGCTCTTTTTAGCATACGCGCAGTAAGTTTTTGTCCCCAGCCGTGCACAATGGGCCCAATACCCTGCGCATAAACAAAAAAAGGCGTATTGCATTTTTTTGCTAAATGTAACCAATGCAAATAAAATAATAAGCTTTTAAAACCGGTAACGTCTTGCAGTAAACTGCCGCCCCCCAAAACAAAAAGGCGTGCGTTTTGCATAGCGGCTTTTACTTCTTTATTGTGCCAACGATTTACCGCTTGCATACCATAATCTTGTGCTGTTTTTTGCGGATTACTAGACAAAGCGGCAAGCGGAATACTGCTATCCTCTTGCCGAATTGCAGCGACGATAGCGGCCAAAACCGCTTCGTCGCCCACATTATCAAAACCGTAAAAACCGCCTAAAAGCAAATTTTCACTCATTTTTTGTTTCCGCCTTTCCCAAAGGCACATATTTATGCCAAAACCATAACACAATTTTCCAAGCGGCCAAGAAAAGCAAACCAACAATTAAACCTAACCATAATCCATTCACAGTGCGCAAAATAGAAATCAACAAAGGCGTATGGATATGGGCGAATGTGTTAACCAAAGAAATTTGACCAATGGCCCCCATCAACAACAAAGGCAACCGAATATCTTTATAACCATAATAATAAGCGATGAATAAGAAAGGCGTGCCAAACAAAAATTCTTTGGTTCTTGGCCTTACCCCCAAAACATGATCTAAGAAAGTACGGAACGATAATTCCAAATCGGAAACAGCAGAATTTTCATTTCCGGTTCTTAATAAGAATAAAACCAAAATAATGGCGGCTACCAAGCAGAAAATAACATATTTTACCGTAATTTGGGTATCCAAACCTTTTTGCATTTTATGCCAAGGATCCGCATTCTTTTGTCTTTCTCGGAAAAGCCAAAAGAAACCGGCCACCAAAACCAAAGGAATGAAATGCGCTGCTTTTACCCCAATAAATTGCTGTGTTTTAATCATAAAACTACTATCGGAAAGCAATCCAACCATCAGTAAGGCCCCAATTAAAGAACAAAGCGTCGTCACCAGCACCAACAAAATCGCCTTGCCAATGCTTTGTTTTTGGTTGGGCGTAAAAATCCATAAAGACAAAACAGGAAATACAATCACCGACGCCAGGGCGGCAATTTGGCGCGCCATAACGCCCCGCCCCATAAAGGTTAAGCCCATAATCCCCAAAAAGCCTAAAGCGCCTAAAAGCAGGCCTAGTTTTGGAAATCCAACGAAAGAAAATAATAATGCGCCACCAGCAGCAATCCCCAAAGCAATGCAAACTACGGTCCAAAGCGGCACGGTTTGTTGGCTAAAATCCTGTACGGGATCACCTAATTGCAACCCTTCGGCCTCTATCCCAGTATTAATAGCATCTATATAAGCTAAATTTTCCGTAAAATTTTCCTTAGGCAAAAAACGCACAAAGGCCAACCGGATATTTCGTTCCGCCGTTGCCAATTGAAAACGATCTACCGCTTTTTCTTTGCTCATGGTAACCATTTGCGCTTCGGAGATAGAATGTAAGCGAAGAATATCGCCATCCATATATTTGGCTACGCTATTGATCCCCTTTTGGGTAAAAAATTCTACAAATAGCAAAGGATAACCGGCTTTCTTGATACTATTCGCCATCGATATAGCGCATTCTTTATATACTTTAGCAGGGGCGGTCGCAGATGGTAAATCACCATCATTAAAACCAAATGCCAAAACCCTATTATTTTGCAAAGACTGTAATAACAAATCCAAACCATCTTGCGTATAGGGATTCCAGGAACGCATTTGTACCACCACGCCCAGATCTTTTTCTGCAATCAGCTGCAAATCTGTTTGCGAAAAACCCAAACCAATGGTAGAAAGGTCCCCTTTCGGCAAAGAGGTAGCCAAAATATAGTAGCCGTCTTTTGGTGAATCCACTTCTGTTACCACCGTTTGTTCCGGAGATTTGGCAATTAAATTTACTTTCACCCGTTCTAACTGCTCCTGGTCGGCAAATACCAAACATTGCCAAGAAGCCGGAATATCCGCTAAGGAGTCTTGTCCCATAGCAAATGCAACTTGCTGGGCGGTTTGCATAAAAGCAATACCGTCTGTTTCTAAATCCGCTACAATCTGATCCTTTAAAACCAAACCTTGGATACGAGGCTTCAGGGTATCCAGCATGTCGGATAAAGTCATATTCTCTTTGGCTGCCATTTCTTTTACCTGGGTTAAATCCAATACAACCGCCACTTTTTGATTGGCCGCCTCCGCCTGATGCCGACTAAAAGCCGGAACACAAGCCGCAATAATAGATACCGCTAAAATAAGCAATAAAACGATATGCAATACGCGTTTTTTTTGCAACATGTTTTTCTATCCTTCCATTTGTAATCGGGAAAAAAAGCCATCCGAAGATGGCTTATAAGGCGTCGATATCTTCTATCGGAACATTTTCAGGTACTGTCATATCTTTACCGGCCAATTCCTCCGTACTAATATCTTTAAAATTTGTAACCGATTTTGTCCCGTCTAAGTTAACAAAAGCAACCCGTACCGGCAATGCCAAATAGGGGTCAATCCATAAAGTATAATCCCCATTAGAGTCAGAATAAGTCACAACGGTGCAATCCACCCCGTTTATTTTTTCTTGGCCAGCTACTACAATGGGTTGATCCTTAATTAAAGCCATATAGGCCCAAGGGGATTCATTCAGCAAACTATCCGATTCGTTATAACTGCGGTATGCTTTTTCTTCGCTAGGCATATAATAAATATTTTCCCCATTACTTGTGTCAAAATAGGTATAGGACTCTGTACCATCATCATTGGTCATCGTAATTTTAATTTTACTGCCGGAAATGGCATAATGCTGAACAATGATAGAATCATCTACTTCAATTTCATAAGTATAGGAAATATTATCCCAACCGCTTATGTTTTGCAACATGGCTTTTACTTCTTTTAAAAGCCTTTCATTGCGGTCCTGCTCGTTTTCCACAATATCCGAACCATCCTCATCCTCTTTGCCCTCAGCCGGATTGATCACTTCCCCTGGATTACCAGGATTTACTGGACCTTGCTCTTTCCCGCCGCTGGGACTCTCTTTTCCACAGGCGGCAAGACAAGCAAAAGCCAACAAGAAGATACAAATAATTCCCAGAATTTTCTTTTTCATATTATCCCCACCCATACAGCTTCTTTTATTTTATAATTGACGGCAAAGACGAGCTAACATTGCCGCAGCTTCTCCTTTAGTCGCATTAGCCAAAGGAGCAAAGCGATTGCCGTCGGTACCGCCAATTAAACTCGCGTTTACTGCTATGGTAGCGCCGTCTTTAGCCCAAGAGGCAATTTGACCTTTATCCGTAAAGTTATCCAAAACACCATAATCCATACTGGGAGCTTTATTCGCATAACTCAAAGCGCGCATAAACATAACGGCCATTTCTTGTCTGGTTATTTTCGCATCGGGAGCAAAAGTAGTCGCTGAAACACCTTGTACAATACCGCTCTTATAAGCCGCTAAAATTTCTAAGTATAAAGAATGGGATTTTTCTACATCCGTATAAGGATTGTTCACGGTAGAATCGTTGGCAATTCCCAAAGCCCGTACCACATAAGCAGCAAACTGCGCTCTGGTGATATCGGTATTCGGATAGAAGTTTTCCCCCTCGTCAATAATCACATTTTGGGTCTGCAAGTATGTAATATCGTCTTTAGCCCAATGATTGGTAATATCAGAAAAACCAGTGCCTGGCACTTCTTTAGCAGCCAAAGCCATATAAACACCAGATTTATCTACAGCAACGCTTAATATTTTATCTTTGGTATTTACAGAACTGGTTACATATTGCCAGTTATAAATACTGTTTGCCAAAGCGGCGTCCTTATCAATCCAGTAATAACGCAAAGCGGAATCCGGTAAATTACCAGTATTATATTGGAAACGATCCCATTCGTATTCACATTGTACGGTAATAGCCGGGAAATTGGCAATTACTTTTTGAGTAATACCGCCTTTTTGCATATAAACATTTAAGCCAAAACAAGTATCGCTTTGTTTATAGTATCCTTTATAATTTTGATCCGTATCGGAGAAGAATTTATTAGCGTCGTTTAAATTCCGCACTTCAAACTCAAATACCACTGCAGTAGGTTCCCCGGATTTTTCCACTTCAATATATTCCGGCATGGTAATTAACTGATTTGGATCAATGGTCGCCTTAATATAATCCATATCTACCACAAATTTTTTATTATTTTGAATGGCAATATCAATGGCTTGTTTGGTTAAAATCAATTCTTTGGTTTTATCATTGGTGGTCATTTTAATTTGATACCCTTCCTGGGTTAAGGCTTGTTCCGTTAAATTTAAATATTCGGTAGCCAAAGCCATGGGGCTAAAGGCCAAAACCAATAAAAGAGTAAGCAACAGCCATACGATCTTTTTCTTCATATCTTATCCCTTCTTCTCTTGCACTTAAAATATTTTCCTATTATATCATATTTTATTTGTTTTATTATACCATTGAATAGGGTTTGCTTACAAGGAACCTACATAAAAAAGAAAACCCCCAAAGGGGGTTTTCATCCTTTTTTCATCCAAATAACACTTTTGCAAGGATTAGGCTCTTTTATTTGCTCCTTCTAAAAATAAGGTTGTAATTTTTTGCGCTAATGGTAAATCATCAATCGGTTCTTTAGGATTCATAAAAGCCATACAAGAATTTACGACAGAACCCATAAAAGCTTCCGCCAAAAAACGGGTATCCATGTCCTCTCTAATGCTGCCATCAGAAATGCCGTTATGCAATACGCTATCTAATAAAGAAAGATGCTTTTCTCGCGCCATTTGAATCGATTCGCAGATTTCTTCTTCTGGCACATGCGGCCCGGACATCAATACATTCATTAAATGTGCGCTAATATGGTGCCGGAATAAATTGATAATAAGGCAAGCGCATTTTTCCAGCTTCTCCTTTAGGGTATCTACCTTCATCATTTCCTTTTGCAGATAATTCATATACAAGTCGGTACCCCAAACAATCATTTCTGTAAAAAGATCTTTTTTGCTAGAAAAATATTCATAAATGGTTCCCTTGCCAATCCCAGCAGCATGCGCAATTTCTTCCATTTTGGTAGGATAATAACCCTTATTAAAAAACAAATCTGCCGCTTTTGCCAAGATGATTTCTCTTTTCCCTGTTACAGAAGGGTTTCCCTGAAAAAGGGAAATGAGTTCATCGCTGTTCAAAATACTCACCTCATTATTTATCTAATGGCGCTACCGCCTGTATAAATGCCATAATGGAATTGTGATACCGCCAATAAGTATTTTTGCAATGCATTCCATTGTCCCAATTCAGCTTGTTTTAAGGTTGTTTCTGCATCAATCAATTCATATGGCGTAGCCATACCAGCTTGGTAACGCAATTGCGTTAAACGATACGCTTCGCTGGCCAATTCCATGCTTTTATTAAAAGCGGAATAGTTTTCTTTAGCGGTAGATAAATTCATATAAGCGGAACGGATACTCATTTCATTGCTGGTTAAAGCATTATCATAACTGATTTTTGCATTTTGCAAATCCATCTGCGCTTTTCGATAGGTATCCGTATTGGGAGTAGTAACGCTTCGTTGATAGGTAAACATAGCGTCTGCAACGGCAACCCCCATTTTTGCCCCTCTTACCGTAGCGTCTTTTTCTTTGGCTTGGGCAATCGCATTGGCTAAATCAATGCCTTCTGCTTCTTGAAAAGCTAACTTATCCTTCAAATCCAAAGGCGTATCCAATGGCAATCTTAATAATTGGTTTAAAGCCATTTCCGCTTGTTTTACGCTATTTTTTGCTTCCGATAAATTTACTTCCGCTGTTTTCACATTGGATTCAGCTGTTAACACATCAATTTTAGCTACGGTTCCCACATCAAATTTAGCTTGCGCATCTTTCAATTGCGCCTGCGCTCTGTTTAAGGAAGTTTGATTCACTTCCTCCATCTTTTCGGCGGTCAAAAGGCCGTAATAAGCAGTTTCTACGCCATAAGCAATGCTATTTTTCAAGTAATCCAATTGCACCAAAGAAAACTCATACGCTTCTTTTGCCTGCAAAGGAGCCACATCCGTGGCTAAATAAATATTTTGATTTCTTAAACTGACCGGTATTAAGTCCATATCCGCCCGTTCTGCTGCCCGTTTGGCTGCATCAACATCCAATTCTGCCGATTTGACAGCCAGTTGCTGCGCTTCAATTTGGCTATTATTTTCCATTGCCATAGTAATTGCCTGTTGCAAGGTTAAGCTTTTGCTTTGCGGCGTGGATGCGTTTTCAGCCCCGGCAAAGCCAGCAAAAGCCAAAACCCCCACCATAGCCATTGCTGCAATGATCTTTATTTTCTTTTTCATTCTTGTATTGCTCCCTTCGGTTTTCTACGTGCTTTGTTGCGTAATTTCTTGCCCCAATCATCCACTATGGTATAAACCACTGGTACCAATACCAAAGTAAAGATGGAAGAAACGGTTAAACCGCCGAATACAACGGTTCCCATCGGAGCGCTCAATTCCGCTCCTTCCCCTAACCCTAAAGCCAACGGGAACATGGCTAAAATAGTAGTCAGGGTAGTCATCAAAATCGGACGCAAACGTTGCGGGCCGGCTTTTTCAATCGCAGCCCGTCTTTCCATGCCTTCTTCTTTGCGTAACCGATTGATATTATCTACCAAAACGATCGCATTATTTACTACGATACCAGCTAACATAATAATCCCAATAAAGGAACTCACATTAATGGTTCTGCCGGTTAATAGTAAAGATAAAATGATACCAATAAAGGCAGTAGGCATGCTAAACATAATAATAAATGGGTAAGTTAAAGATTCAAAGAGGGAAGCCATCACCATATATACCAACAAAATTGCTAAAATTAAGGCAAAAGATAAATCGCTAAAGGCGTCCATCATTTCTTGTACCGAACCACCCATAGAAACAGAATAACCAGCCGGCAGCACCATAGCATTCAGTTTTGCCTGCACATCTTGGGAAACACTATTCAAATCGCGTCCATAAATTTGGCTGGTGACATTTACAATACGGCTTTGATTATCCCTTTGAATGGTAACCGGACTGGCATTCACGGTAAAAGCAGCAATTTGATCTAAACTTACTTTCATGCCGGTCGGCGCCATAATAGTTAAATTTTTCATATCCGTTAAATTCTTCCGGTATTCTTCCGGATAAATTAAACGGACGTCCACTTCACTACCACCGCTCTTATAAGTAGTGGCGATTTGCCCTTCAAAAGCAGCCCTAACCGCTGAAGTAATTTGCGGTAATGTTAAACCGTATTGGGATGCTTTATTGCGATTAATGCTTATTTCCATTTGCTCTTTGGTATCGTCTAAACTGCTATCTACTTCACGGGTTCCTTCTACACTGGCTACAATATCTTGCACTTCATCAGAAAGATTTCTTAGGATCGTCATATCGTCGCCTTTTATTTCAATGCTTAAAGCAGCTCCGCCAGAAAGCGCGCTCATACCAGTGGCATCTGTTGCCGCGACACTGATTTCAGCAGCCGGAATTCCTTGCAATTCCTGTCGCAATTCATCCGCAATTTGCGCAATCCCCTTTTTCCGATCCTCTTTGCCTACCAGCATTACCGTAATACTCGCCGATTCACTACCGGCCCCCCCCATAGACATCATAGACCCGCCACCACCTATGCTGCTATAAATAATATCAACGTCTGCGCCTAGATCAGCCAAATGGTTTTCTACAATAGTAACCACTCGATCAGTTTCTTCCAATGGGGTACCATTTTCCATAGTGATCGTAATACTCAATTGTCCGCTATCAGAGGCCGGTAAAAATTCCATCCCAACAACAGGGAATAAAAGCAAACTAGCTACCAGCATGATCGTAACCCCAATTATAACTTTTTTCCGATGATCCAATGCCCAATGCAATAATTTGCGATACTTTTCATCCATAGCGGCTAAAAAGTTGCCCACTTTATGATCTAGTTTTTGATACCAACCATTTTTCTTTTCCCCTTGCTCTACTTTTAAAATTTTAGAAGCCATCATTGGCACCAGAGTTAATGCCACCACTAAGGATACAATTAAAGAGAAGGAAACAGTAAAGGCCAAATCCTTAAACAAGCTAGATACGACACCGGATGTAAACACAATAGGTAAAAATACGGCAATCGTGGTTAAAGCAGAAGCTACAACAGCATTCGCTAATTCACCGGCCCCAGAAATTGCCGCTTGGATACGTCCCATCCCTTCTTCTTGTTTGCGCACAATCCCTTCCAAAATAACAATAGAGGCGTCCACCATCATCCCAACCCCAAGCGCTAAACCGCCTAGGGTCATTAAATTCAAGGTCATGCCGCTAAAATAAATTAAAGCAAACGTGGCAATTAAGGAAAGCGGAATGGAAATCGCAATAATCAAGGTGCTGCGGCCATTGCGTAGGAAAACCAATAAAACCAAAATGGCTAAAATGGCCCCAATCACCAAGTTGCTTACCAAAGTATCAATGACCATATTGATATAATCCGCTTGATTCATAATAGGTACCAAAGTAATATTATCCGGCAAATCCGCTTGAATTTTAGTCATTTCTTTTTCAATATTACCAGCTACCGCTGTTAAATTGGCGTCGCTTTGTTTACTAATACTTAGAGCAATCGCCGGCTCCCCATTGATGCGGGCAATACTACTTACTTTCGCATGACCTTCTGTTACTTGCGCAATATCGGAAAGCAAAATGGTATTGCCGCCGGAAAGCATAATATTGGTGTTGCGAATATCATCCAAAGAAGCATATTGTCCAACCGCACGTACTGAATATTCTTTATCGCCATCTTGTACGGTGGAAACAGATAAATTTACATTATCGGCCTGCAAATATTGCGCAACCGTACTAGCCGAAAGCCCATAGGCGTCCATTTTCACCGGATCTAATACCACATGGATTTCTCGGTCATAACCGCCAATAATATCAACGGAAGCAACTCCTTCTTGTCTTTCAATACGCGGTTGCACCGTATCTTCGGCAATTTCTTTTAATTGGTCCAAATCATATTGCCCAGCGGCAAAACCAATCACCATAACCGGCATCATGGAGGGATCCATAGTCATAACCATCGGATCGCCGGCATCGCTTGGCAAATAACCTTTGACCAAATCAATTTTCTCCCGCATATTTAAGGAGGCAAAATCCATATCGGTACCATTGGTAAATTCTACTAACACAATAGAACTACCAAAGCTAGAATACGAGCTAATGTTATCTACCCTTTGTACCGTCCCTAAAGACTCTTCTAAGGGTTTGGTTACCATATTTTCTACTTCTTCCGGACCAGCTCCAGAATAACTGGTAATTACCGCAGCAATTGGCAAGTTAAAATTCGGAAATAAATCTACCGCCAAACGGCTGAAGGATACGACCCCAATTAACAGGACCGCTAGAAAGACCATGAAAATGGTAACCGGTTTCTTTACTGAAAACTCCGTTACTTTCATTTGCTTTCTGCCTCCGTAATACTAATTTTCATACCGTCGGATAATTTATATTGTCCTTTTACAATAACCTGATCTCCTGCTGCAATCCCGCTTAAAATTTCCAGGCTATCATCTGTTTGGATACCAATTTCCACAGCAACTGCCTTGGCAACGCCATCTTCATTGACAAAAATAGTGCTTACTCCGGATAAATCAATCAAAGCAGATTTGGGTACAACCACAACATCCTCTTTCCGGTCTACCACAATATCGGCTTCTGCAAACATACCCGGTTTTATAATATGATCCTTATTATCCATTTTAATTTTTATAGGATATGTTTTTGTTTGGGCGCCAGCTGCCGGGGAAATTTCATCAATGACGCCCGCAAAAGGTTCGCTGCCAGCAGATTCCACAAGTACTGCTACTTCCTGGCCTACCGCCAAATCATTGATATATTGTTCCGTTACATCAGCTTTTAAAACCACTTGGTTCATATCTACTACCACAAAACTGGGCATTTGCTGCGAAGCAAATTCGCCTACTTTTACATTACAAGCCGTAACAATCCCGTTAATGGGGCTTTTTACGGTAGCATTGGCTACCTGTTCCCGCAAAAGCTGCACGCTAGCTCTGGTAGAGGCTGGATTTTTGCTTTCCACATTTAATTGCGCCTGTTCCAGTTGTTGTTGGCTAGCCGCGCCTTCATTGAACAATGTTTGCGTTCTTTCCAAGGTTTTTTTAGCATCCGCATAGGCCGCTTCAGCAACCTGCAAACCAGCTTCCGCCTGCTGCAGCTGCAAAGAAACCTCTGTTGTTTCCATACGGAATAGCACTTGCCCCTTTTGCACACTATCTCCTACTTCAAAACGAACTTCAGAAACCTTGCCGGCCATTTTAGGCATCACATTCACTTCCGTTGCCCCAGCTATGGTTCCCTTTACATGGGTAGTACCTAATATTTGATCCATACGGGCAGAGGTTACTTCCACCGGTACAATTTTCTCTTCTTCTTGTTTTTCCCCATTGTCCCCACCGCAAGCAGTCAACAGAAAGGAAAATACCAAAACCATTCCTATGGTGATATATCTTTTCCAATTTTTCTTGCTCTGACTCAAAATGCTTCACTCCTTTTATCTTCCCTTTTTTCCTGTTTTCTTTTTATGTAAAACCAGTCGGGTTTTGTTCCCGACCGGCTGGTCGGTCAGCATTCTAAGTATATGAAAATTTCACCTCCTTGTCAATATTTTTAGCACAAGAAAATTGTGGATACAAGTTACAAATTTGCAAGAATATATTTCACTATCATAGAATAAGTCGCAGGGGTATCTTCTGCCCTGCGGCCAAAAAAAGCATAAAAAAAGAAGCCCTAAAAAGGGCTTCTCTCTTTTTGTGAATTACTTCACATAAAATATTGTTTTAACCAATCTTAGCGATTGTTAACAACGATTACCAACATAGCAATGCTTTCATAACCGTCTTTGTCATCATCGTCACTGGTAACAACGATAACGTCCATACCGGTGGTCAATTCGTCAGCAGACAATTTTTCAGGGGTATCGCTAGCTAAGGAATCGGTGAAAGCGCTGAAATCATAGATTTCGGTGTCGGCATCTAAAGTAATGAAGGCACTGCTATCACCAGCTTTTACTTCAATTTGGTCATTGCTAATACCCAATACTTCAGAACCATCGGTATATTGATCGAATTCAGTATCGGTAGCACTAGCAGCATCAACTTTCGCTGCATTATTAACATAAACATCTACAATGCTATCCAAGCTGCTGAAATCATAAGAAGCAAGAGTTTTTTGTTGCTCTTCATCATCTAAATCACCAGTTTTATTAGCACTAGGAGTGAAGAGAACTGCTACATTTTTCAAGGTGCTGCCGCTGGTAGCATAAGAAATCAAATCTTTGTTTGCAGCTACAGCATCACCGGCTTTGTAGGAGAAGTCATCGGAACCAAAACCGTAGAATACGAACATTTTGTCGGAACCGGTGTAGTATTTATTATTTTTAACAACACCGAATTTGGAAGAAGTAGTACCTTCATAGTCAACAGCAGCCAAAGCTTTTACTTGACCATCTTTGGTGAATGCATATAATGCACTACCGCTAAAGGTATTTTTTGCCAACAAATCATTGTAAGCAACGGTATCTATAGTATCAATCAAATCCCCAACTATATCGTTTTCGAAAGAAATGTCATAAGCAGCTACATTGGAAGGAACTTTATACCAAGTATCATTAATTTTTACACGTTTATTGGTTTTATCAATTTGCCAAGAAGTCGTGCTATCAACTTCTACATCAGCTTTATCAATCTTGTCAACCATACCATCGCTATTGATGGTTAATTTCACCAATTGACCTTCTACAATGTCTGTTGCTCCATTAAGTGCGTAAGTAGCAACCGTGCCATCGGAATTATCTACATCATAAGAAACATATTTGCCTTCCGCATTGTAAATGGTAATGCTGGTTACACGA
>CALXSR010000047.1 GCA_944391215.1 uncultured Clostridia bacterium
TTGTTGTAGGTTTGCTTTTCTATTTATCTCACGGGAATATCCTAATGCCAGGTGCCTTTTTGGGTTTAGGCTGTGCCTGGGCGGTGATTTTTCTTTTTATGGCTCATAAATTTTATCAAGAGCAAACGATGAGTACCGCTTTTGCTACTGTTTTTGGTATTATTTATATTGCCTGCGGGAGGGGTATTTTAATTTTACTGCGTGATATTGAGCCAAACGGGTTTTGGTTATTATTGCTCTGTTTAATTATTACCTGGGCCACCGATAGCGGTGCGTATTTTATTGGTCGTTTTATGGGAAAACATAAATTAGCCCCTACTGTTAGCCCAAATAAAACAATAGAAGGTGCGATAGGGGGCGTGTTAGTTGCTTTCATAGCCGTTATGATTTATAATTATTATATTTTACATTGGCAAACAGTTTTTGTTTTGTTTTTTGCTATGATAACATCTTGCTTGGGACAATTGGGGGATTTAATGGAATCTTGGTTAAAACGATGGGCCGGGGTAAAAGATTCCGGAAAATTTTTGCCGGGACATGGTGGATTGCTGGACCGGTTTGATAGTATGATTTTTGTTGCTCCTTGGGTTTATTTTGCGGCCCTATTGTTAAAACTATTATGAGGTGATGAAAGCTGTTTAAGAATGCCAGTCGTGAAGATTTAATTAATTATCTCTTAAAAGTGTTGATTGTATTAGGTTGCATCATCGCTTTTGTTTTGTTATGCAATTATGCCTTCCCGGCTGGAAAAGTGATTTTGCAATTTTTAGTAATGACTTTATTGCCTTTTATTTTGGCGATGGTTTTCACTATTATTCTAAAACCGGTGGTAGCTTTTATGCAACGATATTTTAAGCTTTCTACTGGTTTTGCTACTTTCTTTACAGTTATTTTAGCGCTTTGTTTGGTTGTGCTTATTATTTTAATGATATCTTCGCGTTTAGCGGTAGAATTAACGCGTATCGCGTATAGTTTGCCGACCTTAACTGCACATATTTGGGATTTAGTGGAAAGTTTTAAAAGTTTTTACGCGAGTTTGCAACCACAAGATATTGCAACCATCAATGATATTATTGCGCAAGTAAGCAGTTATATTTCTGATTTTAGCATGAGTACTGCTAACGGTATTTTGCATTTTCTGACGATGACGCCGGAAATCATCTTTTTGTTGGTTGTGACAATAATTGCCACATTTTTCTTTTGCCGCGATGAAGAGAAAATTGTTTCATCCTTGGTAAAATTATTACCAAAAAGCAAAAGAGAACAGGTGATGAATACCTATCGAAATTTTGGTAAAGTATTAGCCGCCTATTTTCGTGCTTTGGTTATTTTAATCTCTATTACTACTGTTATTTCTCTTGTGGGTCTATCTATTATTGGGGTGGATTATGCTTTAACAATGGGGTTAATTATTGGTATTTTTGATATTTTGCCTGTTTTAGGACCTACCACAATTTATGTGCCATGGATTGTGATTTCCTTTTTATCAGGCAATTATCGTTTGGCTTTAGGGCTTTCTATCTTATATGCAATTGTATATATTACCAGGCAAATTTTAGAGCCACGCATTGTTGGCGGTCAGTTGGGAATTCATCCATTGCTGACGCTGTTTTCAATTTTTGTAGGGTTTCGCATATTCGGCGTGATTGGTTTAGCTTTGGGGCCGATTACAGTAGTCTTTTTAACGGCTCTTTATCAATCGCGCGTATCATAAAATATTACGAGGTTTCATATGAGTAAATCATTGATTATTTTGGGTTCTACCGGTTCAATTGGTCGTCAAGCGTTGGATGTGGTGGATTGGTTTCCGGAAGAACTTAACGTTGTTGGTTTAGCTGCCGGTAGTCATGTTGATCTTTTGGCGGAACAGGTGAAAAAATATCAACCGCAAGTTGTTGCGATTGCACGCAAAGAATGTTATTTGCCTTTAAAAGAAAAATTAACCAATTTTAAGGGTGATATTTTGGCTGGCCCGGAAGGCATAGAAGCGGTTGCTTCTATGACGGCAGGCGATACGGTATTGGCAGCAATATCCGGTGTTGCCGGTTTAAAACCGGTGGTGGCAGCAATTCAGGCTGGGAAAGAGATTGCGTTGGCCAATAAGGAAACTTTAGTAGCAGCAGGGTTTTATGTAACCCGATTGGCCAAAGAAAACAATGTTCCTTTATACCCCGTTGATAGTGAACATTCGGCTATTTGGCAATGCTTGCAGCAAGCAGGACAAAAAGCAGAAAAGTTGATTTTAACTGCCTCCGGCGGTCCTTTTTTGCATTATAGTGAAGAAGCATTGTCTTCTGTTACTGCACAGGATGCTTTAAAACATCCAACATGGCAAATGGGATCTAAAATTACAATTGACTCTGCTACTTTAATGAATAAAGGGTTAGAAGTAATAGAAGCGCATTGGCTTTTTGATATGGATATGAGAGATATTGATATTGTGATCCATCCGCAAAGTATTATCCATTCTATGGTCTCTTTTCCAGATGGGGCAATTTTAGCGCAAATGGGGGCGCCGGATATGCGGGTGCCGATTCAATATGCTTTTTTTCACCCGAAAAGACCAAAAAATGAAGTAAAAAGGATTTCCTTATCCCAAATTGGGCAACTTACTTTTATGGAGCCGGATTATCAAAAATTTCCGTGCTTATCGTTAGCTTTATCGGCAGGGCGTGCTGGAGACACTTATCCTGTCGTCTTGAATGCCGCAAATGAAGAGCTGGTAAAACAATTTTTGGCGGGGAAAATTCGTTATCAAGATATTGCCCACGGCTTGGAATTGGCAATGGCTGGCCACCAACCTTTGCCGAATCCTGATTTAGAAGAAATTTTTGTAGCCGATCAATGGGCGCGTGATTATGCCAAAGGCTTAAAGTAAAAGGAGGAAAGAATTTGGCAATTATTATTACCTTACTGATATTGAGCGTTTTAATGTTTGTGCATGAATTTGGACACTTTATTCTTGCACGCATGAATGGCGTTTTTGTAGAAGAATTTAGTTTAGGCATGGGCCCAAAATTATGGCAAACAAAAAGAAAGGATACTTTATATACTTTAAGATTATTGCCGATTGGGGCCTATGTAAAAATGCTGGGAGAAGAGGAAGTTGATGAAAGCGAAGGTTCCTTATTAAGCAAAGGGATATGGCAGCGTATTTCCGTTTTCTTTGCGGGTCCCTTTATGAACTTTTTATTGGCTTTGGCTATTTTTGCTGGTGTTTATATGTTTGTAGGTACTCCAAGCACCAGTAATGTGATTGGCGATATTCTACCTGAAAGCGCAGCGGTAGAAATGGGTTTGCAAACAGGGGATCGTATTATAGAAATCAATGGCAATCCCATTCGTAATTGGAATGATATTAGCCAGACAGTGCAAAATGCCGGGGATGAAACATTGCAAATTACCGTACTAAGAAATGCAGAAGAAATTCAGTTGGTCGGGCATGCGAAATATAGTGAGCAAGAACAACGGTATTTGATTGGTTTTTTGCAATCATGGGATAAATTTAATGTGATAGATTCCATGAAATTTGGCTTAACGCAGACCTATAATTTTACGAAAAATATTTTGGTAGCTTTGGTACAAATGGTAACTGGAAAAATACCGGTAGACGTTTCGGGGCCGGTGGGGATTGTAGGCGCGGTGGATACCGTAGCATCTTATGGTTTTGCCAATATTCTACTTTTTGCCGCTATGTTAAGCATTAACTTAGGTATTATCAATTTATTGCCTTTCCCAGCTTTGGATGGTAGTCGTATTGTGTTTGCTTTGGCGGAACTGGTTCGAGGGAAACCTTTGGCTCGGGAAAAAGAAAATATGGTGCATTTTATTGGGTTGATGATTTTATTTGGTTTAATGATTATCATTACCTATAAAGATATTTTACGGCTGTTTTCTTAAAGGAGTACTGAATCAGCATGGATAATAGAAGAAAATCAAAAACGATATATGTTGGCAATGTACCGATTGGCGGCCAAGCACCTGTTAGCATCCAATCGATGACCAATACAAAAACGGCGGATGTGGTTGCTACCGTAAAACAAATCAATGCTTTGGCCGAAGCCGGTTGTCAAATTGTGCGATTAACTGTGAATGATCAAGAGGCTGCGGAAGCGCTTCCCGCTATTTTAAAACAAGTACGGGTTCCTCTTATTGCTGACATTCATTTTGATTATACCATGGCTCTAGCGTCCATTGCTGCCGGGGTACAGGGGTTACGGCTAAACCCTGGTAATATTGGTTCGGTAGCTAGGGTAAAAAAAGTGGTGCAAGCTGCTAAAGAAAAGGGCATTCCAATCAGAATTGGCGTAAACGGGGGTTCGCTAGATAAATTTTTATTGCAAAAATATGGTGGTATTACTGCTGACGCTATGGTGGAAAGTGCTTTACAACATATTGCCCTATTGGAAAAAGAGTCTTTTTATGATATAAAAGTATCTATGAAGTCTTCTGATTTGTCTTTGATGTTGGAAGCTTATCGCAAATTGGGACAGCTTTGTAAGTATCCTTTTCATATTGGGGTAACAGAAGCTGGTACGTTAAAACAAGGAACCATTAAATCAGCGGTGGGTATTGGCGCCTTGTTGGCGGAAGGCTTGGGGGATACGATAAGGGTTTCTTTACCAGGAAATCCTTTGGCAGAAATCCCGGTAGCGAAAGAAATTTTAAAATCTTTGGGCTTAAAACGGGAAGGCATCGAGTATATTGTTTGTCCTACCTGCGGCAGAACCCAAATTGATGTGGCTGGGATTGCTGCCCTGTTAGAACAAGAATTGGAACGACTAGCCATAAAAAAACCGTTGAAAGTAGCGGTGATGGGATGTGTGGTTAATGGCCCAGGCGAAGCTAGACAAGCTGATATTGGTATTGCCGGCGGCAAAGAGGAGGCGCTTTTGTTTGTAAAAGGACAAACTGTGGCCAAATATCCGGCTGACCAAATCGTTGATATTTTGTTGAAAAAAATATGTGATATTGCTAAGGAGGACGAAAATGAGAGCCAGTAAATTATATGCTCCAACGCTAAGAGAAGTCCCAGCAGAAGCTGAAATTATTAGTCATCAACTTATGCTTCGGGCCGGTATGTTAAGGAAAGTGGCTGCCGGTATTTATACTTATTTGCCTCTTTCTTGGCGTACTATGAAAAAAATTATGGATATCATTCGAGAAGAAATGGATGCAATAGATGGACAAGAGTTAATGATGCCAGCGGCATTGCCGGCCGAGCTTTGGCAACAAAGCGGACGTTGGCAGGTTTATGGAGATGAATTGTGGCGGTTAAAAGATCGCCATGGTCGTGATTTTTGCCTGGGACCTACGCATGAGGAGTGTATTACTTATCATTTTAAAAATGATTTTCGTTCTTATAAGCAGCTACCGCAAAGGTTGTATCAAATCCAAACTAAATTCCGCGACGAACGCCGGCCTCGCTTTGGTTTGATGCGCGGTCGTGAATTTGTGATGAAAGATATGTATTCTTTCGATTTGGATGAAGACGGGTTAAATAAAAGTTATCAGGCCGCTTATGATGCTTATCATCGTATTTTTTCTCGTTGTGGTTTGCGCTTCCGGCCGGTTGAAGCGGATCCGGGGGCAATCGGCGGTAATGGGAGCCATGAATTTATGGCTTTGGCCGATACGGGCGAGTGCGAGGTTCTGTTTTGTAACCAATGCGATTATGCTGCCAATATAGAATTTGTATCTCGGGAGCCGGAAAAAGCGGCAATGGAAGAAAGTAAGCCCCTAGAAAAAGTGGCGACGCCTGGCGCTAAAACGGTAGAAGATGTGGCGCAGTTTTTGGGTGTGGACCGTAAGCAAGTGATAAAGACGCTTTGTTACCAAGCAGATGAGGAATTGGTTTTGGTTCTGGTACGTGGCGATCGACAAATTAATGAAGTGAAATTACAAAATGCTTTAGGTTGTTTTACACTGGCTATGGTGAATGATGATGTGTTGCAGGAAAAAGGATACTTTAGAGGTTCCATGGGGCCGGTGGGCAGCAAAGGCATTCGTATGGTTGCCGATTTGGAAGTGCCCTATTTGAGCAATGCAGTTTGTGGAGCCAATGAAAGCGGTTATCATTATATCCATGTCAATCCGGAACGTGATTTTAAAGCAGATATTGTAGCGGATATCCGTTTGGTAGAAGCCGGCGAACAATGCCCGCATTGTAATGGGCATTTAGAATCGAAACGCGGAATAGAAGTGGGGCAGGTATTTAAATTATATACCAAATATTCGCAATCGATGGAAGCATATTATACCGATGAAACAGGCGAGGAAAAATTAGCGGTCATGGGATGCTATGGAATTGGGGTTGGGCGTACCATGGCAGCAGTAATTGAACAAAGTCACGATGAAAATGGCATTATTTGGCCAATGACCATTGCTCCATATCATGTAGTGATCATTCCTGTAAATGACAAAGAAGAAATTTTAATGCGTACTGCAGAAGAACTGTATGATAAATTTCAAAAAGCTGGTATCGAAACAGTTTTTGACGATCGTAAAGAAAGGCCGGGTGTTAAATTTAAGGATGCGGATCTAATTGGCTATCCATTAAAAATTACCATCGGGAAAAAGGGATTGGAGCGCGGTGTTGTCGAATTAAAAAGAAGGGACTCTGAAGTGATGACGGAAGTGCCTTTATCGGAAATCGTAGCATATGTAAAAGCGATTGTGCAGAAAGAATTGATCAAGTAAGGAAGGCGAGTGGAAAAAATGTTGGTTTCAGCCGTAATTCCTGCATTCAATGAGGAAGAGCATGTTGGAGACGTCATAAAAGCAATTAAAGATTTGCCTGAAATTGCTGAAGTGATTGTCGTGGACGATGGCAGTGAAGATCATACGGCAGAAGTGGCTAAAAATGCCGGTGCTAAGGTGATCCAGCTAGACGAGAATATGGGAAAAGGTGGCGCCATGCTGCGCGGTGTAAAAGAAGCACAGCAGGAAACGATTTTATTTTTAGATGCAGATTTAATTGGGTTGACTGCGCAACATATTCATGATTTAATTACGCCTATTGCCGAAGATAAAGCAGATATGACAGTCGGTATTTTTGATAAAGGTCGTCTTTCAACGGATTTAGCGCAGTTTTTTTCGCCTTATTTATCCGGACAAAGAGTGGTATCCAAACAATTGATTTTGGATATGAAAGTGGACCCGGAAGATTTGCGTTTTGGTATTGAAGTAGCTATTTCTGTCCAGGCCTTTGAAAAGTTATTGCGAGTGGAAAATGTGGTGTTATCTGGTATGACCCATGTTATGAAAGAAGAAAAACTTGGCTTTTCAAAAGGTTTAATGGCTCGCCTAAAAATGTATAAAGATATTGCTGCTGCTGGCATTAAAGTAGTGGTATCAAATAAAAAAGATGATGAGAAATATGGGGAAGATAAATAGTATTAGTAAATGGGCGCAATTGTTGCAAGGGCCGAACATAAGCCCGAGTTGGCATAGCTTGGTATGGCAATCGGTACAAATCCAAGAAAAAAAAGCATTTTGCCAGGTGGAATATTCTTTACCGCAGAAAATGACTGCGGAAGAGGAAGCCGCTTTGGCGGCTTTTTTATTGCCTTTTTTCCCTCAAGGTACGCAGATACAGTTAAATTATCGAAAACCTGCTCTTTCTTTGGATGATTTCCAGGCGGCGCAAGATGAAAAGATTTTACATGCCATTACGGTTTTAGAAAAATCACGCGATGCCGGTTGTTTTGTCGGTCCTATTTATGGGAAAGCAATAAATGGAGATTTGCTTCCTTTCCATAAATTAGATGACAATATAGACGGTATTTTTCATGCTTGCGGGGAAATAATAGAATGCTCGGAAAGTTGTACAAAAAATGGAAAATATAGTTTAAATATTACTTTGGCAGCGGATGGTTTGGTATTAACGGGTCGTTTGGCTTTAAAGCAGGAGGCGGAGAAAGAAGAAATCTTACCGCTTTTAAAAACGGGGCAATGGTTGCGTTTTCGAGGGCGGTTTTTTCAAGCAGCAAAAGGAAAAATGTTGTTGCTTTATGCGATTCATGGGGTAAATCCGCCTTTAAAAAGAATGGATAAAGAAGAAGAAAAAAGGACAGAGTTTTGTGTCTTTACGAAAGAAAGCGAGTTAACCAGCATTGTAGGTATAGAAGAAATAATGCGTTTAGCAGCCTGCTTTGGCCATAAAGCGATTGCGATTACGGATAAAAATTCTTTGCGTGCTTTACCGCAAGCTTTACGGGAAGCCGAAAAAAGAGGCTTGCAACTGATTGCAGGTTTTTATACGCATTTATTGCGCGATAAGCGCTATCCAATTATTTTGTTGGCAAAAAATCAAAAAGGAGTATTGGCATTAAATGCCTTACTAACAATTGCCTATGAAAACGATGCGATTCATCCTTTTTTGAGGGAAGCGCAATTTGTTCCCTATCGAGACAGTATTTTATTGGGAGCGGCTAATGATGGGGAACCGGAATCTGTTATAAAAGAAAAACGAAAAGTTTGGCATAATTGTTATGATTATTGGCAAATCCTTCCGGACAAGGACCCACAAGTTATGCAACAACTGCTTGTTTTGGCAAAAGAAAAAAAAGTCCCTTTGATAGTTTCAAATGAAGTATGCTATATTCATCCTACCGATATGGAAGCTTGGCAGTTATTAGGCGCTGGGATGCAAAAAATACCCGCTCCGGAACTCCATTATTTTGCTACTACAAAGGAAATATTGCAAAAACTTTATTATTTGGATGAGGATACTGCCCTGGACTTGACTGTAAAAAATGGGCAAAAGTTATTGACGCAAATTTCTGCTATAACGATGCCGCAGACAGAGAGCGTGGTAGCAGGAGGCGATTTTCTATCCTATCAGCAAAAAGCACAATCCATTTGGGGCGATTGCTTTGAGGAAGAATTGGAAGTATGTTTACAAAAAGAATGGCAATCCTTAAGGGAAACAGGACTTTTAGGAATTTTTGAAGCCTTTGCCAAAGTGAAGCAAATCCATAAGCTGTCCTTTACTTTAGATCATGAATACGGACTGATTCCTTATTTATTAGGCTTACAGTCTTTTGATCCGACCCGGTTTTATTTACAACCACAAAAACAAAAAAATAGTAGAAGCGTTGTTGTTGTATTACCGGAAGAAAAAAGGGAGTGCTTTTTGTCTTTTTTATGCGATGTTTTGGAACAAGCTGTGATAATCCCGGCTTGTGCGCAAAAACTTTTAGGGCCTGCCGCGGCGCAATCTTTGGCGCAAGCGTATTTTGCTCAGGAGGGGAAAAATATTGATGAAAAGAAAATAGCTTGGCTGCGTTATCGAAGTCAAGCTGTTTCTTTGGGTTTGGATGCTGCCCATCTGACATGGTTTGTGTTTCCTTCCGCAGAAGGAGAAAAATTGCCGAAGCAAAAACTGACGGACGGTAGGCTTACTTGCCATGATACAACTGAATATTTGGCACAATATTATCCGCATTTTACCTTTTTTTGGAATGAGGATTTGGCTTTTTTGCAAAAACTGGTGGAGCGTAATGGATGGAATGAAAATTATACTACTGAGAGTATTTTACATTATTACGAGGAAAAGGATACTGCTTTTTATTATTGTGAGGTTTTGAATCTGCTTTCTGATAAAAAACAAGTCGAATTGATTTTACAAAAAATACAACAAAAAAATATCGCCATGTTGGCTGCCGATATCAATCAATCGCAATATGGGAAGTATCTTGTTATCGAAAATGGAATTTTGCCGCCATTGGAAGATTTACCAGCCGTAGATGCTATTTGGGCGCAAAAAATAGCAGAAGCGAGAGAAAACGGACCCTTTTATAGTCAAGAAGAATTGATCATGCGGATACAGCCGCCCGCTGAAATCCTTTCTATGTGGCAGACCCAAAGTTGGTACCAATCTTTGGCGGCGGATAGTCAATTAAGCATATTTGATGTTTAAAATAATATGTTATAACGAGGTTTAGAAAAATAATGCAGTTGATTTGATGCAATAAAAGGGTATAATAGAATAGGGTAATTTGTGAAAATTCGACAAAATGTTACTTTAACAGGGAGGCCATATGCAAGAGATTTTCTGGCAGGAATTAGATGAAATAAATAAAAAAGCTTTTCCGCAGGATAATGGGTTGTTTGATGGAATTGCCGCTCTAAATCCTTTGCTGCAAGAAAAAAATGTTTCTATGCAATGGCTAGAGAGAAACATTTTACCGGCAATTGTCTTATTACCTGCTTATATTACTGGAAGCGATAAGGAAAAGCAAAAACAGTTAGCGACCGTGTTTCAACAATTTTATTTGGCGCATGGAGTGCATTGCGCTATTTTGCCGCAAGCAAAAGGCAAAGAAAGCGCTTTCCCTATTTTAAGTGGCGATTTGTTGTATGCTCTTTTCTATCAGAGATTATATGAGGCTGGCTTAAGCGAGTTTAATAAAACAATTGCAGAAGCAATTTGTTCCGTGAATGAAGGCGCGCTGCAGCGGCAAAAATATTTTGCCGGCGGGGCAAACGCCATAAAAGAAGGCGTCGCTTTTTTAGAAAAAGAATATGGCAACTTATTTGCTACTGCTGCTGGTTGCGCTGGGGAATTGGCTAAATTAAATACCCGTTTTCTCGGCGCCTATAAAAATATTGCGATGTCCTTGGGAATCTTATTGGGACAAAAAAAATATTATGTTGCCAGTGTGCAAGATAAACAAGAAATTCGGGCAAACTATTATTTAAAGCAGTTGTCCGGTAAAGAAGAATGGTTGACATTATCTTATTTTTTAAATAAAATTTTAGATAAGAAAGATTATAGCTCCTTTCTTGCGGTAATTCCCAAAGATTTGGCTCTTTAAATTTCCGCTTCCCATCGGAAGCGGTTTTTTTCTATAAATTTATTTATGTCACAATAAAAGCAGGTGATTTTTTGGCTTTTAAACAAATTTTGCGTGAATTGGAAACCGAGCTTTCCGCTTTGGAAACCTATTTTTATCGGCAACTGGAAGATTGTAATCCGGAAATTGCCGAAGATATTCGCTACCTGATTGCTGCCGGCGGCAAAAGGATTCGCCCTGCCTTTTGTTTTTTAGGGGCTAAATTTGGTAATTATGATTTGGACAAGATATTGCCTTTGGCAGCAGCATTGGAATTTATTCATATGTCTAGTTTAACGCATGATGATGTTATGGACGAGGCGCAGTTGCGCCGCGGGGAGCCAACGTTATCTAGTATAAAGGGAAATAAAACGGCTGTGCATACTGGGGATTATTTAGTTGGGTTGGGTTTAAAAATATCCGCTTTTTATGACGACGCAGAAATGCAAAAAGTTTTAACGCATACTATTATAGAAATGTGTAATGGAGAAATGCAGCAACAAAGAACGTTATTCCAGGTGGATCAATCTTTACGAGATTATTTTTATCGGATTAAAAGAAAAACAGCTTTGTTATTGGCAACTTCGGTACAATTAGGAGCGAAAGCGGCAGATGCCCCTAGAGAAGCGACAATTTTATTTCATTTCGGTTTTTTCTGCGGGATGGCTTTCCAAATTAAAGATGATTTATTAGACATTACTGCAGATGAAAAAATATTAGGAAAACCAGTTGCTGGCGATATTCGTCAGGGTGTGTTTACTTTACCGGTAATTTATGCTTTGCGCAATGCACCGGAAAGGATGGAGTTGCAAGCGTTGTTAACAGTACGCGAAAAAAGCCCCAAACAGATTGATCGTATTTTGCAGATTGTGAAAAGTTGCGGGGCGATCGAATATGCAGAAGGATGGATAGACCATTATACCGAATGCTCTATTAAGCAATTAAATAAATTGCCGGATTTACCCGTTAAACGTTCCCTACTGCGCTTAGCGCATGTGATTGGTGAACGCGATTATTAAAAGGATGTGATAGTATGGCGATTGCAAGTTTTAAAGGAAAAAGACCGCATTTGGCAAAAGAAAGTTTTGTTGCTCCCTCGGCGGATGTGTTGGGGCGAGTGGAAGTAGCGGAATTTGTAAGTATCTGGCATGGCGCCGTTATTCGGGGCGATGAAAATGAGATTCAAATTGGGAAATATGCAAATGTGCAAGATAATTGTGTGATCCACGTGGAAGCCGATTTACCGGTACATATTGGCGAGTACGTTACCATTGGCCATGGGGCTATTGTTCATGGTTGCACGATTGGTAATTGTTGCCTAATTGGTATGAATGCAACTATTTTAGATGGCGCGCAAATCGGTGAGGGGTGTATTATTGGCGCTGGTTGCTTAATCCCACCAGGAAAAATAATACCTCCGTATAGCCAAGTAGTTGGTATGCCGGGTAAAGTTGTAAAAGAGTTGTCTGCGGAAAAAATGGCGGAATTAAAAAAACATGCCGAAGACTACTGGCAGCTGGCTAAGGATTATATGGAAGAAGAGTAAAAAAGCTTGTCATTAGAAACAAAAAAAGGTATAATAAAAGCAAACATACGTTCGGTTTATGAGAGGAGGTAGCGAGGTGTCAGATAAGATACAGGCGCTAGAAGCGGCTTTAGGGCAAATAGAGAGGCAGTTCGGCAAAGGTTCTATTATGCGGTATGGGGACGCTCCCTTAAAAATGAATGTGGATGTGATTTCAACTGGTTCCCTTGCTTTGGATATTGCCTTAGGTGTTGGTGGTGTGCCGAAAGGCCGTGTGGTTGAAATTTATGGGCCGGAATCTTCTGGGAAAACCACAGTAGCTTTACATTGTGTTGCTGAAGCGCAAAAAAAAGGCGGCACAGCGGCGTTTATTGATGCGGAACATGCGTTAGACGCAGTGTATGCCAAAAATTTGGGGGTTGATATCAATAATTTACTAATTTCTCAGCCCGATACTGGTGAACAAGCTTTAGAAATTTGTGAGGCGCTGGTAAGAAGTAATGCGATTGATATTGTGGTAATTGACTCTGTAGCTGCTTTGGTTCCCCGTTTAGAATTAGAAGGAGAAATGGGTGATGCGCATGTAGGGTTACAAGCCCGTTTAATGTCGCAAGCACTAAGAAAATTAACTGGTTTTATCAGCAAATCAAACACTTGCGTGATGTTTATTAACCAAATTAGAGAAAAAGTAGGCGTTATGTACGGTAGTCCAGAGACGACGCCGGGAGGTCGTGCTTTAAAGTTCTATGCTTCTGTCCGCATGGATATTCGCAAAGCGGATACCATTAAGCAAGGAACCGATATCATTGGCACCAGAACCCGGGTAAAAGTGGTGAAAAATAAAGTAGCTCCACCATTTAAACAGGCTGAATTTGATATTATGTATGGGAAAGGCATTTCCAAAGAAGGAAATATTGTTGATATTGCTGCGGAAATGAAAATATTGAATAAAGCTGGTTCTTGGTATTCTTATCAAGAAGAAAGAATCGGTCAGGGACGGGAAAATGCAAAAGAGTATTTAGCAACACACCCTGAGGTAGCACAAGAAATTGAAGAAAAAATTCGTGCTGCCGCGGATACCTTAGATGATTTAAATGTGGGAATAATGGAAGAAACGGAAACTGAAACGGAATAAAAAATAGGCGCGGGTAAAACTGCGCCTTCGTTGCATACTATACAGGGAAAGGGAGGTTAAAAATGACGATATATGATTTATTGATTATTGGCGGTGGTCCGGCTGGTTTGGCAGCCGCTATTTATGGCGGTCGTGGAAAGTTAAAAACAGCTGTGATTGAAAAGGGTATGCCTGGTGGTCAGGCTGCTACAACGAATGAATTGGAAAATTATCCGGGATTTGGCAAAGGATTTACTGGTCCGGATATCATGCAAAAATGGTTAGCCCAAGCCCAAGCGTTTGACGCCGAAATTTTATATGATGATGTTTTAGAATATCGCCTAAAAGGGGATATTAAGGAAGTAAAAGGTATGACTGGTACGGTCTATCAGGCAAAAAGCATTATTTTAGCCAATGGCAGTGAGCCGCGTATTTTAGGAATTCCTGGGGAAAAGGAATTTCGTGGCCGCGGCGTTTCTTATTGCGCTACATGCGACGCCGCTTTTTTTAAGGATTTAAAAGTAACTGTCATTGGCAATGGAGATACGGCTATCGATGAAGCGCAGTATTTAACCAAGTTTGCGCAAGAGGTAACAATTATTGTGCGCCGCCCCTATAAGCAGTTGCGGGCCAATAAAAGAAGCGTGGAGAGCGCTTATGCAAATCCAAAAATTAAATGGGTATGGGAATCTGTCCCGGTGGAAGTAAAAGGGGATCAAGTTGTGACTTCTTTACTTGTACAAAACACTGCAACGGGAGAAATCAGTGAAATTACTTGCGATGGTGTCTTTTTCTTTGTTGGGATGTTACCAAGAACAGAATTGTTTGTTGATCAACTGGATCATAATGAACAAAATTATATTATTACAGATGAAAAAATGGCTACCAATATTGATGGTGTTTTTGCCGCCGGGGATTTACGGGAAAAGTATTTAAGGCAAGTGATTACTGCTGCGAATGATGGAGCGATTGCGGCATACGCCGCAGAAAAATATTTAGCGCAAAAAGAAGAAAATAGCGTGAAATAAACTTAGGGTAGGTTGCAAAATGGAGAAAGAATTGGCAAAAGCGTTGCAATATTGTTTTTATTATTTAAGTTTTCGATCTCGAACGAATTATGAGATGCAATGTGCGCTGAAAAAGAAAGGATTTTCTGAAGAAATCAGCGCACAAGCGCTTGCTTATTGCCAAAATAAAAAATTAATTAATGATGCCGTCTTTGCAGAAAATTGGATTATCGCGAGGCAAAATGGTACTTTGCGTGGTCCTAAAATGGTAAAACAAGAACTTTTAGAAAAAAGGATTGCCTATGACATTATTGAAGAAAAGCTGCTGATTGGTTATAGCGTAGAGAAAGAGCGGGCCGTCGTAGAAAAGGCAATGCGTAAAAAGTTTTGGCCCTTAATTGTGTCAAATTGCAGTGATGGAGATTCTTGGGAAGAACGATTCGCCGAAAAACAAAAAGTAAAAGATAAAATTTTTCGCTTTTTTTTAAGCAAAGGGTTTCACTTTCATGTTGTGGAAGCCGTTTATAACAGGTTGTATGCTGAAGAACTTGACAATTATAAATAATATTTTTATAATGAAAAATAGTGGGACTATATTTTTAGAATACGGCCTGTTGAGGTTTTCCATAGATAAAGTGGTTTGTTGTGAGATTATGTATATTTTTTAATAAAGTTAATATACAGGGTACTGGGCGTTTCTTTTTTGTGCCCTTTTACAATCACAATAATGTATTCTAAAAATCGGGTTCCGGCTCGATTTTTTTTGTTGAAAAGTGTATAAAAACATTCTAAATGTAGGAGGTGAAATGATTGCAGTATTTTATTATTGGATTGATTGCTTTATTGATTGGATTATGTATTGGTTATTTAGTGCGTCGGCAATTAGCAGAAGCAAAAATTAATTCTGCGGAAGAAGAAGCGAAGAAAATTTTATTAGATGCCAAAAAAGAAGCGGAGAACAAAAAGAAAGAAGCTCTTTTAGAAGCAAAAGAAGAAATTTTTAAAACGCGTACAGAAGCAGATCGGGAAAATAAAGAAAGACGCAATGAGATAACAAGGCAAGAAAGAAGAATCCAACAAAAAGAAGAAAATTTAGATAAGAAAATGGATTCTTTAGAGCATAAAGAAGAAGCTTTGGAGCGCAAAGAACAGGAACTGGATGATAAAAAAATAAAGCTGGAAGAATTGCAAGAAAAGAAATTGCAAGAATTAGAACGAATTTCCGGTTTGAGCTTACAAGAAGCGAAGGATATTCTTTTGTCTAGTATTGAAGAAGAAGTAAAACATGAAGCCGCAATTATGGTAAAAGATATTGAAACACAGGCAAAAGAAGAAGGCGAAAAGAAAGCCCGCGAAATTATTACTACCGCTATTCAACGAGTGGCAGCGGATCAGGTGGTGGAAACTACGGTATCTGTTGTAAATTTACCGAATGAAGAAATGAAAGGTCGTATTATTGGACGGGAAGGTCGTAATATCCGCACTTTGGAAACGCTGACTGGGGTAGATTTAATTATTGACGATACGCCCGAAGCAGTTATTCTTTCTGGATTTGATCCGGTAAGAAGAGAAATTGCCAGGGTAGCATTAGAAAAATTAATCCAAGATGGACGGATTCACCCGGCTCGTGTAGAAGAGATGGTGGAAAAATCGAAAAAAGAAGTAGATCAAAGAATTCGGGAAGCCGGGGAACAAGCTACGTTTGATACCGGTGTTTTGGGTTTGCATCCGGAACTTATCCGATATTTGGGCCGCTTAAAATTCCGTACCAGCTATGGACAAAATGTTTTGAAGCATGCTACAGAAGTTTCTTACTTAGCTGGTATTATGGCTGCTGAATTAAATGCCGATGTGCCTTTGGCTAAAAGAGCTGGTTTATTGCATGATTTAGGGAAGGCAATTGACCACGAGGTGGAAGGTTCTCATGCGATGTTGGGCGCCGATTTGGCGAAGAAATTCAAAGAATCTCCTGAGGTGGTGAATGCCATTGCTGCTCACCATGGCGATGTGGAACCGCAAACGATTGAAGCTGCTTTAGTACAAGCGGCAGATGCGATTTCGGCGGCTCGTCCTGGCGCTAGACGGGAAACATTAGAATTTTATATTAAGAGACTAGAAAAATTAGAAGAAATTGCGACATCCTTTGAAGGGGTGGAAAAATCTTTTGCAATCCAAGCTGGTCGTGAAGTACGTATTATGATTAAGCCTGATAAAATTGATGATGCGCAAGCGGTTGTTTTGGCAAGAGATATTGTAAAACGGATTGAAGCCGAATTAGAATACCCTGGCCAAATCAAGGTGGTTGTGATTCGGGAAACAAGAGCTGTTGATTATGCCAAATAGGTAAAAACATAGCCAGAAAAAAGCTTCCGATTTTTTCGGAAGCTCTTTTTTTCGCTTTGTTTTTCATCTTTACAAGTTATTTTATGTTACAATAGAACAAAGCCGTAAAATATGGTTTTAAAGAAGGTGAGGCTATTATGACACAAAACCAGCAGCAAATATTAGGTGATACCATGACTTTTTTAATTTCGATTTTAATACGGCATCCGGAAATTGCTACTTTAAATTTTGATCCCCAGAAAAGGCAAATACAGTTTACCTATATTATAAAAGGTGCCTATTCAAAGCAAAAAGAAGAAGAACTAAGCCAAAAATTGCGCAAAGCAATTCGTATTTATCATACAATGGAAAAAAATAGTGCCTTTTCTTATTTGGATATTTACTGGAAGAATGTACTGCAATTTAGCTATTTAATAGTAATACGGGATTTGACAGAATTTACTTTAGATGAATTAAATTTCATGAACTGCCTGATTAAAGAATATATTCCGGAATTATTACCCGCGGATAGCAATGAAAAGTGGGAAGAATCTTCCTATCTGCAAGAAGAAATTATTGGTTATGCTTTAGATGATATGAAAGCCGAAAATTTTGATAAAAAAGTAATTGCTTTTCGTGAAGAAGGGCGTGTTATGGTATTTAGTAAATAAGGAAAAGAGGTGTGCATTTGCGCGTTTTATTTATTGGCGATTTGGTTGGTAAGCCGAGTAGAATAGTTTTAGAGAGGCATTTAGCAAATTTATTGGATCGTTATAAGGTGGATTTTACAATTGCGAATGCGGAAAATTCCGCTGGCGGTGTGGGATTAACCAAAAAGATATTCGATGACTTATATCAAATGGGTATCGATGCTATGACAATGGGTAATCACACCTGGGATAATAAAGATATTTTCCATTTTATTGATGGGGAAAATGCCCTGATTCGTCCTGCTAATTATGTGGAAGGAACGCCGGGACGGGGTTATCAAATTTTTACTTTACCGAATGGACAAAAAATTGCTGTTTTAAATTTACTAGGCCAAATATATATGAATCCGGTGGAAAGTCCTTTTTCCTGTGTAAAAAGAATTTTACCGGCGTTAGAAAAAGAAACCTCTTTTATTATTGTGGATTTTCACGCGGAAGCAACATCGGAAAAAATTGCCATGGGTTGGTATTTAGACGGCAGGGTTAGTGCCGTGTTGGGAACGCATACGCATGTGCCTACGGCAGATTTTCGTATTTTGCCACAAAAAACGGCTTATATAACGGATGTGGGTATGACGGGGCCCATGGATTCTGTTTTAGGAATGGATAAGGATATCATCATTAAAAAATTTACTACTGCTTTACCACAGCGCTTTGAGCTAGCGAGGGGAAATATTGCATTTAATGCCGTTTTATTAGAGCTGGATGAAAATGGCTGCGCCGAAAAAATAGAAAGAATTCATTTTGTAGAACCTTCATTTTAATATTTCCAGAGAGATATTTTGCCGTAATCGGAATATAAATGCTAGTAGTTTAGCGATTGCGCCAAAATTAAGGAGGTTTTATGATGGAAGTATTAAAAGTTTCGGCTAAATCAAATCCAAATTCTGTAGCCGGCGCCTTAGCAGGAGTTTCAAGAGAAAAAGGTTTTGCGGAAATGCAAGCGGTAGGGGCGGGCGCCATTAACCAGGCGGTAAAAGCAGTTGCCATTGCTCGTGGTTTTGTAGCGCCTTCTGGAACAGACTTAATTTGTATTCCCGCTTTTACGGATATTGTGATAGAGGGAGAACAAAGAACGGCTATGAAATTAATTGTGGAACCAAGATAAGAAAAAAGCCTACAATTGTAGGCTTTTTTTTTGTAAAGGAGGGGGTAGAATGTTTTATTTTGACGCGCATTGTGATACGATTGGTATCGTTGAGCCTGCTAAAATTAGAAATTCCAAAGGCCAAAGTATGCTTGACTTTTGCCGCTTAGCACAACTGCCGGGCGTGGCTATTTTGGCAATTTATCCTAATATTCATGAAAAGAAACCGTGGCAGGCGCCGGCTACCGCTATGCGTATGGCAACAAAAATGCATGAAGCTTTGGCAATGAATACGAATTTAGTGGATTGTTATTTATGGCGTGAAGATTGGTTGATGGAACCTCGTAAAAAAAAGGCAGGTATTATGATCTCATTAGAAGGCGGCGAAGCTTTGGGGCATTCTATTGCAAGGCTAGAAGATTTTTTTGCTTTAGGCGTACGTAGTATTGGTCTTACCTGGAACTATGCCAATGATTTAGCTGGCGGAGCCCAGGAAGAAGCCCCTTTAACTCAATTTGGATGCACTGTTGTGAAAAGAGCGGAACAATTGGGAATGGCGGTTGATTTGGCGCATATTTGTCGGCAAGCCTTTTTTCAGGTTTTGGAAATGGCACAAAGGCCGCCTTTGGTTTCGCATGCTGCTTGTTATACTTTATATGCGCATCCTAGAAATTTGACGGATCAGCAGATAAAAGCAATTGGGGAGAGAAACGGGATGATTGGCATTGCTTTTTATCCTCCTTTTTTGACAAAGGATGGCGCGGATATTAACGATATTGTGCGTCATATTGATCACGTGGTTTCTTTAATTGGGCATGAACATGTGGGTATTGGTTCTGATTTTGATGGTATCGATACTTTGCCGGCAGGCGTAAAAGGAGTGCAGGATTTACCGAAAATAAGGGACGCTTTATTTAAACTTGGTTATTCTGCAGACCAGGTGGCTGCCATTATGGGAAATAATTTCCGCCATTATTGGAAGGAAATATTACCGTGTTGTGGAATGAAAAAGGAAAGCACCTATTATAAGGAGTAAAAAATGGCATGTTTTGATTTGCATATTCATACGACAGCTTCGGATGGTTCTTTACCGCCGCGCCAGGTGGTAAGAGCGGCAAACGCTTTGGGGTTGGCAGGTATTGCCATTACGGATCATGATACCATAGAAGGAATTCCAGATGCGCTGCAAGAGGGTCTGTTATGCAATTTACAAATTTTCCCTGGTGTAGAATTAAGCACAGAGTTTGCGGGAAGAGATATCCATATCTTAGGCTATTTTATGGATTTTGATTTAAAATGGTTGGAAGAAAAACTTTTATTTTTGCAACAAAAAAGGCAGCAGCGCATGCGGCAAATAATACAAAAATTGAATGATTATGGCTTCTGTTTGCAGGTGGAAGATGTTTTCAAGTACTCTATTGCTGGTTCCGTGGGCCGGCCGCATGTAGCAATGGCCATGGTAGAAAAAGGTTATGTCGACAGTATCAAAGAAGCTTTTGACAAATATTTAGGGAAAAATTGTGTGGGTTATGTGGAGCGCTATAAAATATCAGCACTAGAAGCCATTGCTACCATTCATCGCTGTCATGGGGTGGCCGTTTTAGCGCATCCTGGTTTAATTGTGGATCAGAGCCTTTTGCCGGCTTTATTGGAATTGAATTTTGATGGGATTGAAGTCAATCATCCGGATCATAAGGCCGTTGATAAAAAGCGATATCAAAAATTAGCAAAACAGCATCATTTGGCGGTAACTGGTGGTTCTGATTTTCATGCTAGTCACTTGGGTTGCTGTACCATATCGGAAAAAGAAGTGTTACAATTACAAGCAAAAAGAGCAACAGACTAAAAATGAAGAATTCGAATATAATAATAAAAACTGCTCTTTGAGGTGATTTTGTGCACAATATAATATCAGATAGCGATTATGCGGAAAGAATTCAGGAGATGGAGGCAAAATTGGTTGCTTTGCGCTTATCTCGACGTGTTTTAATGGATATGCTAAAAAAGGAACAAGAAGAAAAAAATGCAACGATTGCTCGTTTACAAGCGGAGAATAAAAAATTACGGATTGCCAACCATAATTATGCTAAAAAAATATGGCAAAATCATTTAGCGTGTGCTGATCATCATATTGGCAAAGAAAAATAAAAAAGCATTGGTAAAAACATAAATTTATGTAGCCCAACCTTTATTGTTGTGATATAATAATTTAAATTTAGATTTTAAAACAAGTGAGAAGGGAGAGGGCGCGGAAATGATTGATAAGTTTGGCCGGGAAGGGCTTACTTTTGATGATGTTTTGTTGGTTCCTGGGGAATCTAATATTGTGCCGAAGGATGTTCAGGTTAATACGAAATTGACCAAGAATATCGATTTAAACATTCCTATTATGAGTGCAGGGATGGATACGGTAACAGATGCCCGTATGGCAATTGCCATGGCGAGAGAAGGTGGCATTGGTGTTATCCATAAAAATATGAGTATTGAGCAGCAAGCTTTAGAAGTAGACCGGGTGAAACGATCAGAGAATGGGGTAATCGTTGATCCGGTCTATTTAACGCCCGATAAGACGATTGGCGATGCTTTAGAAATTATGGAACATTACCATATATCTGGCGTTCCCATTACGGTAAATGGCAAATTGGTTGGGATATTAACCAATCGCGATTTGCGTTTTGAAAAGAATCATGCTAAAAAAATTGAGGATGCTATGACCAAGGAAAATTTAATTACAGCTCCGGTTGGGACAACCTTGGAACAAGCGCAGAACATTTTACGTCATCATCGGGTAGAGAAATTACCTTTGGTAGATGAAAACTTTAATTTGCGTGGCTTGATTACAATTAAAGATATTGAAAAAACGCGTCAGTATCCACAGTCTTGTAAAGATACTAGAGGTAGGCTGCGGGTAGCTGCTGCGGTTGGCATTGCTTCTGATACCATGGAAAGAGCGCAGGCTTTAATTCATGCCGGGGCGGATGCTTTGGTATTAGATACGGCGCATGGCCACTCTATGAATGTAATTAATGTGTTAAAAGAGTTGAAAAAACATTTTCCAGGAACTGATGTGATTGCTGGTAATATCGCTACTGGAGAAGCGGCAAAGGCGCTGATTTTAGCAGGAGCCGATGCTGTAAAAGTTGGAGTAGGGCCGGGTTCTATTTGTACTACGCGGGTAATTGCCGGTATTGGTATGCCGCAAATTACGGCGATTTATGAAGCTTCTCGGGCTGCTATGGAATATGGTATCCCGGTTATTGGGGATGGCGGAATTAAATATTCTGGCGATGTGACGAAAGCTATTGCTGCCGGAGCAGATGTGGTCATGATTGGTAGTTTGTTTGCCGGTACGGAAGAAAGCCCTGGGGATATTGAAATTTATCAAGGACGCAGTTTTAAAGTTTATCGTGGTATGGGTTCTTTGGCAGCCATGAAAGAAGGCAGTAAAGACCGCTATTTCCAAGAAGATGCTGTAAAATTTGTTCCGGAGGGGATTGAAGGTCGTGTTCCTTATAAAGGGCCTTTGGCGGATACAGTATTTCAATTGATTGGCGGTTTGAAATCCGGTATGGGATATTGTGGGACAGCGGATATTCCTTCTTTGAAAGAAAAAGGACAATTTGTGCGGATTACAACTGCTGGTTTAACAGAAAGCCATCCGCATGATGTACAGATCACCAAAGAGGCTCCCAATTATCATCTATAATATTCTCTAAGATGAACCGAGGAGGAAGCGCCAGGTGCGCTTCCTTTTTATTTGACGAAAGGCGGTTTGCGATTTGTTATGGTAACAAAAAAAGCGAAAAAGAAAAAAATGCGGAAATGGCTTGTTTTTTTAGGCATTCTTTTGCTCCTTTTGGTTTGGTGGCATTTCTTTTTTGCTCCATTAGAACCAAGAAGAACAGCAGAACAAAAAGAACTTTTGCAAGATAAAATTACAGTACTTATTTTAGGTAGCGATAGTGCGGAATCTGAGAATTCCGGTAGTCGAACGGATACGATTATGCTGGCCTGTTTGGATTTAAAAGAAAAAAAAGTGCATTTGATGTCTATCCCGCGCGATAGCCGGGTAAGCATTCCTGGGCGCAAAAACAAAACGAGGATTAATGCTGCTTTTGGTTATGGTGGAGCGGATTTAACCAAACAGACGGTGGAAGGAATATTAGGAATTCCGGTGGATTATTATATGTTTACCACCTTTGAAGGTTTTGCCAAAGTAGTGGATATTATTGGCGGTGTGGAAATTGATGTGGAAAAAAGGATGAAATACCACACCTATAATAGCGATATCGATTTAGAACCCGGTTTACAAGTTTTAGATGGGAAAAACGCTTTGGATTATGTACGTTTTCGGCATGATGCCTTGGCCGATTTAAACCGAGTAAAAAGGCAGCAAAAGTTTTTGTTGGCATTGGCCAATGAAATGAAAAAACCGGAAAACTGGGCAAAATTACCGCAAATTTTGGCGCAAATGGATGATATTATCCAAACAGATTTCAGCAAAGGGCAAATTGTAAAAATTGGTACCACCTTTTTAGGCATTCGTGCCGAGGATGTAACAATGGAAACCATTCCAGGAGTGCCGCAGACAATCAATGGTGTCAGCTATTTTATTATCAATGAAAATAAGCTGCCGGAGGCTTTAGAGCGATTTTTAGGGAATGTGCCGGAAGATGACGGAGAACAGGAAGAAAAGGGAAAATAAAAGAAAAAGAGAATAATAATTGCATAAAGAAGGAAAGGGTAATGGTGATGACTGAGCAAAAAGCCAAGAAGGTAAAAGCTGCTGATAATCCACATGCAAAACATCGTTTGCGTGTACGAACCCGTTTTGCCAGGGAAAATGGTTTTGATTCCTTTGCGGAACATGAAGTGTTGGAGTTTTTGCTTTATCATACCATCCCCAGGATTGATACCAATCCTACTGCACATGATTTGCTAGACTATTATGGTACGCTAGCGAATGTATTAGAAGCCCCAATCGAAGAGCTGCAAAAAAATGGTTTAACTTTTAATTCAGCTGTTTTATTGCATGCGATTCCTTCTTTAGCCCGCTATTATGAACAAAGCCGCTATCGAGAGAAGGTCCCGTTATATGACACGGATTCGATGGTGGCTTATTGTCGTTCTCTTTTTATTGGTCATACTGAAGAGCTTTTCTATTTGATTTGTTTAAATGCGCAAAATAAAGTTAATCATGCTGCTTTGGTAAGCCGCGGAACTTTAACGGAAGTTCCCGTTTATCCGCGAAAAGCGGTTGATTTGGCTTTGCGTTATCAGGCGGTAAATGTCATTTTAGCGCATAATCATCCTGGTTTTGGTACTGCCCCTTCTCATAGTGATATGAGTATTACTAGACAACTGCGCGATGTTTTAAATGGGATTTCTGTGCATGTTCTGGATCATATTATTATTTGTGGGAATCGCTACTTTAGTTATGCAGAAAAGGATTTGCTTTTTTAGTCCGTAGGAGGAATGAAAATGGATTTTGTACATTTACATAATCATACTGAATACAGCTTACTAGATGGGGCCGCAAGGGTAAAAGATTTGATTGCTGCCGCTAAGTCGATGAATATGCCTGCCTTGGCGATTACGGATCATGGGGTAATGTATGGGGTAACCGACTTTTATAAAGGGTGTTTAAAAGAAGGCATTAAACCCATTATTGGTTGCGAAGTTTATGTGGCGCCACGTACTCGTTTTGACCGGGAACCGCGTAAGGACGATAGCGCTTACCACTTGGTTTTACTGGCAGAAAATATGGAAGGTTATCATAATTTATGCAAATTAGTTTCTTATGCTTATTTGGATGGATTTTATTATAAACCGCGTGTGGACAAGGAATTATTGCGTCAATATAGCAAAGGGATTATTTGTTTATCGGCTTGTATTGCCGGCGAGATTCCACAAGCCATTTTGGCCAATCAAATAGAAGAGGCGTATCGGTTAACCAAGGAATATCGGGATATTTTTGGTGCGGATAACTTTTTTTTAGAAATCCAGGATCATGGTATGGAAGAGGAGAAAAAAAGTAATCGTGCCATTATTCAGATTGCCAAGGAATTGGATATCCCATTGGTATGCACCAATGATATTCACTATGTACGCAAACAGGACGCTAAAGCGCATGATATTTTGCTTTGTGTACAAACTGGTCGCAAAAGAGCGGATGAGGATAGGATGTCCTTCGCTAGCGATGAATTTTATTTAAAAAGCGAAGAAGAAATGGCGCTTTTATTTGGGGAATATCCAGAAGCGATGTCCAATACTTTGAAAATCGCTGAGCGTTGCAATTTAGAGTTTACTTTTGGTAAGTTATATTTGCCTATTTTCCAGGTGCCGGAAGGATATACCATTCCTTCCTACTTACGTAAATTATGTGAAGATGGCATGCATCGCCGTTACCCAGAAATTACGCCGGAATTAAGGGAGAGACTGGAATATGAGTTAGGTATTATTGAAAAAATGGATTTTCCGGGCTACTTTTTAATTGTATGGGATATGATCAACTTTGCACGCACCAAAGGCATTCCTGTAGGCCCAGGTCGTGGTTCTGGAGCGGGTTCTATTGTGGCTTATGCTTTAGGGATTACGGATATTGATCCAATCCGTTATCATTTGATTTTTGAACGTTTTTTAAATCCGGAACGGGTAAGTCCGCCTGATATTGATACAGATTTTTGTTTTAATCGACGCGGTGAAGTGATTGAATATTTGGTAGAACGATATGGCTCTTCGCGGGTTTGCCAAATTATTACGTTTGGAACCATGCAAGCAAAGGCTGCAGTAAAAGATGTGGCGCGTGTTTTAGATATGCCTTTTGATGAAGCCAATCAATTAGCAAAATTAATTCCGGCTGAATTAGGGATTACTTTACAAAAAGCATTGGAAAAAAGTCAAGAATTGCGTGAACTAAAAGATTCGAATCCTTTGGTGAATGAAGTAATTGAAATTGCCATGCAATTAGAAGGAATTCCGCGCCATGCTTCAACCCATGCGGCTGGGGTGGTAATTGCCCAAAAAGATGTGATGGAATATGTGCCGGTGCAAAAAACAGCAGATGGATTTGTTACCAGTCAATTTGCTAAGGAGCAAGTGGAAGAGTGGGGCCTTTTGAAAATGGACTTGTTGGGTTTGCGCAACTTGACTATTATTGCCGATGCGGTAGAAAATATTAAGCATAATCAAGGATTGGAAATTGACATTCGTAATATTCCAATGGATGATAAAAAGACATATGAAATGTTAGCCAAAGGTGATTCCGGTGGTGTATTCCAGTTAGAAAGCGATGGGATGCGTAATATTTTACGGAACTTAAAGGCGGAACGCATTGAAGATATTATTGCTTTGGTTGCCTTATATCGGCCAGGTCCTTTGGGTAGCGGTATGGTAGAAGATTTTATTAACCGCAAACATGGCACAACCAAAGTAACCTATCCGCATCCTTTATTGGAACCCATTTTGAAAGAAACCTATGGCGTCATATTATATCAAGAACAAGTGATGCAAATCGCTAGCGCTATGGCCGGTTTTACGTTAGGGGAAGCGGATTTGTTACGGCGTGCTATGGGAAAAAAGAAACCGCAAGTTTTGTTAGGGATGAAAGCTAAATTTTTAGAGGGCGCAAAAGCTAAAGGAATTAGCGAAAAAGTTGCCAGTGATGTCTTTGCTTTGATGGAATATTTTGCCGGATACGGTTTTAATAAAAGTCATTCGGCGGCATACGCTGTGGTTACCTATCAAACTGCCTGGTTAAAGGCAAATTATCCAGTTGAGTATATGGCGGCTATGTTGACCAATAATATGGGCGATATGGATCGGGTAGCGGAGTTGATTGAAGAATGCCGACATTGCGGTATTCAAATTTTACCGCCCGATATCAATGAAAGTCGCGATGGTTTTACGGTTGCGGGCTGTAATATTCGCTTTGGTTTAGCAGCGGTAAAAAATGTTGGCAAAGAAGCCATTGGGGCAATTATCCAGGAGAGAGAAGAAAATGGTCCTTATACGACTTTAGTAGACTTTTGTGGTCGACAGTTGGTCAACCGCAAAATGTTAGAAAGCCTAATTTCCTGCGGCGCCATGGATTGTATGGGGTATAAAAGATCTCAAATGTTGGCGGTAATGGAAAAGGCTTTAGAAATAGGCCGTCGTATTAATCAGGATCGGGACGATATGCAAATGTCTCTTTTTGATTTTGGCTTGGATATGGGGCAGGATCATGCTGCGGAACTTGAAATTCCTGATATGGAAGAATTTCCGGATCAGCAATTGCTGGCATTGGAAAAAGATATGATTGGTTTTTATATTAGTGGTCATCCTTTAAAAGAATATGAAGAAATTTTAAGAAAGAAAAAAGTAGAGCCTATTGCCGATATTATTGCCCAAAAGGATCATGATAGCGAAGTGAAAATGGGTGGTTTAATTACCTATGTAAGGCCCTTGTTAACGAAAAAAGGCGACAATATGGCTATGTTTACGATAGAAGATATGACCCATAGTATAAAATGTTTGATGTTCCCGCGTGCCTTTGAAAAATACCGGGCCTTGTTAGCGGAAGGTCAGGTAGTGATAGCCGGTGGTAGGGTCAATGCCAAGGAAGATGAAAAGAAAATTTTTGTAGATAGCCTACAAGCGCCGCGTAAACTATATGTGCGTATGGAAAAAGGCAAGGGAGAAGCAGAATTGAACCGCCTGCAAGATCAACTACGCCAGTTCCATGGCAATATTCCGGTATCTGTTTTTTTTGAGGACGAGGGCGCTTATCGGGAATTGCCTAGTATTTATTGGGTAAATGGTGTTGATAAGCTTATGCATGGCCTAAGGGGAGCTTGGGGGGAAGAAAACATAATATTCAGATAGTTTTGTCCATAAGAAGGAAATACTGTATACAAAAAAGAATAGGAATGATATAATTAAAAACGGGCAATGAGGTTTTTTATTGTCTGTTTTTCTTTGTGAGAATCGAATTATTTTTATAAGGAGTGGTCGTTCATGTCTTTTTGTGTTGACACTTTCATGCAAGATGTTATTGCAAAAAACCCTGGCGAAACCGAATTCCATCAAGCAGTTCGTGAAGTAGCTATTTCCTTGGCTCCGTTTTTAAACGAAAATCCCAAATATGTAGACGCTAAAATTATGGAAAGAATGGTTGAACCGGAACGGGTTATTGAATTCCGTGTTCCCTGGGTAGACGACAAAGGTGAAATTCAAATCAACCGTGGCTATCGGGTACAAATGAATAGTGCAATTGGGCCCTATAAAGGCGGTTTGCGTTTTGCTCCTTCCGTTAACTTAAGTGTAATGAAATTTTTAGCTTTTGAACAAACTTTTAAAAATTCTTTGACCACATTGCCGATGGGCGGTGGCAAAGGTGGTTCCAATTTCGATCCGCGCGGGAAATCCGATAATGAAGTAATGCGTTTTTGCCAGGCCTTCATGAGCGAACTATATAAATATATTGGCGACAATATTGATATTCCTGCTGGCGATATTGGCGTAGGTGGTCGTGAAGTTGGCTATTTATTTGGCGCTTACAAAAAACTAAAAGGCGAGTTTGCCGGTGTTTTAACTGGGAAAGGATTGTCCTTTGGCGGTAGTTTGGTTCGTCCGGAAGCAACCGGTTATGGTACCATTTACTTCTGCGAAGAAATGTTAAAAACCAAAGGCGAAAGCATTGAAGGCAAAACTGTTTTGGCTTCCGGCTATGGTAATGTTGGTACTTACTTAATTGAAAAAGTTGCCCAACTTGGTGGTAAAGTTGTTACCTTTGGGGATGAAAAAGGTTATGTTTATGATCCCGATGGTATTACCGGTGAAAAATTGGCATTCTTAAAAGATTTGTGGGTAGTACATCGTCGTCCTGCTAAAGATTATGCCGATAAATTTGGTGTGAAATGGGTAGAAGGCAGAAGACCTTGGGAAGTTCCTTGCGATATTGCTTGCCCGACTGCTACACAAAACGAATTAAATGGTGAAGATGCAAAAACATTAATTAAAAATGGTTGCATGTGCGTAACGGAAGCGGCTAATATGCCTTGCACCGAAGAAGCTTATAATGTCTTTAAAGAAGCGAAAATTTTGTACTCTCCTGGCAAAGCTTCCAATGCTGGCGGCGTATCCGTATCCGGTTTGGAAATGAGCCAAAATAGCGGTCATATTTCCTGGAGTGCAGAACAAGTTGATGGTATGTTGAAAGATATTATGAAAAATATCCATGAACAATGCGTTCGCTACGGGAAAGAAAAAGACGGTTATGTTAACTATGTAAATGGGGCGAATGTGGCCGGCTTTGTAAAAGTTGCTGATGCAATGATTGCGCAAGGTATTGTTTAATTTTAACCAAAAATTCATTTTAAAAGCTGCAAGTATTACTTGCAGCTTTTTTTATTATCATGATAAAATAAACGTAAAATGGTTATACTTTACAAAAGAGATAATTGTGAGTATACTAATACTATTATAGTATTATGGTAGTTTATAGTGTTTTTGCAACAAAGGAGGATGAATAATGACAATTACAAAGGATATGTCTATTATGACAGTTGTAGAAAAATATCCGCAAGCTGCGGTTGTATTTATGCAACATGGGATGGGTTGCGTTGGGTGTGCAGCTGCGCATTTTGAAAATATTGAAGAAGGCGCAATGGCACATGGTATTGACGTGGATTCTTTAATTACAGATTTAAACAACTTTGTTAGTAATATTGACGAACAATAATATTCTTATGGGTAAAAACCAATCCACAGGGAAAATGGATTGGTTTTTCAATTTTAAGGAGAATCTCTTATGACGAAAGATTTTTGTTTGCGTGGAGTTGCTGCTGATGGTCAGTTGCGTTTTGTTGCGGCGCAAACAACAGAATTATGCGCGGAAGCCCAAAAAAGGCATCATTCTTATCCGGTAGCAACTGCTGCTTTGGGTAGGCTTTTAACGGCTGCCTTAATGCTAGGGGCTAATTTAAAAGAAGGGCAACAATTAACAATTTCGATCAATGGCGGCGGCCCATTAGGCCGTTTAACTGTGGTAACGGAAGAAAACCATAGCGCCCGTGGTTATGTGGAAAATCCGCAGATAGAATTACCGGACCGAGTGCCAGGGAAATTGAATGTTGGCGGAGCGGTTGGCACGGATGGTTTTTTACAAGTAACAAAGGATTTGGGCTTAAAAGAACCTTATACGGGTAGCGTTTCACTGGTAAGCGGAGAAATCGGAGACGATATTGCGCGTTATTTAACGGAATCTGAGCAAACGCCGGCGGCTGTTGGACTTGGCGTTTTAGTCGGCGAGTATGGAGAAGTGCAGGCTGCTGGTGGTTATTTGATTCAGCTTATGCCTGGCGCAACGGAAGAAACGATTGCGACTTTGGAGCAAAATATTGCTTCTATGGCGCCTATCAGCCAGCTTATTGCACAAGGGCAAAGTCCGCAAAATCTATTGGCTATTTTATTAAACGGTTTACCCTATGAGATATTGGCGCAAGATGATTTGTCGTTTCAATGTCGTTGTGGGCATGAAAGATTAAAAAATGTTTTGGTTAGCTTGGGCAAAGAGGAAATAGAAGATTTATTAGCAGACCAAAAAGAAGTGGAAATTGTTTGCCGTTTTTGTGGTGAAAAATATGTTTTTACACCGCAAGATTTAACGGATTTATTGGCGGATATGGAAAAGGGAGGAGATAAAGAGGAATGAAAGCCTTATTATTAGATTTAGATGGCACTCTTTGTCAAATGGATCGGGATCTATTCGAAAAAACGTATTTTAAAGATTTGGCTCTTTATATGAAAGATATTTTGGACCCGCAGCAGTTTTTAGCGCAATTAATACGCTCCGTCGCATTTATGGTAGAACATCCTAGTATGCAATACACTTGTATGGAAGTATTTTGTCGCCATTTTGCTTCTATGTTTGGCTTAGATGAAAAGCTGTTCCATGATCGTCTACTATCTTTTTATACCAATGAGTTTGGTAAATATGACTATTTGGTGCAACCGATAGAAAGAGGAAAAGAACTGATTGCTTTAGGGCGAGAAAAAGGGTTGAAAATGGCGGTTGCCAGCAATTCTATTATGCCGCAAATTGCTATCATCCATCGTTTGCATTGGGCCGGATTAGAAACAAGTTCTTTTGAATTTATTTCTGGCGGTGATTTTATGCATTATACCAAGCCGCATGCTGGTTTTTATCGAGAAATTGCTTCTGCTTTGGATGTTGTTCCGGAAGATTGCTTAATGGTGGGGAATGGCAAAGAAGAGGATTTGGTGGCACATGATATTGGGATGGCTACCTTTTTTATGGATGGCGAAAAAGATGAAAAAGCCACTTGGTTTGGTAATATTGACGACTTAATTGCTGTCGTATCTTCTTTATAAAATGTTTCTTATTAGGATCGCTGGCAGCCAGCGGTCTTTTTTGGAGGGGAGAACATTGACCATTTTATCTTTTATGCAAAATTTACAAAGCGTAGAAGATTTTTTCCCTTATTATAGCGGCTATTATGCCAAAAAAAGAGCGTGGGCTGATTGGGAAAAATTTAAAATGGCACAAAGTAAAAGTTGTATGCCAACCAAAATACAACAAAAAGTGTTTTATGACAACTGGTATTATGCATTATACTCTTTTTCCTCTTCATCGTTAGAACAGGAAACGGGGATGCATTTATCTGCGCCCTTGCCCTTAACAGTTTTGCGACCTTTGGCGCAAAATCCGCAAGGTTTTCTTGCTCCTACAATCTTTTCTTTCGGATATGGTTTTGTATTAGCTAGTAAAAAGGAAAATGAGATAGATTGCCCTTATGTTATTTCTATTGATACCGGGCAAAAAATATGGATTTGGCCAATTGCTAGAGCACATTGCATCTGAAGAAAAGGAAAAAAGCTTTTTGCGCTATAAAAAAACGGCATAAATTTTTATGCCGTTTTCTGATTTAATCTTCCAATTTCCAACCGCAATTAGGGCAATAGCGCTTCTCTTTTTTGTGTTTATGGTTGTGATGTTCTTTTGGATTGTTTGTCGTATCTCCTAATCCAGGGACAAAAATTTTAGTACCAATAGCAATATTTTCCGGATTGTTGATATGCGGATTCAATTCCAAAAGTCTTTTTAAAGAAACATGATATTTTTCTGCTAGCTGATGGAGGGTGTCTCCTTTTTCCATAACATAAATAAAAGGCCTGGCTTGGCAAGGTAATTTCCAAGGTTGGAGGACAGCTTCTTGATTTGTATTTTTATCGCTTTCTTTTTTCTCTGTTCTGCTTTTAGGAATAGGGGTAGCTGTTTCCTTTTTCTTTGTTTGCCCATCTAACCCAACTACTTCTATGCCATTTTGCTGATTCTCTTTTTCCATGATAGGTTTTTTTTCTGTTTCATTTTTGGTAGTAATATTTTCTACTTCCAACTTTTCCACTTCTACCAATTTTTCTTTTTTGACAATACACTCCTCTTCCGGTATATTGATACACATGCCAATTTCGATTTTATTGGGGTCTTCAATTTGCGGATTGGCATCAAGCAATTCTTTTAGTTTTATATCATGCTGTTTGGCAATAAGATAAAGCGTATCACCTTTTTGAACGATATGGCTTTTCAATTCAATTCCTCCCTGCAACTTTTTGTAACAATATATGCAACAAGTGAAAGCAAATTGCTAAATTAGAAAAAATAATACCAATTGAAACGACAAAATATGTCTTATAAATAAAAATTTTGCTTCAATTCACTTAAAAACAATGTTTCCTGATAATAAATTGCTCTGGCAATTGCTAGTTATTTTGGTGTTTAGCTGGCAAGAAAGGATAAAAAAGGATATGTTTTTTATCATAATTGCGATTGATTATTTCTGTTATATATTGTAGAATAAGATAGAATGTATTGTGTATACATGGGTCAGCAGATGAGAAGAAAGAGGGGATTTTATGCGCCAAATTACTTTAGGCAAAGAAGGCGTAGAAAAAAACATCATTCAAACTTTGCAAGAAAAGTCAGGGGTTAGGCTTTCGGATTGTTATCAATGCGGCAAATGTTCGGCTGGTTGCCCAGTTGCATTTGCGATGGATTTAAAACCGCGGCAGTTGATTCGTCTTTTGCAATTAGAGCAAGTAGATGAGGTTTTAAAAAGTAAAACGCCTTGGCTTTGTGCAACTTGTCAGTGTTGTTTTGTGCGTTGCCCAAATGAAATTAAGATTCCGAATTTAATGGAAGCCGTGCGCCAGGAAGCAAAAGCGCGTCATATCATTCCCGAAAAAGATATTGATAAATTTAATAATCTTTTCTTGAAGAATGTGGAACAATTTGGGCGTAGTCACGAAACATTTTTAATGGGTTTTTATAACTTAACTACCGGACATTTGTTCCAGGATGTAGGCTGTGCGCCAAAATTGTATTTCAATAAAAAAATCCGTATTCGCCCGCATGTGGTGAAAAATAAAAGCGGTGTGAAACGATTGTTCCAAAAGACCATTGAGAAAGGAGCAAAATAATGAAATATGCATATTATCCCGGTTGCTCTTTAAATGCCACCGGGAAAGAATACGACCTTTCTACCAAAGCGGTTGCTAAAAAGATAGGCATGGAATTACAAGAAATTCCTGATTGGAATTGTTGCGGGGCGTCGGCAGCCCACTTAACCAATCCAGATTTGGCCTTAGCTTTACCGGCGCGGAATTTATCTTTGGCAGAAGGTTTGGGATTAGACATTGCCGTGCCGTGTGCTGCTTGTTTTTCGCGTATGAAAGCAACTGTGAAAGCGGTAAGGGATGATAAAAAAGTATTAGAAAAAGTAAATGAAATCATCGGTATGGAATATCATGCAGAAAATGATGTTTACAATATGCTAGATATTATGGCGAATAAAGTACCGGCCGAAGAAATAACGGCAAAAGTGGTAAAACCTTTAACTGGTTTAAAAGTAGCTTGTTATTATGGCTGTCTTTTGGTAAGGCCGCCAAAAACAACGCAATTTGATAATCCGGAAAATCCGCAAAGCATGGAAAAAGTACTACGTTTAACGGGAGCAACTCCTATCGATTGGTCCTTTAAAACGGAATGTTGTGGGGCTAGTTTTGCGGTAGCCAAACAGGATGTGGCTTTAGAAATGATTCGTCGCATTTTAGAAAATGCAAAATTAAATGGAGCGGAAGCGATTGCTACTGCTTGTCCGTTGTGTATGTTGAATTTAGATATGCGGCAGAAAGCCATCAATGCGAAATATAAAACGGATTACCATTTCCCAGTTTATTATTTTACCGAATTGTTGGGTTGTGCTATGGGAGTATCTCCCAAAGAGATGGGCATGGAAAAACATTTTGCCCCGGTTATTCCGAAAATGGAAGAAGTATGGCAAAGAACTCAAGTTGCTGGGAGGGAGGACCAATGAGAAGAATAGGTGTATTTGTCTGCCATTGCGGTTCTAATATTGCCGCTACAGTGGATGTGGAAAAAGTAGTAGAAGCTGCGAAAACCTTTCCTGGCGTAGTGTATGCTGCTGATAATAAATATACTTGCTCAGAACCTGGGCAGGAGGCAATTAAAAAAGCCATTGCTGAACATAACTTAAATCGAGTGGTGATTTGTTCCTGTTCACCGCGTATGCATGAAGCAACTTTTCGCAAAACGATTGCGGATGCTGGGCTAAATCCGTATTTATTAGAAATTGCCAATATCCGGGAACAGGTTTCTTGGGTACATACTGATAAGGAAAAAGCTACCGAAAAAGCGATTGATTTGGCGCGTATTGCTGCGGCGAAAGCTGCGAAAGATGAAGAGTTGTTTACTTCTACCATCCCCATTGAAAAAAGAGCTTTGGTGATCGGCGGCGGGATTGCCGGTATGCAAGCTGCTTTGGATATTGCTGATGCTGGTTTGCAGGTTACTTTGGTGGAAAAAGAATCTAGTATCGGCGGGAAAATGGTAATGTTGGATAAAACTTTCCCGACTTTAGACTGTTCGGCTTGTATTAGTACGCCGAAAATGGTAACGCTTTCTCAACATCCAAATATCGAATTAATGACTTATTCAGAAGTAACGCATGTAGGCGGTTATATTGGTAATTTTGAGGTTACAATTAAGCAAAAAGCGAAATTTGTAAATCATGATATTTGTACTGGTTGTGGTTTATGTGAAACTAAGTGCCCAGCTAAAGTAACTAGTGAATTCGATCAAGGCTTAGGGAAAAGGCCGGCAATTCATAAATTATTCGCTCAAGCAGTGCCAAACAAACCGGTTATTGATAAAAATAGTTGTTTGAAATTGACAACCGGAAAATGCGGCATTTGTTCTAAAATTTGTCCGGTAGGCTGCATCGATTATGAAGACAAGGATAAAGAAGTGACCAAAAAATTTGGCGCTATTGTTTTAGCCACCGGTTATGAATTGATTGACTGGACGAAACTATATGGTGAATATGGCGGCGGCCGTTATGATAATATTATTACTGGGCTGCAATTTGAAAGAATGGTAAATGCTTCCGGGCCTACTGATGGTAAAATCGTACGCCCTTCGGATGGCAAAACGCCAAAATCCGTTTTGTTTATTAAATGTGTTGGGTCTCGCGATGTAAACAAAGGGAAATCTTATTGCTCTCGCGCCTGTTGTATGTATACGGCCAAGCATGCACACCAAGTGTTAGAAAAAATTCCTGGGGCGAAAGCTTATGTTTCTTACATGGATGTGCGTACGCCGGGAAAAGGCTATGATGAATTTTATATGCGCACGCTAGAAGATGGCGCTGTTTATGTGCGGGGTCGTATTTCTAAAATTTATCCGGAAGGGGAAAAATTAATTTCTTTAGGGGAAGATACTCTTTCCAATAGTAATGTCACTTTGGAAACGGATTTGGTTGTTTTAGAAACCGCTATGGTGCCAAATCCCAGTGCAGAAAAAACAGCTGCTATGATTGGGGTAGGTCGTGATAAAGATGGTTGGCTGCAAGAAGCCCATCCGAAATTACGTCCGGTGGAAACTAATACTGGTGGGGTTTTCTTGGCCGGTACTTGCCAAGGTCCAAAAGATATTCCGGATACGGTAGCACAAGCTTCGGCTGCTGCCGCTAAAGTAATTGGTTTATTATACAAAGATGAATTGGAAACCAACCCAATGATTAGTAAGGTAGATCCTCAAAAATGTGCTGGTTGCGGTTTTTGTATTGAAGTTTGCCCTTATGGAGCAATTGAACTAGTCGATTTCCCAGATCGTTACCAAGGGAAAAAAATAATGCGTAAAGTAGCGCAAGTCAATGGTGGTCTTTGTCAAGGTTGCGGGGCTTGTACCGTTTCCTGTAAACCAGGGGCAATTGACTTGTTAGGATTTACCAATCTGCAAATACTAGAGGAGGTGGACGCGCTATGTCGTTAGAAGAACAAAAACAAGTACCGGAAAATTGGGAACCTACCATTTTAGCTTTTTGCTGTAACTGGTGTACTTATGCTGGAGCCGATTTAGCGGGGTTAAATCGCATGAAATATCCGGAGAATGTACGAATTTTGCGTGTTCCTTGTTCTAGTAGAGTAAATCCGCAATTTATTTTACGCGCTTTTCAAAAAGGGGTGGATGGCGTTCTAGTAGCTGGTTGTCATCCTGGGGATTGTCACTATGTATCGGGTAATTATTTTACCCGACGCCGCTTTTTATTGATGCAACGCTTTTTGGAATATAATGGCATTGACCCCAGACGTTTTCAGGCGCGTTGGATTTCTGGCGCCGAAGCAGGAAAATTTCGGGATACCATGTTGCAGCTTTGTGAAGAAATTAAGGAATTGGGTCCCAATAGAAAGCTGAGGGAAGTAAAATGAGTCAAATGCAAGAAGAATTACGCCAAAAAGCCAAAGAGTTATTAGAGAAAGGCGAAGTAAGGTATATTATTGGCTGGGGAAAAGGCCGTTTCCATCATCGCCCTCCTATTTTTATTTATCAGGCAGAAGATGTGGATAAATTGGTTTGGGATGAGTATTGCGTGGCCAATTTAGGAAAATATTTATTAGATGATAAATTCCCGGAAGGAAAAATTGGTATTTGCGTACGTGGTTGCGATTCCCGAGCCGTAGTGCGTTTGGTGCAAGATAAACAGGTAAAAAGGGAAGACGTTTGTTTGATCGGTTTGCCTTGTACTGGTAAAGTGGATCAGGAAGGCCGGGAATTGGTGAAATGCCGGGATTGTATGCATCGTAATCCTCCTGTTTACGATATCGTTTTAGGAGAACCGGTAGAAGAAAAAGGCAATCCGGACCGTTTTAAACGGGTAGAAGAATTAGAAAAACTAAGTAGTGATGAAAAATATGAATACTGGTCTAATGTTTTTGATAAATGTATTCGCTGCTATGCTTGCCGTAATGTTTGTCCGGCTTGTAATTGCCGAGAATGTTTTGTAGATCAATATCGAGTAGGCTGGCAAGGCAAACAAAAAAATTGTATGCAAAATCAAATTTTCGGTTTAACACGTGCTTATCATATTGCTGATCGTTGCATTGAATGCGGTGAATGCGAAAGAGTTTGTCCGGTAGGATTACCTTTGATGGAGCTTAACCGTAAATTAATTAAAGATTTGAATTCTTTATTCGGGCCTTATGAAGCAGGGGTAAACCCAGATGTGAAGCCGCCTTTGGGTGAATATCGCTTAGAAGATCCCGAAGAATATATGTAGGAGGTGGCTAAGATGCAATTTAAAAAAAGCGATTTACCTAAAATTTTAGATAGTATGGCCAAAGAAGCCACCGTATTGGCACCAATGAAGGTAAAGGGCAATAGCAAGTTTGCGCCATGGGGCACAGAAGGGGAATTGGATTTTGGAGCGCAAAATGTTTTGTTACCGCCGAAGGATTGCCTTTTTCCACAAACGGAAAAGATGTACCGTTTTGAAACGGATGGGTTAAAGGTAAACGATTTTGAAGTAATAAATGAAAGCCGGCCGACAGTGCTTTTCGGGTTAAAAGGCTGCGATATGCAAAGTATTCTTTGTATGGATGACGTGTTTTTGACCAAAGGCTATGTGGATGACTTTTATAAGAAAAAAAGAGATGATTTATTGACGGTTTGTATCAATTGCACTACCGTTGCCAAAGAATGCTTTTGCGATTCTATGGGCGGCAGCCCGAACGGCCATGCAGCAGCAGATATCCAGCTTTATGATCTGGGAGAAAGTTATCAGGTAAAAGCGCAAACGGAAAAAGGACAGAAGGCGGTAGATTCTTGGCAGCAATATTGCAATAAGGATGAAGGCGAAATAAAAGAAATCGCTTGCGAATTGAAAGTGGATATGGATGGGGTGCCGGAAAAATTAGCCGGTATGTTTGAACATCCTATTTGGGAGGAAATTAGCCGCAAGTGCGTAGGCTGTGGTATTTGTACTTTCCTTTGCCCCACTTGTTATTGTTTTGATATTGATACGACTAAAGATGGCGCGGAAGGTACAAAATTCCGCTGCTGGGATTCTTGCATGTTTTCTGAATATACCAGGATGGCTGGCGGACATAACCCCAGGCCAAGCAAAAAAGAAAGGGTGCGGAACCGTTTCTTGCATAAGTTGGAATATTTTAAAGAACGCTATGACAAAAATCTTTGCGTGGGCTGCGGCAGATGCGTAGCGAAATGTCCTGTGAATCTTGATATTACCAGCTTTATTGACCAGGTGAAGGAGGTAGCCAGCCATGAGTGAGTGTACTTGTCATGAAAATCCATTGGTACCACAAGTTTGTGTGATCACAGATATTAAAAAAGAAACCCCAGATGTAAAAACATTTCGAGTTAGTACCAGAGATGGGAAAAAGCCCTTTACGCCCATGCCGGGGCAGTTAGGGATGTTTTCTATTTTACCTGTTGGGGAAGCAATGTTTTCCATTACTGCGCAAGGGGAAGACTATTTGGATTTTGCCATTAAAAAAACCGGACAGTTAACGGATGCCTTACATGAAGCAGAAATAGGCCAAGAGGTTGGTTTGCGCGGGCCTTATGGGAATACGTTCCCGGTAGAAGATTGCAAAGGGCACGATTTGCTTTTTATTGGCGGCGGGATTGGTTTGGCGCCTGTTCGCTCCTTTATTCGCTATGCTCTAGAGCATAGGGGAGATTATGGCGATATTGATATTGTCTATGGAGCGCGCAGCCCGGAAGACCTTTGTTTTAAAGAAGATTTAATGGAAAATTGGCCGAAAGAAAAAAATACGAAAGTGCATGTAACGGTCGATCAGGATTTGAGCGGAGAGTGGAAAGGTTCCGTTGGTTTTGTGCCGGCCTATTTGGAAAGCCTGAATTTTTCTCCGGAAGGTCGCAAGGTAGTTTTGTGCGGACCGCCTATCATGATTAAATTCTGCTTGCAGACATTGGCCAAATGCGGATTTAAAGATAGTGAAGTAATTACCACTTTAGAAATGCGTATGAAATGTGGGATTGGTAAATGCGGCCGTTGTAATATCGGTAGTAAATATGTTTGTTTAGACGGCCCTGTTTTTACAATGGAAGAATTAAGTCATTTGCCAAACGAATATTAAAAGATAAAAACCGGCTGCGGCCGGTTTTCTTTTTGGAGGGATTGCGCTTGATATATGTATCTACCTGTCATAACCCGTGGGCAAATATTGCTTATGAAGAATATTTAATGAATCAGGTCCGACCAGGCGATTTTAATTTGTATTTATGGCAAAATCATCATACTGTGGTGATTGGGAAAAACCAAAATGCCTGGCGGGAATGTGATTGGAAAAGACTAGAAGAGGATGGCGGTTATTTAATGCGCCGACCTTCCGGCGGAGGAGCTGTTTATCATGATTTGGGCAATCTTTGCTTTACGATGGTAACAGATCGAAAACAGTTCGATTTGCCAAAACAATTTTCTTTTGTTGTGGCTGTTTTAGCTTTTTTAGGTTTGTCTGCTACTTTTAGCGGGCGCAATGATATTTTGGTGCAGGAGAAAAAAGTATCTGGGAATGCATTTACTTTACGAGAAGATCGGGCTGTGCATCATGGAACCTTATTGGTTTCTACTGATATGAGCCAGTTGGCTAAATATTTGATTGTCCCACCGGAAAAAATGCAGTCCAAAGGGATTGCTTCGGTAAAAGCACGCGTGGCAAATTTGACTGATTTTGACCCTGCTATTACGGTGGATAAGGTAAAAAATGCTTTTTATACGATTTATCGGGAACTTTTTGATGAATGTGAAGTCAAAATGGTAGATACTTTACATGAAGTTCCTGCAGAACTTTATGAAAAGTATGCTTCTTGGGAATGGCGCTTTGGGCAAAATCCTGCCTTTGATTGGCACTGGCAAAAATGGTTTAACTGGGGAAATATAGAAATTGGTTTTTTGGTAAAAGCTGGGGTAGTAAAAGAGTGTAAAATTTACTCTGATGCAATGGATGTTGCAATGATAGAACAAATGGCAAGTTGCTTAACCGGTTTATCCTTTAACAAAGAAGAGATTATAAGAAAATGGCAAGCAGTGCCTTTGACGAAAAAAAACAGAGAGCAGTGGGCGGAAGTGATTTCTTGGCTACAAGGTATGGCTTTCTAACCAAAATGTAAGTTTATGCTATGCAATTTTTTCTTGCCCAAAAATAGAGACTGTGCTATGATTCAACTAATAGGAATGTTTGTTATTAGTATTTTATTTGGGAGGTGGTATGATGAATGCAATATGGGCAGAGCTGTGTGAAAAAACACAAAGTTTGGCGACTTTGTTAAAAGAAAGTAAAGAATATCAGCAGTATTTGAAGGCAAGGGAAAATCTAAAGAGCCAGGAAGAATTGGCTGTTTTGCTTTCAGAATTCCGCCGGAAACAGTTGAATTTGCAGGTTGCGCATATTATGGGGCAAGATGTTGCCGAAGAAGATGCGCAAGTAAACGAATTATACCAAAATTTAAGCAAAAGTCCTTTGGTCAATGATTTTTTGAATGCAGAATACTGTTTGGTACGGTTAATAGAAACGATGCGGGATTCTTTTGGCAAGGAACTGGAATTGGGGTCTGATTTTATTTTGCCCGATCGTACCATGAATTAAAGGAAGTGAAAATTTTACCATGAATAATCTTGCTGAAAAAAGAAAAAGAATGACCAAACAAAGGAAAATCATTATGGATATCCTTTGTGCAACCAAATCCCATCCTACGGCAGAATGGATTTACCAAGAGGCGCGTAAAGTAATGCCTAATATTAGCTTGGGTACTGTGTACCGAAACTTGCAAGTTTTGCAAGAAGACGGCTTGATTATGGAATTAAAATATGGTAAAAATTTTAGCCGTTTTGATGGTAACGCTAAATTACATTATCATTTTGTTTGTGAGAATTGCCATGCGGTGATGGATGTAGAAGATGATTTTGCCAAGGAAATTGAAACTAAGATTGAAGAATCTGCAAAACGCTGCCAAAACGGCCCGGTTTTATCTCATCGATTGGAATTTTACGGATTATGCCAAAATTGCCAAAAACATTAGTTGCTTTTTCCCTTAATTTTTTATATGATGAAAGATGTGTTGGTAATTGACGAGCTTAGGAGGAATTGGTAGTGGTAATACAAAAAATTAGAAACGTAACGCAGAATAAAAGATGGCTTCTGATTACCGTTGTTGTTGTTTTAATCATTGGTTTATTGGGTTCTTATGTGATTTGGAGCACTGGTGATTTTGGTAATAATAATCAGGGTACTGATTATAAACAACAAATTGCCGCATATGTCGAATATATTGCGGATACGGAAAAGGATTTGGCTGAAAAACCGGAAGACTTTTCTTTGTTGCAACAGTTAGGCGATTTAAATGCGCAATTAGGGAATGTCTATGTAAATGATGGGCAAACAGAAAATAGCTCGGCAGCCTTTTTAAAAGCAGCGGAATACTATGAAAAATCTTTATCTTTTTTGCCAGAGGGGTTGAATGAAAAAGGGCAAACCGATATTTACGCTGATATTGCTTTGGCTTATTGGTTGGCTACAGGTCACGATGAGCAATCGGAAGAAAACTTTAAAAAAGGAATTGAAATTTCCCCATATGATTTCCCCATCAATAATAATTATATCGTTTATTTGTACAGTACGAAGGGAATTGATAGCGCTATTGCGCAAGCCGAGGCATATCGTGATTCCTTACCAGAAGGCAATGAGTATATTGGAGATGCGGATACCCTGGTGAAAAACTTGCAAGAGATTAAAACAGAATTACAAAAAGCCCAAGAAGAGCAAAACAAGGAAGATGAAAATAAAGACGATAAACAAAATGGTGGAGAACAAAAACCAGAAGATAATGATAGTGGCGCCACAAAGTAAAGAAATACAAAAAATAAAACAGTCCGCTGGGGCTGTTTTTTATCAATGGATCATCATAAAGGAGTAGCAACAAAATGAAAGTTGAAGAATCTGCAGTGATTGCTTGGCGGAGGCATTTGCACCGATTTCCAGAAGTTTCTGGAAAGGAAGAAAAAACTGCTGCTTTCTTGGCAGGGGAATTGCGTAAAATGGGCTATATTATACAAGAAAAGGTGTTTGGCCATGGGTTAATTGGCTTGTTACCTGGAGATAAAAAGAAAAAAACGGTGGCTTTGCGTTGTGATATGGATGCCTTGCCAATTTATGAGGAAACGAATTTGTCTTTTCGCTCTAACTATGATGGGGTTATGCATGCTTGTGGACATGATGGGCATATGGCGATGATTTTAGGGGCGGCCAAAGCTTTGGCCGCAAATAAACCGCAAGGCAGTATTAAAATTCTTTGTCAGCCGAGTGAGGAAAAGCCGCCTGGTGGCGCCAGTGGTATGATAAAATCAGGCGTTTTGGAGAATCCATATGTAGATGCTGTTTTAGGTTGTCATGTTTCTAACCATTATTCAGTTGGAAAGATTGCTGTAATCAATGGCCCTATGATGGCGATTGCCGATAATTTTTATATTACTTTAAAAGGTCGCGGCGGTCATGGTGCTTTACCACACCGCAATATTGATGCAATTCAAATGGCGGCTGAAGTGATTGTATCTTTTCAGCATATCATAAGCCGACAACTTAGCACTTTTATGCCGGCAGTACTTTCTTTTGGTACGATCCATGGCGGTACGGCCTATAATGTGATGCCGGACGAAGTATTGCTTTCTGGCACGGTTCGTTGTTTTGACGAAAATGTTCGGGACTATGTTTTAACTTCTATGCATAAAACTTTAAAAGGAATTACTTCTCTTTGGGATGGCGGTTATGATTTGCACTATGAATATGGTTATCCAGTTTTGCAGAATGCAAAGGAAATAACGGATAAAATTCGTGCAGTTGGTGATAAAATAAAAGATCTGCAAGTGGTAGAAATGGCAGAGCCTTTGATGATTGCGGAAGACTTCTCTTATTATGCGAAAGAACGTCCGGCAGCTTTCTTTTTAGTCGGAACCGGAAATGCTCACTGTCAAAAGCCCTGGCATAATGCAAGTTTTGATTTGGATGAAAAGGGGTTGCCATTTGGAGCTGCTATTTTAGCCCAAGTTGCTTATGATATCGCAAATGAAGATCGGCGTTAAAAGAGAATACAAAGGTAAGGAATGGAAAAATGGCGGATAGCATTCTGAATTTTTTAGCAGGATTGCCGGATATTTGGGCGGTTTTTTTGGGGTCGATGATTCCAATAACAGAATTACGATTAGCGATTCCCTTGGGTATTTTGACTATGGGGATGGAACCTTGGCAAACTTTTGTGTGGGCCATTATGGGAAACGCGGTTCCCATTATCCCTCTTTTGTTGTTTTTTCCCTTTGTTTATCGACAGCTTTGCCGTATCCCGGCTTTCCGTAATTTTTTAGGCCGCTTTTTAGAGCGTATTCGCAATAAAGGCAGCCAAGTAGAAAAATATGGAGCTTTGGGTTTGCTTTTTTTCGTAGCAGTCCCCTTGCCCGGTACCGGAATATGGAGTGGTTGTGTTTTAGCCTTTTTGTTTGGGATTCGTTTCCGTTACGCTTTTTTGGCTTTATTGGGTGGGGAAATCCTGGCAGGCATTGCTGTAACTTTGGCTAGTACCGGGCTTTTTCAGGTAGCAAAAAATTTAGAATTACTCGAAATACTAGCGCTTCTTTTTATTATTGGTATTTTTATTTTTTGGTTTTATAAATGGCGCAAAAAAAACAAAAGGTGAAGCATTGTGCCATTTTAAAAATATTGTTATGGTAAAACAGACCTCTCGGTCTGTTTTTTTGTGAAAATTTTTAAAAATAAGCAGGAATCGCTATAAAAGTAGAGAATAAGTGGGATAAAGTGGGTGAAAGTGGTAAGCAAATTGAGGTGTCTACATGTTTACTGGTGAGTATCAACATGCAATTGACAATAAGGGGAGGGTCATTATACCGTCCCGTTTTCGCGATGAATTAGGAACTTCTTTTATGGTCACCAAAGGATTAGAAGATTGCCTTTTTGTTTACTCTTTTGAAGAATGGAAAAATGCTAGCGCGCAAATTAGACAGTTATCCTTTACCAAAAGTGACGCGCGGTCCTTTTCTCGTATTTTCTTTTCTGGCGCTTGCGAGGTGGAATTAGATAAACAAGGACGCATTTTATTGCCTGCCAATTTGCGACTTTATGCCGGTTTGGATAAAGATATTTATATCATTGGCGTGATGAGTCGAGTGGAAATTTGGGATAAGGAAAAATGGTTATCTTATAGTGAGGCTACTGCTGCTGCCTATGGAGATATTGCTGAAAGAATCAATGATTTAGATTTTTAATGGGGGAAAAATGGAGTTTCAACATGTTTCGGTTTTGCCACGAGAAGTACTGCAACAGATGCATTTGCAAGAGGGAGGCATTTATGTTGATTGTACTTTGGGCGGGGCGGGTCACGCGTCTTCTATTTTAAGCGCCTTACAAGGACAGTGCCATTATATTGGTATTGACCAGGATAAGGATGCGTTAACTTTTGCCAAAAAGCGTCTGGCTCCTTATGCCAAAAGCGTTACTTTGGTACAGGAAAATTTTTCTCATTTGCAGCACATTTTAGCAAGCCTTCATATTTCAGCAGTAAATGGCATTTTGTTCGACTTAGGGGTTTCCTCTTTTCAATTGGATGAAATAGAGCGGGGTTTTTCCTATATGCGTGATGCTCCTTTGGACATGCGTATGAATCAAGAAAGCGGACAAAGTGCTAGAGACTTGGTAAATCAAGCAAGTATGGAAGAATTAAATCGAATCCTTTGGACTTATGGGGAAGAAAGATGGGCAAAACGGATTGCCCAGTTTATTGTAGAGGAAAGAAAACAAAAACCGATTGAAACGACGGGGGAATTGGTTGCCGTCATAAAAAAAGCGGTGCCCAAGGGGGCCCGGCAGGAAAAGCAACATCCGGCTAAAAGAACTTTTCAAGCGATTCGTATTGCTGTTAATGAGGAATTAACGGTATTAGAAAAAGCATTAAGTCAATCTGTTGATTGTTTAAAACCAGGTGGGCGGATTTGTGTTATTACATTCCATTCTTTGGAAGATAGGATTGTAAAAGACTTTTTTAAACAAGAGGCCAAAGGATGTACTTGTCCCCCAGAAATTCCTATTTGTGTTTGTGGAAAAAAACCGCGTTTGGAGATAATTACCAAAAGGCCAATTATGCCAGACGCAGAAGAAATAGAAGAAAACCCTCGGGCCAGAAGTGCCAAGTTAAGGGTGGCGGCGCGTGTTCTAAAGGAAAAGGAGGAAGCATAAATTGTTAGCAAATACCAAAAAAGTTGCTTATGCAAATGAAAAGCCAGAATATACGAAACGGCAGCTCACTGTTATTGAAGGGGGGCAAGCCAAACAGAAAGAAAAAGAAAAACTGTTAAAAAAAGAAAAGGCTTTTATTTTGGCAGGTGTTTTTGTTATTTTCTCTATTGCCTTTTTATATACATTTTTATCGGCACAAATTATGCATCAGGGCTATTTAATCAATGAATTAAAAGCAGATATTTCTTCTATTGAAGGATCAAATCAGCGTTTGCAACTGGAAATTGAAAATTTACGCTCTTTGGATCGGATTGAATCAATTGCCGTAGCAGAATTGAATATGGTACAGCCGGATAATAGTAAAATTACTTATGTAGCAATGTCCGAAACCAATCCATTAATGCAAAAAGATGATGTTATGGTAGCTAGCGCAGATGAAGAGAACGGTGTAAAAGTAGAAGTATTAGCAGGGAAACAAACGCATCCTGTTTTGACTAATATAGCTAAATTTTTGAATACTTATTTTGGTGGAGAAGTGGCTATGGCTGCCACGAAATAGTATAAGCTTGTAAAAGGAGTGACTTTTTTGCGGAGAAATCGGTTTACAATGCGGCGGAGAACCTGTTTTGTGTTTGCTGTCGCATTTTTCATATATTGTATTATCATTGGCCGTTTGGGGTATTTACAACTGATTAAAGGCGATGAGTTACAGGCAAAAGCGCAGGAGCTGCGTTTGCGCGAGGTGCCGGTAGCTGCTAAGCGTGGGGAGATTTTAGACCGTAATGGCAATACGCTTGCTATTAGTGTTAGCGCTGATTCGATTTATGCTTCTCCTCCTGATGTAAAAAGCTCAAAAAAGGAAGAAGAAATTGCGACGCAATTAGCGGAAATTTTGGGTATGGATAAAGAAACCGTATTGCAAAAAATTACCGCCGATCAAGCTTTTGTTTGGCTGAAGAGAAAAGCGGATTTTGATAAAGCCGAAGAGGTGAAAGAAGCGGATTTATCGGGAATCCATATTATCCAAGAAACACAGCGTTTTTATCCGCAAGGTGTTTTAGCCTCGCATATTTTAGGTTTTGCCGGGATTGATAATCAAGGCTTGGAAGGCATTGAAAAATCGTGTGATGAAGAACTAAAAGGGGTAGATGGTAGCATCGTTACGGAATATGATGCCCAAAGCAGAGAAATCCCCCAATCAACACAGCGATATAATGCCCCTACCGATGGTTATACTTTGGTATTGACCATTGATAAAACATTGCAATATTTTGCCGAACGAGAATTGGATAAATTGATGAATAGTGAAACCCCACCTAAAGGGTGTTCTATTTTGATGATGAATCCAAAAACTGGGGAAATATTGGCTATGGCTAGTCGACCCACTTATGACCCCAATAATTATGGCAATTATACTCAAGAGGACTTGCGCAATAAATGCGTGGTGGATACTTATGAACCTGGTTCTACCTTTAAAATGATTATTAGTGCAGCCGCCTTGGAAGAAGGTATTGTAACGCCGGAAAGTAGATTTTATGATCCTGGTTATGCCATGGTTGGAAAAACGAAAATTAAATGTTGGCGTTGGTATAACCCACACGGCAGCCAAAGCTTTGCTGAAATTATTCAAAACTCCTGTAACCCTGGTTTTGTAGAAGTTGGTCTGCGGATGGAGGAAAAGGAAAAGGGTACCATGTACCGTTATTTAAAAGCATTTGGTTTCGGCCAGAAAACGGGAATCGAACTACCCGGGGAAGCTAGCGGTATTATGATTGCTGAGGACAAATTATCTAAGGTGAACATAGCCACTATTTCCATTGGGCAATCGATTGCAGTAACTCCCATTCAGCTGGTTACGGCTGTATCGGCAGTAGCAAATGGTGGCACTTTATTAAAACCGCAGATTGTGAGAGAGGTCCGTTCTGCTGATGGAAATGTGTTAGAAGAGTTTCAAGTGCGGGAAGTGCGCAGGGTTATTTCAGAACAAACTTCCCAAACAACTTGTGAATTATTAGAAAAGGTTGTATCCAAAGGAACGGCAAAACAGGCATTCATTCCTGGTTATCGGGTAGCTGGCAAAACTGGTACGGCCCAAAAAGCAGGCAATGGCGGCTATATGGATGGAAAATATGTGGCCTCTTTTTGTGGCTTTGCCCCTGCTAATGATCCTCAGGTTGTAGCGTTGGTTATATTAGATGAACCAAGCGGCGCTTTGTACCAAGGTGGCCAAGTGGCAGCCCCGGTATTTAAGCCTTTGATGGAGGATACTTTGCGCTATTTAGGGGTGCCGGCGCAAGAATTGGTGGATACGGATTTAGAAGACGATTTGTCCACAAAAACATTGGTTGTGCCGGATGTGAGCGGTTTAAGCTATGAACAAGCAGAAAAAGCGTTGCAAGCTGCTGGCTTTAAAGTGGAAAATAAAAATAGTGGAACCTATGTAAAAAGTCAATTACCTGCCGGTTTTGCCAAAGTGGCGCAAGGAAGTACGGTAGTTTTGACCATGACGGATAGTTCGTCGGACGGTTTGGTAGTTGTTCCTGATTTAACAGGGAGAAGAGTGCGGGAAGCAGTGGATATTTTGGGCGCTTTTGGCTTAAATTTACAAGCCCAAGGAACTGGGTTAGCAGGAGAGCAAAACCCAATTCCAGGCCAGAAAGTACAGGCTGGCAGTACAGTAACGATACAATTTGCCGAAGAACAAACCGATCCGGTATCAACCGGGCCATAATGGTAAGGGGGATAGAATATGCGTTTAGATGCGATGGCTTCTTATTTGGGGATTCAGGATTGTCCATATGGAGACAGGGAAATTACTGGAATTCAATATGACTCCAGAAAAGTGGAACCAGGAAATCTTTTTGTCTGTATCAAGGGTTTAAAAACGGATGGGCATACCTATATTCCCCAGGCTTTAAAAGCAGGGGCAAAAGCTATTTTGGCACAGGATGAAGTAGCTGTTATGCAGCCTTCGGATATTGCTGTTTTGCAATATCCTGATACCCGTTTGGGTTTAGCAAAATTATCCGCCTTGTGGTATGGGTTCCCCTCTAAGGAGTTTCGTTTATGGGGGGTTACTGGTACCAATGGGAAAACAACAACCACCTATTTAATGAAATATGTTTGGGAGCAAGAAAATTTAAAAACTGGTTTGGTTGGTACCGTGCAAAATATGGTAGATAACGAGGTTTTCCCAGCCGTAAGAACAACCCCAGAATCCTTGGAGCTACAAGAATTATTTCGCAAAATGGCGGATGCTGCTTGCCAAAGAGTGGTAATGGAGGCGTCTTCGCATGCGTTAAAACAGGATAGGGTCGCAGATACTAGTTTCTCCGGCGCTATTTTTACTAATTTAACGCAGGATCATATGGACTATCACCCAGATATTGCTGATTATATTCGTAGCAAAGCAAAACTTTTCGGATATTTAAAGAAAAAAGAAGGGCAAAACGTTATGGGTGTAGTAAATATAGACGATGACGCGGCTGATGCATTTTTAGCGGTAAGTTCTGTACCTGTTTTAACATATGGCATGTCCAAGAAAGCGGATTTGCGTGTGCTTGATTATCAGTTATTATCAAATGGTACTTTATTCCATTTTTCTTATGAAGGCAATGCTTATGAAATAAAAATACCGCTGATGGGGAAATTTAATATTTATAATACGCTGGGCGCTATGGGCGCTTTGTTAGCCGATGGAATCCCGTTAGAAAATATTATCCATCATTTGTCTCATGCTCCGCAAGTTGCTGGTCGTTTTGAATTGGTAGATGGCGGCCAAGACTTTGCTGTGGTTGTGGATTATGCGCATACGCCAGATGGTTTGGATAATTTATTAAGCACTGCAAGGGAAATTACCAAGGGGCGTTTGATTACGGTATTTGGTTGTGGCGGGGATAGGGATCGAACGAAAAGACCAATTATGGGGGCAATTTCCGCCCAATATAGTGATTTTAGTTTTATCACTTCGGATAATCCCCGTACGGAAGATCCCCTCTTCATCATTGAGGAGGTAGAAGCGGGGCTTAAGGAAGTTAGTACCAAATATGCCGTGGTACCAGATAGAAGAGAAGCCATTTTGCAGGCTATCCGCTTAGCAAAAACGGGCGATATTGTGGTGATTGCCGGTAAAGGACATGAGAATTATCAGCTGATACAAAATCAAGTATTACCTTTTGATGACCGTAAAGTAGCTAGAGAAATTTTACAACAATTAAAATAGACGACACTCTAAAATAAGTAGCAAAGGAGCAATAAAATGAAAATTGCCTTAGCGGCTTTGCTCACCGCTTTAGTAATAGGGCTTGTTTTAGGGCCGGTATTGGTACCGGCTTTAAAATGGTTAAAATTTGGCCAAACCATCCGTACCGACGGCCCTAGTCGACATTTGCAAAAGGCTGGTACCCCTACGATGGGTGGTATTATTTTTATTATCGCTTTTGTCGTTTCTTGCCTTATTTGGGGCTTTTATTCGAAAGAATTGTTTATCGTTATGGGGGCGGTTTTGGCTTTTGGTTTGGTTGGCTTTTTAGACGATTTTATTAAAGTAGCATTAAAGCGCTCTTTGGGTTTAAAAGCAAGGGAAAAACTGGTAGGGCAATTCTTTTTTGCTTTTCTTTTTGTGTATTTGGTGTGTCAAGTATTGGGCCGGGGAACGGATATTATTATTCCTGGCTTGGATTACCGTTTGGAACTGGGTTGGTTTTATTATGCCCTAATAAGTGTTTGCGTGGTATTTTTAGTAAATGCTGTAAATTTAACGGATGGATTAGACGGTTTATGTTCCGGCATTTCTTTTTTGGTCTTTTTAGGCTATATGATTATCTGTTTGCTGGCCATTCAGAATCCGCCAGTGGCAGATATGCATTATTTGGATATGGCGATAGCAGCTGGCGCTTTAGCCGGTGGTTGTCTTTCCTTTTTAGCTGTAAATCATTACCCGGCTAAGGTTTTTATGGGTGATGTAGGGTCTTTGGCTTTAGGAGGCGGGGCAGCTATTTTTATGATTATGACCAAAACAGAAGTGATTTCTGTTTTTATTAACTTGATTTTTATTGTGGAGGCGCTATCTGTTACTTTGCAGGTAATCAGCTTTCGTTTGTTTGGAAAAAGAATTTTTTTGATGAGCCCTTTGCATCATCATTATGAGATGAAGGGTTGGTCAGAAACAAGAATTGTGTATACCTTTTATTTGGTAGCAGGGTTGGGTATTTTATGCGGTTTGCTCTTCACCCTGCTTTGATTAGATAGGAGGAATTCCTTTGATGAAACATACTTTAGTGATTGGGGCTGGCAAAAGCGGACAGGCGGCAGCCCGTTTTTTGTTGCAAAAGAAAATTCCGGTCATGTTGTACGATGGAAAAATGCAAGAACCCTTTGCAGATAGCATTTTAGATTTGCAAAAAAGGGGAGTTCTTTTATATATGGGTGGTCAAAATCCGCCTTTGCAAATGCTAGAGCAGGTAATAATTAGCCCAGGGGTTCCTTTGCAAATCCCTTTGGTGCAAGAGATTATACGAAATAAAATTCCTTTGCTGGGCGAATTGGAATTTGCTTACCAACATGCGCATAATCCTTTTATTGCCATTACCGGTACCAATGGTAAGACGACTACCACTGCTTTAGTAGGACAAATGATAAAAGATGCGGGATTATCGTCTTTTGTTGGTGGAAATATTGGTACGCCCTTAATAGACGTCGTTGAAAGTTTACCGCAAGACGCTACTATTGTAGCGGAAGTGTCCAGTTTTCAACTGGAAACAACGCAAAATTTTAAGCCTCGTATTGGAGTTATTCTAAATATTACGCCGGATCATTTGGACCGGCATGGCAATATGGAAAATTATATTGCTGCCAAAGCATCTATTTTTGCCCGGCAAAATAAAAATGACGATACGATATTGAATTATGACGACCCTATTTTGCGTAAACTGGCTGCGTCTTCTCCTGGACGGGTTGTCTTTTTTAGCCGTAAGGAAATATTACCACAAGGTGTTTTTGTAGAGGATGGGAAAATTGTGGTAGGAGAAAACGGACAAAAAACGCCTATTTTACCAATTTCTGACATATATATAAAAGGCGCCCATAATATTGAAAATGCTTTGGCTGCGGTGGCTTGCGGATATTGTTTGGGGCTAAAACCGCAAAGCATGGCACATAGCTTGGTTACCTTTACTGGGATGCCGCACCGTTTGGAATTTGTTGCAAACATAAATGATGTGCTTTATGTTAACGATTCCAAAGGAACCAATCCAGATTCAACAATTAAGGCCATTGAGGCCTATCCCAACCCTTTACTTTTGATTGCAGGCGGGTATAATAAAAACAGTAATTATACCGCTATGCTTGAAGCTTTGCGGCCGAAGTGTCAATATTTATTGTTGCTGGGCGAAACAGCAGAAGCAATTGCGGAAACGGCTTTGCAAGTGGGTATACCAAAAGAAAAAATTATGCAATTTGAAAGTTTACAGGAGGTTGTGGCTAAGGCCTTTGTTTTGGCACAAAAAGGGGATATGGTATTGCTTTCTCCGGCTTGTGCCAGTTGGGATATGTTTGCGAATTTTGAACAACGCGGGAACTTGTTTAAGTCTTTGGTAAAAGAAAAAATGGGGGATCGGAATGGCGAAAAGGCCGAATAGAGAAGAAACAATAAAAAGAGCACCAGATTTTGGCATTTTACTGTCTGTCGTGGTATTATTAGGTATTGGCACTATTATGGTATTTAGTTCCAGTCAATACTTTGCCCAATACTATCCGTATTATGATTCTTTTTATTTTTTAAAAAGACAATTGGTCAATGTGGCAGTGGGAATTTGCGGTATGATCTTTTTTATGAAGGTAAAATATACTTATTGGAAAAAATTTTCTTTACCGGCCCTTATTTTTTGCGTGGTATTGCTCCTTTTGATTTTTCTTTCCGGTTTAGGTGTGGAAGGTGGAGGAGCTGCACGTTGGCTTAACATTGGTGGGTTTCAGTTTCAACCTTCTGAAGTTGCGAAAGTTTGTATGATTTTATATATGGCTACTTATTTAACGCGAAATCAGTTTAATATTCAAAAATCCTTTCGCTCCTTTGCAATTGCCGTTGCTATTTTTGGGACGGTTGCTATGTTGGTTGTTGTACAACCGGGATTAAGTACGGGTATTGTAATTGCTGCTACTTGCTATGTTATGATGATTTGCATTGGTTGCAAACCGGCCCATTTATTAAGTTTAATGGGGTTGGGGGTTGCCGCTGTTATTGCTGCCATTATTTTAGAGCCTTTCCGTATGCGGCGGATTGTTGCGTTTATGAATCCTTGGGCCGATGCGCAGGACTCAGGTTTTCAGACTGTGCAATCGTTGTTAGCAATTGGTAGTGGCGGTTTTTCCGGTGCGGGCTTAGGCGCCGGCGGGGCCAAATGGTACTATTTACCAGCGCAGCATACTGACTTTATTTTTTCCGTTTTGGCGGAAGAATTGGGCTTTATTGGAGCTGCTTTGGTGGTAGCGCTGTTTCTATTTTTTATTTGGCGTGGTTTTTTGGTCTCGATTCGCTGTCCTGATGTATTTGGCAGCTTATTAGCAGTAGGGATTACTTCTATGATTGGTATTCAAGCCATGATTAATTTAATGGTTGCAACAGGGCTTTTCCCTGTTACTGGTGTAACATTACCTTTTATTAGTTATGGGGGGACATCTCTGGTCATATCGTTAGCTTCCGTTGGTTTATTGCTGAGTGTGTCTTGTTATACGAAATTAGATTGAAGAGGAAAATCATATGCGTAATATTATACTTTGTGGTGGAGGAACTGGAGGGCATATTTATCCAGCCTTAGCGATTGGTGAGGGGTTGAGAAAAGCTTATCCCGATGCTTGTATTTTATATGCCGGCACGCCTCAAGGTCCGGAGAAGGAATTGGCCCAGGCGGCGGGATTTTCTTTTTTGCCTATCGATGCAGCTGGCCTGCCAAGTAAACCTTCTGTGAAAACAGTAAAAAGCTTGATGGCTACTTGGCGAGGGTATCGGCAAGCCAAGAAAATGATAATGGAAAAGAATCCGGCCTTGGTGATTGGTACGGGTGGCTATGTATGCGGTCCGGTTGTTTTGGCGGCAGCCAAAAAAGAAATTCCTACTTTATTGCATGAGCAAAATGCTGTAGCTGGAAAGACAAACCGGATGTTATCCCAATATGTTGATAAGATATGTTTAACTTTTCAAGAAGCAGAAAATAGTTTTTCGGCGGAAGTAAAAAAGAAAACCGTTTTAACGGGGCTTCCGGTTCGAGATTGTTTTTGGCATGCGGATAAGACAAAAGCACAAGCATTTTTCCATTTAGACCCAAGTAAAGTGACCATATTTGAAACAGGCGGTAGCCAAGGGGCGCAAAGTTTAAATAGGGCTTTATCAGCTATTTATCCGGATTTATTACAAATGAATTGTCAAATTATCCATGCGGTTGGTAAAAAAAATATTGCAGAAATGAAAGAAGTTTGCAATAATTTAGGATTGGATGAAGAAAAAGGCCTTTTCCTGTATCCCTATTTGCAAGAAATGGATTTGGCGTTGGCAGCCAGTGATATTGTGTTAAGTCGAGCAGGGGCTTCTTTTTTAGCAGAACTTTGTGCAGTAGGTAGAGCAGCTATTTTGGTGCCCTATCCTTTTGCTGCGAATGATCATCAACGGGCAAATGCAAATAGCTTAGTAAAGGGCGGCGCGGCTGTCTTATTAGAAGATATGGAAATGAATAAAGAAACCTTATTAGCTACTTTAAAGCCTTTGATGCAAGATCGGGAAAAAAGGCAAGAAATGGCTAGAAAAATGGCAACATTCGGTAAACGGGATGCTTTGCAAAAAATATTAGACGAATGTGCTGCTTTGTTAAAATAAAGGAGTGGAAATTTTGACAAAACTAGCGGGCAAAAAAACGCATTTTATAGGCATCGGCGGAGCAGGTATGAGTGGGTTGGCTAAAATTTTGTTGGAAAAGAATTTTACAGTGAGTGGTTCAGACTTGAAAGAGTCTCCAAGCACTGATTTGTTGCGTTCTTTGGGGGCGACCGTTGCGATAGGACAAAAAGCTGAAAATATTGATGACGATGTAGATTTAGTAGTTTATTCTTCCGCCATTAAGCCGGACAATCCGGAAATGGTGGAAGCGCGAAGCCGTAATTTGGAAATCATCAGTCGCGCGGCTTTGCTTGCCCGTATCATGGCGCAACAAGAAAGCTTAGCAATTGCCGGCGCGCATGGTAAAACGACCACAACCGGGATGATTTCTTTAATGCTTGAAAAAGCTGGTTTGAAACCATCCATTGTAATAGGTGGTTTATTGCCGCAAATAGGCGCCAATGCTAAAATTGGCAGCGGTCGATATCTAATTTCAGAAGCAGATGAGAGCGATGGTTCTTTTTTAATTCTTCATCCTAAAATGGCTGTTATTACAAATATAGAACGGGATCATTTAGATTTTTATGAGAACTTAAATCGTATTATTGATGCTTTTGAAAAATTTGTTCAGCAGTTGCCGCAAGATGGTTTTGCTATCGTCGGATTAGATAATGAGATAGTGGCTGATATGGTGAAAAGAATTCCCGGACATTATATTGGTTTTGGTTTGCAAAATGCAGATGCTGATTATCAGGCAGTTGATATTGTATTACATAAAAATGGCTCAACTTGTACTATATTGGAAAGAGGCGAAATGTTAGGTCAATTAGATTTACAAGTGCCTGGGAAACATAATATTCAAAATGCTTTGGCGGCGATTGCGTTTGGCCGCACCATTGGCATGGAATTTCCAATGATTACTGCTGGCTTACAGGCATTTACCGGCGTTGGTCGTCGTTTTGAAAAACTGGGCGAAGGTTTGGGCATTACTGTGGTAGACGATTATGCGCATCATCCAACTGAAATACGGGCTACTTTACAAGCTGCTTTACAAATGGGGTATCAAAGGGTAATTTGTGTTTTTCAACCGCATCGTTATTCTAGGACCAAGGCATTGGCGGAAGAATTTGGCAGTGCTTTTACTGGTGCGGATATGGTAGTTATCAATGAAATTTATAGCGCTTCGGAAAAACCGTTACCCGGAGTTTCGGCACAGCTTTTGGTAGACGCTATACAAAAAAATGGCCAGAAGGAAGTATCTTATGCCCCTACGGAAGAGGCTGTTTTACAATTTTTGCATAAAAATATGCAAGCTGGGGATTTGGTTTTAATTATGGGAGCAGGGAATATTCGTCATGCCGGGGAGTTACTTGCGCAGGAATTGGAGGCGTGGTCATGTCAATAGATTGGCTACTAACCCAATTAGCCGATTCTTTTTCCGGCTCTTTGCGGGTAGCAGAACCGATGAGCAAACATACCACCTGGCGTATTGGCGGCCCAGCAGATTTATTAGCGATTCCAGCGAATGAGAGGGATTTGCTCTCTCTTTTTTCTTATTGTCAGGAGATTGGCTTGCCTTGGCAAATTATTGGTCGCGGAAGTAATCTTTTGGTAAAGGATGGCGGTATCCGCGGAGTAGTGATTAAAATTGACCGTAGTTTGGGCAAGATTACTTGGTTGCCAAATGGACTGTATGCCCAGGCCGGTATTTCCTTTATGTCTTTGGCGCAAAAAAGCGTAGAACATGGTTTTACCGGTTTAGAATGGGCTTGTGGCATCCCTGGTAATTTGGGCGGCGCTGTAATTATGAATGCTGGGGCCTATAAAGCGCAATTAAGCGATTATGTAACCAAAATTGATATTCTTGAATATACTGGCTGCAAGAAAGAAGTAATGGCGTCCGATATTGATTTTTCCTATCGCAAAAGTAATTTAGTTGGGAAACCGTTAGCCATACTAGGCGTTTCTTTGCAGTTAAAGCCAGGCAATTTTGTAGAAGGTCGGGAAAAAATGCGGCAATTATGCGCTATTCGACGGGATAAACAGCCTTTGGAATATCCGTCGGCAGGCAGCGTGTTTAAAAATCCGCCAAATGATTTTGCCGGTCGTTTGATTGAGGCTGCCGGTTGTAAAGGGCTGACAGTTGGCGGCGCACAGGTTTCAACAAAACATGCTAATTTTATTGTAAATATTGGGCACGCTCAGGCAAATGATGTCATAACTTTGATGGCGATGGTTCAAGATAGAGTAGAGAAGATGAGCGGTATTGTGTTGGAGCCGGAAGTGCATGTGATAGGAGAGTAACCGACGCCCACGGGGGTGTATGGCTTGGAAGCATATCGTATTCAAGGGGGAAGTCGACTACAGGGTAATGTGAAAGCATCCGGTTCTAAAAATGCTGTATTACCAATTATGGCAGCAACCATTTTATCAGATGAGCCTAGTATTTTACATAATGTGCCTTTATTGGATGATGTAAAGGTAATGTGTCAAATACTCAATCATTATGGAGTGAAAACCCGCTGGGAAAAGAAGGACTTGCATATTGATCCCAGCGGGATTTTTTATGCCCAACCGCCGGTGACACTCATGCAAAAAATGCGTGGTTCTAATTTGGTGCTGGGGCCTCTTTTGGGACGCTTTGGAGAAGCGGAGCTGCCCTTTCCTGGGGGATGTTCGATTGGTTCTAGACCGATGAATTATCATGTGCAATCCTTGTGCCAAATGGGAGCGCATGCGGAAGAGAAAAATGGTTTTATTACGGCAAGGGCAAAACGTTTGCAAGGCAGTGAGATTTGTTTGGATTTTCCGAGCGTTGGCGCGACGGAAAATAGTATCATGGCAGCGATAAAGGCAAGAGGCCGTACCCTAATTCGCAATGCCGCTAGAGAACCGGAAATAGTAGATTTAGCCCGTTATTTAAATGTAATAGGCGCCAATGTAAAAGGGGCTGGGAGCGATTGCATTGAGATAGAAGGGGTGCGGAAACTAAAAGGGGCGGAATACTCTATTATGTATGACCGGATTGAAGCTGGAAGCTTCCTTTTAGCCGGTGCCATTACTGGTGGCGAAGTATTTGTTGAAGGCGCAAATGAAGACGCTTTGGCTTCTCTTTTAGCAAAAATGCAGCAAGCAGGGTTGCATGTGGAATCTAGTGCGGCAGGCGTTGGTGTGAAAAGCGGAAATAATCGTATGAAGGCGGTGGATATTAAAACAATGCCTTATCCTGGGTTTGCGACTGATTTACAATCCCAGTTTATGGCGCTTATGACACTTGCCTGCGGAACCGCTATTATTGCTGAAAATATTTTTGAAAATCGTTTCCAACATGCAGATGAGATGCGGCGGATGGGGGCGAATATTAAAATTATAGGCCGGGCGGCTGTCGTCAATGGTGTAAAAAAATTATATGGTAATACGGTGCAGGCTAGTGATTTGAGAGCTGGAGCCGCTTTGGTTTTAACTGGTTTAGCTGCAGAAGGAGAAACAGTAGTGGAAAATATTGAATATATTGACCGCGGATATGAAAGCTTTGAAGAAAAGTTGCAAAGTTTGGGGGCTCATATAGAAAGGGTTGCTCAAATAGCAGAAAAATAGTGAAAAACTGAGGATATGAAAGAAGAAGGAAGGAGAATGGGGTTTTCCCCAATTCTCCTTTTCATTAAGCATGGGAAATGATATAATATTGCCGAGGTGTACAAGCATGGCGCAAATAAAATATATGGATACGCCCCAAAAAAGAAAGAAAAGGCGCAAAGCTGGTAATACGCGGTGGATTATGGTTTTGCTCTTTCTGGTTCTTTGTCTTTTAGCGGGTTATTATTTTGCGCAATCCTCTTTTTTTAATGTGAGTGAGATTCTCGTTGAAGGCGAAAACAGGGTAAAAGAAGAACGAATTATTGAATTATCCGGTTTGCGTACCGGTGGTAATATTTTTGCTATTCATACGAACTGGGCAAAAAGTTTAGTGGCTTTTGACCCGATGATTGCTGAGGTTTCTATTAAAAGGAAACTGCCCTCTACCATTGTAATTGCTGTAACGGAAAGGGTTCCGGTGGCCTTTTTGCAATCCGGTAATTCTTTTTGGCAGGTAGATGCTGATGGCGTTGCTTTGGGAAAATTAAGTTCTTTGGATGATGTGGCATTACCCATGATATCGGGTGTGGATGATATTACCCAGGCTGTGCAACCGGGCGGGAAAATCGAATCGGCTCAATTAAAAACAGGATTGGAAATTGTTGCGCAAATGGCTCAAATGAATGATGAAGTCATGACCATGATTGGGGAAATTTATGTTAAAAATATGCAAAAAATTAAAATTTTCACTGCCAACGGCGTAGAAGGACGCTTTGGTAATAGTGATAATTTTGCCGATAAATTTAATATTTTTACTCAAATTATTGCTGAACAAGAGAAAAATGGCAAGTTGGAAAATATACAGTATATCGATGTGAGCGCAAGTTTAAAGGAGAAAGCCGCAATTTCCTATTATAATTAAAAAAATGCAAAAAATGATTGCGGAATGCCTTTTAATTTGGTATTTTTATAAGAAGAGGTTATTTTTGGTAGAAGGGTTTTGCCAAATGATGTGGAAGTATTAAAAAAATAAATAGGTAAAACTGTATATTAATGATATTGATATAAGAATAGATATTAAGGGGGATATGAGGCGAATGGTGGAATTCGACGAAAAAGACAATGCCCAATATGCAAAAATTAAAGTTGTAGGTGTTGGCGGTGGCGGCGGAAATGCCGTTAACCGTATGATTCATGCCAATTTGCAGGGCGTGGATTTTTTAGCAGTCAATACAGATGTACAGGCTCTTAAGGCCTCTAGTGCGGATACCCTTATTCAAATTGGTTCTAAAATTACACGTGGTTTGGGCGCTGGTGCTGATCCTAGTGTTGGAAAAAAATCTGCGGAAGAAACCAGGGAACAAATTGCTGCTGCTTTAACAGGTGCGGATATGGTATTTATTACCGCTGGTATGGGAGGGGGCACCGGTACTGGTGCGGCGCCTATTGTTGCTGAAATTGCAAAAGAATTGGGCGCTTTGACTGTAGGGGTAGTAACAAAGCCGTTTACCTTTGAAGGTAGAAGAAGAGCGCAACAAGCTGAAATGGGGATTAGTGAATTAAAAGATCGGGTGGATGCTTTAATCACCATTCCAAATGATAAACTATTACAAGTTGCCGATCGCCGTATGAGTATGACGGATGCGTTTGTTTTAGCGGATGACGTATTGCGTCAAGGTGTGCAAGGCATTTCTGATTTAATTTCCCAACCTGCTTTAATGAATGTTGACTTTGCTGACGTAAAAACTATTATGAGTGACGCTGGTTCTGCTATGATGGGTATTGGTATGGCGGATGGAGATAATCGAGCTATGGATGCGGCTACATTGGCGGTTTCTAGTCAAATGTTAGAGACCAGTATCAATGGGGCGAAAGGAATTTTGTTAAGCGTTACTGGTGGCCCTGATATGAGCTTGTTAGAAGTCAATGAAGCTGCTAAATTTATTTATGAAGCTGCTGATCCGGATGCCAATATTATTTTTGGGGCAGGTTGTGATGAAACGCTTGGCGATAAAATACGGGTGACGGTAATTGCTACTGGTTTTGATAACCGACCGGCAACTGGAAATACGAAAAAAGAAAATATTCCAGATGTGGTAATTAAACCCATGAATTTGGGCGATATTGACGTACCCTCTTTTATGCGAAATAATCGTTAATGGAAAACATAGAAAAACGCCTGATGGCGTTTTTTTCTTTTCTTTTTTCGTTTATACAAAAGAAGGAGTTTTGTGACAAATAGCGAATGGTAAAATTATGTATAGAAGGATGTAAATATTTTGAATATTTAGCTACATTATTTCTGTTTGAGGGGGATTCATGTTGAAAACATTATTGGAGCGCACGCGAGAGATTAACAAAATAATCCAAAAAGCCGCCGGTCATCCCATCAGCTTTTCGGAGATGGCAGATACGCTTTCCAAAAATATCAATACTAACGTATATATAATCGGCAAAAAGGGGAAAGTTTTGGGATATGCTTTTTTAGATGATTTTTATTGCCCGACCATGGACGATATTGTAAAGTTGGACGCCCATTTCCCAGATCAATATAATAAAGACTTATTGAGAACGGCAGAGACCAAAACAAATATTGATCGGGAAGGACAATGCGTTTTTGGTATGCATGCCACTTGCTTATTGCCGGATAAATTTACGACGATTGTGCCAATTTCTGGTGGCGGACAGCGGTTGGGAACTTTAATGCTTTCCAAAACAGGGGAATTTGACGATAACGATTTGGTTTTGGCCGAATATGCAGCAACGGTAATTGGAATGGAAATTTTACGGGCGAAAGTGGAAAAGGTGGAAGAAGTTGCTCGGCAAAAAGCGGTGGTAAGTATTGCTTTTGATACGCTTTCTTATTCTGAACTGGAAGCGGTGGAGCATATTTTTAATGAATTACAGAATAATAATGGTTTACTAGTAGCAAGCAAAATAGCGGATAAAGTTGGTATTACCCGTTCTGTTATTGTAAATGCTTTGCGCAAATTAGAAAGTGCTGGTGTTGTGGAAGCCCGTTCTTTGGGAATGAAAGGTACTTACATTCGTATTTTGAATGATTATTTGCTAGAAGAATTGGAAAAAATACAAGCAAATAGGCATAAGTTCTAAAAACAACTTTATTGCATATTGGGAATAATATAATAAAACAGCCTTTTTTTAGGCTGTTTTTTTGTATCTCTTTACTTTTATCCTATTTCAGTGCTATTATTAAAATAATACCCATTATTAGGAATGGTTTGTAAATGGCGGGTGGATTATATGGTTACGATGGAATCTTTAATAGAAGAAATAAAAGAATATAATCCAACGACGGATGAAAGTTTAATCCGCCGTGCTTATGCGATTGCAGAAGAAGCGCATGATGGTCAGAGAAGAGATTCTGGAGAAGAATATATTCATCATCCATTATCGGTGGCGCATATTTTAGCTGGTTTGCAATTAGATGATTATTCGATAGCTGCTGGACTTTTACATGATGTTGTAGAAGATACGAAAATTTCTTTGGACGATTTGCGTAAAGAGTTTCCGGAAGAACTGGTATCTTTGGTGGATGGTGTGACCAAATTGGGCCGAGTAGAATACCGTAGCCGGCAAGAACAGCAAATGGAAAATTTGAGAAAATTGTTTTTGGCGATGGGGCAAGATATTCGGATTATTATGATAAAGTTGGCTGACCGTTTGCATAATATGCGTACATTAAGCTATCATCATTCTCAATTAAGACAAAAAGAGATCGCCCAGGAAACGGTGGATATTTATGCTCCTTTGGCGCACCGTTTAGGGATTTATAAAATAAAAAGCGAATTAGAAGATCTTTCATTAAAGTATTTAGAGCCAGATAAATATTTTCGCTTGGTAGAGCAAATTTCTATGAAATTGCAAGAAAGGCAAGCATACATTGATGAGATTTGTAAAATACTGGGCGATAAGTTAAAAGATGTTGGCATTAAAGCAGAGTTGAAAGGCCGCCCTAAAAATTTTTATAGCATTTATAATAAAATGATGCGGCAAAAAAAAGAGCTCAATGAAATTTTTGATTTAACTGCAGTACGCATTATTGTGGATAATATCAACGATTGTTATGGTGCTCTGGGCGTAGTGCATACTTTATGGAAACCGATACCTGGCCGTTTTAAAGATTATATTGCCATGCCGAAACAAAATATGTATCAATCCATTCATACAACAGTGATCGGGCCTAGCGGAGAACCTTTTGAAGTTCAAATTCGTACCTGGGAAATGCACCGCATTGCAGAATATGGGATTGCGGCCCACTGGCGTTATAAAGAAGGTAGTCAGGCAACGGATGCCGCTTTTGATGAGAAATTGGTTTGGCTACGGCAAATGTTGGATTGGCAGCAAGAATTGCGTGATGCCCAGGAGTTTATGAACTCCATTAAGGTCGATTTATTTACCGAATCGGTTTATGTGTTTAGTCCAAAAGGGGATGTGTTTGAATTGCCTGCTGGGGCAAACTGTATTGATTTTGCTTATCGAGTGCATACGCAGGTAGGTCATAATTGTATCGGGGCTAAAGTAAATAAGAGAATTGTAACTTTAGATTATGAATTAAAAAATGGCGATATTGTGGAAATTTTAACTACCAAAGGCAAAGGGCCCAGTTTGGATTGGTTAAAAATCGTAAAAACGTCACAGGCCAAAAATAAAATTCGTCAATGGTTTAAAAGAGAACAAAGGGATGACCATTTAATTGCCGGTAAGGAAATTTTAGAAAAAGAATGTAAAAAATACAATCTGGATGCAGCGGAAATATTAAAAACAGATAAGCTATTGGAATTAGCGAAAAAATTCAATTATTTTTCCATCGAGGATTTTTATGTGTCAGTTGGATCGGGTGCGCTTTCAGCTGCCACTGCATTATCTAAGTTAGGGGAAGATAAAAAAGAAAAAGAGGCGCCTGCTCCGGAGGTAAAACCTTGGATGCCAAAAGGAAACAGTTCCAATGGAGTATGGGTAAAAGGGCAGGATAATTTGTTGGTGCGGATGGCGCATTGTTGTAACCCTTTGCCCGGTGATGAGATTGCAGGTTATATTACCCGTGGCCGTGGAGTGACGGTACACCGAAAAGATTGTATCAATATTCAACGCTATAAAAAAGAAGAAGCAGAGCGTTTGATTGAAGTAACCTGGGATAGTAGCTTTGAAGGCGTTTATCAGGTGGAAATGGAAGTACTAGCCATGGAACGCCCCCGTTTAATTTTAGATGTTATGCGTGTGGTAACGGATACCAAAACAATTATCAATGGCGTAAATAGTTTTCCGCATAAAGAAAATAAAACGTTTTCTGTTATTTTAAAACTGGAAATTAAAAGTTTAGACCATTTGGATTATATCATGAGTAAGGTACGGAAAATTAAAGATGTTTTAGAAGTAAAAAGGGTTACCAGCAAAGAAAAAAATAAAGAATAGGTGTTTTTATGCGTGCACTTATACAGAGGGTAAAAGAAAGCCGGGTTACGGTGGATGGGAAAATCGTTGGCCAAATTGGCGCTGGCTTAACAGTATTGTTGGGCGTTGGCAAAGGCGATAATATAGAGGACGCTCGTTATTTAGCCAGAAAAACAGCCAATATGCGTATTTTTGCCGATGAAATGGGTAAATTAAATCTTTCTGTAAAAGATATCCAGGGGCAAATTTTAGCGATTTCGCAATTTACATTGTATGCAGATTGCAAGCATGGAAATCGGCCTGGTTTTACGGAAGCGGCTTTGCCGGAAGAAGCGAATTTACTTTATGAAAACTATATTGCCTTTTTACAAGAGGAAGGCGTTCCGGTCCAAAAAGGAATTTTTCAAACGGATATGCTGGTACAAATTGCCAATGACGGACCAGTGACTATCTTTTTAGAAAGTAGAAAATAGGAGGCTTTTATGGCAAAAACTGTGTATCGTATTCCAGTTGGGGAATTGGCTGCCAATTGCTATCTTTTAGTGGATGAAGACAGTAAAAAGGCGATTGTGATTGATCCGGGTGCGGAAGCTGAAAAAATACTTTCTTTTATAAAAGAAAAAGAATGGAAAGTGGAATTGATTATTAATACGCATGGTCATTGGGATCATGTAGGTGCCAATGCGGCGGTAAAAAAAGCAACGGGGGCTCCGGTGGCTATTTATGAAACGGAGGCGGCGATGTTACATGATAAAAGCAATTTGTCTTCCTTATTTCAGGATAAAGGGGATGGCGGAGAGGCTGATATTTTATTAAAAGATGGCCAAATGCTTCCTTTTGCCGGTGGAACAGTAAAAGTATTGCATACTCCAGGCCATACGCCAGGGGGAATTTGCTTGCTTTATGATAAATTGCTGTTTTCTGGCGATACCTTGTTTCAGGCTTCCGTAGGTAGAACTGATTTCTCTAATGGTAGTTTTGAGGATTTGGTGGATGGGATTGAAAAAAAATTATTGGTTTTAGATGATGACGTGATCGTGTACCCCGGTCATGGCCCGCAGACCTATATTGGATTTGAAAAGTCCTATAATCCTTATTTGCGAAAACCGCAAAAATAAGAAAAAGGAAATTGACAAAAGGATACTTTTTATATAAGATAGAAACAATGAATAAAGAGAAAAGCGAAGATGGGAAGGGCCGCAAGGAAAGCATAACAGGGAGAAAACGCCGTGACTGCAAGCGTTTTTTATGTGGATTGTGTGCTTAACACCCCGGAGCTGGTATGAAGCACATACCCGGCCTTGCCGTTATGAGAATGAGTGAGCATAGTTTTATGCTTGAATTAGGGTGGTACCACGAACGCTTTCGTCCCTTTTTGGGGGAAGGCGTTTTTTTATGGGAAATGAAAAGAGGAGTTGGAAGAAATGGCAATAACCAGGCCAAAAGGCACCAATGATTTTATGCCGGATGAGGTACTAAGTTGGCAATATATGGAAAATATTTTGCGTGATTTATGCAAACAATTCGGTTATATGGAATTGCGCACGCCAATTTTTGAAGATACGGAATTGTTCATTCGTGGTGTCGGCGATACGACAGATATTGTCCAAAAAGAAATGTATACTTTTACTGACCAAGGAAATCGCAGTTTGACATTACGACCGGAAGGAACTGCCTCTACAGTACGCGCTTATTTGGAGCATAAAATGTTTGCGGTAAGCCAACCTACAAAATTATATTATATGGGACCCATGTTCCGTTGTGAAAAACCACAAGCTGGCCGTTATCGGCAGTTTCATCAATTTGGTGTTGAATTCTTTGGTAGTAATAGCTCGGCGGCAGATGCAGAAGTGATTTCATTGGCCTGGGAGTTTTATCAAAGACTGGGTTTAAAGGGACTAGAAGTGCGCTTGAATAGCGTTGGTTGCCCAAATTGTCGTCCTATCCATAGAAAGGCTTTACAGGAGTTTTTAAAACCGCATTTTGAGGAATTGTGTTCTAGCTGTCAAAGTAGGTTTGAAAAAAATCCTTTGCGTATTTTAGATTGCAAGAGCCCAGTTTGCCAAAAAATTGTGGAAAATGCACCTACTACCATAGATTGTCTGTGTGAAGAATGTCAGGAGCATTTTGCCGGTGTGAAAAGCTATTTAGATGCGGTGAAAATTCCCTATCATTTAGATCCGCATTTGGTGCGGGGTCTAGATTATTATACCAATACCGCTTTTGAAATACTAGTAACGGAAATTGGCGCCCAAAGCGCAATTTGTGGTGGCGGCCGCTATAATGGCTTAGTAAAAGAAGTTGGCGGAAGCAATACCCCAGGGGTTGGTTTTGCTTTGGGGATGGAAAGAGCTTTTGCCGCTATGGCAGCGCAAGGAATCACTTTGCCTACCAAAGAAAAATTTGATTTATATTTTGCGCCTTTAAATGAAGAAGCGGATCATCTTTGTTTTATGTGGTTGACCGCCTTGCGCTCCCAAGGAATTGCTTGCGAAAAAGATTATATGAATCGTAGTTTGAAAGCGCAGATGAAGTATGCTGATAAAATTCATGCTCCTTATGTCGTGATTGTAGGCGATAGTGAATTGGCCGATCAAAAAGCAGTACTTCGCTGTATGGCGAATGCGCAACAGAAAGAGATTGATTTTGTAAATTTAATTGATAGTTTGGTTGAAATGGTAAACGGAGGGAAAGAAAATGAGTGAAACATTAGCTGGTTTACGTAAATCTCATGGTTGTGGTGATTTACGAGCTACCGATGCCGGAAAACAAGTAACCATTATGGGTTGGGTGCAAAAAAGACGCGACCATGGCGGTTTGGTTTTTGTGGATTTAAGGGATCGTTCTGGGTTGGTGCAAGTCGTATTAAATCCGGAGGGAGGCGAAGAGGCTTTCCAAAAGGCGGATAAAGTGCGGAATGAATTCGTTTTAGCTGTGGTTGGTACTGTTTGTCAAAGACCGGAAGGCACGGTAAATGTTAATTTGCCTACTGGGGAAATTGAAGTAAAAGCTAGCGAAATGCGTATTTTAAATAAATCAAAAACGCCTCCTTTTTATATTGAAGATAATGTAGATTGTGATGAAATTATGCGGTTGAAATATCGCTATTTAGATTTACGTCGTCCGGAAATGCAAAAAAACTTAATTTTGCGTCATAAAGTAACCATGGCGATGCGGGAGTATTTGGATGAACATGGCTTTTTGGAAATTGAAACGCCGATGTTAGGAAGAAGTACGCCAGAAGGAGCGCGTGACTATTTGGTGCCAAGTCGGGTTCATCCCGGTGAATTTTATGCATTGCCGCAATCGCCGCAACAGTATAAACAGATTTTGATGGTATCCGGTATGGAACGTTATTTCCAAATTGCCCGCTGCTTCCGTGATGAAGATTTGCGTGCCGACCGGCAACCAGAATTTACCCAATTGGATATTGAAATGTCCTTTATTGAGAGAGAGCAGCTTTATGAATTGATGGAAAATATGATTGCCTATATTTTCAAGAAAACTTTAGGTAGAGAAGTGAAAACACCTTTCTTGCGTTTGCCTTATGCTGAAGCGATGGGGCGCTTTGGTTCTGATAAGCCGGACTTGCGTTTTGGCATGGAATTAAAAGAAGTTACCGATATTGCCAAAGAGAGTCAGTTCCAAGTATTTGCCAGCATTGCTGCCAACGGCGGGCAAGTAAAAGGGATCAATGCCGAAGGCTGCGCCAAATATTCCCGAAAAGATATTGATGATTTAACCAAAGTGGCCGGTATATACGGCGCTAAGGGGTTGGCTTATTTTATTGTAGAAGAAAACGGGGTAAAATCCCCAATTGCAAAATTCTTTGCTGAGGAGCAAATCAAAGAAATTTGCACTAGATTAGAAGCCAAACCGGGCGATTTGTTATTATTTGTGGCAGCAGATCCTTATACTGTGGCCGATAGTTTGGGGCATTTGCGTTTGGAAATTGCAAAAAGAGAAAATTTACAGGACCCAGACGAATTGAACTTCTTATGGGTAACCGATTTCCCCTTATTTGAGTTTAGCAAAGAAGAAAATCGCTGGACTGCTATGCACCATCCTTTTACCTCGCCGCGTGATGAAGATTTACCCTATATGGATACGGATCCGGGTAGAGTAATTGCCAAGGCTTATGATATGGTATTAAACGGGGTAGAATTAGGCGGCGGAAGTATTCGTATTTTTAATCGTGATGTCCAGGAAAAAATGTTCTCCGTCTTGGGGATTGGTAAAGAAGAAAGTCAAGAGAAATTTGGTTTTATGTTAGAAGCTTTTGAATATGGTACTCCTCCACACGGCGGAATTGCCTTTGGGCTTGACCGTATGATTATGTTAATGAATCATAGAGATAGTATTCGCGACGTAATTGCCTTCCCCAAAACGCAAAGCGCTGCCGATATGATGACGCAGGCGCCAGGCGAAGTGGATGCAAAACAACTGAAAGAATTGTCGATTCAAACTGTGGTCCCCGATATGGATAAAAATAAAAAATAATTTTATTTATTCAGGGGATTTGTAAATATTACCGCTTTTATCAATTGTCAAATAGCTTTGTCATATGATAGAATAGGTTTAACGAAAACCCTGCGATGTTTGTAGAACCGGTACGTTTTGATCCAACACCTTATAAAACGGGAATCTTAGTTCCATCGGCAGACCGAAAGCCTCTTTTGTGTGGACTCGGAAAACCGGAGGGCGGATACCCACCTGCGAGAGCAGGTTCAAAACAACCGACTACGGCAAAGTGGGGTTTTTATATGCCTTGGGGAAAATGGATAAAGGAGTTCGGATTTTATGAAGGATAAGCTTATTGTGGCTTTGGATGTGCCTAGCAGGCAACAGGCTTTGCATTTTGTAGATATCTTACGTGATGAAGTAGGTTGCTTTAAGATCGGCATGCAGTTATATAATAGTGAAGGACCGGATATTGTTCGTGATATTCAAACTTTGGGCGGTCGGGTTTTTGTGGATTTGAAATTTCATGATATCCCAAATACTGTAGCACAAACTACTAAAATTATTACGCAACGGCAAGCTTATATGTTTAGCCTACATGCCAGTGGTGGTTTTAATATGATGCAGGTTTGTGCGCAAGCTGCGCAAGAGGCTGCGATTGAGTATCATGTACCCAAGCCAATGGCATTGGCGGTTACGGTTTTAACAAGTATGAGTCAAAAAGTTTTCGAAGAAGAAATGGGAATTAAAAAACCGATTGTGGAACAGGTCGTTTATTGGGCGCAGTTAGCACAAAAAGCAGGGGTAGACGGTGTGGTAGCTTCTCCACAGGAAATTACGGCTATCCGGCAAGCAGTAGGGGATGATTTTGCTATTGTAACCCCAGGGGTGCGGCCTTTGTGGGCGGCAAGTAATGATCAGGAGCGAATTATGACCCCCAAAGAAGCGATAGAAAAAGGCGCGACCCATTTAGTGGTTGGCCGGCCAATTACCACCCACCGTAACCCAAAAGAAGCGGCTAGGATGATTGTAGAAGAAATGATGGCTGCTAAGAAAAACTGCTAAAATATAAAGTACATAAAAAAACCGCTCAATAGAGCGGTTTTATTTTTAATCGTTGGTATTGGGAAGCGCCGGTTTCACATAAATAGTTTTATTTTGAAAGTATATGACCATGCCAGGTTTGGCTCCGGCCGGTTTTTTAACTTGCTTTATTGTCGTGTAGTCCACCGGAACTTGGTTGGATTGTCGCGCTTTGCTATGATAAGCGGCAATCGCGGCAGCCTGTTCAATGATTTCAATTGGTACTTTCTGGCGATCTGGGTTCCTGATGATAACATGACTGCCAGGGATATTTTTAGTATGCAACCAAATATCTTCTTTCGCGGCTAACTTTAGTGTTAACTGATCATTTTGTTTATGATTTCTACCCACTAATATGGTATAACCGTCAGCAAGTTGATAACAGTAAGGCGGTAATTGTTCCTCTTTATTGACTTTTTGTTTTTTGCCGGAAGATTTTAAAAGCTCTTGCTCTACCAATTCTTGATGGATGGGTTGTAAATCTATTACAGTTTCTGCTCTTTCTAAGGCGTCTTCTAGTTCTTCTAAATAAAAATAATCTTTTTCGTTTTGTTCCACTTGTTTACTAAGTACCTTTTCAGTATTTTTACTTTTATTGTAGCGATGAAAGAAAAACTGGATATTTTGCTGTATTGTTTTTTGCGGGTTTAGGTAAATTTCTATCATTTTACCCGCTTCATAAAAACTTTCTAAAGTGATACTTTGCATACCGGGTTGTAATAAATGACGATAAGTAGTTAATAATTGACCTTTTTCTAAATAACTTTCACCATTTTTGGCATCTTGTAATTCTTTTCTTTGTAAGGATAATTTTTTATCCATTTTGTCTTTTTTTTCTTTCACAATTTTTAGCAAGGAACCGCGCTTGGCTAAAAAAGAATTTTGCTCGCTTTTAGCGGTATAAAAAAGGTCTAATGTTTGTAATACAGAGCTTTGTAATCTATATTTCTCGCCTTCTGATGGGTTTTTAACGGGCCAAACAGTGTAATCACATAATTCCCCTTGTTGATAGAAAAAATAAGGCTTTAAAAGGTTTTCTTGTTTCGCTTGTTTTATCTCTTGCAGTTCCTGCCAAAGACGGTTACATTCATATTGACCGAGGTCATCTATGGCGATATCGGCGGCTAATCCGGCATTTTGTACGATTGTTTTTGTTAAAGTTGGGGAAAATCCGGCTAGCTGTAGCCCGAGCGCTTTTACTACCGGCAGATTGGTATCATATTGCAATAAATCGTTTTGCCATGTTTCTTGCTCAATCTCTTCTAAGTAGGCTTTTTGTTGCGGCGGTGGGGGTAAGTAGATTTTGCCCGGCAAAACTTCGCGATAGCGGGAAAGTGCATGGCTATAGCGGTGGATTCCGTCTAAAATAATTCTTTGTTTGTTTTCCTTTTTAAGTAAAAGAATATTACTATGTTTGCCCATAATTTCTATTACCAAATAAAGACGCATGGGATCGCCAATCTCATTGCGACTATCGATGGTAATTTCGGCGATTCGTTCCCACGGCAACTGTTCCATCCTAATTATTTTCCCATTTTCCAAATATTTCCGGAGAATTTGGCAAAAAACTGGTGGTTGTTGCGGATTGGTAAAATGGTTTTTTGTAATTTGAAAACGCGCTTGCTGGGGATGAGCAGATAAAAAAAGGGTAACCTGTTCGTTGCTAAGCGTGTTTAGACGGAATAAAATGGTATTTCTATCCGGTTCCTGTATTTTTAAAATACGGCTGTTTAAGCATTGTTTTTTTGCTTCTGTAAGACTAGCCGTTAAGAATAAGCTATCAAAGGCCATTTTTCTGCCACCTTTCTGATAAAACAAAGTATAACATAAAAATGCGCTTTAAAAAAGTGCAGTATAAAAAGGATTTTCTTTGAGAGAGGAGAATAGTTAGGAAGATAAATATGAAAAAAGGAGATGAATTTTTTGAGGAGTATGACTGGCTTTGGCCAGGGAGAAGCAGAAAATGAACGATATAAAATTACCGTTGAAATGAAATCAGTGAATCATCGTTTTTTAGAGATAAATGCCAGAATGCCGCGGCAAATTTTAAGTTTGGAAGAAAATGTCAAAAAAATGATTCAAAGCCGTTTAGCAAGGGGAAGAATAGACCTTTTTATCAATTTAGAAGAGAATTCTGACGAAAAAACCTTGATAAAGGTTGACAAAACGCTTGCTATGGCGTATTATAAATCACTAGAAAGCCTAGCTGAGGCCTGTGGGCTTGCTACCGATATGAACTTACAGCAAATTGCTTCTTTTCCCGGCGTTTTAACAGTAGAAAAAAATCCGGATGATCTAGATAGTATTTTGCTTCTGTTACAGGAAGCATTAAGACAGGCGTTGGACCGGTTAATTGCAATGCGTGAAGCGGAAGGCGCCAAACTTTCGGCAGATATTGCGTTAAAATGTCAGGAAATTAAAAAAGCCGTGGATAAAATCAACGAAGTTTGCCCTAAGGTTGTGGAGGATTATAGGCAGAAATTAACGGAGCGTATTAACGATCTTTCTGACAACCTGGAAATAGATCCGGCGCGTATTGCAATGGAAGTGGCAATTTTTGCGGAACGTAGTGCAATTGATGAAGAAATTACTCGCTTGTATAGCCATTTAGCACAAATGGCGCAGTCTTGTATGGCTTCGGAGGTAATCGGCCGCAAATTAGATTTTATTTTGCAGGAAATGAATCGAGAAATCAATACCATCGGTTCAAAAGCAACGGCGTTAGCAATTCACGATGTGGTAATTGAGGTAAAAAGCCTCTTAGAAAAAATCAGGGAACAAATACAAAATATAGAATAATAATGGGGGTGCTTCTAAAAATGGTAATTCCAAAATTAAGTACTGAAGAAAGAGCAAAAGCATTACAAAAAGCGCAACAAATTCGTAGTCAACGTATGGAAGCAAGAAAAGCTTTGAAAGCTGGTAAACTTACTTTGCAAGAAGTATTGGATGGCGAAGATAATGAAGTATATTCCAAAATGCGGGTAAAATATTTATTGGAATCCTTGCCGCAAGTTGGTAAAATTACCGCCCAAAAAATTATGGAAGAAATCGGCATCGATGAAGCTCGTCGTGTGCAAGGTTTGGGTAAAAGACAAAAAGCGCAATTATTAGAAAAACTTTCTTAATCAACAGCATTTCGCCGAAAATCAAGGAGGCTAGGAATCGTGGGCATTAAGCTTATCAATATTGGCTTTGGCAATATTGTTTCTGCAAACAGGGTGATTGCGATTGTTAGCCCTGAATCTTCTCCCATTAAAAGGATGATTCAGGAAGCGAGAGAAAAAGGCCTTTTGGTAGACGCAACCTATGGCCGTAGGACGAGGGCCGTAATTGTAACGGACAGCTGTCATGTAATACTTTGTGCAGTGCAGCCAGAAACAGTGGCGCATCGTTTTATTACCATGAAAGAGGAACCTGAGGAATAGGAGCGTTTTGATAGTATGGCACAAGGACTACTCTTGGTAATTTCCGGTCCTTCTGGAGTAGGAAAAGGGACCATTTGTAAAGCACTGAGGGAAAGAAATCATGAGATAGTTTATTCTATATCGGCGACTACCCGCTTACCCCGCCCTGGAGAAGTGGACGGGGTAAGCTATTATTTTTTATCCCCACAGGAGTTTTTAGAAGCTCTTGAAAAAGGGGATTTTTTGGAATGGGCGCAGGTTTATGGTAATTATTATGGTACGCCGGCTTGGTTTGTGGAAGAGCAATTAGCAGTTGGTCGTAATGTTATTTTAGAAATTGATATGCAAGGCGCTATGAAAGTAAAACAAACCTATCCGCACGGGGTATTTATTTTTGTTTTGCCTCCTTCGCAAGAAGAGTTAGCCAGAAGATTGATTGGCCGTTGCACAGACGCTAAAGATGTAATTGCCAAAAGGCTTGCTGCTTGGAAAGAGGAAATGAAAACAATTGATAACTATGATTATGCTGTGGTAAATGATGAAGTAGAATTGGCTGTAAAAAAAATAGAAGCAATTATTGAAGCGGAACGTTGCCGCGTTGCAAGAAGAAATCGGGACTGAGCGGCATAGAATATATGGTAAAGATAGAGGGGGGTTTTGTTTGAACAAACCACTTTTAAAAGATTTGGTAGATAAAGCGGATTCTAGATATACTTTGGTTGTCTTAGCTGCTAAAAGAGCGCGTCAAATCACAGAAGAAGAACCGGAACTGATGCAAGCAGGATTGGTAAATCCTGTTTCCGTTGCTTTGCAAGAAATTGCTGATGGCGAAATTACCTATGAAAGAAACAAAATCGGCATTAAATAATGGGGGTATGCCAATATGTTTACAGGGAAAAAAGTGACGGTTGGCATAACAGGCGGTATTGCTGCGTATAAGGCGGCGGAAATTGTAAGTTGGTTATATCAGCAAAATGCCGAAGTGCAGGCTGTCATGACCGAGGCAGCCTGTCAAATGATCGCTCCACTCACGATACAAGCTTTATGTGGCGGGAAAAAGGTAGCCACTGATTTGTTTGGTATGGATGATTGGAGCAATTCACATATTGGTGTAGTAGAAAATGCTGATTTGTTACTCGTTTTGCCGGCAACAGCAAATAGTATTGGCAAATTTGCGAGAGGGATTGCGGATGATATATTGAGTTCCGCCTATTTGGCAGCAACTTGTCCGGTACAAATTGCGCCAGCTATGAATATGCATATGTTTGCCCATCCGGCGGTACAGGAAAATTTGGCGATCCTAAGAAAACGAGGCTGTGCTATCATAGAGCCTGGTGTGGGCCGTTTGGCTTGCGGCGATGTGGGACAAGGCCGATTGGCAGATATCGATTGTATTAAAGAGGCTGTGAAGGGTATTCTTTTACCAAAACAAGATTTATGGAAAAAGAAAGTATTAATTACAGCAGGGCCAACAAGAGAACCGCTTGATCCGGTGCGTTATATTTCAAATTATTCCAGCGGCAAAATGGGGTATGCTTTGGCGGAAGCTGCACAAAAAAGGGGAGCACAAGTTACCTTAATTAGCGGTCCTGTTCAGTTACAAGTTCCGCAAGGAGTAAATAGGATTGAAGTGGTCACCGCTGCAGAAATGGCGCAAGCTGCGTTGGCTGCTTTTGCTGAAACTGATTTGGTTATTGCAGCAGCAGCGGTAGCAGATTTTAGGGTAGCGCAAATTGCGGAGCAAAAAGTAAAAAAAGAAAAAGATACAGGATGGGATTTACATCTTGTTTGTAATACAGATATTTTGGCAACTTTAGGGAGCAAAAAAAATAAACAAATTTTGGTTGGTTTTGCTGCCGAAAGTGAGAATTTATTGGCCAATGCACAAGAAAAAATGCGCAAAAAAAACTTGGATATGATTGTGGCAAATGATATTCTGAAACCCGGGGCAGGATTTGAGGTGGATACCAATATCATTACTATTTTGCAAAAAGATGGTTCTTGGCAATCTTATGATAAAATGAGCAAAAAAGCAGCGGCGGATTTGATTTTGGATGCGGCGCAAAAAATATTGGCTGAGCAGTAGTTTGCTCAGCATAAGGAGGCAAGTATGAAGAATTATTTTACTTCAGAATCGGTAACGGAAGGGCATCCAGATAAAATGGCAGACCAAATTTCCGACCAAGTATTAGATGCTATATTAACTAATGATCCCAATGCCCGGGTAGCATGTGAAGTTTTTGTAACAACAGGGATGATTATTGTAGGTGGAGAAATTTCTACCAATTGTTATGTGGATATTGGGCAGATTGCTCGGGAAACTGTAAAAAAAATTGGTTATACGCGGGCAAAATATGGTTTTGATGCCGAAACATGCGCTGTAATCACAGCAATTGACGAACAGTCTCCAGATATTGCTTTAGGGGTGGACGCTGCATTAGAAAAAAAATGTGGTGCACAAGAAGAATCTTTGGCAATTGGCGCTGGGGATCAAGGCATGATGTTTGGCTATGCTTGCGATGATACCCCGGAATATATGCCTTTACCGATTAGTTTAGCGCATGCCTTAACGAGAAAATTGGCTATAGTGCGTAAAGAGGCCGTACTACCCTATTTGCGGCCGGATGGGAAAGCACAGGTAACAGTGGCTTATGAAGAGGATAAACCGGTACATATTGATACGGTAATTGTTTCCACCCAACATGATAGTGAAGTGGATTTGGAGCAATTGAGAAAAGATATTATTGAGAAAGTCATTAAACCGGTTATGCCCGCTAATATGATTGATGAAAAAACCCGTTATTTGATTAATCCAACTGGACGTTTTGTAGTAGGCGGCCCGCAAGGGGATACCGGATTAACCGGCAGAAAAATTATTGTGGATACTTATGGTGGGATGGCCCGCCATGGCGGCGGCTGTTTTTCGGGAAAAGATGCCACAAAAGTTGATAGAAGCGCCAGTTATATGTGTCGGTACATTGCTAAAAATTTGGTGGCTGCCAGACTGGCAAAAAAATGCGAACTACAGGTGGCCTATGCAATTGGGGTGGCAGAACCGGTTTCTGTACGGGTAGATACTTTTGGAACCGGGGTGTTGCCGGAAGAAAAATTATCAGAAGTTGTTCGGCGAAATTTTGATTTACGGCCGGCTGCTATCATTAAAAAACTGGACTTAAGAAGACCTATTTATGCGCAAGTGGCGGCTTACGGGCATTTTGGCCGACCAGATTTGGATTTGCCTTGGGAAAAATTGGACATGGTTCCGGTTTTGCAAAAAGAAATTTAAAAAGAAAAATGCATATACTGATGATAGGAAAGTCTCTGAGGGCTTTCCTATTTTGTCCATAGGAGATGACGAGATGTATCAAGAAAGAAGACAAGCTTTAAAAGAGGTATTAAAAGATTTTGGCTGCGACGCTTTTTTTAGCGTAAATCAGGCAAATAGTTATTATTTTACGGGTTATAGTGGAGATGGTGCCTATTGTATTTTTGGAATCAATGGTGATTTATTGGTAACGGATGGCCGTTATATCGAACAAGCGCAAAAAGAATGCCCGGATATTCAAGTAGAATGTTGGGACAGAAAAGCTGGGCAAACTTGGCCGGAACGGTTGGGCGCTTTTTGCCGTAAACAGCATATGACGAAAATTGCTTTTGAGGAAAAAGTTTTAACTTATCAAGTATATAATCGGCTGCAAGCAGCCAATGAGTTGATGCAATTGGTTCCTGGCGCCAGTTCCATGGCTATTATTTTGCGTAAGATCAAAGAAGAAGAGGAATTGGATTGCCATAGAAAAGCGGCTCAAATTACCGATACTGCTTTTGCCCAATTTTTGCCAGATATTAAGATTGGGATGAGCGAAAAAGAATTAGCTGCTCGCTTAGAGTTTTTATTAAAAATGAATGGAGCGGATGGCTTGGCTTTTCCCAGTATTATAGCGAGTGGTCAAAATTCCTCTTTACCACATGCGATCCCTAGTGATAAAAAAGTGGAAAAAGGGGATTTTATTACTTTTGATTTTGGTGCTCGTTATCGTGGTTATTGCGCGGACATGACCAGAACCGTAAGCATTGGCGCGCCAACAGAAAAACAAAAAACTGTTTATGAAACAGTATTAAAAGCGCAAATAGCTGCTTTAAACCAGGTGAAAGCAGGAGCGGTGCAAGAAAATTTGCATTTGTTAGCTGATTATATTATTACAGAAGCAGGATTTGGCGGAACCTTTACGCACTCTTTGGGGCATGGGGTAGGGTTAAACATTCATGAAGAGCCCTATTTGCGACCCGGTGAAAAAAGTATCTTGCAACCGGGAATGGTAGTAACCATAGAACCAGGCATTTATATACCAGGTTGGGGCGGAGTGCGGATTGAAGATATGGTCGCTGTAACAGAGCAAGGTTGCGAAATATTTAGTAAAACCAGTAAGGAACTGATGATTTTATAAATGAACTTTATGAATTAAAATAGAAAACCGCATAAAAACGGAAAGAAAAAGCCATCCTAAAATAAGAACTTGGAGGTGGCTTTTTTGCGTTTAGACCGTATCTATAAAATTGCTTTGTTTTTTGCCATATGTTTTACCATACTGGCTGGTAGAATTTATTATTTACAGGGTGTTGCCAGTGAGGATTTAAAGGTTATGGCAGAAAACCAAAGAAGAAAAACAGTGAATATTGATCAATATCCACGTGGTGATTTTTTGGATCGCAATGGCAGAAGTTTAACAGGTAAAAACACGCCTTGTTTGGTTATTTTTCCCAATGTTTTAGCGGCTGAAACCCAACAAACCGCAAGCATTTTGGCAGATATCATCCCCGTTGCGGAAACGGTAATAGATGCAAAATTGCAGGCCGGTATCGTACAAGGAAAAGCGCCTTATATTTTACAAACTCATTTGACTGAAGAACAGGTGGGAGCAATTCAATCTGCCAATTTGCCGGGTATTTTTGTTTTACCCTTAAATGCGCGCTATGATAATGCCAATAGTGCGGTACATTTATTGGGTTTTGTTGGTTCCATTGGACCGGAAGAGGAGGCAGCATATCAAGAACAAGGGCTTGCGCCGCCGGCTTCCGGCTTGGTAGGGAAATTTGGTTTAGAAAAAATATATGACTCATATTTACAAGGAAAACCCCATCATAAACTAGCTATGACTACAGACGAAAGAGGAAATCCTTTATCTGGTTTTGGTTGGCAATACCTGCCAAGTTATGAGGAGGACCAAAGCCATAATGTAAAACTAACGATTGATGAAGATGTACAATTAATTACTGCCAGGGCCCTTGCCGACATGCAAGGAGCGGCCGTCGTTATGGAAGTGCAAACCGGAGATATTTTAGCGCTAGCCAGCTCTCCACGCTTTGATCCTTATATGAATCAGGAGCCGCCTACGAAGGATGCTTATATCAATAAAGCATTGGCATGTTATCCGCCTGCTTCTGTGTTTAAAATTGTATTATCGATTGCTGCTTTAGAGGAAAAGTTTCCTTTCCCAGAAGATTTTACTTGTATTGGTTATTATGCGCTAACGGATACGTATCATGTTTCTTGTTGGAATAAAAAAGGGCATGGCCCACAAAATTTAGCCACCGCTTTGGCCAATTCCTGTAATCCTTATTTTGTGAATTTAGGTTTAAAAATGGGTGGCGATATGATTAAAAAATACGCCGCTCTTTTGGGGTTAACAGAGCAAAATATAATTGGCTATCCTTTCGTAGATAGTACGCATATTGCGTTTAATAGTAAAATTCCTGGGGCTGTGGCCAATGCCTCAATTGGCGAAAACGGGATTTCTCTTAGCCCGGTACAAATTGCAGGTTTACTTTCTATCGTAGCCAATGGAGGATATCGTGTACAACCTCGTTTGGTAAAGGATATCGAAAAACCGGATGGTACTGTGGTGGTGGCTTATCCGGCTGCAGCGCGGGAGCGGGTTATTCGTTCTGAAACGGCAAAAACCATACAACAATATTTAGTTGGAGCTGTGCAAAATGGTACGGCTAGCAATGCTGGCGGGGATTTATATGTGGGTGGAAAGACCGGAACAAGCGAAAATAAAGGCGTATGGTTTGCTGGTTTTGCCCCAGCTGATGAACCACGTTGGGCGATTGTGGTATATGTGAGCGACGGTACAGCCGGCGGCAAAGAAGGAGCGCAGGTTTTTAAAGAAATCAGCGAAAATATGGCTAAGTTAGAAAATCTATTATAATAACAATGAGAGTGAGAAGAACTGCAGTATGCGGTTCTTTTTTTGTGGATTTTCTATTTGATTGTGGTATAATAATAAAATAGCTTTTTAGGAAAATGGAGAGTATAAAATGGCTTTTTATGATTATCATGTGCATAGCTGCTTTTCAGAAGATAGCAATGCGCCCATGGTTGATATGGTGCAGGCTGGTATTGAAAAAGGTTTGGCCGAAATGTGTTTTTGTGATCATGTCGATTTTGGCTATACGGATCCTGGGTTTGCCTTTCTTTGCGATGTGGAAAAACAACAAGAAGAAATTGCTTTTTGTCAGCAAAAGTATGATGGGCAAATTACAATTAAGAAGGGATTGGAGATAGGGCTGCAACCGCACGTTTTGCAACAATACGAGGATTTTTTACCACAATATGAATTTGATTTTATTTTAGCTTCTATGCATACGTGCCAGCAAAAGGATATTCATACGGGAGCCTATTTTGCCGGTAAAACGGCAAAGGATGCCTATTGTGATTATTTTGATTCTTTTTTAACTTGCTTAAAACAATTTAAAAATTATAATTGTTTAGGGCATTTAGATATTTTAAAACGATACGGCAACCATATAAAAGAACCGGATTATGAAGTTTATCAAGAAGGCTTAGAGGCTGTTTTAAAGCAGGTAATTGTCGATGGCAAAGGGATCGAAGTCAATACGTCTGGTTTTCGGCATGGCAAAGGCGCCCCTTATCCTAGTTATGCGATTTTAAAAAGATACAAGGAGCTTGGCGGGGAAATGATTACCACTGGTTCAGATGCGCATACACCACAGGATTTGGCCATTCATTTTTCTCAAACTTATGCTGCTTTAAAGGAAATAGGTTTTTGTTATGTATGTACTTTCTTAAATAGAAAACCTTACATGCATAAAATATAAAGTTCTTATAAAAGTAAAAAGGAGTGTGTCAGTAGATGAAATTAACCCAATTTATTCCGCCAGGCGTGGCTGATACGCATTGGGATTTATATGAGATGAAAGATGACTTAAACACTCGCATTTTACATCTTTTTAAGAGCTGGGGCTATAAACAAGTGGCAACGCCGACTTTTGAATACTATGATGTGTTTTTGGCAGGCGATGCTATTTTGGACAAAAATAAGCTCTTTAAGTTCATCAATCGCAAAGGCGAAATTATGGTTTTGCGGCCCGATATTACGGTGCCGATTGCTAGAATGGTGAGCGCAGCGAAAAAAGATGTGCCGTATCTTAAGTTTTCTTATTCTGGCAACGTATTTCGAAATCAGCAGGAACAAGCGGGCTTTCGGCAAGAATTTGGACAGGTTGGCATTGAATTTTACGGCAGTACCAGCCCAGCCGCGGATGCTGAAGTGATTGCTTTGGCGATACAAAGTTTATTATTAAGCGGGATTCGCGATTTTAAAATTGTATTAGGTCAAGCGGAATATTTTAAAGGAATGCTAGCGGATATTCCAGTTCAGCATAGAGAACATATTGGTCATTTAGTGGAAGAAAAAAATTTTCCGGGTTTAGAAGAAGCCCTAAATGAACTACCGGTAAAAGAAGAAAGTAAAAAGGCTATTTTGTCCATTCCTTATTTGGTGGGGGAAGCACAAAGGGTAAAAGAATTGGCCCAACAGTTTGTTACCAACCAGCAAATGCAGGAGGCTTTGGATAACTTAAATCAAGTTTGTACCGTTTTACAGGATTTTGGTTTTGGCCAATACATTGATGTGGATCTGGGTTTAATCAGTAATATGGAGTACTATACCGGCATCATGTTTAAAGGTTATACCAGCGGATTTGGTAAAGAAGTGCTGGCTGGCGGAAGGTATGATAATTTATCTGCTTCTTATGGCAAAGCGATTCCCGCCAGTGGTTTTAGCCTAAACATTGATGAACTGGCTGATTTGTTATACCCCATGTTAAGAGCAAGTTATTTGGCGCATGGTACCGATTATTTGGTGCTATATGGGCAAAGGAAAAGTCGAAAAGAAGCCTTTGCAGAAAGCGAAGCGTTACGGCAAGCAGGTTTTGTGGTGGAATGCATGGAAGACACTGCGGAAAATCGTAAATATGCGCAGCTTTCCGGTATTAAAAATGTGGTAGAGTAAGGGGGATAACATGAGTACAATTACATTTGCTTTAGGCAAAGGTCGTTTAGCGGAAGAAACCTTCGCCTTGTTAGAAAAATTAGGTATTACTTTCCCCGAATACAGTACCAAAAGCCGGAAGTTGATTTTTCCTAGCGCTGATCATTCTGTAGAAGTGGTTTTAGTGAAGGCAACCGATGTTGATATTTATGTGGCCAATGGTGCTACCGATATGGGCGTTGTGGGAAAAGATACCTTAATGGAATCGCATGCCGATGTCTATGAAATGATGGATTTGGGTTTTGGGAAATGTCGTTTTGCGGTAGCGATGCCAAAAGATAAAGAGTTAAATCCCAGTAAAAAATTAGTAGTAGCGACCAAATATCCTAATGTTGCTAAAGAATATTATTCAGCAAAAGGGATGTCTATTGAATTGATTAAGTTAAACGGTTCCGTAGAATTGGCCCCTATTGTTGGGATGAGCGATGTTATTGTGGATATTGTGGAAACCGGTTCTACCTTAAAAGCTCATAATTTACATGTGGTGGAAGAAATTTGTCCGATAAGCGCCCGTTTAATTGTTAATAAAGCCAGCTTAAGAACAAAGTCGCAAGAAATAAGTACTTTAATTGAGAAAATTCGAGGTGAAATTTGCGGATGCGGATACAACAAGTAAATAAAACAAATTGTCGACAATATATTGAGGAAATTTATCATCGGCAAGCCAATAGTTTTGCAGATATTGATAGAAAAGTAGCGGAAATTATTGCGCAGGTCCAGCAAGATGGCGATAGCGCTTTATTTTCTTATACAGAATTATTTGATGGCGTAAAGCTTTCTGCTTTAAAAGTCGGCAAGACAGAAATAGAAGAAGCTGTAGCGCAAACCGAACCAGAATTCCTAGCTGTTTTGCAGAAAGCTTATCAGAACATTAAAAGTTTCCATGAAAAACAAAAACAAAAAACTTGGTTAGACTGCGAACAGGAAGGCATTATTTTAGGGCAGAAAATGACTGCGATTGAACGGGTTGGCGTTTATGTGCCTGGGGGGAAAGCTGCTTATCCCTCTTCTGTTTTGATGAATGTTATTCCAGCGCAAGTGGCCGGTGTGGAAAGCATTGCTTTGGTTTCTCCTCCCAATAAAGAAGGAAAGATGAATCCGCATATTTTAGCGGCTTGCTTTGTTTGCGGTATTACAGAAATTTATAAAATAGGTGGGGCGCAAGCAATTGCCGCTTTGGCTTATGGAACCAAAACGATTCCGGCTGTGTATAAAATTACTGGCCCTGGCAATATTTTTGTGGCTCGCGCAAAGGCCAAAGTCTTTGGGAAAGTGGCTATTGATATGATTGCTGGTCCGAGTGAAATTGCGATTGTTGCCGACGATACCGCCAACCCGCAATATGTAGCTGCTGATTTGTTATCACAGGCAGAGCATGATGAATTGGCTTCGGCGGTTCTTATTACCAATAGCATGCGTTTGGCGGAAACGGTTGCTGAAGAAACGCATCGTCAAATGCAAAAATTAAGTAGAACTGATATTATGGAAAAATCATTAGCCAATTACGGGATGATTTTTGTAGTAGAAAATTTGGAGGAAGCGGTTGCTGTAGCGAATGAATTTGCCAGCGAGCATTTAGAATTGATGGTGGCGAATCCTTTTGCCTATTTACCAAAAGTGAGAAATGCTGGGGCAATTTTTTTAGGCGCGCATGCACCAGAACCGTTAGGAGATTATTTTGCCGGGCCGAATCACACCTTACCAACCAATGGTACAGCAAAGTTTTCTTCTCCGCTGAATGTAGATGATTTTATGAAAAAGACCAGTATTCTTTATTATGAAAGAGAAGCTTTGGAAAAAGTCAGCGAACAAATTATTGCTTTTGCTGAAAAAGAAGGGCTAACAGCACATGCCAATGCGATTGCTGTTCGTTTTCGGAAAGAATAGAGAGGATGGATGCTATGCGAGAAAGTAATATTACCAGAAAGACCAAAGAAACTTCTGTTACAGTTCGTCTTCATTTAGACCAAACTGTTCCGGCTAATATTCAAAGCGGGATTGGCTTTTTTGATCATATGTTGGATTTATTGGCAAAACATGGTAGGTTAGGTTTGGCTTTACAGTGTCAAGGCGATTTGCAAGTGGATAATCATCATAGCGTAGAAGATATTGGGATTGCTTTGGGGCAGGCCATAAAAGAAGCCTTAGGAGACAAAAAAGGAATTGTCCGTTATGCAACAACTTTTACACCTATGGATGAAGCGTTAAGCCGGGTTGTTATCGATTTGAGCGGGCGCGGTTACTTGGTGTATCAGGCTATGTTACCAGTAGAAAAAATTGGCGACTTTGAAACGGAAACGTTAAAGGAATTTTTACAAGCTTTGGCGGTAAATGCTGGTATGAATTTGCATATACAGGTGGAATATGGCGACAACGGCCATCATATGGTGGAGGCCATTTTTAAGGGATTAGGGCGTGCTTTATACCAGGCTTCCCGTATTGACCCAGGTATAGATGGTTGTTTATCAACCAAAGGTATTTTATAAGCAGGAGAAAAAAATGATTTGTATTATTGATTATGGGGTAGGAAATATCAAGAGCGTGCAAAACGCTTTTGACCGTTTGGGGTATGAAAGTAAATTAAGTTGCCGAAAAGAGGATATTGAGGCCTGTAGTCATATTGTTTTACCAGGTGTGGGTGCTTTTCGCGACGCCGTTGCCAATTTGCAAAAGAGCGGTTTGGTAGATTGCTTAACAGAGAATGTACAAAGAGGTAAGCCTCTTTTGGGTATTTGTTTGGGCATGCAGCTTTTGTTTACCAAAAGCTATGAAGATGGCGTTTATGATGGGTTGGATTTTATTCAAGGAGAAATTGTACCGTTTCAGTTACAGGATGCTGAAAAAAAAGTGCCCCATATGGGCTGGAATGAACTGGTTTGTCATAGAGAGAATCCTATTTGTCGCGGGGTTGTCGAGGGGGAACAGGTTTATTTTGTTCATTCCTATTATGCACAAATGGCCAATGACGCCGACTTGATTTATTCTGCTGAATATGAAATTGATGTGCCGGCTGTTGTGAATCATGGTAATGTGTATGGAATGCAATTTCATCCTGAAAAGAGTTCCCAAACAGGCGAGCAATTATTAAAAAATTTTGTGGAGTTGATAAAATAAATGATTATTTTCCCAGCAATAGATATAAAGGATGGCAAATGTGTTCGCTTGGTACAGGGTGATTTTTCACAAGATACTGTTTATGATAATGATCCGGTGGCAGTAGCGGAAAAATGGCAAAACGCTGGTGCCCAATTTATTCATATGGTTGATTTAGACGGAGCTTTGCATGGGTTAGGGAAAAATCGGGCTATTGTGGCGCAAGTGTTGCAAAAAGTGAAAATTCCGGTGCAGTTAGGCGGCGGTATTCGTACCATGAATGATATCGAAAGTTTATTTCATTTAGGCGTAAATCGTGTTATTGTTGGTACTTCTGCAGTATTGGATAAAAAGTTTATCCAAGAAGCGCTCCAATTATATGGAGATAAAATTGTGGTTTCTTTGGATGCCAAAAATGGTATGGTTGCTATTAAAGGCTGGACGGAAGTAAGCGATCAAAAAGCGACCGATTTGGCGACCGATTTGGTACGAATGGGGTTAAAAACCATTGTTTATACGGATATTGCCAAAGACGGTATGATGGCCGGCCCTAATTTTGCTGAATTGCAAACATTGGCAGAGGCGGTTCCTTGCGATATTATTGCTTCTGGAGGTATTTGCCAGGTGGCGCACATTAAAAAGTTGCGTGACATGGGACTTTATGGCGCCATTGTTGGGAAGGCTTTGTATACAGGCGATATTGTTTTACAGAATTTATGGGAGGAATTATGCTAAATGTTAAGTAAAAGAATTATCCCCTGTTTGGATGTGCGCAATGGTCGGGTCGTAAAAGGGGTGAATTTTCAAAATGTGGCGGATGTGGATGATCCGGTAAAATTAGCCCGTTTTTATAGCGAACAAGGCGCAGATGAATTGGTTTTCTATGATATTACCGCCTCGAACGAAGGGCGTAATATTTTCTTAGATGTGGTGGAAAAGGTGGCCAAAGAAATTAGTATTCCTTTTACCGTGGGCGGTGGAATTCGTGAAGTAGAAGATTTTCATAAGGCCTTGGCTGCCGGAGCGGATAAAGTATCAGTGAATTCAGCGGCAGTAAAAAATCCCCAGCTAATTAAGGAAGCTTCTTTAAAATATGGAAAGCAATGCGTGGTTTTGTCAATTGACTGCAAAAAAAGCAGGCAGGGAAACTGGACTGTATTTTTAAACGGGGGTAGAATAGATACTGGTAAGGATGCGATAGCTTGGGCTAAAGAGGGGGAAGCCCTTGGCGCTGGGGAAATTGTTTTAAACAGTATGGATGCGGATGGTGTAAAAACCGGTTTTCATATCCCCATTACCAAAGCGATTGCAGAAGCTGTCCAGGTTCCGGTCGTTGCTTCGGGCGGAGCCGGCACCAAAGAGCATTTTTTAGAAGTGTTAACAACCGGTAAAGCCGATGCTGCTTTAGCTGCTTCTGTTTTTCATTTTGGCGAGATATTGATTCCTGATTTAAAAGAATATTTATATAACAATGAAATAGCGATAAGGAGAGTAAAACATGGTTGATTTAAAGTGGAATGAAAGTGGTTTGATTCCCGCCATTGTGCAAGATATGCAAACCAAACAAGTATTGATGCTGGCCTATATGAATGAGGAATCTTTACAAAAGACGATGGAAAGCAAAGAAACCTGGTTTTATAGTAGGAGTCGACAAACACTTTGGCATAAAGGCGCTACATCGGGGCATGTGCAAAAAGTAAAAAAGATTTCTTATGATTGCGATGCGGATACTTTATTGGTGGAAGTAGAACAAATCGGCGCTGCCTGTCATACGGGTAATACAAGTTGTTTTTTCCAGACCTTGTTACAAGAGGGAGATTATAAAAACGAGGATATGCTAACCACTTTATATAATACTATTCTTGAGCGGCGGGATAACCCGAAAGAAGGTTCTTATACCAATTATTTGTTTGACAAAGGGATTGATAAGATTCTAAAAAAAGTAGGCGAAGAATCGGCAGAAGTGATCATTGCTTCTAAAAATCATAGTCGCTCCGAAATTGTTTATGAAATTTCCGATTTGGTTTATCATACGCTTGTTTTAATGGTACAAGAGGATGTCAACCCAGGAGAAATTAAAGCCGAACTGCAAAGTCGGCATAAATAAAAACAACATAAAAATAAGATAAAAAGAAAGCGATTTCGCTTTCTTTTTTTTGTTTGACAAGTTCCTCTTTCGCTTCTTTTGCATAGGATGATATATCTACCAACGAAGCGCAGGAGGCAGAATATGTTTTTAAACTGGAAAAAACGGTGTGAACAAAAAAACTTCTTTAATTTTATTGGTTATATTAGTAATAATGTTTTCCCGACTCCTCTAAATGAAACCGAGGAAGCCTTTCATTTAAAAAAGCTTAAAGAAGGCGATGAAGATTCCCGTAATATTTTAATTGAACATAACCTGCGTTTGGTGGCCCATATTTGCAAAAAATTCGAAAATACCGGTTTGGATAAAGATGATTTGATTTCTATTGGCACCATTGGCTTAATCAAGGCGATCAATACTTTTCAAAATGATAAGGGAACGCGACTAGCTACTTATGCGGCGCGCTGCATTGAAAATGAAATTTTAATGTATTTGCGTTCCAGTCGGAATTTAAGACAAGAAGTATATTTACAGGATCCGGTAGGGGTTGATAAAGAAGGCAATGAAGTAACTTTAATGGACTTATTGGGTAGTGATGGCGATGAAATTATGGAACTTGTTGCAAATTCCGAGGAAGAGAGACAACTTTTAAGCAAATTATATGTACTAGACGCCAAAGAAAAATATGTCATTTGCGCCCGTTATGGTTTAGGCAACACCATACAAAGAACGCAAAGAGAAATTGCCAAAACATTGGGCATTTCCCGTTCTTATGTATCAAGAATCGAAAAGAAAGCTGTTACAAAACTAAAAATAGAATTTGATAAACGATAAAAGGAAATTCACTTAGCCATTTATGATTTTGTGCGGGTAATATCGGATAATGTATTGTATAAAAAAATAAAATACGGTATGATACAAGTAAGGGATTTGTTATATTTTGGTAATTTTTGTTGTATTTCTGTAGTTTTATGAGAGGCGATAAAATGGAAAACTTTTATGCGCATCGTAGAGAAAATGGAGAACTACAAACAGTTTTGGCTCACCTTCTTGGTACTGCGGAAAAAGCAAAAGGGTTTGCTGCTGTTTTTGATGCCCAAGAGGCTGGTTATTTATGTGGGATATTACATGATATTGGGAAATATTCTGCTGAGTTTCAAAATCGTTTATTGAAAAATGGGAAAAAGGTAGATCATTCTACGGCGGGTGCAAAGGTTGCTTGGAAAAGCAAAAATGTGCCGGCCTCTTTTTGTATCGCCGGGCATCATGGAGGATTGCCAGACGGCGGTAATCGTACGGATGCGGAAGGGCCCAGTTTATTGGCCAGAATGAAAAAAGCGGTTCCAAATTATGATGCATGGGAAGAAGAAAGACAACCTTTTATCAGTAGTTTGCCTAACTTTTGTAATAAAGACGCTTTTACTGATTCTTTTTTTATTCGAATGTTATATTCTTGTTTGGTGGATGCCGATTATTTGGATACGGAAGCGTTTATGACATCTGGCAGCGTTGTGCGTGGAGACTATGATACAATTCCCGTACTAGCTGAAAAATTGACAGATTATATAGCGCCTTGGTGGGAACCAACCAATGCGTTAAATAAAAAACGTTGTGAAATATTAAACGCTTGTTTAAAAGCCGGCAGCAATCAACAGAACAAAAGAGGTCTTTACACGCTTACCGTTCCAACAGGCGGCGGCAAAACAGTAAGTTCTTTGGCCTTTGCTTTACAACATGCAAAAACGATGGGCCTGGATAGAGTGATTTATGTCATTCCGTATTGTTCCATTATTGAGCAAACGGCAGCAGTATTTCGGCAGATTTTAGGCGATAAAAATGTTTTAGAACACCATGCCGGCGTAGATTATGAAGTTTTAGAAGGGGATATCGATTCTTTTACCTATCGAAAATCGTTAGCTGCAGAAAATTGGGATATGCCGGTGGTGGTTACTACTGCCGTGCAGTTTTTTGAGTCTCTCTATGCCAATCGAGCCTCAAAATGTAGAAAATTGCATCATATCGCCAATAGCGTGATTCTATTTGATGAGGCGCAAATGTTGCCAAGTTATCATCTACGACCCTGTATCGCAGCAATTAGTCAATTAGTTATGCATTATCGGGCTACTGCTGTTTTGTGCACTGCTACGCAGCCTGCTTTAAATGAAATATTTGCTGAATTTTTGCCGGAACAATCGGTGAAAGAAATTTATCCGAATACGGAAGAACTATATCAATTCTTTCGCCGGGTTACGATAAAACAAGAAGGGCTTATTGCCACGCCTTTATTAGCGGAAAAGCTAAACAGGCAAAGACAGGCGCTTTGCATCGTCAATACCCGTAAGCAAGCGCAAGAAATTTTTTCCATGTTAGAAGGGGAAGGCAATTATCATTTGTCAACTTTAATGTATGCGCGGCATAGAAGGCAAATATTAGACCAGGTGCGAATACGGCTGAAAAAAAATTTACCGTGCCGTTTGATTGCAACTTCCTTGGTAGAAGCCGGGGTTGATATTGATTTTCCTGTGGTATATCGGGAAGAGGCAGGACTAGATTCTATCATACAGGCTGCCGGCCGTTGTAATAGGGAGGGCAAAAGAAGCGCAGCAGAAAGTTTTACTTATTTATTTCATATGGACGAGCCGGCTCCGCCTCTGTTTGCCATGAATATTGCTGCAAGCAGAAGAATTTTAGCAGATGAAGAAGAGATTGATGGCCCGCAAGCGATTGCCAATTACTTTTATTTTTATCGACTGCTATTGGGCAAGGAGGCGCAAGATAGAGATCGGATTCTTGATGCTTTGCAAAAAGGAATTTCTGGTAGTATTTTCCCTTTCGCCCAGGTTGCAGAAAAATTCCACTATATTGAACAGAATACCAAAACAATTTATATTGCTCTTGAGGAGAATGAAACTTTAATACAAAGAATTCGGCAAGGAGAATATACACAGCAAACGTTGCGGGATTTGAATCAATACGGTATCCAGCTTTATCCAAATCATTATGCAAAATTACAACAGGCAGGCTATTTGGAAAAAATAGATGAGGCAATCGTTATTTTATCAGATCGTAATCTTTACAGTGGAGAAACGGGGTTGTCTATCGCGGTAGAAACAGGGCAAGGATATATTTTTTAAGGGAAGGAGGCGAAGGTATGGCAATTCGGGTAGAGGTTTGGGGAAACTATGCTTGTTTTACGCGGCCAGAAATGAAAGTAGAAAGGGTTTCCTATGATGTGATGACGCCCTCTGCAGCTAGAGGCATTATTGAAGCGGTCTATTGGCATCCGGGGCTACATTGGCATATCGATCGTATTCATGTTTTATCTCCCATTTGTTTTACCAATATTCGGCGGAATGAAGTACAATCAAAGGTATCCTCTGCTAATATACGGGCTGTAATGAACGGTAAGGGAAAAGCGCTTTATCTTAATACGAAAAGCGATATTCAGCAAAGAGCGGCTTTGGTATTAAAAAATGTACATTATGTCATAGAAGCTCATTTTGTTTTAACGGATAAAGCTGTTCCAAGTGATAATGCGGGCAAATTTCAGGATACTATCCGTAGACGGTTAGAAAAAGGGCAATGCTTTCATCAGCCATATTTTGGTTGCAGAGAATTTCCAGCTTCCTTTAGAGCATGGAATGGTCAACAGATTCCTGCTATTGCAGAAGATAGGGATTTGGGTTATATGCTTTATGATATGGATTATACCGATTTAAAAGATATCAAACCGATGTTTTTCCGTGCACAACTAAAACAAGGGGTTTTAGATTTGCAGGATTGTGAGGTGAAAAAATGATTTTGCAGTCTTTGGTACAATGCTATGAAGATTTGGCAAAAAGGGAGGAAGTGGAGAAACCGGGCTGGGCGAAAGTTCGAGTTTCTTATGGACTGCTGTTGAATGATGCCGGGCAAATACAACAAGTGCTCCCCCTAAAAACGGAACAGTTGCGTGGTAATAAAAAAGTATTGTTTCCACAGTTGGTTCGGGTGCCGATGCCGGTAAAAAAATCCTCTAATGTGCAATCAAATTTTTTATGTGATAACGCTGCCTATATTTTGGGTTGGGCGGAGGAAGAAAATGCCGCAAGAGCTTGCCAATGTTTTACGGCTGGCAAGGAGTTGCATCTAAGGATTTTAGAAAATGTAAATACGCCGGCGGCAAGAGCGGTAAAAACTTTTTTTACAAATTGGCAGCCAGCGCAAATAAAAGAGCAACCCAATTTATTAGAATGGCAAGAAGATTTTTTGGCTGGAGCAAACTTGGTTTTTTGGTATCAGAATAGACCGGTACTAGAAGACGAGGCAATTCAAAAGGCTTGGCAAGCTTATTATGATCGGGATGCAGAGGATGCAGCGGAAAGGATGCCTTGTTTGGTAACGGGCGAAAATACTGTGCCAGTAAAATTACACCCTTCCATCAAAGGGGTGAGAGGGGCTCAGTCCAGCGGAGCTTCTCTGGTATCCTTTAATGCAACTTCTTTTACTTCTTATGATAGAGAACAGGGCCTGAATGCGCCAACCAGCAAATATGCGGCTTTTGCCTATACCACAGCTTTAAATACAATGCTAGTAGATCCCAGACGAGTGTTTAGAGTGGGGGATACCTCGATTGTATGCTGGGCAGAAGGCGGAGATCCTAGTTATTCAACAATGATGGATAGTCTGTTAAATGGAACCAGCGAATCGATGACGGATCAACTGTTGCAAAATATTATGAGTACCTTAGCGGCCGGTAAACCGATAGACTTAAATGGCGTTCCTTTAGATCCCAAAAACCGGTTTTATATTCTTGGGTTATCCCCAAACGCAGCGCGGCTATCAATTCGGTTTTTTTTGCAAAATGAGTTTGGGCATTTTATTGAGAATATTCATCGTCATTATCAGGATCTGGAAATTGTGAAGCCAGAAAATGATCCTGTTTTTTTACCTTTATGGAAAATCATGAAGGAAACTGTCAAGAAAGAATCCACAGATAAAACGCCTTCCCCGCAGTTAACAGGGAATCTTTTCTGCTCTATTTTGTCAGGTACTCCGTATCCGGTGACTCTTATCAATCAAGTGATGTTGCGGATTCGGGCGGAGCATGAAATTTCAAGGGGAAAGGCAGCCATCATAAAAGCTTTTTATTTACGTAACAGTCAGGATAAGGATTTGAAGGAGGTTTTAGCGGTGAGTTTAGTAAAGGATAGCCAGTACATTCCCTATGTGTTGGGCCGATATTTTGCTGTTTTGGAGGCAATTCAGGAAGCAGCAAGCCCTGGTATTAACACGACGATTAAAGACCGGTATTTTAATTCAGCCTCTGCTACACCAGCCTTTGTTTTCCCGATACTAGGGAAACTAGCCAATAGTCATTTACAAAAAATAGATAATGACAGTAAAGGACTGTCTGTTCATTATAAAAAGAAATTAGGAGAAATTATCGATCTAATACCAAATAACGAATTTCCAGTTCAATTAACTTTGCCGGAACAAGGAGCTTTTCAATTAGGGTATTATCATGAAACACAGGAAAGATACCGCAATAAAAAGAAGGAGGAATAGGAAAATGGCTGAAGCAATTCGTAATCGTTATGATTTTGTTATTTTATTTGATGTGGAAAACGGTAATCCAAATGGGGACCCGGATGCGGGGAACATGCCGCGCATCGATCCGGAAAGCGGCTGCGGTATTGTGACAGATGTTTGTTTAAAAAGAAAGATACGCAACTATATAGAAACTGTAAAAGAAGATAGTCCGGGATACCGTATTTATATTAAAGAGGGCGTTTCATTAAATGCGAATGATGCAGAAGCGTGTTCCTATTTATCGATTGGTTCGGATGATAAAAGTTTGAAAGAGGCTAAAAAAAAGGATGCCCGATTAGATGCCAAAATTAAAGATTTTATGTGTGCTAACTTTTATGATATCCGTACCTTTGGGGCAGTAATGACTACTTTTACCAAGGGAGCTTTGAATTGCGGCCAAGTGCGCGGACCCGTGCAATTAACCTTTGCCAGATCTATTGAAAGAGTGATGCAACAAGAAGTTACGATTACCAGAATGGCAATTACGAAGGAAGCTGATTTAGAAAATAAAAAGACGGAAATGGGGCGTAAATATATTATTCCTTATGCTTTATACCGGGCGGAAGGTTATGTTTCTGCCAATCTTGCCCGCAAGGTAACTGGTTTTTCGGAAGAGGATTTAACTTTGTTATGGGAAGCCATTATTAATTTATTTGAACATGATCATTCTGCTGCCAGGGGAAAGATGGCTGTAAGGGAACTCATTGTTTTCCGTCATGATACGGAATTAGGTTGTGCACCCGCCCATAAACTGTTTGATTTAGTAACGGTGAAACCAAAGAATGTAGGCTTGCCAGCGCGGTCCTATGGAGACTATGAAGTGATTGTAGAGGATACAAAGGTGCCTATTGGAGTTACTTGTATGAGAATGATATAGGCGACTATCGGGAGGAAGATTGGCTACAAATTTCCGGACTGCAACATTTTCTTTTTTGTCGCAGGCAATGGGCTCTTATTCACATAGAACAACAATGGCAAGAAAATTATTGGACAGTCGATGGTAGTATTTTTCACGAGCATGCACATGATAGCAATTTTATAGAAAAAAGAGGCGATCTTTTAATCGTAAGAGCATTACCTGTTGCTTCTGCTACGTTGGGGGTGTCCGGAAAATGCGATGTGGTAGAGTTTTATGCGGATGGGAATGGTATTGCGTTGCATAACTGGGAAGGTTTTTGGCGGCCTTGCCCAATAGAATACAAAAGAGGGCATGCTAAAATAGAAAATGCTGATTGTGTGCAACTATGTTGCCAAGCGATGTGTTTAGAAGAAATGTTAGGCTGCTCGATTGATTTGGGCTATCTTTATTATGGACAAACGAAAAGAAGAGAAAAGGTGGTTTTTGATAAGGAACTACGACAGCAGACAATGGACGCTTTACAGGAAATGCATTTGCTTTTTAAAAAACAATATACCCCAAAAGGAAAAAAGGGAAAACATTGTGACTCTTGTTCTTTAAAAGAAATTTGCTTGCCAAAAATGAGGAGTAATCTTTCCGTAAAAAAATATGTTGATGAATATATAGAGGGGGATTTGGTATGAAGATTTTAAGGAATACTCTCTATATTACCACGCCGGAAAGTTATTTAGCATTAGATGGAGAAAATATTGTGATTCGACAGCAGGAAATTGAGGCAGGTAGATTGCCTTTGCATAATTTAGAAAGTATTGTGATTTTTAATTATGTGGGAGCCAGTCCAGCGTTAATGGGAGCTTGTGCTAAAAAGGGGATTGCATTAAGTTTTCTTTCTCCGAATGGAAAATTTTTAGCAAGGATAACGGGTGAGCAACAGGGGAATGTGCTATTGCGCCGTACCCAGTATCGTATCGCGGATGATGAAATAACAAGCGGGAAAATTGCGAATAACATCATTGCGGCTAAATTATATAATTCTCGCTGGGTATTAGAACGAGCATTACGGGATCATGCCTTACGAGTAGATCAAAAGCGTTTATCCAAAGTAACTGGATTTTTAGTAAATGCAAGCAAAAACGCATTAATGGCTGGCAGTTTAGAACAACTACGGGGTTTGGAAGGAGAAGGCGCAGCACAATATTTTTCAGTGTTTGACGAGTTGATTCTTCAACAAAAAGAAAACTTCTTTTTTCACGGCCGCAATCGCCGTCCGCCATTGGACAATGTGAATGCTATGCTTTCCTTTATTTATTCTTTATTGGCACATGAAACAGCTGCGGCTTTGGAAACGGTTGGCTTAGATCCTTATGTTGGTTTTTTGCATCGGGATCGTCCTGGCCGGCCTTCTTTGGCGCTTGATTTAATGGAGGAATTACGTGCTGTATTAGCGGATCGTTTTGTTCTTTCATTGATTAATAAACGTGTTGTTACTACCAAAGGTTTTAACAAAACGGTTAGCGGTGGAATAGAAATGGATGAGGAAACGCGTCGAGCCGTATTGTTAGCCTGGCAAAAAAGGAAACAAGAACAAATAGAGCATCCTTTTTTAAAAGAAAAAATACCTTGGGGCTTGGTCCCTTATGCACAGGCTTTATTATTGGCAAGGCATTTACGAGGGGATATTGATGGCTATCCTCCTTTTTTCTGGAAGTAGGTGATAAGGTGTTAGTATTGATTACTTATGATGTATCCACTGAAACAGCCGGAGGGCGAACGCGATTGCGGAAAGTAGCCAAAGAATGTTTAAATTATGGGCAAAGAGTGCAGAATTCCGTTTTTGAATGTGTCGTTGATGCTGCTAAATGTAGAGAAATTCAGTATAAATTATTATCGATTATTGATATGAATACGGATAGCTTACGGTTTTATTATTTGGGAAATCACTATAAACAAAAAGTAGAGCATTTTGGGGCAAAACAAACACTTGATATAACAGAACCCTTGGTATTTTAATTGGTGCGAACCCAAAGGAAACATATTTTTCCTAGCAGATTCGCACAAAAAAAACATGTTTTTTTTAGGTAAAATCATAAAAACTGTGCAATAATTTCCTGTTAATATATCAAGCAGATATATTTTGAATGAATAAAGTACAATTCCTATTAAATTTTATCTCAAATTGTTGTGTTTTTGCTGTCGCTCTCCGCGAGGAGAGCGTGGATTGAAATACAAACTCCTCAGCTAATTTCTTACGTTGCTCTTGTCGCTCTCCGCGAGGAGAGCGTG
>CALXSR010000048.1 GCA_944391215.1 uncultured Clostridia bacterium
ATTATCGTCCATGCGCCGGACAAGTCCAGCGGCCACCGACGGCAGAAAATCCAGATTATCTGGAACTTCGTCGGGGAACTGAAGCAGAACGAGGACAAGCAGACTATTGAACGGCAGAGAAAAAGCAGGACAGCATAGCAATTTGCCATGCTGTCCTGCAAAATACCATTACTTCCTTATGGGTGTGCGGCTAATAGGTGGCTCTTCCTTTTTCTTATCTAAATCTAATATCTAAAAGATACTACTTCTAATATCTCTTTTCCGCTAATTTGTAAATTTCTATGATATCGTTTTTGTCTAACTCAACAAAATTACCAATTTTACGGGTATTGCCCCAAGTGCATTTATCGGCCATTTCTTCGTATTTATCATTGGGCACACCCAATTCCGCCATGGTAACCGGCATGCCCAAAGAAGAGAAAAATTCTTGGCATTGGCGGATACCGGCTTGCGCCGATTTGATAGGATTGGTATAGTTCATGGGGCAATGGAAAACACGTACGGCAAATTGGGCAAATAAAGAAGGATTATGCTGATAAACATATTGGGCCCAGGCAGGAAAAATGACGGCTAAACCGGCGCCATGCGCCACGTCGTACATACCGCTTAATTCCAATTCTATTTTATGGGAAGCAAAATCCGATTGGCGACCAGCTCCAGTTAAATCATTATGCGATAGGGAGGAGGCCCACATTAAAGTAGCGCGCGCTTCATAGTCGTAAGGATCGCGCATCACTCTTTTTCCGGCTTCAATGACGGATTTCATTAACCCTTCTGCTAAAAGGTCGGTTAATTCCACATCTTTTACATTGGTAAAATAGCGCTCAATGGTATGCATTAAAATATCCACAATACCGCAAGCCGTTTGATAAGGCGGTAGGGTATAGGTTAATTCCGGATTTAAAACAGCAAACAAAGGACGCACAATATTGTTATTTATTCCTCTCTTTACCAGGCCCTCTTCTTTGGTGATGACCATGGAATTGCTCATTTCGCTACCGGCGGCGGCAATAGTTAAAATAACGCCTACCGGTAATGTTTTTTGCGGAGAAGCTTTTGCCTCAAAGAAATCCCAAACCGGGCCATCGTAGTAATAACCGCAGCCAATGGCTTTGGCCGAATCAATAACGCTGCCGCCGCCTACGGCTAAAACCAATTCGATATTTTGTTCGCGGCAAATGCGAATACCTTCTTCCACCAAAGAAAGACGAGGATTGGCCACTACGCCGCTTAGTTCTACAAATTCAATATCAGCTTTTTGTAAGGATTGTACGACTTCATCATATAAACCGCTCTTTTTTATGCGGTCGCTGCCATAGTGTAATAAAATTTTATGAAAACCATATTCAGCAATCATGGAACCGATTTCATGCTGTCTGCCTTTTCCGAAAAAAACTTTTGTCGGCGCATAATATTCAAAATTGATCAAGTGATATCATCCTTTCTTATTATAGATAGCAGCAATTTCTTCTTCATTGCGCAGCTCAATTCCTGCTTCTTTTAACATTTGGGCACAAATCCCCATGCCGGGGATTACTTTTTTTTGAAAACTGCCGTCATAAATAAAATGCACCCCGCAGGACGGGCTTCTTTCTTTTAAAATGGCGCTGGTAGCATTTTTATTTTGCGCAATCTGTAAAGCTTTTTTTGCTCCCTGATAAAACGCCTCGGTAACATCCTGGCCTTCTTTATCGATCACCAAGCCGTCCTTTTGTTCGGCGGGCGGTCGCGGACTTGGTAAACCGCCCAATGTTTCCGGACAAATAAAACAATATTCCTTGTCCGCCAAATAAGCTAAAACAGCCTCATTACGATTATTGCCCCCATTGTATTTGCAATTTTTGCCTAATAGGCAAGCGCTTACCACAATCATGCTTTTTGCTCCTTTTCTATTTGCCAAAGACTGCCGGGAAGATGCTGCAAGGCGCTTAAAGCCCGTTTTTTGCTGCCAGGAGACATGCTTTCTATTTGCTCGATCATTTCTTTCATGCTTTGCCTTTTGGTAAGTCCGTTGGCGGGGCAGCAACTTTTGACAACAGGAAATGCCATTTGTTTCGCAAATTTACTAATTTCCTTTTCTTCGATATAGATAAGAGGACGAATAACAGTCACTTCTTTTACGGTTAAAAAGCTGACTGGTTTAAAACAGTCCATTTTTCCTTCAAAAAAAGTTTTGAGTAATACGGTTTCAAGCACATCGTCTAAATGATGGCCTAAAGCCACTTTATCATAGCCGTTATTTTTGGCTAAATTATTTAAAGCGCCGCGGCGCATATTGGCGCATAATGAGCAAGGATTTTTTTCTTGGCGAATTTCAAATACAACTTGAGAAATATTGGTAGGCTGATAGTAAAAAGGGATGCCAAGGCGGCGACAAAATGCTTCTAAAATTTCTGGTTGATCCTGATAACCCAAACCAATATGACCGGCGGCCAAAGCAAATTTATATTTTGATAGTTTTTGGAATTCCTGTAATAAATACAATAAAGTTAGGCTATCTTTACCGCCGGAAAGTCCAACCATAATACCGCTTTCATTTTCTACCATGTGATAATCGATAATTGCTTTTTTGCATTTACGTACCAGAGAATTGAGATTGCTCATATTATTTTCACCTTTTTAGGCATTCCGCTTTTAGCAGGAAAAATTTGCATTATGCCGAAATTTGTAATATTAAATTCATTGTAATATAATTTCGGCAGCTTGCCAAGGAGGAATTACTTTGATGGCTTCTACGCCCATGTTAAAACAATATAATGCCATAAAAGAACAACATAAGGATGCTTTATTGTTTTTCCGATTAGGCGATTTTTATGAAATGTTTAATGAAGACGCTTTAATTGGCTCGAAAGAGTTGGAAATTACCTTGACCCGTAGAGAGGGAGGCGCCGGGAAAAAAATACCTATGTGCGGCGTTCCGTATCATGCTGCGGAAAACTATATTGCTCGTTTGATTGAAAAAGGATATAAAGTAGCGATTTGTGAACAAGTAGAAGATCCCAAAACAGCTAAGGGGATCGTTAAAAGAGATATTGTCCGAGTTATTACCCCCGGTACAGTTATTGACGCTGGAATGCTAAAAGATAATAAAGCCAATTACTTAATGGCAATTTATCGTTATGAAAAAGACCAATCTTACGGGCTTGCCTATGCGGATATTACCACCGGTGAATTTATGGCTACCAAAATGCAAGGACAGCATATTTTACAAAAATTAGCGGATGAAATTGGCCGGGTACAGCCGGCAGAAGTGATTTTGCCAAAGAAATTATATGATGATGAAATTTTCCGTCTTGGTGCTTTTTCTTATATAGATACCACCATTAGTCAGTTTGGAGAAGAAAATAGTTTAGAAAAGTGTTATGCGGAAGAAATTTATAACCATTTTCGTATTGCTTCTTTAGAGTCTTTGGGCTTGCATGAAATGCCTGCTACTTCTATGGCGATTGCTTTAATTTTATCTTTTGTACAAGAAAC
>CALXSR010000049.1 GCA_944391215.1 uncultured Clostridia bacterium
TGGCCGGTATGATTTTGGGCAATACCATGACCGGGATGAATTTGGGGCTGCATCATTTCATTAGCCAGTTACAAAGCCAACGGCAAAAAATAGATACCTTGCTTTTTTTGGGGGCTACTCCAAAAGAGATTTTGCGGCCCTTTTTAAACGATGCTTTGGAAACCGCTTTATTGCCTACCATTAATAATATGATTGGTATGGGTATCATCTCTTTGCCAGGCATGATGACCGGGCAAATTTTAGCGGGTACTTTGCCCACTACGGCCGTGCTTTATCAAATTGCCATTATGATAGCTCTTTGCGCAACCGTTTGCTTAAGCGTGTTCAGCTCCCTCATGCTGGGATATCGCACTTTGTATAATAGTCGCAACCAAATGACCGGAGAATTATTTCGGTTGGAAAAATAAAACTTATTTTGGCGGTTCCATAAATATTTCCGTTAGAGAGCAATGGAAAAAAATGCAGATTTTAAACATTTGCGTTATGGTAAAAGATGTCGGGATAATGCCTTTTTCTAGCTTATGCAGTAAAACTAGCGGCAAATGGGTGGCGTCTGCCAGTTCGGGCAGGGAAATTCCTTTTTGTTGCCGAAATAAGAAAATATTACGACACATGTTTTGTAAATATTTTTCATTTTTTATTTTATTATTCATGAATATTTATCCCCCTTGTCTTTATCATACCGTCTTTTTCTTTTTTGCCTAGCTGTAGATATCTACAGGGGGGTAACATAAGGAGTATGAAAATGCGTAAATCACAAATTACCGCTACTTTTTCTGCGCCGATGGCAAAGGTTTGGCAGATGGTTACCGATAATGAAAATGCCGCCAACTGGCGCAGCGATATTGCCGACATTGCTGTAAAAGATAATGGCCGTATTTTTGTGGAAACAACACCCAACGGGATGGAAACCACTTTTACCATTACCTTGCAAGAACCGATGGAACGCTATGAATTCGATATGGCGAATCGTAATTTTACCGGCCATTGGAGCGGTGTTTTTTGCCAAACGCCCAGCGGTGGTACACGAATTGTTTTTACTGAGGAAATTCATGTAAAAAGCAAAATGATGGAAATGGCCTCTTATTTATTTATGAATTTAAAAAAAATGCAAGAAACCTATATTCGTGACTTGCGGATTGCTTTAGGGGAAGTTTAATTGGACATAAGTATGGTAAAAAAGGGTTTGCTTTTTTCTTCGCTTCGACAAAGAAAAAGAATAGTATCCTGGAACAAGGAAAAAATAACCGCAGAAAGGGTGATGGAAATGGTGGAAAATAAGAAGAACGATACCTTAGCCGAATTAAAAGAGCGTGTGGCTGAATTGCAGCTTGATATGCAAATCGCTGCCGAAGATACGGCGGAAGCGGTAGGACAACAACTAGAAAATGCTAGGGGCCAGTTGGAGGCCGGCAAGGAGAATTTCCGTCTTTGGTCGGAAAGAAGCACTGGCAAAGTCTCTGCGGAATTGCTAAAGGCGAAAATGTTATTGGATCAAAAAATAGAAGAGCTGAAAAAAGGGCTGGATGAAAAACAAATTGCCAACGAAAAAGAAAGAGCCAAAAGACAAATGGAAAAGGCACAAGAATATGCCGAAGCGACCGAGGAATTTGCTTTGCTGGCGGTAGACGAAGCCATTGTGGCCGCCTTAACCGCCAAAGAAAAGCGCCTGGCCTATGAGGTGCAGTATGGTAAGATAGAATAAAAGTATTTGACAGCAAGGAAACCATTTGTTAGAATAGGTTGCATAAAAAAGATGGGAGTTGGGAAAATGAGGAACTTTTCTTGCTAAACAATGTAAGGCAGAAACAAAATAGCGTTTGTAAGCGTGTTTTTTGTGCTGCCGCCAAGCAAGAAAGTAACCGCATTTTTCTTTTTTAGGCTGATTTTAAAATAAGGTTTGCAAATTGATTGCCCTTTTAGCCGCAAGAGATTACTTTCTTGCGGCTTATTTTTATGGGAAAGGGGCGATAGTATGTCGCAAATTAAAATTCATCATCTTTCTTTTGCTTATGAAGATGCGCCGGAACCAATTTTTGAGGATTTAAATTTGGTTTTGGACAGCGATTGGAAATTGGGTTTTATCGGCCGCAACGGCCGTGGAAAAACCACCTTTTTAAAAATATTGACCGGCGAATTGCCTTACAGCGGACAAATACAAAAGAGCATATCCTTTGATTATTTTCCCTATTTGGTGCCAAACCAGCAAGCCACTTGTCGAATGCTTTGGCAGCAGTTGGCAACAGAAATCCCACTTTGGCAGGCGGAACGAGAGTTTGCTTTATTGCAGTTGCCAACGGATATTTTGGATCGGGTTTTTGCCACTTTAAGCCAAGGAGAACAAAATAAATTTTTATTGGCTTTGCTTTTTTTACGGGAAAATCACTTTTTATTGATTGACGAGCCAACCAATCATTTGGATATCGCAAGTAGACAAATTGTATGCCGCTATTTGCAGAAAAAGAAAGGTTTTCTTTTGGTTTCGCATGATCGTGTTTTTTTGGATCAATGTATTGATCATGTTTTGTCTATCGATAAAAAAGGTATGGTATTGCAAAAAGGTAATTTTAGTACCTGGCAGGAAAATAAAAATCGTGAAGATGCCTTTGAACTGGCCGAACACGAAAAAAGGCAAAAAGAAATAAAACAGTTGGCCAAGGCTGCTAAAGCGGCGGCGCAATGGTCCGAGCAAACAGAACGTAGCAAAAAGCAGGGTCGGGATGCTTCCGGGATAAAACCGGACAAAGGTTATATTGGTCACAAATCCGCTAAAATGATGAAGCGGGCCAAAAGCATGGAAAGGCGAAAAAAGAATGCCCTAGTGGAAAAAGAAAAATTACTGCAAAATATCGAAAAAAGCGAAACGCTTAAACTGCAACCATTGGTGTATTGGCGGGAAAATCTAATAGAAGCGAACGGCCTATGTTTGTATTATGACCAAAAGCAGGTTGCCGGACCTTTGCATTTTACTTTAAATAGAGGGGAACGTTTGGCGATTTGCGGTAAAAACGGCAGCGGTAAATCTACTTTATTAAAGCTCATTCTCGGACAGGAGATTGCTTATCAGGGTGTATTTTCCTGTGGTGGGCAAATGCAACTTTCTTCTGTTGCGCAGGACCCATCTTTTTTAAAAGGCGATTTTATGGCCTGGGCGGCCCAAGCGGGCATTGATAGCACTCTGTTTTTTACCATATTGCGGAAATTGGATTTTCCCCGGGCGGTTTTTGAACATGATTTGCAAGCATTAAGCGCTGGGCAAAGGAAAAAAGTGTTATTGGCCGCAAGCATAGCGCAACCTGCCCACTTATATGTTTGGGATGAACCATTGAATTTTATTGATGTTTTATCTCGTATCCAAATAGAGGATTTGCTTTTGCAGTATCAGCCTACCATGGTTTTTGTGGAACATGATCAAACTTTTTGTCAGCGTATAGCCACCAAAACATTAAATTTGTAGGAGCAAAACGATCCTTAAGGAAAAGAAGGCGCGCGGCCAACCAGGAAACGGCCCGGTTAGAAAAAGGGAGGGAACGGGTAATTTGCATGGAATTTTTTGTAGTGAGGCTGCGGATGTTTGGAAAACTTTTTTGAGGCCTAACTGCAAATGTGGCAAAAGGTATTTGCGGTAAAACAGGAAAGAGGAAAAAAGAAAAAGCCGGAGGATTCCGGCTTTTTGCGTATTTTATTTAGGCAAAACAAGCAATAAAAGGATGCTTTGATTGGCAGCAAGCGAAAATTAACAGCCTTTTTCCTGACGCGCTAAAAATAGTCGCAAAGCGTTTTCTGCCGCTTGGGCAGTGAAAGGGCCGGCTTGCTCCATTGCCTCTTGTAAAGGCATCGGTCGACAAACAGCGGGATAAATCGCGGTAATCCCTTTTTCATAAAGACCGGCAATATCGGTTCCAACAGAACCGGCAATGGCCAAAACGGGGATTTTTTTCGCAGCGCAACGCGCGGCAATGCCCACCGGTACTTTGCCAAAAGCCGATTGCCCATCTATTTTTCCTTCTCCAGTAATGACCAAATCGGCATGTTCTATGGCCTGTTCAAAATGGCAAAGATCCAACATTAAATCAATCCCTTTTTGTAATTTGGCGTTGGCGAATGCCATGAGACCAAAGCCTAAACCGCCGGCCGCTCCGGCGCCAGGGAGATTGGCATAATCCTTTTGCAACTGTTCTGTTACCACCTTGGCCAAATGAGCAGCGTTTTCATCTAAAATTTTTACTTGTTCCGGCGTAGCGCCTTTTTGCGGGGCAAAAATGGCTGCCGCCCCGGTAGGGCCGCATAAAGGATTTTGTACGTCGCAAATGGCAATGAGTTCCGCTTCCGCCAATCGGGGGTCCAAATAGCGCAAATCAATATTGGTAATTCTATTTAAAGACCGGCCGCCGATGCTAATGGAATTGGCCATTTTATCTAAAAAGAATCCGCCTAAAGCTTGAATCAAGCCGACGCCGCAATCGTTGGTGGCCGATCCCCCCAGGCCAATATAAATTTTGCGGCAACCTTGGCGTAAAGCGTCCAAAACCAGTTCTCCGGCGCCAAAGGAGGTTGCGCGCATTACGTTTCTATTTTCCGGCGCCACTAAAGGTAAGCCGCAGGCAGCGGCAATTTCAATGACCGCGCTATGGTCCGGTAAAATACCATATTGGGCAGAGATTCTTTCTCTTAAGGGGCCGGTTACTTCTTTTTTCCGGTATTGGCCGCCTAGTCCTTCTACCATGGCGGTTACCGTCCCTTCTCCGCCGTCGGCAATGGGAATTTTCACAATTTCAGCTTGCGGTAAAACGCGGCGAATTCCTTCTTCCATAAAACGAGCGGCTTCTATGGTGCTTAAACTACCCTTAAAGGAATCGCTAGCAATAATTATTTTCATGTTATTCCTCCTTATTCAAACCAGGCCTTCGCCAAAAGGCGCACGGCGGCTTCAATTTCTCCTTGTTCTAATGCGGCATAACCTAATACTACCCAGTTGCTGGGGATGGGCGTTGCCACAGGACAATATTGCGATAATCCGTATACCCGAACGCCTACTTGTGCTGCGCTTTTGACCAATTGGGCTTCGTTCATGCCATTTCCAATTTGTAAAAGCAAATGCAAGCCGGCGTTTTCCCCAATTATCATAATTTTATTGCTTTGGGGCAAAGAGCGCAATTCCTCCGTTAATTTTTCCTTCCGCCCCCGATAAATGGTACGCATACGGTTTAAATGACGATTATAATGGCCTTCTTTTAAGAAGCGGTATAAAACATGCTGTTCAAAACGGGAAACGCTACAAGCGTAAGACGAAAAGTTCTTTTTATAAATGGCTAGTAACGTTTCTGGTAAAATCATATAAGCAATACGGATTGATGGGGCGAAACTTTTGGAAAAAGTGCTGCAATAAATTACTTTATCATTGCTTTCCAGGCCCTTTAAAGCGGGAATGGGCCGACCGTGGAAACGAAATTCCCCATCATAATCATCTTCAATTAAGTAACGGTTTTTTTGTTCGCAGGCCCAATGTAATAATTGCATGCGCCGGTTAATGGGCATTACCATACCCATGGGAAATTGATGAGAAGGCGTAATATAGGCAATGTTGGCATTGGTTTGGGCTAATTGTTCTACTTGCATGCCTTCGCTATCCAAAGGAATTGGGCATATTTTACGGCCATGATTGCGAATAATATGATAATTTTTCCCATAACCGGGGTTTTCCATGGCAAATACGGATTGGGTTGGTAATATTTGAATCATAAGGCTTAATAAATATTCGCTGCCAGCGCCTACAATAATTTGTTCCGGTTGACAAAAAATGCCGCGCATTTCCGCCACCTGTTGGCACAAAGCTTCGCGTAAGCAACTATCTCCTTGTGGATGTCCGTGATTTAAAAGTTGTCTGTTATCGGCCATAATCTCTTTGGTTATTTTGGCCCAGGTGGCATATGGGAAAAAGGTAGTGTCCACCGCGCCGGTATGAAAATCGTAAAGAAAACTAACGGGTAAATTGGGGGGTGGGGACCATTCTTTTCTTTTGCTGGTTTTTTTTGTTGCAACCGGTTCTGTGATGGCGCAAACAAAATAACCGCTTTTGGGGCGGGCTTTAATATATCCTTCTGCCACAAGCATGCCATAAGCATTTTCAATGGTATTGATACTGATTTTTAATAAATCGGCCATTTGCCTTTTGGAGGGCAATTTTTCTCCTTCTTTTAAGGAACCGTTTTGGATACTGCTGATTAAAAAACGGTATAATTGTTCATATAAAGGTAGTTTTTTATTGTTTTGTGGTTGGAAATCAAAATAATTCATCGCTACCATTCCTTAAACTGAACCTAATCAAATGCATAAAATAAAAATTTTTTTTGGTGTCAGATATAATTTTATTGTAAAGAAAATACATTTTTTTGTCAAATAAGATATGACAGAAAAGAAAGTTGGTTTCTGCCGGAAAAGGCCGTAATGTGTCGTAATATGTTGGAAAAAAGTCGGCTTTTTTCTGCCGAAACTTGACAAAAAGAAGTTTTTGCATTAAGGTAACAGAATCGGCATTTCATGGAAAGGGGGAGGATGATGCAAAAAAAAATATGGCAAGATCGTCTTTTTTACCGTACTTTATTGTTATTAGCGATGCCCATTATCATACAAAATTTGGTGATATCCTCCTTAAATATGCTGGATACTTTGATGATTGGGGCGGTTGGGGAAAATGAAGTGGCCGCTTTGGGGATTGCCAATCAATATTATTATTTATTTAATTTGGTTTGTACTGGCGCGGCTGCCGGTTGCAGCATTTTTATTGCACAATTTTGGGGGAGCCGCAATAAGGAGCAAATTCGTAAAGTGTTAGGGGTTGGCATGGTAAGCGCTTTCTTTTTGGGTCTTGTTTTTACCTTATTGGCGCTTTTATGGCCGGAAAAAATCGTTATCTTATTCCGCAATGATCCGCAGGTTATCCCTTTGGCAGTAACCTATTTGCGCATTGTTTGCTTGAGCTATATCATGACTGGATTTAGTTTTGTTTTTGCTAATGCGCTGCGTAGTATGGAAAAAGCCTCCCTGCCAATGATAATCAGTGTTCTGGCGCTTGGCGTAAACGCCTTTTTTAATTATATTTTTATTTTCGGCCATTTGGGGTTGCCAGCTATGGGGGTTGGCGGGGCTGCTTTGGCCACATGCATTGCCAGGGCTTTGGAGTTTGTTTTGTTAAGCTGGGCTTGTTTTTCTAAAAAAGGGCCGTTTTGCGGCAAATGGAAAGACTTTTTTTCTTTTTCTTGGTCTTTTGTGCGCCGCATTTATGCAGCCGTATTACCTGTTATTTTAAACGAGGGCTGCTGGGGGCTGGGTTTTGTTTTATATACTGTGGCTTATGGCAAAATTAGTACCGGGGCCATTTCGGCTTCTCAAATTGCTAATTCCATTCAAAACTTGTTTATGGTGGTTTTCTTTAGTTTGGCAAGCGCTTCTTTAGTGATGGTGGGCAATCAAATTGGCGCCGGTTTACCCAAAAGGGCCATTCGCTATGCGCATTATTTTACCATAATTTCCTTATTGTTGGGTTTGATTTTAGGGATAATCGTGTTTGCCGCAGCGCCTTTTCTTTTAACCTTTTTTGAGGTTTCTGCGGAAGTGGCGCAGGCAACCGTTAATATGCTGCGGATTTTTGCTTTTATTGCCCCGATTCGTGTTTTAAATGTGGTTTTAATTGTTGGCGTGTTCCGGGGTGGGGGCGACGCTTCTTATGCTTTAAAGTTAGAAGCTTCCACCATGTGGCTGATTGGCGTGCCTTTGGCTTTTTTAGGAGCAATGGCGTTCCATTTGTCTGTAGAACAGGTTGTATTATTGACAACGGTAGAGGAAATCATCAAGTTTGGTTTTTGTATGCGGCGTTTAAAAAACCGTAAATGGGTCCATGATATGACCGGACATTTTAAAATTGCGCATTCTGCAGCAGAGTAAAGATGCTGTTGCTTTGGGAATCATTGGTAGAATAAAATAAAAGCCCGTCCTATAGGACGGGCTTTTTATTATGCGCAAAGCAAGGGAAAGAAAAGGGGAACCGTAATATTAGGAAATATCGGACATTTCCATAAGAATCCGACTGTTTCTTTGTTCGCTTTGATAATTGCTTTGCAGCAGCTCTTTTTGATTGTGATCCTGTTGGCCTAATTTTTTAGATAGAGTGAAGGTAAAAGTGCTGCCTTCCCCTAGTTTGCTTTTTGCGCCAATGGTACCATGATGCATTTCCACTAAGGATTTTACAATGGAAAGCCCTACGCCGGAACCGTCGCAATTACGGGTGAAACCCACTTGCGATACATGAAATTTATCAAAAACATAAGGTAAAAATTCAGGCGCAATCCCGCAACCGGTATCTTTAATAGAAACTTTTATAAAGTCATTGGTATCCCATAAACTGATTCTTATTTTTCCCCCCGGTTGGGTGTTTTTGATGGCATTGGAAAGTAGGTTTAATAAAATACGGTCTATTTTGTCCTGATCGCAATTAAGATAAGGCGAATGCTTTAAGCGGGAAACCATGCGTATTTCAATATTTTTTACATTCGCGTAATCACGAACCGATTGTACAATATCCAATATCAGGTCTTTAATATTATAGTTTTGCGGTAAAAGCGGTAGAAAGCCATTATTAATTCGGGTAATATCAATTAAATTATAAGAAAGCCGTAGCAATTTATAGGCGTTCTGTTCCATATAAGAGAGATATTTTAAACAGTTTTGTCTTTCCGGTAAACTATTGCTGGCAGTCATTTTAATTTTTAATAGCTGTAAAGAAGATAAAATGACATTTAAAGGCGTTTTGAATTCATGCGATAATTCGGAAAAAAATTCTGTTTTCATTTTTTCTAAAGAAATGGACTTCTCCAATTCACGATTTTTGGCTTCTGTTGCCTGTTGATTGGTAATGTTGCGGCCAAGAGCGACAATGTGTTTACTGGCTTTTAAATAGGTAGCATTCCATTCAAAAAGGATGACTTGTCCTTCCTTATCGCAATACCTGGTTTGAAAATCGTGCAAATACTGGTTTTTAGATAAATTTTGAATTTCTTGCAAGGCGGAAACTTTATCCGTCTCGTATAAAAAATCGCCAATATGCCGGTGTAAAAGTTCCTCTTCTGTATAACCTAGCGTTTGGCAAAAGGTGGGGTTTGCTTTTTGCAAATAGCCTTGTTGGTTTAATATGATAATATTATCGATACTGTCTTGAAATAACAGCTCCAAATCGGATTGCGGCTCTTTTTTCTTTGGTTTTTGGGGCGGATCCTGTTGATAAAAAGGCGCGTTTTTTAATTGGTCTGCCACATGCCCGTACAAAATTTTGCTCGAATGAAATTGATTTTCCAATTTGGATAATTGTTCACAAAAACCAAGCACAATGGTACCGATGGTTTTATTTTGCGGCATAATGGGCAAATAAATTAAAGTTTCTAAGTTGCCATTTTGCATTATGTTTTGATCTTCTTCCGATAATATCATGTCCTTTTGCAAAATAATTGGTTCTCCATATGCGAAACAAGCCAAAGCCGTTTGGCTTTTAGCTTGCCATTTTTTTATTTTTTCAATTCCTTTTAAACCATGAAACAGCAGTTCCTTTAATTGATCTTGTTCTAAAACATAGATTGCCAAAAAATCAACCGGACAAATTTTTTCCGTTTCGCTTGCAGTCATGCTATCGATTTGCTGAAAAATATCTGTTTCAAAATTCCCCTGTAAACAGCTTGTTTTACTGCTTTGTTCCGTCATTTGGTTTTGCGGACACCCTTTTTGTTGGGGATCATGATCCATATTACGAATAAAACCAAGAATCGGATAATGGGCGGGATTTTTACCGCTTTTTAACACATAGGCGATTTCTTCTATCCATTTAATTTTTTGATTGACTACAATACGATAAAAAATATGGTAAGATCCTGTTTGGCATAAATTGTAATACGTTTTCGATACGTAATCATAATCTTTTGGATGAATCGCTTGAAAACAGTCTTTTAAAAGAATAGGTTGGCTTAGCGGCAGTTCAAAAATATCAAATACTTCTCTTGACCACCATAAGCGATCTGCGTCCAAAAAAGTAAACCAGTTACCCACTTTCTTTTTTATGGGGGTAACAGAAATCAAATTTCCCTTATCCGCTGCATTTTGCTCTTTGTTGCTATGAGGGGTCATCGTACATCAACCTTTCTGGGATGCTTTTAAGGGTTGTCCAGTTTCATTTTTTCGGCCAGTATTGTTAAAAAGCCGCTATTGGTTGGTCTTTTTTCCATTTTAGCACCGCCGAAAGTCATCAATTTAACAAACTCTTCGTTTTTTTGCTTATATGCTCTTTCAATCGCTTTCCGAATGGCGCTTTCAACACATTCCACTGTGGTTTGGTTGGCTTCGGCAATAGGGGCGTACACTTGTTTCACGATAGAAAAAGATCCTTTGGTTGCCCATAATATTTTAATTGCTTGAAAAATATATTGGTACCCAAGCATATTAGTAGGAACCCCTAAAGATATGATAGCTTTGCTAATGATATTATCTATATCTTTGTCTTTGCCCAGAAAATCAAGATTTTGGTTATTTCCTTCGTTGAGCAATAAATATACTCTTTGCAATAAATCTTCTAAATTATAGGGTTTGATGATATAATAACTCGCGCCCAAAGCCAATGCCTTGTTGGTAATGGTTTCTTGTCCTATGGCCGAAACGATGATGATTTTGCTGCGAATGATGCCGCATTGCTCTTTCAGTTTTTGCAAAACAGCCAATCCGTCCATTTTAGGCATCACGATATCCAGCAGAACAATATCCGGATTAAGAGCAAGTATTTTTTCTACTGCCTCTTCGCCGTCGCTTGCTTTGCCGCAAACCAAAATGTCGTCTGTCATATTAAAGAAATTCTCTAGAATATCACACATAATGGAATTGTCTTCTACAATGAGGAGTTTAATTTTTTCTTTGGCCATTTTCCCCAGTCCCATCTCTATTTATCTTTTATTCAGCCAAATCGTTAAGCATCTGTCGTTAAAAATACCAATTTGTCGCATCCATGGAAATATTTTCCTTTTTTTAGCATAGCAGTTTTTATATCAGAAATCATTCTAAAAAAAACGGGTTTTTTCGACATTATGCCAGTATTTTATGAAATTGATTTTACAAGAAAAAGGGTGTATTTTAGATGTAATTTGGTATAATAATACCATACCAATAAATGGGAAAAAGGAGGAGATCACCATGCCAGTTTGGGCTATTGTATTAATTGTCGTTGTTATTTTATTGGTTTTATGGTTGCTGAGTACGTATAATTCCTTGGTAAAAGCCAGGTTAAAGGTGGATAATCAATGGAGTCAGATTGATGTGCAATTAAAAATGCGCGCTGATTTGATCCCCAATTTGGTGGAAACTGTATCCGGTTATACCGACCATGAAAGAGGTACTTTAAATGAAGTGGTGGCGGCCCGCACAAAATATCTTTCGGCGGGTAGTCCAGCGGAAATGATGGAGGCTTCTGGAGAATTAAGCGGTCTTTTAACGCGATTATTTGCCGTAGCGGAAAATTATCCGGATTTAAAGGCCAATACCAATTTTATGCAGTTGCAAAATCAGCTTTCCGATTTGGAAGGGAAAATTGCCAATTACCGGCAGTTCTATAACGATACCGTAATGCGTTATAATCAAATGACGCAAACCATACCCAGTAATATTGTCGCTTCTTTGTTTGGCTTTAAAGAAAGAGACTTTTTAGCGGTGGATGAAGCGGATCGGGCGGTGCCAAAAATAGATTTTAAAAAGGAATAAAGAAAAATAGGAGCAAAAATATGAAACAGCAAAGGAAAAAGAGCGCCCTATTTGGTTTAATTTTGCTTTGCTTGCTTAGCATTTGTGTGATTGCCACACCGGCCTGGGCGGCGTCCGACCGTTATGATAGTATGGTGTATGATTTAACCTTGCTGCCCAATGGCGATATGCAATTCGTGTTAAATGCCCAAGCCAGCTTCCCCAGTTCTTATAGCACGGCTTTTTTTGAGGTGAAAAGGGAAGGGTTTGCAGCAATTACCGACGTATGGGTAAAAGTAAACGGGCAAAGCGCGCAGCAGTTGGATGTGCCGGATAGCGCCGTGCGCCCCGGTTATTTCTATTATAGCGATGAAGGCGATCCTTATGCAGCTTTAAGCAATCATCCGGAATTAAAAAATCAGTATACCGTACAGGATGTGCCGGCGCAATATAAAAGCGGCAATCCTTATTTTGAATGGTATATCAGCAAGGAACAAAGCCAATTTCAATTTGAAATTGGTTATACGGCTACAGAGGCGGTCCATGTTTATGAAGATACCGCCGAGTTTTATTGGCAACCCATTGCCGCTGAAAATGGTTTTCCTGTCGATTCGGTGACCATTCGGGTGCATATCCCGGAAGGTAGCGGGGTGACTACGGAGGATATTCTAGTTTGGGGGCATGGGCCTTTGCAAGGGGAAGTGGCGGTGAATTCCCCCACTTTGGCTACGTGGACGGTAAAAAATATTCAACCGGGAGATTTTGTAGATGTGCGGTTGGCGTTGCCTGTTTCTTTGTTCCCAGAAGCGCCGCGTTTTGATGGGGAAAAATTGGCTGCAATTTTGACGGAAGAACAAAATTTAGCGGATGCCGCTAACGCGGAACGTGCCCGCAGTCGCTTTTTAATAGCAGGACCTTTTCTTGCCATTTTTTTACTGATTATAATGGGTATGCTTTTAAGACGCTCCGTGAAAAAAGCCAATCGGCCTTTTGTGCCGACGCAAAGCCCGGAATATTATCGTGATTTACCCAGCGATTCCTATCCTGCTTTGGTAAACGAATTGTATTATTATCCTAAAGGCAGCCGTAGCGAGTATAAAGGGCAAAAATTGACCGCTACTTTATTGGATTTAGCTGCCCGCGGAATCATTGGGTTAGAGCAAAAAGAAAATAAAGGACTTTTTTCCAGCAAGCAAGAACTGACGGTGCTGCGTTTGAAAGAGGATGTGCTGCCAAACGCTTACGAGCAAAAAATCATGCAAATTCTATTTGGTTTTGTAAAACCAGAGGATAATCGCGTTAGCTTGCAAGAGTTGCAAAAATATAGTAAAAAACATGCCGAAACGGTAAGCCATGCTTTTGAAGAATTGGACTATATGATAGAAGCTGACATGGAGCAGGAACAATATCTTTATCATGAAGGGAAAAGCCCTTGGAAAACCTGGCTTTTGGGCATGATCATTGCCGTGGTGGGCGGTTTACTTTCTGCCTTGGTTTGGTCGACTTTTGGTTTTAGCCTTTGTTTTGGCGGGATGATTGTTTTGCCTCTCTTTATGATAGGCTTAAGCAAAGAGCGGCTTTCGCAAAAAGGCGAGGATGAAAAAGCGTTATGGGCTGCTTTTCGTAAATTTTTGGTCGATTTCACTTTGTTTGAAGAAAAAGAATTGCCGGAATTGGTGGTTTGGCAACGCTTCTTATCTTATGCTGCCGCTTTGGGCGTAGCGGAAACCGTTTTGCAGCAGTTGCCATTAAAATATCCTGTTTTAAATAGTACGGATGGACAAATGAATTATGCGTATTTGTATTATATGACGCATAGTCATCATGTGGGTATGTACACCAGTTTTGCCGCGATCAATCAACTTTCGGAACAACTGGGGCAGGTTCATGCCAATGCGGAAAAAGTAATTGCTGCGGCTCATTCGCGCAATTCATCCGGCGGTGGCGGTGGTGGCGGTTTTTCCGGCGGCGGCGGTTTTTCCGGCGGTGGTGGCGGTGGCGGTTCCTTTGGGGCCAGATAAAAAGGAGTGTTGCTATGGCATATACCTACGATTTTGGTATTTTAGGCCAACCGATAGAGAATGCTCGGTATGATGACTATGAACCGCAAAAATATCACTGTCTTTCCGTTGATTTTGACGCCATTGACGGTTTACCCATTGCGAAGGAAATCCCCTGTTATTGGCATAAAGCGGATTGTTTGCAGACGGGGCTTTGTTCTTATGGCATTTCTTTATTGCCGCCGTCTTCTTTGCCTTCTTTTTTGCAGGCAATCAAGGAAAAAGGCTGTTTGATTTCTTTACAGGAAAAAATAGAACAAGCGATAGCCGAACAAAGCTATATGATTGTATATGGATTATAGGGCAAAGATTGCTTGCTTTAAAATTTGGGTAAGCTCTTGCAAGCAAAGTGATGTCTTTATCGACAAACTTTGGGCAAGTTTCTGTAAGCAAAACGCCATCCGGAGTAATGGAAGTTAGAAAAATAAGGTTGCTGAGAAAAAACAGCCGCAATTTTGCGGCTGTTTTCTTTTCTTTCTATTTTGTTTTCTATTACTGATACTTAGTTTTCCACCAGAGGAACCAATCTTTGCCAAATTTTTTCTGCGGTTTGTTGGGCGGTTGTCATTACCTCTTCTTCCTGCCACAAGGTTCCCTGGTCTTTGCGGTAAATGATACGGCCTTCTACCATATTGCAAAAAACATCGCTGCCTAAGCCGTTGTAAACCAGATTTTCGACAATATTATCCTTGTCGGCTGGCAATAAATGCGGTTGCATATAGTCTACCATAATCAAATCCGCTAATTTGCCTTCTTCCAAACTGCCTAGTTCCTGGCTACGATTTAAGGCTTTTGCACCGTTGATGGTGGCCATTTTTAAAGCCTGGTAGGGGGTAGGAATTTTAAAATCTGGGATATCAATGCGCATATTGCTAATGGCATAACGCAATGTTTCTATGATATCGCCAAACATATTATCCGTACCCAACCCAACATTTACCCCTTTTTGCAGCGCGATATGAGTATGCGGAATGGCGCCTCTTTTGTTATTGATCACGCAGTTATTGATAAAGGTTACGCCGTATTGAGCCATCAGATCGATATCGCCTTCTTCAATAAAAATACAGTGGGCGCCGCTTAATCTTTCATTAAAAAGACCGACGTCGATTAAAAATTCTGCTGGGGTTTGATGGTAAGCGTTCCGTAGCCTTTCCACTTCCCAGGTGGTTTGCGCAAAATGCACGGTTACTAATGCTTTGTAATGATCGGAAATACGTTTTAATTCGCGCAGCAATTTTGGACTGCAAGTATCGTTTGCATGCGGATAGATGACGCATTGCATACGGCCTTCTTCTTTGCCATGCCAGTTTTCAAATAATTGCATGGCAGCTTTTAAAGTACTTTCGCCGATTTCTTTTTTCTGTACGAATTGCCCATAACGGATGGGGGTTAAATCATAATCATGGATTTTACCGGCGGCCAAATAACTGCGCAATCCGGATTCTTTCATGGCTTGGGCTACCGCTTCCATATTGGCGGAATTTTCCATTACGGTAGTAGAACCGGCCTTTACCAGTTCTAATAAAGCATTGCTGGAAATATGATAACTTTCTTCCGGCGTGACAATTTCATTGATATAAGCCATCCAGCCAAACACGGCTTTTACGGAATTGCAGTCGTCGGCTAGGCCGCGTAAAGCGGAAAGCACCGTATGGGTATGTAAATTGATAAAACCAGGTAATACGGCTTTCCCTTGCATATCCTCTTTTTCCGCTTGTGGATAACGGGCCAGTAAATCGCTGGTGGTACCGATCGCAGCAATTTTTTTGCCTTCAATATAAATAGCGCCGTTTGGGATGATTTCCTCTTTTTCATTCATGGTAATCAGCAGGCAATTATAAAATAATTTATTCATGAGAAAAGCCTCCTTTTTGCGCCGCATAAAGTTTTTGCGCTTCTTGCATCACGGCTTTTTCATCTATGGTTTGAATGATGCGATTCCGCATGATAATTTTTCCGTCGATTATAACGGTCTGAACATTGCTGGCCATGCCAAAGTGCGTTAATTGTGCCTGATATTTATCGGGATATAAAGGTAATAAATTGGGCGCCTGAAAATCAACCAAAATGCAATCAGCCAATTTGCCTTCTTCGATGGAACCGATTTCCTTTTCTTTGCCCAATGCTTTGGCTGCCAAACTATTCGCAAGCGGGAATACTTCTTCTGGCTGCGGGGCGTCTGCTGTATGTTCCCGCATTCGCCAACTGGTTAGAGCATGGCGTAATGCTTTGAACATGTCGCCGCTTAAGGAATCCGTACCAAGCCCGCTGGCAATGCCTTTGCTTAATGCTGGAGCAATGGGCGGCATTTGCCCATGCAAAGCGTTGGCGGCTGGGTTAAAGGCCAAAGAAGCCGCTCGATCGGCCAATAAATCCAAGTCCTCTTCCGTTAAATGAATGCCGTCGACCCCTAAAAAATGACCATTGATCACGCCGCAATCCGCTAAATAAGAAACGCAATTTTGACCGTATTTTTCCTTCATCAAAGCCAATTCTTCGGTGCTTTGCGCTAAATGGGTAGTGATAAAAATATTTTTATCTTTGGCTAGTTGAGCTAATTCCTGCCATAAAGCGGGGGAACAGGAGGAAGCGGCTTCGGCATGAAGCATGGGTTGAATCCGATCATTTTTTGCTTGCCATTTACGGATGAAATCTTTGCTTTGTTGTAATTTTTCTTGTCCCATGGCCGGATTATCTTCTTTGATATTGGTTCCGGCTATCATGGCTCGTAAACCGCCGTCGTCTACCGCTTGCGCCATACTATCTCCGTAATCGGAGCTATCGACAAAGGTTGTACAGCCGCTGCGTAGTAATTCGCATAAAAATAATTGGGCAAAAAGCAGAGCGGTATCGGCCGTTAGGGGACCGGTAAAATGCGCAATATCCGCATGCCGGGCAGGGTTTCCCCAAAACGCTGCGGAACGACCGCGCAGCAATACCCCCAAACCGTGCGTATGTACATTGATGAAGCCCGGTAATAGTACCTGCCCTTTGGCGTCGATGATGGTGTCGAATTTTTCTTGTGGATACGGTTCTTGGTAAATTTTACTGATTTTGTTCCCGGAAATGGCCACTGCCGCCTGATGATAAATGGAATTTTTAGCGTCCATTGTAACGATAGTGGCGTTTTGTACCAGAATTGACATGAAAAACACTCCTTTCAATGAAATGGCTGAGCCTGATACCGGAGTCATTCTTTTTGTCTTAACGTGGGTGGATTGTTGTTTATAGATAAGATTTGATGGTAGTAATGGCTTCTTCTATATATTGGGACATGGGCTTTTCTTGAATTCCCATAATAAAAGCATGGCATTTGGCAACCGGAATGAGAATTTTTGGTTTTTGACAACCGGCTACCGCTGCCGCAATGGCGGGGCTAATTTCTCCCAATATGGAATTGGCCAATAAAATGCCCAGGGGACCTACGACCAGATCGGTATTTTGTAAATTGAATAAAATGGCGTTTTCACCGCTGGCGCCTTGATCGGCGCCGGCTTTTAACATAGCGGAAGTTGCCAAAGCATTGGTGCCGGTTGCCGTGATAAAAACTGGTAAATCGGCTTTGCGCATTTGTTCAATCAAACTTTTGCCAATGCCGCCGCCTTGCCCGTCGATGACTAATACCTGTAACATAAGAAATCCCCCTTTATGGCTATTATATCTTTAAAAGGCCGCTGACACAAGGCAACTAAGAAAGATAATCCTTTAATTCTGCATAAACTTGCGGTCTTTCTTCAAAAAAATGTAAAATTTTGGCCAAAGCGTGAACGGTTTGTTCGCTTAGAATATGTTCTACCAACTCTGCTTCGGCAAAACTTTGTTCTTTGTTTTGGCCAATGATGCGGAAAATTTCATAAATGGTTTGGTGCCGCCATAACAAATAATTGCCAAGTTTTAGGCCATAAGAAGTTAGTTTGATTTCTCCGTATTTGGCATAATCCAGCAAACCCAAATCGCAGAGTTTTTGCAGCATTTTAGAAGCAGATGGCGGCCGCACATGCAATTTTGCCGCTAAATCTTTTACCCTTATGCTACCTTCTTCCGTAATGCTTCTGGTAATCATTTCCAAATAATCTTCTAAAGAAGGGGATAATACCCCGGCGGTTCTTTGTTTTATTTGATAACCGCGTGCCGTATAAAAATCTTTTTCTTCCATTTTGCGCTCCTGCCTTTTTGTTTCATTGTATGCGGAACCCCCTTTTCATATTTTGCATATACATATATTAGCTTTGGGAAACTTTTAAAAAGGAGAGGATGGCTATGCAAAAACAAGTATTACCCTTAAACCGGTTGCCGGTGGGAGGGAAGGCAAAAGTGAATGCTTTGATGGCAAAAGGATCGGAAAGACGGCGGATGCTGGATTTGGGTTTGGTTTCCGGTACGGAAATTGAAGCGGTGCAAAAAAGTCCGGCTGGGGATCCGGTTGCTTATTTAATCCGCGGCGCGGTGATTGCCTTAAGAAATGAAGACGCTGGTAAAATATTGGTAAATGCCTTTATCTAAAAAATAAGTGGGGGAAAAAAATATGGCTTTGGAAATAGGTGGGGGGAAAAAGACCATTGCTTTAGCGGGTAACCCCAATGTGGGTAAAAGCACAGTATTCAATGCTTTAACCGGTATGAATCAGCATACCGGTAATTGGCCGGGAAAAACAGTAGCCACCGCCAGCGGCGATTATATTTATCGGGATAAAATGTTTCATTTGGTAGATATCCCGGGTACCTATTCTTTATTGGCGCATTCGGCCGAAGAAGAGGTTGCGCGGGACTTTATTTGCTTTGGCCGGCCCGACGCTACTGTTGTGGTGATGGATGCCACTTGTTTAGAGCGGAATTTAAATTTGGTATTGCAAATTTTGGAAATTACGCCGCGGGTCATTGTTTGTGTCAATTTGCTGGATGAAGCAAAAAAGAAAAAAATTGAAGTGGATTTACAAGCCTTAGCCGATTGTTTGCAGGTACCGGTGGTAGGAGCGGCTGCCCGCAGCAAAGAGGGGCTAGATCATTTAATGGAAGCCATTTTCCGCATGACGTAGCAGGAAACAAATGCGGCGCGCGAACCGTTTGCCTATCCGATGGCGATAGAAGAAGCCATTGCATTATTGCAACCGGCGATAGAAGAAAAAGCACAGGGTAAAATAGATGCTCGTTGGTTGGCTTTAAAAGCTTTGGATGACGACGCCTCTTTGCGCCATAGTATCGATCAATTTTTTGGGTATGATTTTTTTGCCCAACCTGAAATTGCCGAAAAAAGGGCGGAAGCAAAAAAATATCTGGCAAGAGAGGGTTTATATGGTGAAAAATTGCGGGATGCCGTCGTTGGGCAATTGGTGGAACATGCGGCGGAGATTTATCAAAAATGCGTACATTTGGGGAATGCGGCTTATTTACAACGGGATCGCAAAATAGACCGTATTTTAACTTCTAAAAAAACGGGTATTCCCATTATGTTGCTCCTGTTGGCCGGTATTTTTTGGTTGACCATAACTGGGGCCAATTATCCTTCTGCCCTGCTTTCCAGTTTTTTATTTGGACTTGGCGATCATTTGAGCGCCTTTTTGTCCTTTCTGGGGGCGCCAAATTGGCTGCATGATGTTTTGATTGATGGGATGTACCGGACCCTAGTTTGGGTGGTGGCGGTTATGTTGCCTCCTATGGCTATTTTTTTCCCTTTATTTACTTTATTGGAGGATGCCGGTTATTTGCCGCGGGTGGCTTTTAATATGGATCGTTTATTCCGTAAAGCCAATGCGCACGGTAAACAGGCTCTTACTACTTGTATGGGTTTTGGTTGTAATGCTTGTGCGATTGTCGGATGTCGGATTATCGATTCGCCGCGGGAACGACTAATTGCGATGCTTACCAATAATTTTGTTCCCTGTAATGGCCGCTTTCCCAGTTTAATAACCATATCCACTTTGTTTTTTGCTGGCGCGGCAGTTGGGCTTTGGCGATCGGTAATTTCTACCGCTATGTTAACGGGAATCATTTTATTCGGTATTGTATTGACCCTTTTGGTAGCGAAGTTTTTATCCCATACGATTTTAAAAGGGGTTCCTTCTTCCTTTGCTTTGGAGTTGCCTCCATATCGAAGGCCGCAAATTGGCAAAGTGATTATCCGTTCCATTTTCGACCGCACCTTATTTGTTTTGGGGCGAGCGGTAATGGTAGCGGCGCCGGCGGGTATTCTTATTTGGGTATTGGCTAATACAATGCTGGGCGAATATTCTATTTTACATCATATCACCAATTTTTTGGACCCTTTTGCCCGGTTGATGGGTTTGGATGGGGTAATTTTGGTTGCTTTTTTGTTGGGCTTTCCGGCCAATGAAATTATAATTCCGATTATGATTATGACCTATCTTTCTGGGGGAACTTTGATGGAGTTGGAAAGCTTAACATCATTACATACCTTGCTTATCGATCATGGTTGGAATTTGGTTACGGCAATTTGTTTTATGTTGTTTTGCCTGGTTCACTTTCCTTGCGGCACCACCTGTTTAACCATTCGCAAGGAATCCGGAAGTTGGAAATGGACTTTTTTTGCTTTTGCGATTCCCACCATTTTAGGCATCCTATTATGCATGACGGTGAATGGTATTGCCTCTTTCTTTACTTTTTTATGCTAATACGGTATTATTTTGGTATCTTATCCGCAGAGGTGGCTTGAAATGATTGCCTTTTCCGTATTGCTTTTTCCAGGTTTTGAAACTTTGGACGCTGTTGGGCCGGTGGATATTATCGGCCATTTGCCCCAATTTTATGAGATTCATTTTTATTCTCCCGGAGGCGGCTTAGTAAAAAGCGCGCATGGGGTGGAGGTGCTGACCGAATCCCTTGCTGCCTATCAGCCCGGCGGTGTTTTGCTGGTACCGGGCGGCTTAGCAACAAGGCAATTGGTGGTGGACCCCTTGTTTTTACAACAATTAAAGAAGACCGGGCAAAAAAGCATGTATCTGTTGGGAGTGTGTACCGGTTCCGTATTGCTGGCCGCGGCGGGATTTCTAAATAATAAAAAAGCCACCAGTAATAAAAATGCATTCGCCTGGGCTCAGCAAATTGCTCCCCAAGTAAAATGGCAAAAAAAGGCGCGCTGGGTAAAAGAAAAACAAATTTATACTTCTTCCGGCGTTACGGCCGGTATGGATATGACGCTGGGCTTTCTTGCCGATTTGCATGGGATGGCGCAAGCGGAAGCCATTGCGCGTGCCATAGAATATATCTGGCATGCGGATAAAGACGACGATCCTTTTGCGCTAGAAGAAAATTAAAGTAGGGAACAAAAAAAACTGTACTTCCGTCAAAACTTTAGAAAGATTGAGAGGAGTGGCGATTTGAAAAAATTTGCACTAATGGTTTTAACCATGATTTTAGCGGTAAGCCTTTTGGCTTGCGGCAAAAAAGATGAAATTGTGCCGCGTGATTTAGCGGAAGTTTGGACGGAAATGGCAGCCGGATTGGGGGAAATGTCCGCGAAAATGGATATGGACGATACGGCGCTTACGGAATGGTATGGTATTTCTAAGGACGATTTGGTTCAATATGTTGGAAAACTGCCTTTAATGAATGTTTCCGCGGAAGAATTTTTTATGGCGGAAGTAAAAGAAGATAAAATGAAGGATGTAGAAGCCGGCATTGCGAAAAGAATTGAGAGCTTAAAACAAACTTGGGAACAATATTTGCCGGACCAGTACGAATTGGTAAAAAATGCAAAAACGGTAAAGGTTGGCAATTATATTCTTTTTGTAGTTAGCGAAAACGCCGACAAAGCAGAAGAATTATTTACGCAGGCTTTTCAAAAGCAAGAGTCCAATACAAAATAATAATGTTTCAGGAATAGGACTATTATTATAACAGAGAAAGGATGTGACGCATTTGGTTTTTAGCAGCATCCTTTTTCTGTTTTTTTATTTGCCTATCGTATTGCTCCTTTATTATATAACGCCAAAGACATACCGTAATTTGCTTTTATTTTTGGTTAATCTCGTTTTTTATGCCTGGGGGGAACCGATATATATTCTCATTATGTTTGCTTCCATCCTCATTGACTATACGCATGGTATTCTAATTGAAAAAAATAGAAAGCAGGATAAAAAAGCCCGCCTTTTGGTATTATCTTCTGTTTTATGTAATTTGGGTTTGCTTGTTTTCTTTAAATATTATGATTTTATTATTGCTAATTTAAATATGATACCAGGCTTTGCTGCTTTTGGCCTGCAACCGCTGGGTTTACCCTTGCCTTTGGGAATTTCTTTTTATACGTTTCAAACCATGTCTTATACCATAGACGTTTATAGAAACGACACCCCGGCACAGAAGAATATCATTACATTTGGTACTTTTGTTACTTTGTTTCCACAGTTAATTGCCGGGCCGATTATTAAATATAAAGATGTGGCTGCGCAGTTGGAAAATAGGAAAGAAAACGTGCAGCAGTTTGCCTCCGGTATTCAACTTTTTGTCATTGGTTTAGGGAAAAAGGTTCTTTTTGCCAATCAAATTGGCTTATTGTGGGATGCTATGAAGGCGGCACCAGATTTGACCATTATTGGCGCCTGGCTGGGAGCGATCGCTTGCGGTTTGCAATTATATTTTGATTTTTCTGGGTATTCCGATATGGCCATTGGTTTGGGCCGCATGTTTGGTTTTGATTTTAAAAAGAATTTTTATTATCCTTTTTGTTCCTCTAATATTTCAGAATTTTGGCGGCGTTGGCATATCTCTCTAGGAACTTGGTTTCGGGAATATGTTTATATTCCATTGGGTGGAAATCGAGTGAAGCTTCCTTTGCAATACCGCAATATTTTGGTGGTTTGGGCATTAACTGGAATTTGGCATGGGGCAAGCTGGAACTTTTTATGCTGGGGGTTATATTTTGCTTTTTTCTTAATTCTAGAAAAAACATTTTTACTTAAATTGCTGCAAAAGATGCCGGCATGGATTGGCCATGTTTATACGTTATTGGCTTTAACTTTTAGTTGGATATTATTTTCCATTGAAAATTTTACGGCAATAGGCGCGTATTTTGGGGCTATGCTGGGTTTGGGCGGACAGGCTTTGGTGAATGCACATTGTCTGTATTATTTGCGTAATTTTGGTCCTTTACTTTTGGTTTTATTGCTTGCTTGTACGCCTTTTGCGGCAAACCAAGTGAAAAAACTTGCGCCGCGTATGCTCGGTATCCTCAGTCCGGTTTTTGTCTTGTTGGTTTTGTTTGTTTGTACCGCTTATTTGGTGAATTCCGGCTATAATCCGTTTTTATATTTCCGTTTTTAATTTTTTTATATATTGGTTTTTATATAAATTTATATATAATAGAAAGGAGTGTTATGCTTTGTCGAAAAAGGCCTGTTACGCCCTGATTACTGTTTTTGTTTTATTTTTAAGTAGCTTTGCGCTTTTGCAAATCTTTTTGCCTGCGCGCGAATATAGTGCATGGGAAAACCGTTATTTGGCGCAAATGCCCGCTTTTTCTTTGCAGTCTGTTTTTAATGGTTCCTATATGAAAGATGTGGAAGAAGCGTTGGGCGATCAGTTCTATGGTCGTGAATTTTGGATTGGTCTAAAATCTACTTGTGAAAGATTATTAGGGAAACAGGAAAATAATGATATCTATATCGGCAAAGAACAAACACTGATTGCCCGTTTTAATGAACCGGATCAAGAACGGTTTTTAAAAAATATTGCCGCGGTAAACAATTTGCAAAAGAACTTGCAGGACAAGAATATTGTTGTTTCCACAGCTTTGGTTCCCGGTGCCGTTTCTATTTGGCAAAATCGTTTGCCTTTTGGAGCTCCTAATGGCGATCAAACGGCTCTGCTAAAACAAGCGCAAGAAGAGATGAATAGTTATGTAGATATTGCTTCCGTTTTGCAAGCGCATCAAGAGGAAGCGTTATTTTACCGTACCGATCATCACTGGACTACCCGCGGCGCTTATTATGCTTATGCAGCAATTTGTCGAGCCTGGCAATTAGAGCCCAAACCCCTGCCAACAAAAGAACAAATTAAAATAGTCAGTGATGATTTCTTTGGCACTATGCAGAGTAAAGCCGGATTATGGTTTTTAAAACCGGATGCCATTGAATTATGGGCGGATGTGGAAGGCGCTACAGTGCGTCTGATGGAGAGCGATGGCAGCAAGGAAATTCCTTTTTATGATGAAAGCGCATTAGATAGAAAAGATCAATATCAATTCTTTTTGGGTGGGAATTACCCATTATTGCAAATAGAAACGGGTTATACAGGGGAAAAATTATTGGTGGTTAAGGATTCTTATGCTAATAGCCTGTTGCCATTTTTTTTGCCGCATTTTTCTCAAATCGATGTGATTGATTTACGCTTTTATCGACAAAGCATAGAAGCGTATGCCAAAGAAAATAAAATAAATACAATTTTATTTTTGTACAATATCGGTTCTTTTGCCGAAGATCAAAACTTGGTATTATTTTGTCCTTAAAGGGAAAAAAGAGGGTACTATATATAGATGTATTTTAGAAAGAATAGCTGGATATAGGGCCTAAAAATTTCTTTACGGAAATTTTAAAAAACTTTCACAGAAAGGGTTGACACTCACTTTTGCCTATGGTATATTTAAAACCCAGCCGCGATTTGGGGCCAAGCTAAGAAAAAAAGTTAAAAATTTTTCTTGACAGGATATGACAAATTGTGGTATATTGGAACGGTACGGTCTTTGGAAACTAAACAGTGATAGAAGCAACCGAAGGGGGCCTACTTGCAGGGGCCTTTTAAAGAAAAGTGCAAGGGACGCTAATTCTTCGTTGAAGGATTTGAGTTTAAAAGAAGCTAGTAAG
>CALXSR010000050.1 GCA_944391215.1 uncultured Clostridia bacterium
AATATGGATTTGATTTATATTAAAAATCCAGAAAAAGAGTATTCCATGAGTGTTTACTATTATGATAATAAAGGAAACAGATACGGATAACTTCCGGTTTGTCGAGAAGCTGCACCGGCGCAAAATCCCCAGGAACAAACAAAAGGGCGCACTTCTATACACCATTCGGTGCAGGCCGTATGTTGCCGCAGCACGATGCCAGAAATAGAATCCTCCCTATGAAAATCTCATAGGGAGGATTCACTGTTTTACGGACACCCGTCTAAAAACTACGGAGTTTTGTTTTAAAATAAAAAGGATTAACGTTTGGAGAATTGGCTTGCTTTACGCGCTTTTTTCAAGCCATATTTTCTTCTTTCTTTCATTCTCGGGTCACGAGTCATGAAACCAGCCGCCTTCAAAGCCGGGCGTAAGCTAGGATCTGCTTCCACCAAAGCTCTGGCAATACCATGTCGCACTGCGCCGGCCTGGCCAGTGGTGCCGCCGCCATATACATTCGCGATAACGTCATAACGCGAAAGAGTGGAGGTAAGCTCCAAAGGCTGTTTGACAATCATTTCCAATGTTTTTTTGCCAAAATATTCATCTAATTGTCTTTGATTGATGTTGAAATTTCCATTGCCAGGTACAAGCCATACACGGGCAACTGCATTTTTTCTTCTACCGGTACCATAATATCTGCTTTCTGCCACTGGATTTTCCTCCTTTCTTATTTCATATTCCAAATTTGCGGTTTTTGCGCTTGTTGTTGATGTTCTGAACCTGCGTAAACACGCAATTTGGTGTACATTTGCCGGCCCAAACGGTTATGGGGTAACATCCCTTTAATTGCTTTTTCCATCGCCAAAACCGGTTTTTCAGTCATTAAAGTGCGATAAGGAATTACTTTTAAGCCACCCGGATAACCAGTGTGACGATACAGTTTTTTCTGATCTAATTTATTGCCAGTTAAAATTACTTTATCGGCATTTACCACAATTACATGGTCGCCGGTATCCACATGGGGAGTATAAATAGGTTTATGCTTGCCACGCAATAAACGAGCAGCTTCAGCTGCAACCTTGCCGAGCGGTTTGCCAGCGGCATCGATCACATACCAATTCCGCGTAATATTTTGCGCATTCGCCATAAATGTACGCACGGTATTCCCTCCTAAATCAATTTACCATTTCCGAAAAAATTCTTTTACCAACGGGGCTGAAGGTAAAAGAGATACTATATTATTATAAAGAAATAAGAAAATATTGTCAAGCTAATTTGCAAAGAAAAACCTCATTTAGCTGCTTCATAATAAGCTTGCCAAAGCATTAAACCACATGCTGGCGCCGGTACAATCGTAATATCTTTTTCTCCAGCTAATAAAGCAGCCACATCGGCTATTTTTCTCTTTCCCAAACCAATATCCACTAAAAGACCACTTATCATACGCACCATTTTATATAAAAACCCATCGCCGGTCACTTCTATTACCAGCCCTTCCGGTATTCCTTGCCAAGAAGGAAAGCCCATCGGAACAGAAAATTCTTTGATCTCACAGGAGAAAATGGTACGGCGATAATCATAATTACTGAAATCCATACCGCGACGATTATTCACTGTAAAACGACAAAAATCATGTTTTCCCAGCAAAAGTTGCGCTGCTTTTTGCATTGCATCAAGATCAAGCGATCGGTCAATATACCAAGCATACTGATTAAAAAAAGGGTTTTCTGCTTGTCCCAAAACAATGCTATAACGATAGGTCTTTTTATAACAATCAAAACGAGCATGAAATGGATTCGTATGCTCTATCACAGACCGAATACGAATATCATCTGGTAAAATACGGTTTAATGCCGCTTGCAGAGCAGTTACTGGAATATTCCGTTCTGTGCTGAAGCTAAATACTTGTCCCCAAGCATGTACGCCAGCATCCGTCCGACCGCAAGCAATAATTGCCATCCGCTCCTCTGCACCCAACACCGTTTGTAAGGCTTTTTCCAGAACCCCTTGGATACTTTGCCCCGCTTTAACTGCTTGCAGCTGCCAACCAATATAATGGCCGCCGTCATAGGCAACCGTACACTGAAACCATCTCATAAAGCAACCTCTCATTGTTTTCTTTATATAAAACGCCAAACAAGGACAAAAACACATAAAGCCAAAGAAAGTAATAACACCATAACATCCGTAGCGCTGCAACGCAACTGCTTCATACGCGTTCTTCTTATCCCTGGCTGATATCCACGTGCTTCCATGGCAAAAGCCAAATCATCCGCTCTCTGTAAAGCATTAAAAAAGAAAGGGATCAATAACGGCATGCTATGCCGAATTCTTTTTATAAAACTGCCGCTATGCAAATCTAAACCTCTAGCAGCCTGCGCATGATAAATACGCTCCATTTCTTCTCCCAAAGTGGGGATAAAACGCATGGCAATGCCAACCATCATGGACAATTCTTGCGTTGGCAAACCAATCTTTTGTCCAGGGCGCAATAAACGCTCTAAGCCATCGGTTAAAGCCAAAGGGGTAGTCGTAAAAGATAATAAAAAAGCCATACTTACCATTAACAGGAGACGCCCCGCCATCAATAACCCTTTTATTATCCCTTCTTTACTTAAGGTAAAAAATTGATATTGCCACAATATTGTCTCACCATCGGTTAAAAATGCATTTAATAACATCGTTAAAAGCAGAAGAAGAAAAATATAACGAAAGGTATGCAAAAAGGAGCGTAACGGAATGCGCGAGGATAAAATGGCTAGAATAGCAAACAAGCTAACAAGAATACAAGTTAATTTATCCTTTGCTAAAAATAAAGCAACAAAATAGGAAAGCAAGCAAATTATTTTTATCCTGGGATCCAAACGATGGAGCAAAGATTGTTCCGGATAATATTGACCCAATAATAAGCTATTGTTCATGGTTATCCCTCCTTAAATAGGATAGGATTTCCTCTTTTGCCTGCGCTATGGTAATTGCTCTACCGGGGATTGTCCAACCTTTTTTTTGCAATGCCAACACCGTTTGCGTTGCAATTGGCGGCAGCAAACCGCATTGTTGCAACAAGGTTTCCTGGGGAAAAAGATGCTGCGGTGTTCCGTCTGCAACCAGTTCTCCATGTTGCAAAATAAAAACCCGGTGCGCAATCCGCGCTATTTCCTCCATACTATGAGCAATCCATAATACCGTTCTATGATTTACAGCTTGATAGTGCTGAATCATTTGTAATAAATCCTCTTTGCCTCTTTGATCCAAACCAGCCAAAGGCTCATCTAAAATCAATATTTCCGGCTGCATAGCTAATACACCGGCGATTGCCACTTTCCTTTTCTCGCCGCCGCTTAAACACATGGGGTTTTTTTGACCGTCTTGCTCTTTTAACCCCACTTCCTCCATGGCCTGTTGCACCCGCATTTGTATTTGACTCTCCGGTAATTTCATATTCCGCGGCCCAAAAGCAATATCTTCTGCCACAGTAGAGGCGAATAATTGCTGCTCCGGATATTGAAAAACCATGCCTACTTTGCCTAATAAACAAACCGGTTTGCTTTTTTCCGGCAAGCGAAAACCACAAACGGTCACCGAACCTTGGGTGATGGGTAAAAGCCCCGCAATTGCTTCCGCCAAAGTGGACTTCCCCGAACCAGTTTGCCCCACAATCCCAACAATCTCTCCGCTTTTTATCTCTACGGAAATATTCTTCAAAGCATGGGTAACCATACTCGTTTGTGCTTGATACGTATAACTAAAATTTTCTATTTCTATGCAAATTGACATAACTGTGTCACCAACTCTTCTACGCTTAAAACACCTTGTAATCCCGGATAGCCTTCCTGCGCCAAAACATTTGCCAATTCTGCAATCGGCGGAATATGTAAATGATATTTTTCCAAAATAGGGCCTTGCGCAAAAATTTCTTGCGGTGTACCCTGCAACACAATTTCTCCTCCCTCCATCACTAAAATACGCTGGGCCAATGCCGCTTCCATCAAACGATGCGTGATATGGATGATACCCATTCCCTTTTCCTGATGCATTCTGGCAAAAGCAGCCATCACTTCCTTTTGCCCAACCGGATCTAACATACTGGTAGGTTCATCGGCGACTAAATAAGTGGGTTCACAAACCAAAGCGCCGGCAATCGCCAGTTTCTGTTTTTGCCCTCCGGACAAGGTGGCAGCCATTTTTTCTTTTGCTTCATAAAGCCCCATCCATTGCAAAATTTTATTGACCTTACGCTGAATTTCCTCTGGCGGTAAAGACAAATTTTCCAAAGCAAATGCGGTATCCTCTTCCACCGTACTAGCCACAATTTGATTATCCGGATTTTGCATAATGTACGCTACTTTTGTGCGAATTGCCAACAGATTCTTTTTATCCGAAGCATCCATGCCATCCACCATTACTTTTCCCTGTTGTGGGATAAAGAGACCATTTAAATGCTTGGCCAAAGTAGATTTTCCAGAACCATTCGCACCAATTAGCGCTACCCATTCGCCTTTTTGTATTTGTAATTGGATATGATTTAACGTATTTTTTGCTTCTTTCTCATTCGGCAAATAAGAAAAGCAAAGATCGTCACAATATATCATCGTTTTTCCTCACCATTTTCTGTTTTTACGGCAGAAAGCAATGCATAAAAGCAAAGTCAGGAAAAAATCCTGACTTTGTTGCTCTTTTATTTCGACTTACAATTAAACCAATTCAACCATAACCATTTGCGCGCCATCACCGCGACGGGCACCCAAAGGAATGATTCTGGTATAACCGCCAGCGCGGTCTTCATATTTGGGAGCAATCTCAGAAAACAATTTGGTTACCACGTCTTCTTCGGTAATATAAGCCAAAGCGGCGCGGCGAGCAGCTAAATCACCTTTTTTGCCAAGCGTAATCATTTTATCGGCAATTGGTTTTATTTCCTTTGCTCTTGCTTCTGTGGTTTCAATTTTCCCGTTTTTCATGATCGAAGTAACCAAGTTACGGAGCATTGCCCGTCTGTGGCTGCTTTCAACCCCTAAATTACGGTAAGCCATATTTGCAAACCTCCTCTTCGCTTAGTCTTCCGATGGTTTTAAGGAAAGTCCTAGTTCAGCTAATTTGCCGATTACTTCCTCTAAAGATTTTCTACCTAAATTACGGACTTTCATCATTTCCTCTTCGGTTTTTTGCGTTAATTCCAAAGTGGTATTTAAGCCCGCTCTTTTTAAACAATTATAAGAACGAACCGATAAATCCAACTCTTCAATGGTCATTTCTAATAATTTATCTTTTTTATCTTCGCCTTTTTCCACCAATGTTACTTCATCCGGAACATTTTCCGTTAAAGCAACAAAAATTTTCAGATATTCGCTTAAAATACGGGCCGAATTGGATACCGCTTCTTCCGGTCCAATACTACCGTCGGTCCAAACTTCTAAAGTCAATTTATCATAGTCAGTTTGTTGGCCGACCCGCGTATCTTCCACAGTGAAATTCACTTTCAAAACAGGCGAAAAGAGGGAATCTACCGGAATGATTCCGATGGCTTGCCCTTCTTTTTTATTTTTATCAGCGCTTACATAGCCGCGGCCTTTTTCTACTACAATTTCCATCCGTAAATAAGCATCACCATCTAGAGTAGCCAAATGATGTTCCGGATTTAAAATTTCAACTTCCGGATCACATTGAATATCAGCCCCGGTAATTTCCCCCGGACCTCTGGCATCCACATAAACGATACGCGGTTCATCGCAGTACATTTTTACAGCCAAGCCTTTTAAATTAATAATAATATCCGTGACGTCTTCAACAACACCTGGACAATTCGAAAATTCATGCAAAACACCATCAATTTTCACAGAAGAAACCGCTGCGCCGGGCAAGCTGGAAAGCAGTACTCTACGCAAAGAATTTCCTAAGGTAATTCCATAACCTCTTTCTAAAGGTTCTACCACAAATTTGCCATAGTTGCTAATTTTATCTGATCCCAAATATTGAATTTTGGGCTTTTCGATACCAAACATTCATTGCCCTCCTTTTATACCAATAGACGATACTTGTCTGTTCCGGTTTATTAACGGGAGTACAATTCAACGATAAGCTGCTCGGTAATGGGAGAATCAATATCTTCCCGGTTGGGCAAAGCAATTACTTTACCGCTAATATTGTTTTTATCCAATTCTAACCAAGCGGCGGGAGTTTTTCCAGCCAAGGTATCATTCATTCCGGCAAATTTGGGAGAAGATTTGCTTTTTTCCGAAAGCGCAATTACTTCTCCTACTGAAATGAGATAAGACGGAATATTTACCTTTTTACCATTTACCGTAAAATGACCATGCCGTACCAATTGACGAGCATCAATACGTGAGCTTGCAAAACCCAAACGATAGACAACATTGTCCAAACGTCTTTCCAAAAGGCGCAATAGGTTTTCACCCGTAACCCCTTTTTGGCGGTTCGCTTTTTCGTAATAGGTACGGAATTGATTTTCTTGTACGCCATAAATACGACGTGCTTTTTGTTTTTCTCTTAATTGCAAACCGTATTCCGAAACTTTTTTACGAGATTGCCCATGTTGACCAGGGGCATAAGCACGTTTCGCAAAAGCGCATTTTTCGGAATAGCAACGGTCGCCTTTTAGATAAAGTTTTAAGCCTTCCCGACGGCAAAGCCGGCAGACGGCGCCTGTATATCTTGCCATTTATCCCTTTACCTCCTAAACTCTTCTTCTTTTCGGGGGACGGCACCCATTATGAGGAATGGGAGTAACATCCTTAATCATGCTGATTTCCAAGCCAGCGGCTTGCAAAGCACGGATAGCAGCTTCCCGGCCAGCACCGGGACCTTTTACCATGCATTCTACTTGATGCATCCCATGTTCCATTGCTTCTTTTGCAGCGGTTTCTGCCGCCATTTGCGCCGCAAAAGGAGTACTTTTCCGGGAACCTTTAAAACCGGAACCACCGGCGCTTGCCCAGGATACCGCATTGCCGAATTTGTCGGTAATGGTGATAATGGTATTATTAAAAGTAGATTGAATATGAGCTACGCCCACATCAATATTTTTTCTTTCTTTTCTTCTTCTGGTTTGTCTTCTAGCCAAGTGAATTTCCTCCTTTCGTTATTTCTTACGTTTCGCACCCACCGTACGTTTCGGGCCTTTTCTGGTACGAGCATTGGTTTTTGTTTTTTGCCCACGTACCGGCAAGCCTCTGCGATGACGAATGCCACGATAGCAGCCAATTTCACCAAGTCTTTTAATATTTAGGGCGATTTCTCTCCGTAAATCCCCTTCTACATGACAGGTTTTATCTAAGACGTCACGGATACGACCTATTTCTTCTTCCGTTAAGTCTTTAATTCTTGTATCAGGATTAACCTCTGCTTCTTTAAGAATTTTTTGCGAGGTAGCAAGACCTATACCATAAATATAGGTTAAGCCGATTTCTACCCTTTTTTCTCTGGGCAGGTCTATACCAGCAATACGCGCCATTTAATCAGAACACCTCCATTTATTAACCCTGTTTTTGTTTATGCTTACTGTTCGGGCAAATTACCATGATAACGCCCTTTCTTTTGATCACTTTGCATTTTTCACAAATCGGTTTTACCGAAGCTCTTACTTTCAAAGTACTCAGCCTCCTTAGTTTTTGCTAAGACTATTTATAACGATATACGATACGGCCCCGTTTTAAATCATAGGGGCTCAATTCTACGGTCACTTTGTCGCCAGGCAAGATGCGAATAAAATTCATACGAATCTTCCCGGAAACATGAGCAAGCACTTTATGGCCATTGGCCAATTCCACCATAAACATTGCATTGGGGAGCGGCTCAATGACTGTGCCGTCCACTTCAATTCCGTCTGCTTTTGACATTTACCTACCAACCTCCTTTAAGGTTTTCCGATTGGTCTTGTCAGCGTTTAGCTCTTTCAACATCTGCCTGATCGCCGCATTGTCTACCGTTTTTCCTTGTTTTATCAGTTGGGAAAATTCCAAAGATACTTCGTGCATTACTTGTACATGACGCATATTTTTCCGTTTTGGATTTTGCAGGCTGCGTTTTTCGCCATCTACCAGTAACAAATAAGAATCTTTTTCCTCTACACCATAAATCAAGTAATAACGTCCGCAATCACGGCCAGTTTTCGATCTTACGAATTGACCAATAGGCCAAGCACTTTTACCATACGATTCTGCCATTTTGCCACCTCAATAGAATTTTTGGCTGGCAAAAACATTTGAAATGCATCAGCCGAAAAATTATAGATCTATTGTCATCAACGGATTTAGAATTTGCTCTCGTCTTCAGGCTGGTTGCCAGCAGCCGCACCAGCAACTCGAAGGTCGGCCCAAATACGCAGCAAATTCTTTCCGATCGATAACTTGTAAAATCACCAATTTTGTCCCAATGCTTTACCAATATCATGAGAGACAACATGAATTGCTTGATCACCGTCGATATCAAGCAGTAAATCCTTTTCTTTATAATAATTAATCAAAGGTGCCGTCTGTTTTTCATAAACAGAAAGTCTTTCTTTAATCGATTCCTCCTGATCGTCGCTTCTTTGATACAATTCGCCATTGCAACTATCGCAAACGCCATCTTTTTGCGGAGGATTATAAATCATATGATAAGATAAGCCGCAGGAACGGCAAACCCGCCGACCACCCAAACGAGCGACCAATTTATTCGCGTCCACCGTAATATTGATAACCGCATCCAGTTTAGTACCCATTTCCTGCAAAATTTGGTCTAATGCTTCCGCTTGCGCAATGGTGCGCGGAAAGCCGTCTAGCAAAAAGCCCTCTTTGCAGTCTGCTTGCTGTAAACGGTCTTTGACAATATTGATGGTAATTTCATCGCTTACCAACTGACCTTTTTCAATACAATTTTTTGCCGCAATACCCAAAGGGGTTGCCGCTTTAATTGCCGCCCGAAACATATCTCCAGTGGAGATATGTGGAACAAACAATTTTTTTACCATTGTATCAGCCTGCGTACCTTTACCCGCACCGGGGGGACCTAAT
>CALXSR010000051.1 GCA_944391215.1 uncultured Clostridia bacterium
ATGAAGAAATTTGCGGTGAACGTGGGATATTATACTTATTGGAAGCCGGTTATATTAAGAAACAAAGAGAAGACGACATGGGCTTAAACTGCGAACCTACTAACTTTAAGGAAATCGCCATTGCCACCAAAGGTCTTTTAAAAGTCGATATTACCGTACATGGGAAAAGCGCATTCGGCGCTCGTCCTTGGTTAGGCATTAACGCTATTGACAAAGCCAATAAATTAATCCATAAAATTAGGGATTTAAACGAAACGCTTAAATCAATCAGACATCCCATTTTAAATCCTCCCAGCATTATGGTAGCCATAATAGAAGGCGGCCATGCCACCAATATTGTACCTGATTATTGCAAAGTAACCGTTACCCGCCGTTTGTTACCCGGAGAAACCAAAGAAGAATGTTTAAAAGAATTCCAAGACATTTTTGACCAACTGAAAAAAGAAGATCCAGAATTCGAAGCTACTTTAAACATTCGCGACGGCTTCCGTCCTCCGGCGGAAGTGAGCAAAGATACAGTTGTTTGCCAAGCGGTAGCCAAAGCACATAAGCTCATTCGCGGAGAAGATTTGGCCTTTGTTGGTAGCGAAGGCGGCACCGATGCTTCCCATGTGGTAAATCAAATCAAATTGCCGATGCCGGTTTACGGGCCCGGGGAAGACCATAGGATTGGTATGATAGATGAATGTATTAAGCTAGACGATGTAGTAGACGCTGTTAAGGTATATGCGCTAACCATCTATCAGGCATTAGGGATTAAAGGAAAGGAGGATTTATGAGGTCAGCCACTGCCAACGAACAAAAAATCATCGACGCCGTGGAAGCCAGACGACAGGATATTATCGATTTTATGCAAAAAATGGTGCAAACCGTTAGCTTAATAGGACAGGAAAAAGAAATGGGCACTGTTTTATACGAGGGTTTAAAAAATGAATGGGGTTTGCAAGACATTGAAATTGTAGAAAAAAAGCCGGATCATCCCAATGTTGTAGCCCGCATAAAAGGACAAGAGGAGGGCCCCAACTTTATTTTTAACGGCCATATTGACGTTATGCATCCCGGTTCAGAAGAGACTTGGCCGCTGCCGCCTTTTTCCGGCGCTATCATAGATCACAAACTGCATGGCCGCGGTTCCGTCGATATGAAATGCGGTACGGTAGGTTCCTTTTTAGCCGGCGCCATTTTTAAAGATTTACAAATCCCTTTCCGGGGGCAAGTGATTTTTACCGGGGTTTGCGATGAACAAACCTGTGGGGAATACGGAATTCTTTATTTATTGGAATCCGGTTACTTAAAAAAAGAACACCCGGATGATATGGGTTTAAACTGCGAACCAACCACTTTTGATAAAATTGAAATTGCCACCAAAGGGGTTATGCGGGCCGACATTACTGTACATGGGAAAAGCGCATTCGGCGCTCGTCCTTGGTTGGGCGTTAACGCCATTGATAAAGCGAATAAACTCATACATAAAATAAATGAGTTGGAAAAACAAATTTGGGAAAAGAAACATCCCATGCTTAACCCACCTACCGTTATGGTAGCCATGATAGAAGGCGGCCAAGCTACCAATATTGTACCCGATTACTGCAAACTGTGGGTAACCAGACGTCTTTTACCGGGAGAAAAGAAAGCAGATTGCATCAAAGAATATGAAGATATTTTGGCCCAATTAAAAGCGGAAGACCCGGAATTCGACGCTACCTTACATATTTGGGACGGCTACCGACCGCCGGCGGAAGTAGACAAAGACGAACCGGTGGTAAAAGCGGTACAAAAGGCCCATGCCTTGGTAAAAGGAGAACCCTTGCCGGTTGCTTCCAGCGAAGGCGGCACGGATGCTTCTCATGTGGTGGATCAATTACAAATTCCCATGCCGGTATACGGCCCCGGAGAAGAAAGCCTGATTGGTACGGTACAGGAATGTATCGATTTAGATGATATTGTAGACGCTGTTAAAGTATATGCTTTGACTATTTATTACACCATGGGCTTGCAGGCATAAAAATTTAAATCAAAAAAGGAGTGGACAACCGCTCCTTTTTACATCTGTTATGCCAACTGTCTTGCCGGCTATACCAATTCTTTTCCCATTATTGCGCTTCTTTGCCAATTTTGCAAACAATGCCCTTGCCCATCCAACACGGTATTGAGATAAATCTCATTCGGCCAAGACCCGGAAAAATCAGTAAAATCAATATCGCTTTCTAGCACATACGCCTTTTGGATATTGATAGAAGCAAAGGCCTCCGCCATCTGTTGGGAGCCGGTAAGGGAAACAGCCTCTTTCCATTTAGCATATAATGCAATATCCTTCGTTATCACGTTTTTGGCAAAATCCCATCCTTGCGTACCCAACGCATTTTGATACCAACCGGTAAAAACAAAGCTCTCCCGCGTAGGGATTTTGCTGAGGCTGACTAACAAGGCCCCAGTAGAAACAGATACCGGTTCCAGCAAATTTTCAACAGACGTTTCCGACGTTCCATTGCCCAAAAAGGTCACGGTATATTCCTTGACCAAGCGCGCCACGTCGCTTCTTACAAAGGAACTGCTTTCATCCGTTACCAAACAATAAAAGGCCTGTCCCTCCTGCGCATACTCCGAATTTGCCGCAACGGTGCATACATTGGTGGTAGCACCTTCCAGCGCCACACTGGACCACATTCTAATATAACCGCTATCCGTTCCAGAATCCACAGACCCATCTTTCTCGTACTGAATGGTTAAAAGATAGTTCCCAACCGGTAAATCCGAATGAGCAATGGTAGCCCAGTCCTTTTCCCCACTGATAGACGCTTCCCCAATCAAAATATTCTCTGGGCCCGTTAAAGGATAAGAAAGAATATCGTAGTTGTTTTCTGAATCGACCTTCCAATCGAAAAGTACAACGCCATGTTCCGTTACGGAAATGGTTTTGCTTAAAGTGGCAGTGGTATTCTCTTGTCCTTGTATTTGCGATTGCCAAACAGCATCCGCATTTAGCGCCCACTGATCGGCAACCATGCCCCCAGCAACCGCCGGAATCGGCTGCAGCGTATACCATTGATAGACAATATTGCCTCTGTCAGTGGCTGTGATGCGGAAAGTGGCATCCAATCCATCCGCCAGGACACAGTTTTGCGGTTGCTCCGTAATTTGCACACCGACCGCCGCCCAAGCAGAAGCCGCCAAACCCAGTACTAGCGCGCAAATGAGGCCAAGGATAACAAAAGGTCTTCTTTTTCACTGATTTTATCCCCCTGATTCCTTATAAAAATATATGTTATGGAAGATCCATGATCACAGATCGATTTAGGACAATATTGGGGTAACATTTATTTTCTAACCTCTAAAAGGCGCTTATTTTTTTCCGTTTAGTTAGGGATGGCATTGGGCCTGCCAATCTCTATCACATGAGTCACATTAGCCATTTTTTCTAACAGAGCTCCTACACCATGAGCAATTTTATAATCCAACTCCTGCTGATACAATGGAATCACTTGATAAAACAAAACCCTTTCCCCATTAGGCAAAACGCATTCTTCCGCTCCTGGGGCCGTATCCTGCGGTTCCAATAAAAGACAACCGCAAAATGACGTATTTTTAGCAAAAGGTTCGCCATGGGCAATACTATGCCCCCAACCCAACCAGCTATCTTCCTCTACCGGTAAACGGGCTAACACCTTTAGCAAACGAATGGGCCAATAGGCAGTTTCTTCTTTTCCCGTTATCGGCCAATCAGGCGGTAAACATAAAAAAACTTCCGCCCGATCCAAATATTCCGCAGATAACTCTTCCGGCATGGTCATAGCATGGGCACCCATGCCAATGGTCATTAAAGTATAATACTGCCTTTCCTCATTAGGCTCTATCACCGCCACATCCACATGAATATCCGGCGAAACCAATTCATGAAAAACGGAAGGGAAGGCCCCAAAATATTTTTCAATATGCGCTTCCACTGCACTTAGTTCATTTTCTTCATACAATTCCGGGTCATATTCTTCCGCACTTTCCTTATTTTGACGAGCGATAGCTTCCTGACACCAGGTGATAAAAAGCAAAGCGTCTTCCTCTTGCGGATTCAATTCCAAGGCCTTTTCAAAAAAGTGCAATGCCTTTTCTTCTTTTCCCATATAATAATAGGCATAACCCATGCGATAATGCCATAAAGAATCCTGCTGCCCCTCTTTTGCCACCGAAAATAAAAAAGAGATGGCCGTTTTATAATCGCCTAAATTATTCAAAGCTCTGGCCAAAAGACAAGTTAACTGGTAATCTCTTACTCCCTCCGGCAAAGCGGCAATAGCGTCTACAATTTTTTGGTGTTCGTCCGCATCATGCCAAGCGGCAATTTTTTCTAATAAATCTGTTTGCATCCTATTCACCCTCAAAACTCAATTTTCAGGCTCTCCCCTTCTACCGCAACCCCTTCTGAACGGGTAATCGCCAGTTTTTGCTCGGTAGAAAGGTCAATGGTTTCCCCACCTTGCAGGGTAATATTACCATCTAAAACATAATAAGAAAGGTCGAATAACAAATTGCAAATTTCCTGCGGGTTATGCTGGCTGCCAATAATTTCTATTTCATCCTGATCAAACTGATATAATCCATATGTATAACCGTTCATACCCTGTTCGTTTTCATATAGGCCAAAATACACCCAATTTAAAATGGGCAAATCGCCCTTTTGCATCATAGCCGCAGCCTGATGATAAAATTTTGGCTCCATAACAGTACCTAAAGTATAAATTGCCAAAGCATTTTTTTGTTGCAAACAAGCGTCGCATACTTTAACAAATAACTGTCCGGCAACCGTTGGTTCCTCCTCGCGCGGCATAACCGCCACCAACAAATGGGCTTGATGGTTTTGACTTACTGCTACCGCATCCGGCCAGTTTTGATTATTGGCTGCGGCTTGCACCGCTTCCTCATTAGGCACTGGTCCGGGCATCAGGCTAACTGCAACCAACATACCATCTTGCTCCCAAACCAAAGAATTGCCTTCCGCCGTGGGAACGGTTTGCGCCTCTATTTGCCAATCCCGTTTTAAATCTGCTTGCAACTGCTCGGGTTGCCAAAAGGGTTTGGCCAATAAAACAAAGCTTAAAAAAGGGCGCGTCTCTTCTTCGTCTTTATGATGATGACGATGTTCCATCTCCTTTTTGGCTTGTTGCATCCAGTACTCACGGATCATTTCCACCATTGCCACCGATTCTACCTGTGCGGTTTCGGCATGATATTCGGCCATTTCGCTAAAAATATGACCGCAATGGTCTAAACTATCTTCCTGATAACCCCCGCAAACGCCCAAAAGCCATTTGCCAAACAGATTTTCTTTATATTTAAACATATAATAACGCATATCATGCAATAAAAAATCGCCTGTGCAAACAATTTGCACCGGTTCTTTTCCAAGTTCCTGTTCCGCGGCCAGCCATGCCGTCATGGCTTTTTGTGCCGCCTGTTTTTGTTCTAAATTCATGTTGCCAGTCCTTTCCTAATCCCACCAAAAATACCATATATTGGATTGCCTTAAGGTATCGGCCAATTTTCCCACGCTGCCATCCTCTTCGCACTGCTCCACCCGATCCGGACAAAAAGCATATTGTTCTAAAGCCAATTTTTGCGCATCTTCTTCTGTTATAACTGGTTTTTCCATATAAAATTCCAATTCGTCATGGCTTAAAGCAGCTGGCACCGCACCAAAAGCAGTAAACCAATATTTGGCAACCGCCATCATTTGCAAAGCGTCCGGACAATCATTCCAATTTCCCATCGGTAACCAAGCGAAAATCTCCCAGGGATTGGTAGTAGGAATTTGCGCCAAAATCACTTCTGCAGTGGCGTCCGCGCCATATTCCCAAAAACAGGAAAAACTGTCGATAGACAAACCGTCTTTCATTTCGCCAAGAATTTCTGCCCAATCGATATCCTCTTTCGCCAATTCTTGTTGATAGGACTGTATCATATTTTGCAGATAACTCGCCCCATCCGGCAAAACAGTTGTTAAAAGCGTCTGACGATAGCGGTGCACCTGTGCCATATCATAATCCGCTTCATTTTCAGTATCCGAATTCATCAATAAACAATCAAATAAAATATCATCCACTTTTACCAAAACAGGCGTAAAACCAGTTTCTTTCCCCTGTTGCAAAGCCTTTTTATAGGCTTTTTGCAAAATCTCGTCGTCCTTTACCGGGGAAAAATAAGTGCAAGGACAATCCAAAAAAGTCATCATTTGTTGCGCCAAGGCGCTTGGAACCATTTCTCCCATTTCATTCCCTCCTTATGCCAGAACCGAGGCAAGGAATATGCTTTGCTTTTTTTTGTAAGCGTAGAAACTAATATTGCAAATATTCTCTTTTCCCCATAAAATACCTGCTGTTAAAATACTCTGCGCCAAAAACAAAAAGGCAAGATGATTGCCAATCTGCCTTTTTCTCCTTCCTCATAGTGCAAACCAAATAGCCCCTGGCTCAATTAACCAAATCTTTCCATTTTTATTTTATTCCCTCTTCTAAAACTTCCTACGAAACACTTGTCCACAAAGCACTTTTCATTCTCAAGCCAAACCGATACCAGACCTTTTTATTTTTAATACAAATAGCAAAACCGCCACAAAAAGCAAAAAACCCGCTTTGTAGCAGGTTTTTTACCAGTGCATTCACAAATTTGGCGGAGATGGGGAGATTTGAACTCCCGCGCCGCGATAAACGGCCTACCGCATTTCGAGTGCGGACCCTTCAGCCACTTGGGTACATCTCCATATATATCTGATTGCCCATCCTGTCGCCTTATTTCCTTTTCATTCCTCTTGGGTTTATATAGCAATAAGGCAAACATTTTGGGCAGAAACAGCGTAAAATATATTTTTGATTTATTATACAATCAAAAACAAAAGCTTGCAGATTTCTGCGGTTCTACATATCGGGTATGGTTCAAACGCTGCATTTTCGCCCCCCCGGATAACGCTCCTCAATATTATTATATGCTTTCATAGCATAGAAAACAGCAGAATACCTTTATAAACCGCTAAAAGACAACAACTCAATCAAAAAAGCCAGGGAACGCAGATGTTTAAGACGATTCGGTTTTTTGTAAACACGCTTGCTTTTAAGTCGTTCTTGTTATGCTTCTTTGGGTCATCTTCTCATAATTCTGCATTTCTTATGATAGCGGAAAAAATTTCTTTTGACAAGGTTTTATTTGCGGATTTGCCCCTCGCGAAAATACTACAATTAAGTGCAAGAAAGGCAAACGCCGATCTTGCACTATTTTTTTTACTGTTACGGAGGAGGTGACAGAACTTGATCGGAGGATACTTTAGCCCAGCAGACCGGCAGCA
>CALXSR010000052.1 GCA_944391215.1 uncultured Clostridia bacterium
GGTTAATAAATTTTCAAACGGTTCTTCGACATCAACAAAACCTAAGTCATACAATACTTTTGTGAAAAAGCGCGCATACATCAAATGCAAAATGGCATGTTCCACGCCGCCAATATATTGATCGACATTCATCCAATAATCTACTTTTTCCTTACTGAAAGCTTCTTTTTCATTCAGTGCATCGCAATAACGCAAGAAATACCAAGAAGAACAAACAAAAGTGTCCATGGTATCCATTTCTCGTTTTGCCGGTCCGCCACAAATGGGACAAGTTGCTTCAGCAAATGTTTTGCTTGTAGTCAACGGAGAAAGCCCTGAAGGCAAAAATTCCACATCTGCGGGTAACATAACCGGTAATTGCTCTTCCGGTACCGGCACAGTACCACAGTGCTCGCAATACAAAATTGGGATCGGCGCCCCCCAATAGCGTTGGCGAGAAATGAGCCAGTCACGCAAGCGATAGTTTACGACCCTTTTGCCCAATTCTGCCTTTTCCATATCATCTGCCATGGCTTTCATTGCTTCTTTACGATTTTCCAGTCCATTGTATTTACCGGAATGAATCATATAACCATCTTCTTCATAAGCGGCAGCTAATTCAGTTTCTTGACCATTTTTTTCTGGTGTAATCACTTGTTTTATTGGTAAATGGTATTTTTTAGCAAAATCAAAATCCCTTTGATCATGCGCTGGCACACCCATAACAGCCCCTGTGCCATATTCCATTAAAACATAATTGGTAATCCAAATAGGCACCTTTTCATTTGTCATAGGATTGATCGCATAGGCGCCAATAAACATCCCTTCTTTTTCCAAATCATTAGAAGTGCGATCGATATTGGAAAGAGCTTGTACCTTTTTCACAAATTTTTGTACTTCTTCTTCATACGCAGTGCCCTTCGTCAGTTTCCGCACCATAGGATGTTCCGGCGCTAAAACCATATAGGTCACACCAAAAATAGTATCATGCCTTGTTGTAAATACCGGTAAAAGCTCATTGGTATCCGCTGTTTTAAAATTAACTTCCACCCCTTCACTGCGGCCAATCCAATTTTCTTGCATCGTTTTAACTTTATCTGGCCAACCGGGTAATTTTACTAAATCGTCCAACAAGCGTTGCGCATAATCCGTAATTTTGAAAAACCATTGTTCTAAATTCTTTTTCTCCACTTCGCTATCGCAACGTTCACAATGCCCATCAATCACTTGTTCATTGGCAAGTACAGTAGCGCAAGAGGGGCACCAATTTACTGCTGCTTTCTTTTTATAGGCCAATCCTTTTTTATATAATTGTAAAAAAAGCCATTGCGTCCACTTATAATAATCTGGCTTACAGGTAGTAACTTCCCGATCCCAATCATAAGAAAGGCCCATGCTTTTTAATTGCCTTTTCATATTCGCAATATTTTCAATTGTCCATTTGTCTGGAGCTACACCTCTTTTAATAGCAGCATTTTCTGCCGGTAACCCAAAGGAATCCCACCCCATAGGATGCAAAACATTATAACCCTTCATCCATTGGAAACGAGCTAATACGTCACCAATGGAATAATTGCGCACATGTCCCATATGCAAATTTCCGGATGGATACGGAAACATTTCTAAAATATAATATTTTTCTTTATCGCCGCCTTCAACGGCATGATAAATATCGGTTTCTTCCCATTTTTGTTGCCATTTTTTTTCTACTTCGTTGGCATTATATTTTACTTCCACAGTTGGTTCCCTCCCGATTTACTAGCCTATTTTTTCATTTTAGCTGATTTATGGCAAACTTGCAAGGATTTGACAATAGATAGGCAATAAAAAAACGGCCCGAAGGCCGCTTTTTATGATGTTTTAACGATTATTCGCTATCTTCTTCGTCATGAATACTATATTCCGATTTGCCAATTTCATATTGATTATTCCCATAAGTATCAATGGCAACGACACAAACCAAATCTTCAATCCCCAATTTATAAATAGCTTCAGGACCCAAATCTTCATATAATACAATTTCAGCGCTTTTTACACATTCCGCAATTAAAGCGCCAGCGCCACCCACAGCAGCAAAATACACCGCTCCATACTGTTTCATGGCTTCTACCACTTGTTTTGCCCGCGGACCTTTCCCTATCATGCCGCGCAACCCATATTCCAATAATAGAGGCGTATAGGGATCCATTCTAGCGCTGGTGGTAGGGCCAACCGAACCAATAGGATGCCCTGGTTTAGCCGGACAAGGACCTGCATAATAAATGAGTTGTCCCGTTAAATCAATTGGCATTGGATCGCCTTTTTTTAATGTATTCACTAATCTTTTATGTGCCGCATCACGACCCGTATAAATGGTACCGCTTAATGAAACAATATCTCCAGCCCGTAAAGATAATACGTCTTCCTGGGTAAGGGGGGTATTGAGTTTCTTAATTGCTACCTGATCCATAATTTTAAATAGCCTCCATCTTTATTATATTTTATAAATTTATTTCCTTATAGCGTGCAGCATGGCAGTTGACATTTACTGCTACCGGCAAACAGGCCATATGGGTAGGATAATCTTCAATATGAACGGCTAATGCCGTATTACGACCACCCAAACCATTGGGACCAATCCCCGTTTTGTTAATTTCTTTTAGCAATGTCTGTTCTAAAGAAGCATAACGCGGATCCGAATGATGGGTACCAGCCTCTCTGGTTAATGCTTTTTTCGCTAAAAAAGCAACTTTATCCATGGAACCGCCAATGCCAATTCCTACAATAATGGGAGGGCATGGTTTACCGCCGGCTTCTAAAATGGTATCCATGACAAATTTTTTCACACCTTCCACCCCGTCTGCTGGCCGGAGCATTTTTAAAGCGCTAACCCCTTCACTGCCACCACCTTTGGGTAAAATTGCAATATGTAGTCCATCTCCTGGCACTATATCATAATGAATCATGGCCGGCGTATTATCGCCAGTGTTTTTTCTTGAAAAAAGCGGATCAGCCAAAACAGACTTTCTTAAATAACCTTTTTCATAACCTTGTCGAACCCCTTGATTGATAGCATCGGTAATAAAGCCGTCTTTAATATGTAAATCCTGGCCAATTTCAATAAACATGGCCGCCAATCCAGTATCTTGACAAATAGGCATTTCTTCCCGACGGGCAATTTCAATATTATTGACGATATTTTCTAGTATTCTGATCCCAAAAGCCGATTCTTCTTTCGCCAATGCTTCACGAATTAATTTCTCCACATCCGCGCCTAAATCATAAGCAGCCTGCAAGCAAAGTGTTTCTACAGCCTTCGTAATGATGTCCGCGCTTATTTCTCGCATAATTGCATACCTTCCTCTCAATCAATCGTTCGATTTATATCCATTATAAAACAAATTTTAAATTCGGGCTATCCCACTTTTTCTGGCAGCCTCCGCCACCGCTTGTGCCACCACATTCGCCACTGCCAAATTTAAAGCGGAAGGAATCACATAATCATTGTGCAATTCTCCGTCACTCACTAAGGAAGCCAAGGCTTTGGCTGCAGCCAATTTCATTTCTTCATTGATTTCACTAGCTCTCACGGCAAATGCCCCCTTAAAAATACCAGGGAATACCAAAACATTATTTATCTGATTGGGAAAATCGGAACGCCCGGTTGCAATAACCGCTGCTCCACCGGCTTTGGCTTCATCCGGTAAAATTTCAGGATTAGGATTCGCTAAAGCAAACAAAATTGCATTTTTATTCATGCTGGCAACCATTTCTTTGCTAATCACATTGGGCCCAGATACACCAATAAAAATATCTGCGTTTCTTAAGGCATCCTGCAAGGTCCCAGTTTCTTCATTTGGATTGGTTTGTTTAGCCATTTCTTTATGTACTTCGCTTTTCCAGGTTTCCGGATGTCCTTTGCTAATAATTCCTTTTCTATCTACAAGCAAAATTTCCTTTACGCCATAATTCAAAAGTATTTTACAAATAGCGATCCCTGCCGCCCCCACACCAAGCATTGCGATGCGACAGGAAGTCAAATCTTTTTTCACCAAACGACAAGCATTCATTAGCCCTGCTAAAACACAAACAGCTGTTCCATGCTGATCATCATGAAAAACCGGAATATCCAATTCTTTTTTCAATCTTTCTTCTATATAAAAACAACGGGGCGCTTTGATATCTTCTAAATTGATACCGCCAAAACTAGGGGCAATATTTTTTACGGTATTGATAATCTCTTCATCATCCTGCGTATCTAAACAAATGGGAAAAGCATCGATACCGCCAAATTTTTTAAACAACACTGCTTTTCCTTCCATAACAGGCATGGAAGCTTGACCGCCAATATTCCCGATTCCCAAAACAGCCGATCCATCAGAAACAACAGCCACCAAATTCCCTTTACTTGTATATTTATAGGCATCGTCCGGATTTTCTGCAATTTTTTTACAAGGCTCTGCCACCCCAGGGGTATAAGCCAAAGACAAATCCACGCGATCTGCTAAATTCACTTTGCTAATGACCTCAATTTTTCCTCGCATTTTTTCGTGGAGTTCTAAAGACATTTTACCAAAATCCATTATTTTACACCCTTCTTTCATAAACTTTGCAATATTGCCAGTTTTCTACAATATTCCAAAGACCAAATAGTAATTTTAAGTATGTATTATATCACATTTTTGCAGGAAGAAAAATAATTTTTTATATAAAACCTAAACTACGCAGGATAAAAATGAAAAATACCAAAGAAACAAACGCAAAAGCGGTTGTAAAAACAATCAATTGCCCGGCTAATTCTCCATCCGCTCCAGCCTCTTTGGCCATTACAAAACTAGCTACCGCCCCTGGAGCGCCAAATAAGGCTAAACAAATGGCCAGTTCCGGCCCTCTAAAACCAAGTATTACCGCAATGGTTAACATAATAGCCGGCACCAAAAATAGTTTATCCAAAACCCCGCGTATAATATAAGGCATATTGTGTTTGGCACTTTGAAATTTAAAAGTACCCCCCAGAGAAATTAAAGCGATTGTTGTTGTCACATCAGCAATATCGCCAATCACATCCACCACAAAATCAAAAAGGGGAATTTTTAACAAGACAAATAAAAACGCAATAATTGCTCCTATAATAATGGGATTGGTAAAAATATTATGTAAAATATCTTTAAAATCCACCCTTTTTTTCCCCTCATGTTCTTGGAAAAAAGCAAGCACCACAGCACCAAGAATGTTAAAAATAGGGACTACAAAAGCCACCATCATAACAGCAGGGCCAATATGCTCTTCTCCAAAAATATTGGTAATCATCGGAATGCCAAAGAAAAAAAAGTTAGCGCGAAACAGGTTTTGCACCATAACCCCTTTTTTCTTTTGATCCTTAACAGTTAAAGGGATGAACAAACAACCAATCACCGCCAAAGAAATTATCCCAGTGATCCCAAAAACAACAAGAGGCACATAACTACCAACATCCAAATTGCTACTATAAATATTTTTAAAAATAAGGCATGGCATAGCTACTTTAAAGCAAAAGCGGGTTACCTCGTTAAAAAAAGATTCTTTAAAAACATGAAAAACCCTTAAAAAATAGCCAATAAAAATCATTAAAAAAAGCGGTAATACCGCCATTACCGCAAATGAGAATGTCGCCATCATGATCCTTCTTTCTAACAAAAAACCGCTTCAACAGATAAAAATTGATCTTTTATAAAAAACCAAGGCTTCGTAAAAGAAAAATAAAACCAAACATGGTAAAAGCCGAAAGCGCTGTTCCGAACACAACTAACTCTCCAGCTAAATCCCCGTCTGCATCCATACTAGTTGCCACCACATAACTTGTAATGGAACCAGGAGACGCCGTCATGCCTAACAAAGCCCCTAAAAGCGGACCACGGAAACCGCAAAAAATAGCAATGATCATAACAATAGCCGGAGCAATCAATAATTTGCCGGATAAACCAATCATTAAATAACGAAAATCAGCCTTAGCTCTAGCAAAATTAAAATGCGCCCCAACCGCCATCAATCCCATCGGAGTAGCTACCTTTGCCACATCACTAACCGTCCGGTCCAAAAAATTTGGTAATTGAATCTGCAACGACAACAAGACCAAAGCCAGTGCAGCACCAATAATGATATGGTTTTTAAAAATACTTTTTAATAAAGGCACAATATGTACACTTTTTTTACCGCTTCTTTGTTTTTCTTGATAATAAGCCATAATCGCGGTACCAAGAATATTATATAGTATGGCAGATATGGCCAGTAGGATACTTGCCGGACCTACTCCGTCATTTCCATACATATTGGCCGCCATGGGAATACCAAACAAAATGAAATTACTGCGAAACATATTTTGGGCTAGAACAGCCCGACGTGGACTCTCTTTCACCAACTTAGGTAAAATTAATAAACTAACCGCGGCAATACCACAAATTGCCAGTGCCCCGAAAATAAGTAATCCAGAATTTTGGCCTATGGTAGTATTACTGGTATAAATATTGTAAAAAACCAAAGCGGGTAAGGCAACCTCGAAACAAAATTTATTAATTAAAGTAACAAATGCTTCGGGGAAATAACCTAAACGACGTAAAATATACCCCAATCCAACTAACATAAAAATAGGCAAAACTGCACCAAAAGCAAAAGAAAAACTGCTAGCCATAATTTCTATTATTCCCTTTCGATAAAATGCAACATGTTATCAGTATAACCAATACATTTCTTCTTTTCAATAACTATTATACTTATAAAGGTTATAGGTAAAAAAACAGGCTGTTTATTTCTATTCATAAACAGCCTGATAAACATAATGTTCATCATACCCGGATAAAACCTGATAAAAACCGGCTAATAGTTTATCGGTTACACTATCTCCCGTATCCAGCAAAAGCGGTTTTCCTTGTAATGCTACTAATTTATCTAAAGTTGCTATAATCTGTATATTTTCTTTCCCAGCTTTTTGCAAAACTACTGGGCTAAATTGCTGATTGCCACGACCAAAGATATAGCCTTGTCCACCAATTACAGAAACCACAATTTTAAACGGTTTGTTATCAATCATTTCCAGTATTTCCTTTTCATTGGCGTCCTGACAAATTAATTTTTTATTTTGTACAATATCCACACCAAGTAAAGTATAAGGCAATCGTAATCTTTCCATAATTGCCCGGGTAGTAGTACCAGCGCCAATTAAATAATAGACATCTTTTTCCATGTGATCAATCATATAATCGGCAATCCCAAAATTTGCTTCTTTATTATTAAAAACACCGCCAGATTTCAAAGATTGTACCAAATTAGGCGCATAGATAATGCGCAAATATCCATATAATCTAGCCGAAACTTGACCGTTTCGGAAAGCATCCTCATCAATATCCATAACTTCGGATTCTTTTTCAGCTGTTTTATTTTGGCAAAATGCAGCCAACAGTTTTCCAGCATTCGTCGGTTTTGTAGCAAACACTGCCGAATGAATTTTTACTCCAGCAGGAATTCCTAACACAAGTGCTTGATCTCCCACTGCTTGGCAAATATTTCTCGCAGTCCCATCTCCGCCAGCAAAAACAAGACAATCCATATTTCGTTTCTGCATTTCTTCCACTGCATTTTTGGTATCTTGAGCCCCTGTCATTGCATCCGGATGATATACAATAATAGGAGATATGCCTGCTTTTTGGCAGGCATATTCTCCCATTTTACCAGAACAAGTATAAATAATAAAAGAATTTTCAGGAGCAGCTTCTTGCAAAGCAAGCAAAGCTTTCACAGTTTTATTTTCCGCTTCCGCTTTTGCTCCTAAAGAAATTGCTTTTTGCAGAGTATCTGCTCCATCTGTTCCTTTTAAACCAACCCGACCACCCATTCCGGCAATCGGATTGATAATTAAACCAATTTTTTTCATATTATTTTAAACCTTTTTTCTTTTTATAAACACGCCAAGAAACAATTAAATCATTCGGGTCGTCAATCCCTGGATGTGATACTTTGGAAATAGCCGTTTTATATGGCGCATTCTTCACCAATTCTGGATCGCTATAGGCCTCTTCAGAAATTTTTTCAAAAATAGCTGCATACTCATCCAAATCAGCTTTTGAATACGCTTCCGTCGGTTCCGGAGTCATCGGTTCTGCAATTAACCAAGGATGATGGCTTAAAAAATAACTTTGCAAGCCATAATCGCCGGCTCTTCTTTCAATATCCTCCGTTCCCACTCCCGTATCTTCTTTGCATTTTTCCCAACTATAACGAACTTGTTCCATGCGGAACTCCCCTTCTTGCCAAGGAGCACTAATCCCTTTTACATTGGTTAGCATTTTTTTCATCAAATAATTATTGTTGATGATAGCAGTATCGGCAACTTCACGTAATCCTTCTGCCCCCATCGCCATAATCCAGGCATAAGCACGTAATACGGTAGCAACAACCCCATAAAATTTCCTTACTTTGCCGATGCTTGTTTTACCATCATAATCCCAATAATACTTTTCCCCATCAAATTTTACGCGCGGTTTCGGCAAATATTGCGCAAGCTCTTCTTTTACTCCTTGCGCCCCACAGCACGGTCCCATACAGCCATGCGGAGAAGAAAAAGATTTATGCAAATTAAAATGACACATATCAAAGCCGGCGTCCCTGGCGCGGCAAATACCAAATAATCCATTATAATCCGCTTGGTCTGCAATACATAACCCGCCAACACTATGCACAATATCAACCATTTCTTTAATTTGGCTGTTAAAAATACCCGTATCTTCTGGATTGGTAATAAACAAGCCAGCCGTGTGTTCCGACACAACGGATTTCAAAGCTTCCACACTAGGGCATCCCGTTTTCGGATCTGGCATTAAAGTAATTACCTTAAACCCCTTTGTAGCAGGAGAAGCCGCATTTACTGGGTGCGATAAGATAGTAGTAATAATTTCATTTCTTTGTTCCCCTTCTCCACGCGCCGTATGATAAGCTTTCAATACCGAAGCATTCGAAAAAACAGCTTGCCCGCCGCCGCCTGGTTGAAAACTAAAGGCATCCATCCCGGAGATCGCTTTTAAACATTGCTCAGCCTTATAAATGATTTCTAAAATACCCTGCGTTGTTTCATCGTCTTGTAAAGGATGCAAATCCGCAAATTTGCTATTGCGAACAAATTGTTCATTGATTTTAGGGCTATATTTCATGGTACAAGTACCCAAACCAATATCTGCCACAATTTCTTGCCCCATGGTTTCTTGCGACAAACGCAAATAATGTCTTAATACCTGCGGTTGCGCAATTTCCGGTAAATTGGGCGCTTTCTTCCTTTTTAAAGAAGCCGGAATCACTTTTTCAATATCCCCTATTTCGTTTTGGATTCCTTTTTCTGCTGGAGGAATTAAAATGCCACGCTGTCCGGGAACAGATAACTCACAAACGATGGGTTCATCCCATTTGGCTTCATGAAAATTTCTTAATTTTATTTCCTTTTGCATTTAAAACCCCTCCTATGCTAAAATTTCCGCCAATTTTTTGGCTAACCGATCAATATCATCTTTACTGGTTAATTCCGTTACGCAATATAAAGCGCTTTCACCCAATTCCGGGAATTCTTTACTTAAATCCTTGCCGCCAAAAATTTTATTTTCTAACAGCTTTTTATTGATTTTCGCTACTTTTTTACCACAACCATCAAAATTTACTACAAATTCTTTGAAGTTTGCATTATCGGGGAATAAAATAGTAACACCTTTAATTTGACTTAATTTTTTCATTGCATATTGGCATTTATACATCACATTATCACAAAGTTCTTTTAAACCTTGCGGACCCATCAAGCTCAAATAAACAGCAACCGTAATCGCCCATAACCCAGAATTGGTCCCTAAATATTCGTTGGCTTTTTCTCTTGTGCCATAACTGGTACGATCGTTTAAGGAGCGCATAAAAGCGAATTCACCTTTTTCATTTTCATATAGGCCATACAAATGCTGCGGGAAATTCATAATATATTCCGGTTTTTGATGAGAAGCAATAAAGCCGGTTAAACCACTACCATATCCCATATGAATACCAAAACACTGCATATCACCACAAACAATATCCGCCCCATAATTTGCCGGAGATTCCAAAGATCCTAAAGATAAAGGATCCACATTCACCACAAATAATGCGCCGGCAGCATGGGCAATTTTACCAATTTCTTCAGCATCATCCTGTAAAAAGCCTAAATAAGAAGGGTTTTCCACAAAAACTGCAGCTGTTTTATCACTAATTTTTTTCTGCAAATCAGTTAAATCCATTTTACCGGTTTTTTTGTCATAGGCCACTTTTACAATACTGGCATAATTTTCCGTATAATTAGCAAAATGGGCTAATAATTCTGGATTCATCGTTTCCGGCACTAAAAATTCATTACGTCCAGTGATACGATGCGCCATCGATAAAGAAGTAGAAACCGCCTGGCTACCATCATAAGTAGCAAGCGCTACCACATCCATATCAACCAATTCGCTCATCAAACTGGTAAATTCAAAAATAGCCTGGCTTTTTCCATGGTCCGTATAGGCATCCCCGCAATAAGCAGTTAAAAATTCACTACGCGAATTAATTTCATCACAAACAGCCGGCACATAATGATTATAACAGCCAGCCCCTAAAAAGTTTGTATATTCGCTGCAACTAATATTTTTCTTTAATAAACCTTCCATATACATTTTAATTTCAATTTCAGATAATTTTGGTTCCGGTAAATCCAAAAGCCCTTTTACCCTTAAATCATCTGGAATTTTATGGATGATATCTTCTACGCTCTCCACGCCAATTTCATCCAACATTTCTTTTTTGACATGTTCTACGCTGTTTGGGATATACGGGTAAACTATTTTTTTCTTCTCCATATGAATCCTCCTATTAATTGTTTTTTGTGAACAATTATTTTACGTGTAAAATCAATACCAATAGAATCAATGAACTTTCTCTGGGAAATACAAGAAGATGGATAAAAGAACATAAACGATAAGTGAAAATCAAGAAAATTTTCAGACTTGACAATAGTATTATTATAGTATATCAATCTTTTTTTAGCAAGTTTTAAAACAAGAAACAAAAACCATTAGGATTACCAAGAAAAGAAGATTCCATATTGTAAATTGACCCAAATAAGATAAGTTTTCTTTAGGGTAACAGGTTAAAAAGAGTTTATAGGATATGACGCTAGCCAAAGAAGCAATGAGAGTTCCACACCCCCCAATGTTTACTCCCAACAGGAGTCCAATATATTCTTCGCTAAATGCGGATAAGAAAATAGCAGCTGGCACATTGCTCATAAATTGGCTGGTAAAAGCAGAAACCAATAAGGCATTTTTATTCATAACAGCGTATAAGAATTCTTTCACTTGCGGAATTTCTGCCAAATTACCAGCAAAAATAAAAAATGCAATAAAAGTAAGCAATAAGGAATAATCAATTTTTTTGAGTAATTTAGGATTCCACAACAGCAATGTTATCAATACCAATAAAAAACAAAAAATATATGGTATTTGCCGGAAAACTGCTAAGATAGAAAACAAAAACCACATAAAATATAAAAACAGCTTACCGCCATGAAAACAATATTTTTCTTCCCGCTTATTTTTAACCAGTATTTTTTGCTTTGGGATCATCAAAACACCACAGCATAGTAAAACAGCAGCAAAAGCAACCACTGGCGCTATTATTTTAAAAAACGCCCCAAAGGATAGTTGATAAAAGGTAAATAAATATAAATTTTGCGGATTGCCAATTGGCGTCAACATACTACCTAAATTTGCTGCTAAAGTTTGTAAAACCACAAAAGGAATGATTTGTTTTACGGAAAGACAGTCAGCCGTTAAAATAATGGTCAAAGGAACAAAAGTAAGTAAAGCGACATCATTGGTAATAAACATAGAAGAAAAAAAAGTAAGAGCAATCACCGCAAAAGCCAGCATACGAAAATTATGACACAAAGCAATCATTTTATCAGCAATGATATAAAAAATATTTTCTTCCGTTAATCCTTGTACGACAGCCATTAAACAAAACAAACAGCTCAATACTTTAAAATCAATAAAAGTAAGATATTCCCCACTGGGAGTATTAAAAAAACAAGAAATAATGGCAGCAAGAAAGGAAATGATCAAAATCATTTCCTTTTTTAAAAAAACAAGGATATCCTCTTTTCCCCACTGTTTGCTCATAAAACTCGCCTTTCTAAAAGTCAATACCCGATAAATCAAAATCCGGTGTATATTCACTTTGGGCAGAAGATAAATCCTGCACAAAACCATTCTCTAAATCTAAGCTAAATAAATATTGTAAAACCTGATCATATTCTTGTTCCGTTAAAGTTCGGTTTAATTCCGGGTATTTTTGCGCTTTCCCCATCGGTACATATTGTCCCATAATACTAAGCATGGTATCATGCGGCAAATGCTGGCTAATCCAATCCAAAATAGCAATCGATTCAGACTGCAGTCCTGGCAGAACCAAATGACGAATCAACAGTCCTTTTTGCATGATGCCATCATCATCCAAAATAGCCTTCCCCACCTGTTTTTGCATTTCCAAAATGGCTTTTGTCGCCACAATAAAATAATCTTCCACCGCAGAATACCGCTTTGCAGTTTGCGCATCAAAATACTTCAAATCCGGTAAATAAATATCAATCAATCCATTTAAAGACTGCAAACTGGTTACCTTCTCATAGCCGCCACAGTTATAAATAACGGGAATATGTAATTGGGCCAATTGTAAAGCTTGCGCAATTTGAGGAATATAGTGAGTCGGATTAACCAAATTGATATTATGCGCGCCTTGTTCCTGTAAATGCTCAAATAATTTTGCTAAATGTGTAATCGTAATTTCTCTACCAAACTGCTCATGAGAAATTTCATAATTTTGGCAATAAACACAACGCAATGCACAACCACTAAAAAAAACGGCGCCACTGCCATTTTCTCCACTAATACAAGGTTCTTCCCAAAAATGCAGCATTGCTTTCGCCACTTTTGGCAATGCTCTTCCACCGCAAAAACCAAATTGTTGCAACCGGTTCGCACCGCATTCCCTAGGGCAAACCATACATTTTTCTAATTGCCAGCATGGATTCATAGGTTTTTTAACAGTCCTTCCAACTTCTCTATTCCGCAAGTCTGATATGATAATTGTTGCTTCGACAATACTGATGTATATTTTAATCCGCTTCCCGTTAAAACGCAAGCAATGCGCGCCTGCCTTGGCAGCAGCCCTTCCTTTACCAGTTTTATCGCCGCAGCCAATGCAACGGCCGACGCCGGTTGGACAAAAAGCCCATTTTGGGCCAAGTCCTTTTGGGTTTGTAATATTGCATCCTCTGCCACCGCAACCGCAAATCCCTGCTCTTGTCGCAAAATTTGCAAAACCCGATTTCCACTAGGGGGCATTGGATTGGCAATTGCATGCGCTTCCGTTTGCGGATTCTGCCAGCATACAATTTTTTCCGCATCGTTTTCCCAGGCTTTTACAATAGGAGCACATCCAGCAGCTTGCGCACAAACTAATTTCGGTTTTTTGGCAATAAAACCTGCCGCCATAAATTCTGCAAAGCCCTTTTCGATACCGCGTAATAATCCTCCGGAACTGGTTGGCACAATCATATAATCAGGCGGATTAAAATTGGTTTGCTCGCAAATCTCATAAGCAATTGTTTTATACCCTTCCACTCGCAACGGATGATCCGAATTAATAAAATAAATACCATGCTTCCATCCCAAACGAATACTTTCTTGATATAAATTACCATATTCTCCATCTACTAAAATCACCTGCGCCCCATAAATTGCAATGGGGGCTAATTTTTCTTTGGCAATATCATTTCCAACCAAAATTACTGTCTTTTTACCTGCTGCCGCCCCATAAGCCGCCACAGATACCGCCATATTACCAGTAGAAACCGTACCGAATTGATGAAACCCTTTTTGTATGGCATAATTCATGGCAACCATGGTCCCCCTGTCTTTAAAAGACCAGGTGGGATTTTGGGTTTCATTTTTTAATAAAACTTCTTGTATACCCAGTTTTTGTGCAAAGGAAGAGGATTTGAACAAAGGCGTAAAACCTTCTTGTAAACAAACAGCTGTTTTTTGCAGGTAAGGGAAAAAATCAGAATAACGGTCCATCATATTCTGCCGCAATGGGTTACCTACCCGGATACTCCCCACAAACACTTCCCCTACTTCTAAAGGTTCTTGGCAGTGATTACAATGATATAGCAGTTCTTGGTCTGCATAGCGCTTACCGCAATTTTGACAAATCAGTTGCATCATCCAACCTCCTCTATTCTATAAAAAAAGCAGCCTCAGCGGCTGCTTTTTAAACTGTCTTATTTAACTTCTATGGTCCAGCCGAAGTTATCTTTCAATTTCCCCCATTGGATACCGGTTATGGTATCATATAGTTTCTGCGAAAGCTCCCCAATTTTGCCACCACCGATGGTCAAATCTTCTCCGTAAATATTCAAGTGACCAATTGGCGAAATAACCGCCGCCGTACCAGTGCCAAAGGCTTCTTCTAAGCTACCATTCCGTCCAGCTTCCAACAATTCTTCCACAGAGATTTTCCGTTCTTCTACCGGCACATCCCAAGATTTTAAAATTTGGATGCAAGTATCTCTCGTAACCCCAGGTAAAATACTGCCACTTAATTCTGGCGTAACCACTTTATCATTTATTTTGAACATAACGTTCATGGTCCCTACTTCATCCACATATTTATGTTCTACGCCATCCAGCCATAAAACTTGCGTATAGCCAAGCTCTTTGGCTTTATATTGCGCAATAATGGAAGCTGCATAATTTCCCCCGCATTTGGTAAAACCGGTACCGCCTTTTACCGCTCTAACATATTCGTCTTCCACATAAATTTTAACCGGATCCAACCCTTCCGGATAATAAGCACCCACAGGAGATAATATCACAATAAATTGATAGGTTTTTGATTTTCTAACTCCTAAATGCGGTTCCGTGCCAATCATAAAAGGCCGAATATACAAGGAAGTTCCATATTGTTTCGGCACCCAATCCCGCTCCACATTCACCAAAGCTTTTACCGCTTCCACAAAATACTCTTCCGGCAATTCCGGCATGCATAAACGACTCCCCGAAGAGTTAATTCTCTTAGCATTTTTTTCTGGGCGGAATAACAGTACCCTACCGTCTTCCGTATAATATGCTTTCATGCCTTCAAATACTTCAATGGCATAATGCAATACCATCGCAGCCGGATCAATCGATAAATCGCCATAAGGAACAATTCTTGCATCATGCCAACCAATACCTTCCGTATAATCTAAAATGAACATATGGTCGGTATAATATACTCCAAAACCCAAATTATTCCAATCCGGTTTTGCTTTCGGATTTGTGCTTTTTTGAATCGTTATTTGCATAAGAAATTCCCCCTTATTTGCATTTTTATTATTTCGCAAAAGCTGCACAGCTTTGTTTTATATTTTTTTTAGTATACACCTAAAAAAAAACCATTACAAGAAGAATTTCAAGAATATTTTATCTACTACATAATAGGAGTAAAAATGCGGAAGAATTTTTCTGCAACCCGGGCCCGCCAGCTTCTTTTGGCAAAAGCTTCATAATCCAATTCCTGACAATGCTGTAAATCCTCCGCAAAAATAGCGGTATTCTTTTCAGCAAATTGTTTATCATAGAAAAAGGCGCAAACCTCATCATTGATTTCCAAACTACGCGTGTCAAAATTTACCGAACCAATACAAGTTAACACATCGTCAATTAACATCGTTTTAGAGTGTAAATAACCATTATATTTATAAATTTTCACCCCATATTTTACCAGTTGCTCAATATAGTAATTGGTGACAGGATTTAAATATACGCTGGGAATAATGCCAGCAATCATAATTTTAATTTCCACCCCAGAAGCAGCGATTACTTTTAAGGCGTCTAAAATAGAATTATCCGGTATAATATATGGTGTTTGCATCAAAATGCTGTTTTTAGCGGAAGTAAGCATCCGCAAATAACTCAACTTAATCGCATCTTTATCAGAATCAATACCGCCAGTAATATACTGGCAATATAAAGTATTCGTAACTTGGTGTGCTGGAAAATAACTGGGCGCCTTTTCTAATTCCAATTCAATAACTTTTTTACGACACATAGCAATCCAGTCCGTTAAAAAGATATATTGCAATGCATAAACGCCATCGCCAACAACCCGCATATGGGTATCGCGCCAAGGCGTTTTAATTTTATGCTCACTAATAAAGTCTTTGCCGATATTCATTCCACCGGTATAACCGATTTCGCCGTCAATGACTACTATTTTACGATGATTACGGAAATGAGATCCAAAGGGTCTGGTTTTTTTGACTACACCGCCAGCTTCCCGCAATGGTCGAAACAAAGAGGCGGGCGTCATTAAGCAACCAAAGCCATCGATAATAACTTTCACATCCACCCCCGCTTTGGCACGTTCAGTCAAAATGGCCGCCAGTTCTTTTCCAACTTTATCCGCGTCAATCGCATAATATTCTATATGAATACTTTTTTGGGCTTGACGCATATCAGCAAACATAGCAGCATATTTATCTTGGCCCCAACAAAAAATTTCCACGTCATTTTTCTGCATCAATAAGCTTTCACTATAATTCAAATTAAAGCGAATCACGGAAGCTGTTTCTGCAAACTCTGCTTCCGAAAAATTACCGCTCTTGCTTAAATTTCTGGCATAGAGCACCTGTTTTCTTACATATTCTGCATAAACTACTTTTAATTTTTTATTTTTCCGCCAATAGCTTAACTTGTAATTAATGGTATTCCCTAAAACTAAGTAAATCACCATACCAACAACAGGAAATACCATTAAAATAAAAACCCATAAAATCGCTTCTTCGGGTTTTTTATATTCAATAAAAACCACAGAAATCATAAAAAACAAGTTTAATAATAACAAAATGAAAGCAATAAGCAGCAAATATAACACTCCTATTAGATTGTTTTATTATTATTTCGGCAAATTTTTTCTTTTATCCTTTCTTTTTCTAAGAATAAAAAGCGGGAAAACACCGCTTTAAGATTTTTTATAACAATGGAGCAAAAATACGACACAGTTTTTCACTGGCATGGGCTCGCCAACTTCTTTTCGCAAAAGCATTGTAATCTAGTTCCGAACAGTGATTTAAATCTTCCCGAAACAAAGAAGCATTATATTGCGTAAAGTTTTTATCGTAAAAGAAAATACAAACCTCATCGTTTACCTGCAAACTACGTGTATCAAAATTAGCAGAACCAATACAGCAAACATCATCGTCCACTACCAAAGTTTTGGCATGCAAATAACCATGATAACGATATATTTTTGCTCCGTATTTCACTAACTCATCAATATAATAATTATTGATTGGATCCAAATAAAATTGCAAAGTACCAGAAAGCATTACTATAACTTCTATCCCGGAAGAAGCCAATACTTTTAAAGCGTCCAAAACAGTATTATCCGGAATGATATAAGGCGTTTGAATCCATATTCGTTTTCTAGCTGACATGATCATTTTTAGATAACTCATTTTAATATATTCTTTATCGGTATCAATACCGCCGGTGATATATTGGCTATATAAAACAGTTTGTACATTATGAGGCGGAAAATAAGAAGTGATTTTTCTCATTTCTAGTTTTACTGTTTTTTTTACGACTCATGGCAATCCAGTCCGTTAAAAAAATATACTGTAAAGCATAAACGCCATCGCCTCTCATTTTTATATGCGTATCACGCCAAGGACTTCTTATTTTTACTTCGCTTAAATAAGGAATCCCAATATTCATTCCACCAGTATAACCAATTTCCCCATCAATGACCACTATTTTGCGATGATTACGAAAATGCGTCCCAAAAGGTTTGCTTCTTTTTACTATACCACCCGCTTCGCGTAAAGGCCGAAACAAAGAATTGGGCGCTTTTAAACAACCGAACCCATCCACTATTACTTTCACATCAACACCATTTTGAGCGCGTTCTGTCAAGATACTGATTAGCTCTTTTCCCACTTTATCAGGGTCTATAGCATAATATTCTACATGAATACTTTTTTGCGCTTGGCGCATTGCAGCAAACATATCAGCATATTTTTGCTGCCCCCAGCAAAATACCGCTACTTCATTTTTCTTCATTAAAATACTATCGCTATAATTTAAATTAAAACGGACCATGGAAGAGCCAATGCTATTCGTCCCTAAGTTCGGTACCTCCTGTAACGATTGTATTTGCTTTTGCAACACCTCAGCATAAGCTTTTTTTAGCTCTTTATTTTTACGCCAATAAGATAACTTTAAACGAAGCGTATTGCCGAAAACAGCATAAAGAATCATCCCTAGTAAAGGGAAAACCAATAAGACAAAAACCCACAAAATTGCTTCTTCTGGTTTTTTATATTCAATAAATACCACAGAAATCATAAAAAAGATATTTAATAAAAAAAGGAAAAGCATAATAAGCAAAACCAACACCCCTCATTTGCTTTTATTGGCTGCTTTTTCTCATAATCCTTTTTCTTTCATAAATACTTCCGTGCTAATTTTCCCAGAGCGGTTATAACGATTTAGCTGATAGAGGCATTCCGGATCCGAAGTAATGGTATTCATTCTTTCATAACAAGATAAAGAGGCTTGAAAACCCATTTTTTTAATCACCTCTTCTGATTCCGGGCTAATTTGCCCTAAAGGATAGGTAAAAGTAGTCGCTTCTATTCCACAATTCTCTTTTAATAATTGTTGCATTTTGCTTAAATCGTTTTCTAATATCTTTTGATAGGCCTCCACCGTTTCTCCTTTTTTTCGGCTTGCGCCTTTACGGCCTTTTTCAGCATGCAAATCATAAGAATGATTTTGTAGTTCCACATATTCGCATTGCGCCAATTCTCTCACATCATCCCAATCCAACATAGCATAATTTAAATTTTTATCGTCTAGCGCACTATAACGGTCAATATAATTGCCAACAATAGAAATAACAGCCCGCATTTTATATTTCTCCAGCAATGGTTTTAAATAAACCAAGTTATTATAATACCCATCATCAAACGTAATTAAAATCGGCTTGTCTGGTAACGGATAATGATAATAGACAAAGTCAATCAAGTCTTTCATAAATATCGTATTATACCCCTGTTGCCGCAGATAAACGAAATCTTTTTCCAAAACCTCAACGGGTATTTCATACTTACTAGCCTTTTTCATATCTTTTACCACACTGTGATACATGATAATGGGCAACTGAACACTATCTTCTGTGGCAGTAATATATGTTTTTACCGCTAAAACAGGTTGCATAAAATGAACGCCCATAGCAAAACAAAGCAAAAGGGCAACTACCAGTAATATCATCTTTTTCCTTTTACAAATAACAATTCTCATTGCCTTCTCCCCTTAAACAAACATGTTATGCCAAAGTATGATTATATTTAATAGGCATAGCTTGCCCAAATACCAAAAAAGAAGAGATTTACATCTCTTCTTCCATTTCCTCTTCTGCTAAAAATTGTTCTTCATTATGATAAAAGGACGGCGCCAATACCTTTATCTTTTGAGGTAATACTTTTACATGGAAAGGGAGTTTTGGGCCCTTTTCCCCATCTAAATCTGTCGCAATCATTTTTTCGCAAAACACGTGAACCTCTTTGGTTTTAAAACTTAGTATATTTTTATTATAAAAATGTCTCCCGTTTAAAATATCAAAAAAAATCACTGGCAGCTCCACCAAAGAACATTTTTTAAAAGCTAACACATCTAAAAGGCCATCTTCAATTGAAGATTGTATCCCGATTTTACTAAATCCACCCGCAGATTGTCCATTTAAAATCAACATAAAAAAGATTTCTCCAGCGAAATGGCATTCCGCGCTTTCAATTTGCACAAAAGAAGTTTCCATGCGCCCCAATTCTTCTAAACCGCGCAAATAATAAGCCATAGGCCCCAATAAACTTTTAATGCTATTTCCGGTTTTTTGGCTGACATCTATCAAAAAGCCTAAACTAGCGACATTGATAAAATAGGTATCATTACACAAGCCCACATCACTTTCTATTACATGGTCTTGTAAATAGGTTTCGGTTAATTGCCCAAAAGGCTTGCCTCCTGTAAACTGCCGCGCATAATCATTACAAGTGCCCACCGGATAAATACCCAACGGTAAATCAATTTCATATTTTAGCATACAGTTAATAACCTGGTGCAGCGTACCGTCTCCCCCTGCTACCAGTATTTTGCAATACGATTCTTTTTCTTTCTGAAATTGCATAAAAAACGATTCTAAAGAGCTACCTTGTTCCATTCGATAAAAAACCAGCTGTAACTGTTTTTTTTGAAAAGCAGCAATCAGTTCGTCTAAAGAATCCACAAATTTGCGATTTCCGGCATAAGGATTATAAATCACTAAAACTTTCATAAACAACCCTCGAATCACACAAAAATTGACAAGCTCATATATTATTCCATAAAGCGTTTTATTTTTTCTCGTCTATAAAAAAGACGCAAACAAAACTAAAAAATAATTAGGTGGTGAACGATATGGCTTGTTGTTGTGTACCAACTTATTGCTATATTCCTTGTTACTGTTACTACTATACCTATACCCCTTGCTGTTGTACTTGCTGCAGACCTAGGTGTTGCAGGTGCTGGTAAAAGAATGGGAGCGTATCTACGCTCCCTATTTTTTTTTCTTCTTTTTACTGCTATACTAAAATAAAAAGAAATAATAAAAAGGAGTTTTTCCTTTGTCTTCTTGTTTCATTTACGCCAATGAGCAAATTGCCAAATATTTTTCTTATCAAATGCATCCAGGTGGGTTGGAATTATTACAAAAGGCCTTGCCTTCCTTGCCATTACCGGCACAAGCAAACGTTTTAGATATTGGCTGTGGCTATGGAGAAACTTTGGCCTTCTTACAAGAAAACTATGCAATCCAAGCAATCGGTCTGGAAAAGGAGCAGGCAATTTTACAGGTTGCCCAAAAAAAACATCCAAAAGTACAATTTTTACAAGTGGATTTACAGGATTCTCCTTTCCCTGTTAACAATCAGGACTGCATCATCGCGGAATGTATTTTCTCTTTATTGGACAAGCCGAAAACTGTGATAGAGGCAAGTTTTCATGCTTTAAAACCGGATGGATTCCTTTATATCAGCGATTTATATTTCACCCAAGAAGGAAATTACCCTGCCCATTTTTTGACCCATACCGAGTGGCAAAAAATGTTACAAGCATGTGGATTTACCCTGCACTCATTTACCGATCATAAAAAAGAATTAACTCAATTTTTAATAAAAATAATTATGGCTGGTGCCCAAAAAGAAGATTTTTGTCCCGATTTCTTACAATATAAAAATATAAGCTATTGTTCTATCATCGCCAAAAAAGAAAGGAGATTATAACATGACAACAGATCAAGAAAGAATACGTGAATTACGACAAGAAGGATATTGTTGCGCACAAGTTATGGTAGCAATGGGGTTAGAAAAATTAGGCGAAGAAAACCCACAAATGATCGAAGCGGTTTCTCCCCTTTGTGCCGGCGCACGCAGCGGTCTTTTATGTGGCGCTGTCAGCGGGGCCTGTATCATGTTCGGTTTATACGATAAGCAACTTGCCAATCAAAAAATGGTACCGGAGTTTATGGCGCATATCAAAGAAGAATTTGACGAAACTTACGGAGGAACCGACTGCCTATGCATTTTAAAAGGGGATATGCAAAATCGTTTTCAAACTTGTCCATCTTTAATTGAGCGTGTTTATGAAATTGCCGCCCAAGTTTTGGAAGCCAACGGTTTTTAAATTTCCTGCAACTGAATTAAACTACCACACAAGCCACGCCGACCATGATGGCCGCGATGAGAGAAGAAAATATCTTTATGACAGCAGGTACAAAGCCCTGCGTTTACAATATGCTCTTTTTGCAAACCAGCATTTTGTAAAATTGCTTCATTGACAGCAACCAAATCTAAATGATATTTGTTCTCTTTGGTTTGGCAAAAAAATTGTTTTTCCTGTTGCAAGTAGAATAAAGGCTCAAATTCCTGATATAACTCTTCCCCAACTTCATAGCAGCAAGAACCAATACAAGGGCCTATTCCGGCCACAATATTTTGTGGTTGGCAAGCAAATTCCTTTTGCATAGCTTGCACCATTTTGGCCGCAATTTGCAGCCTTGTGCCTCGCCAACCGGCATGCGCCGCTCCAATTACGCGTTTTACCGGATCAACAAATAAAATAGGCACACAATCGGCTGCAAAAATCAATAGTGGTAAATTCGTTTCGGCAGTAATCATGCCATCGATATCGTGATAATCCGGCGCTTTGCAAAACCCCTTACCGGCATCCTCTTTCCCAACAACACGAATATGATCGGTATGGGTTTGATCGCTCAAAACTAAGCGATTTGCCTCAGCTCCGATCGCCTGTGCAAATATTTTTATATTCGTAAGCACCCTTTGGTGATCATCATATGTTTTTAATCCCAAATTAAGGGATTGATATACCCCTTCGCTAATGCCCCCAAAACGGGTAGAGCAACCATGTAATAAAAAGGGGATTTTCTCAAAATAAGGAAAAGTACAAAAAATACGCTCCTTTTCTTCTCTTAAATGCATATTTCCTAGCAGGGACAATTTACGACTCCCCTTTCATTAAAATTGAGGTGAAAAAATGTCAAAATCAAATGTGCAAATTTGTGCCTTGCAAGGTGGCCCTTGCAGCATGGATCAAGAAAAAAATGTTCAACAACATGTGCAGTATTTAGAAAACGCTATTCTACAAGCCCCACAAAAACCAAATATCATTTGCTTTAGCGAATATACCACCATTCCATCTTTCGCTTGCGTGGAAAAAAAGGACTATTTCACTTTAGCGGAGGAGCTTGATGGGCCTACAACGCAAGCGTTTGCTAAAATTGCGAAACAGCATGGCGTCTATCTCATTTACAATATTTTTGAAAAAAGAGCGGAAGGACTATATTATAACAGTTGTCCGCTTTTGGGCCCCGATGGCAATTTTATAAAAGGCTATTTTATAGATGGAACAGAAACTTATGTCACAGAAAAACTGCATTTACCCAATAGCTTAGAACCAGATGGCAGTTTACGCAACAATGAAAAGTTTTATTTTCATCCGGGTAAGCTTCCCGTTATTTTTCCAACTCCTTGGGGCAATATTGCCAATATTATTTGCTGGGATAAACGCTTTAGTGAACTATGGCGCACCTACGGCTTAAAAGATGTCTCCATTGTTTTTAATCCGGCGGCAACTTGGGGCGGCTGGCGTGGGGAAACTTATGCGGTTGAAATGCGCGCTATGGCCATGATGAACCAATATTATGTAGTAGGCGTTGGCAAAGCGGGATTAGAAACTTGTATCAAAGAAACAGATTTTGCCGGCGGCGGTATCATCGTAGCTCCCGATGGTGCCATATTGGCGCAGGCCAATCCATCCCCGGGAAAAGCTATTTATGCAAACCTTTGTTTAGAGCAAATCAAACAAATACGACAACAAACTCCCATCTACCGGGATAGAAGGCCAGAAATTTATCAGGAATTATTAAAATAAAAGGAAGACAGCATAATCTTCCTTTTATTTTTATGCAAATGCATCCTCAACTATATTTCCGGTCGTAAAGAATTGCGAATTTCTTCCACATTAAAATAATACGTAGACATGAATTTCGGTTTTTCCCAAAGAGCCAAACCATCGATTGCAACGCGCGGCATAACAATATTATCACCCCGATCCAGAATCCGTAAAGAACTGTCCACCGGGCAATAAATTTGAAATCCCTTTTCTACTAAATAGCGGTAGCGCTCATCATCAGCAGAAAAATGGACGCCAAAAGGAGAAATATAAATATTGGTAGCCCCTAATACGGGTTGTATATATTTTTCCCAACGTTCCGTATCATAAATCAACTCATCCATCGTAATTTTTCCAGTTTTAAAGAAACCATTATGTGTATAACTATGCGAGGCAAAACGCCAACCATGTCTTTTCAAACAATCGGCTACAGCAGTCGCTTCTTGCTGTGCTTCTTTTAGCGCATCTCCTTCTAAATCCGTAATACGATAACCAAATACCCCTTCATAACCAGTTAAAGCTAAAATCCCCTTGGCACCACGGTAAGAAAAATCCGGATGATCCAAAACAAATTGATCTACAATAGGCATAACATCCCCGTCATAAGTGGTTTCAAATTCTCCCGCTTCATTTCTTACAATGGTAGCAATTTTATCCTGTTCATCCACAATTAGCTTACGGGCAAATCCATCTTTACCCATATAATTATAATAACTTACATCATCAATACTCAAAACCAAAGGAATTTTCCCCTCTGGCACATAAATATCTGCCTTCCGAATTTTGCCAGGCTGCTCCGGATTTGCTTCAATAAAAGATTGGATATCATAAAGAACATAGTTCCTTTGATACAAGGCATCCAGCATTTTTTTAAACTCATCGTTAGTGACCATCCAATAATTATATCCTTCTGCTGTATAATCTCCATCAAAAGCCATTTCCGGATGTACAATCAAACTGTGAAAGAAAATATGGTGAATCGGGCCTTCATACAAAACCAAATGCTCTTTTTTATCTTGTAAGGAAGCTTTTTTGGCTTCTAACGTTTCATTATTAAGTTCTGGACGCGAATTTAACAAGGTAAGCGCTTCCTCGTAAAAATATCCTTGTTCTAATTCCTCCGCTTTTGTAAGCAGCGCTATTCTATCCGCTTCCTCTTGCGCTAATTTACTAGCCACCACCGAACGCTGATAAAAAAAGATGAAAAGGCCACTCACAAACACACACAATATCAAAATAATAACCGGTGTTTTCTTTAATTTCCTTTTCATCTTCCCACTTCTTTCTAAAAGCATATTATTCACTTAATGTTCTATTGGGCTGGAGTTCTTCTAAAGCCATACTACCCCCAGCAGTAACAATAAAATTGGTCCAGCGATCGTAATTTACTAAAATAGATGTTTTATTGGCATAAAGAGACCGTAAGATACCATAATTTGCCAATTGTTCCTCTACTTGTTTAAAAATATCTATTTTATTATCTTCTGAAGCAGCATAAGCCTGGTTTAATAAGTTTGTCCATGGTCCCTCGCCTATTACCCCCTGCCAATTTGCGTCCACTACTTCGGAAAAGAACACATCCAATCCACCGCCTTTATCGGCAAACTGGCTGGTATAAAAAGCGGCTTCCCCCGAACGAATTGCCCTTCTTAAATCTCGATAAGATAAAGATTGGATTTGTATACCAAAACCGAGATTGCGCAAATTGCCAGCAATCGAGTTAGCAGCAGCAATATCTTCTTGAGTAGAACCGCAATACAAAGTTAAAGTAGGCAATGTCTTTCCGCCTTCTCCATAACCGGCGGCTTGTAGATATTGTTTTGCTTCTAATAAATGAGCCGGATTCTTATTCTCACTACCCACTTTTAAATTGCGCCAATATTCGCTGATATAAGGATAATTCGTAACCCCTTCTTCTCCACGGGCTGACGCCAAAGCCGCATCACCGTCAATGGCAGCTAAAATGGCAAGGCGCAAATTACTATCCGTGAAAACATCGGCCCGACTATTCATTGCCACGTAACGAAAAACTCGGACAACTTCTTCTACCATCCTATCATCTTGACGTAATATGGACGGTAATTGGTTCCAATCGCTTTCTAAAACACTTTGTACAATATCGATATGACCAGCAGTAAATTCAGCTAAAGCATCCTGGGTGGATAAATTCAAAACAAATTCAATTCTTTGCAAATATGGTTTTTCCCCATAGTACTGATCGTTAATGCCTAAAACAACCTTCTCGTTATCTAGCCATTCTGTTAACAAATAGGGGCCCGTTCCACTGAATAACTTATCATAATCCCGATAAGCGCCCGGTTTGCCATAATCTACCCCTTGTTCCACCAATTCGTAACGATCTAAAATAGAGGCCGCAGGTTGCGCTAAAAGAGTTAAAAACTGCGGCTGGGGCCTTTTCAAGGTTATTTTTAACGTATAGTCATCCGTTGCCTCAATTCCCGATAATTCAATTACCTTGCCTGATAAAACATCTTCTGCGCCAACAATATTGGCTAAGATATACGCCGTAGGCGCATTTACACGTAAAACCCGTTCTAAAGTAAATTTCACATCACCAGCCGTAATTCGTCTGCCATTATGGAAATAGGCTTCCTCATGCAAATAGAAGGTATAAGTTAATTGATTCGGTGATATCTCCCAACTTTTTGCTAAATCCGGCTGTAATTCCCCTCTGGCATTATAAGAAACCAAACCACGGAAAACCAAACGAGCAATCATAATTTCAGCATCAGATTGTGCAAAAGCAGGGTCTAACGATTGTACAGAAGAACTTAAATGAATACGACAAACATCTGGCACCAATAACTTTTCTTGTGACGGTGTTAAAATTTGTTTTCCGCTTAATAGAAAAAAGAAAATAACAAATAATAAAACACCAGTTAAAACCAAATAATACCATTTTATTTTATGTAAAAAATCCAAATTCCAATTCTTTTTAAACTTCATTTTTATCTCCCAGTAATACGACGCCAATTATTTTCCACTTCTTGCAAAAAGGCTTCTTGCCCATCATTATTATAAAGAATAAGATCGGCATATTTTGCTTTTTCCTCAGCCGGCATTTGCGATTGGATTCTTCTTTCAGCTTCTAATCTTGTTAGTTGATTCCGTGCCATAAGGCGCTGCAGTCTTTTTTCTTTACTGCTCAAAACCAACCAAATCTCATCAAAGTCGCCTTCCCCTTTTCCCTCTAAAAGCAGAGTTGCTTCCACTACTACGGCAGGATAACTGCCCTCTTTTTTAAAAACAGCTATTTGTCGCTCAATGGCGGCAAAAATAGCTGGATGCGTAATTGCTTCCAACTTAGCCAGCTCATTTTTATCTGTAAAAACCAAATTTCCTAACGTGGCACGGTTTAACGTACCATCTGGATAAAAATACTCCTCGCCAAAATAGTTCTTCACTTTTTCCCAGGTTGGCGTTTGCGGCTCTACCACTTCTCTTGCTACCTGGTCTGCGTCGATCAAAACAGCCCCTAAACTTTTTAAATGAGAAGCAGCCATCGATTTTCCGCTGGCAATGTTTCCGGTTAAACCAATTACAATCATTTTTACCTCTACTTTTGGCAATAAGGACAAAAACAGGTACTACGGCCTGCAATTTTTATGCGCACCATAGGCTGCCCACAAATCGTGCATGGTTTTCCTTCTCGTCCATATGCCTTTAAATAACCCTGGAAGCTGCCTGCAATGCCCAAACCATCTCGATAATCGCGAATTGTCGTCCCTTGTTTTGCTAAAGCCCCTGTTAAAACATCCCGTATTGCTTGCCATAATCTTTCTGCTTCGGCAATAGTAAGCGTACAAGCAGGGCGTCTTGGATTAATCTTAGCAGCAAAAAGGCTTTCATCTGTATAAATATTACCCAAACCAGCAATTTGCGTTTGATCCAACAAAAATCCTTTTATGGGCATTTTCTTCTTTTGGGCAGCAGTATACAAATAATCAACTGTAAAATCCTTTTCTAATGGTTCTGGTCCTAAAGAAGATAAATTACTAAAATGTTCAAATGCATTTCCCTGTTTTTTTTGATCCAACAACCAAATACGGCCAAATCGTCTTTGATCAATAAAACGCATTTGTTGGCCGGAAGCCAAATGCCAAACCGCAATGGTATGTTTATCTAAATTTTCTTCTGGCGCACAAAAAAGCAACTGTCCGGTCATACGCAAATGAACCACCAAGCAATCTCCTTTTTGGCAGTACAATAAAATATATTTGCCCCTTCTTGTTATCTTAGTGATTTCTTGGTTTATCATGCGGCGACAAAAAATATTTTCTGCTGGCATGGCAATCGAAGTAGGATAAAACACTTCTACTTTTTTAATTTTTTGCCCCAAAATATATGGCGATAATGTGCGTACTACTGTTTCTACTTCTGGTAACTCAGGCATCACAAAACCTCATTTACTATTTTTTCCATATGATACCAATCTTGTCCTACTTTCAAATCCACCACCAAAGGAACATGCAAAGTCATGGCATGTTCCATCGCTTCTTTTACAATATGCGGCAAAATATCCTTTTCTTCTGGCACCATATTAAAGATTAATTCGTCATGCACTTGTAAAATCATTTTAGACTTTAATTTTTTTTCTTTTAAAATAGCAGAAATTTTTACCATCGCCAATTTAATGATATCGGCAGCCGTTCCTTGAATAGGCGTATTCATAGCCACTCTCTCCGCAAAACTGCGTAAATTATAATTACGATTATGCAGATCCGGTAAATAACGCCGTCTCCCTAAAATAGTTTTAACATAACCCTGCTCTTTCCCCAAGCGAATTGCTTCCTTTTGATAATCCATTACTTTAGGGTAATGCGCAAAGTATAAATCCATATAATTTTTGGCTTCTTTTCTACTAATACCTAAATTTTGGCTTAGACCAAAATCACTAATCCCATAGACAATACCAAAATTAACTGCTTTTGCCTTTCTTCTTTGCGCGCTGTTTACTTCTTCTAAAGGAATGTCAAATACTTCTGAGGCAGTTCTGGCATGAACATCCTGATTTTTCAAAAAGGAATCTTGTAATAAGGGATCTCCGGAAATATGGGCTAAAATACGCAGTTCTATTTGCGAATAATCTGCCGCAAAAAGCAGATCGCCTTCTTTTTCCGGTATAAATACGCGGCGTATTTGCCTTCCTAATTCCAATCGAACTGGGATATTTTGCAGATTTGGTTCTGCGGAAGCCAAACGACCAGTAGCCGTCCCCATTTGCAAAAAAGAAGTATGCAACTTTCCATCTGCTGCAATCGCTTTGGTTAAGCCAATAGCATAAGTTGACCTTAATTTCATATAAGTGCGATAATCCAAAATATGACGGATAATTTCATGGGCTGGCTCTAATTGTTCTAACACATCTACGCTAGTAGAATAGCCTGTTTTTGTCTTTTTAGCAGCCGGTAAACCCAACTTTTCAAAAAGCACAAAGCCCAATTGTTTTGGAGAGTTAATATTAAATTCCATATCTGCCAAAGAAAAAATAATTTTTTCTTCTTGTTTTGCCGCCTCTTCTAATTTTTGGGCCATTTCATTTAATTGCAATTTCTCTACCCGAATACCGGTTCTTTCCATTTGCGCCAAAACATGACTCAAAGGCAATTCCATATCATAATAAATAGACAACATTTTAGTTTCTTCTAAAGATTTTTTCAACTCTTCGCGCAAAGGGAAAAGCTGTTGTGCCATAATCGCTGCTTGCTGCGCTTCATCCATACAGGCAATTTCTTTGTGTAAATAGGATTGCGCCAAATGCAATAAATCATAATGCCCACGTTCTGGCTGCAATAAATAAGCGGCTAAAGAAACATCATCTATAATATTTACGACTTTAATATTAAAAGCCGCTAAGCATAATTCTACCTCTTTTGCCTCAGCGACAACTTTACGAATTGATTTGTTTTCCAAAAGTTCTTTTAATAAATTGATTTTATTACGATCTATTTGCTGCCCCATAAGCAAAATGCCGAAACTTCTTTTTTGCGGTGCAGATAGCCCAATCGCCTTGATATTCCCATGGATCGCTTGTCCTTCATAAGAAAGGTAAAGCCCTATTTCGGAACAATCTGCATAAGAAGCAACCACTTCTTTGAAAGCAGCTTCATCTTGGGGTAAATAAAAATCTTCTTCTATAACTGGCATCATATTTACCGTTTCATCCTTTTGTTCTTTTGGTAAATTGGCCAATAGATTCCGGAAATTCAATCTTTCATAAATACTTCTTAATTTTTCATAATCCGGAGCAGTTCTTTTATAAACCGATACATCCAAATCAACTGGGGCTTCGCAACAAATTGTAGCTAATTGTTTGGACAAATAAGCCATTTCTCGTCCGTTTTTTAATTTTTCTTGTAGTTTAGGCGGCCCAACTTCTTCAATATGATCATAAATATCATCTAAATCATGATATGCATGCAGCAATTTTAGGGCAGTTTTTTCCCCAATACCAGCCACCCCAGGGATATTATCGGAAGAATCGCCCATTAGCGCTTTGAAGTCTACAAATGTTTGCGGGGTTAAACCATACCGTTCCATCATTTTTGCTAAATCAAAGTTTTCTTTCTCACTAATTCCTTTTTTCATCAGCTGTACTGTCGTTTGTGGAGAAATCAATTGCAATAAATCTTTATCCCCACTCCCAATAATATTCTGGCAATTTTGTTTTTCCCCAAGTTTTGCTAAAGTCCCTATAATATCATCCGCTTCATATTGATCCAGCTCCAAAGCTTTTATCCCATAAACAGCCAATACCTCTTTGATCAACTCAAACTGAGGAGAAAGTTCTGCTGGCGTGGCTTGTCTTTGCGCTTTGTATTGCTCATAAACAGCCGATCGGAAAGTAATTCTGCTTTTATCAAAACAAATGGCTACATAAGTTGGATTCACCTCTTGCAGCAGTTTTTCTAACATAACCATAAAACCATAAACAGCGTTGGTATATTCCCCTTGCCGGTTTGTTAGCAAAGGTAAAGCATAAAAGGCGCGATGCAATACATTACTACCATCAACCAATAAAAATTTTTCCATTTTTTCTCCTTCATCATTCACTTAATGGTTTTATTATACCCAAAAAAACAAGAGTTTTCCAACTCTTGTTTCCTTTTCCAATATTCTTCTCTTTTTTTATTTAATGAAATTGAATCATTACTTCAACTTGTTCTAACTGTTCATTAAAACTTTTTAGTTTTAATAAAATTTCCTGCATACGGCTGTCATCTTCTGGAACGTTACTAGCTTGCAACGATTCTTTTTGCGTAATCAAATCATTATATTCACTACTAATATCAGCTTTCGCAATTTCATGTTTTACATCTGGGGAAAATCCGTTCCATTCTCCTAAAAAAGTATTCAAACTATCTTTTGGAACCACCATTACAATACCGTTTAATTGCTCGTTATTATCGCTTAAAATACGCAATAATTTTATGCCTGGTTGTTTGGCTAATTCATAGGCTTTGGTAATCACCACTTGAGAATCAGCCTCCGGTAAATTCACAGTTGCTTTCGTAACTTCATAAACCGGCAAAATCTTTTCTGTTACTTCACTCTCATCTTTCTCTTCCGCTCCTTCATATTCCCCGCGATAAGCTATGATAGGATGCCCATCTGCCGAACGACCCAGCGCATTCGAATAAACAAATTGCTTCGTAGCATCATCTAAAGACGCAAACTTCATACCATCTTTATCAATTTCCCCATAACTTGTTCCTAATTCATCCCCACTGCTTGCAGAAGGTTCTTCCCCTTCATTTTGAGGTAACAGATCATTGGTAGCAATATCCGGCTTGCCCTCCGCGGAAAAACTACTTTCTGCTAATAAATTAGGATTTTGTTTTTCTTGATTCCATATTTTATCCGTAGCAAACCAAGTTACCCCCACCAATAAAAACAAGGCCGCCGCAATGGAACCAAAACGCGACCAAGGAATACTACTTTTCATATTTTTTTTCTTTTCTGCGAAAGGTAACACGTTTTTTTCTTCGGCAATCATCTCTTTTTGCGCTTCTAGTAGTTTTTCATGTAAGGAAGAGCTAAAATTGGCTGGTAATTCTGGCTGCGGTAAATTCGCAAATAAAGCCGACATCGCTTGCCATACATCAAATTCTTGGCGACAAGCAGGACATTCAGCCAAATGTGCCAAAAACTCTTCTTTTTGCGCATCTGTCATTCTATTGTCCAGATAAGCAGAAAACGAGTCTACTATTTTTGCACAATCCATAACTCTCCCCTCCTTTATAACTTCAGACGCTGCAACTGCGGATAAAGTTCCTTATCAGCTAAAATTTTATCGCGTAAGCATTTTCTAGCCCGATTCAAACGAGATTTTACAGTTCCCAAAGAAATATTGAGTTGTTCGGCAATTTCTTCATAACTGAGTCCCATATTTTCTCGCATCACAATCACCATACGATATTCCGGATGTAAAGCCTGTATTAGACCCTGTAAATAGGCACCTAATTCTTTCTTTTCATAAATATCTTCTGGTAAAGAACTAAAATCTGCAATTTCTCGATTGAAAGAACCTTCCTCATTATCCATTGGTTGATCTAAGGAAGTTTCTATTTGCCAATATTTTTTACGCAATTCGTCACGACAAGTATTCATGGTTATATGATAAATCCAGGTTGAAAAAGAAGCTTCTCCCCGGTAATTTTTTATAAATTTGAAAATTTTAACAAGAGCCTCTTGAGCCATATCGGAAGCATCATAAGGATTGCCCATCATTCGATAAGCAATACTATATATTTTTTGCTGATGGGCTAATATCAATTCTTCAAAAGCTTCCACATCGCCCTCTTGACTTCGCCGAATGAGCTCTTGATAGTCAAGGGCCACAATAAAACCCTCCTCTCGCTAAAACATATAAAAAAGAGTATAATTATTTATAATTCCATTTTATTTTACAAAATCCTTGTAACAAACTCATTTACAAAAAAATGCGCAAATTTGGGAATTTGTGATAGGATGATAGCATATCATTTATTTTAACATGGAACAAGGAGGAATGTGAAATGATTTTAAGCCACTCTCAAATTATCATTCGTTTGCTAGCAGCAACAATGATTGGTTGTCTGCTCGGCTTTGAACGCCGGCATCGTGGGAAACAAGTGGGTGTGCGTACCCATATCCTGGTTAGTGTTTCTGCTTGCTGCATTGCTATGGTGGCCGCCTTTGGTTTTATGGAATTCGACGCGCCTTATAATATTGACCACGGAAGACCCATCACAGGCATTTTAACAGGAATTGGTTTCTTAGGGGCCGGTATTATTTGGAAAGATAATCAAGGCACAATTAAAGGAATTACTACCGCCGCTAATATTTGGACTTCAGCAGTATTAGGAATCATTGCCGGAATGGGATATTTCTTTTTAATGTTTTCCGCTTTAGTGATTGTTTTTATTACCCTAGAACTCTCCTATTGGCAAGAACTAATTCTAGAAAAAAAGAATAGTCATAAAAAGCAGGAGCAAATTCCTTTTGATACAGAAATGAAAAACTGTGATATGGTTGAACAGGAGCCGGAAAAGCTGGCGGACTAAATTTCTATAAAAAAGTACTTGCAAAAAGATTGTTTTTATTGTAAAATTATTTTTGTTCGATTGGCTTGGAAAAGCAGTCATAGATAAGCCGAAGTGGTGGAATTGGCAGACGCGCTGGACTCAAAATCCAGTATGGGCGACCATGTGTGGGTTCAAGTCCCACCTTCGGCACCAAAAGAAACCTGATAAATTGTTTTTTCAAACATTTTATTGGGTTTTTCTTTTTATAGTAATGAAAAGGAGTATAGCATATGAAATTAGGTATCGTTGGTTTACCCAATGTTGGCAAAAGCACTTTATTCAACGCCATTACGAATGCAGGCGCGGAATCAGCCAACTACCCTTTTTGTACCATAGACCCCAATGTAGGAATTGTATCGGTTCCTGATGAAAGACTACAAAAATTAAGCGAGATATACCAGCCCAAAAAAACAACACCCGCAACCATTGAGTTCGTCGATATTGCTGGTTTGGTGCGAGGCGCTAGCCGCGGGGAGGGTTTAGGAAATAAATTTCTATCTCATATTCGTGAAGTAGATGCTATTGTGCATGTAGTACGCTGTTTTGAAGATAGTAATATTGTCCATGTTGAAGGCAGCATCGACCCAGTACGGGACATGGAAACCATCAATTTAGAATTGATTCTATCCGATATGGAAATGGTAGAAAAAAGATTAGATAAATGTCAGAGAATGGCCAAAGGCGATAAATCTTTGGTCACAGAAATCGCTTTTTTGCAAAGAGTAAAAGAAACTTTAGATGCAGGAAAGCCAGTACGCAGCATGGAAATGACAGAAGAAGAGCAGGAAATGATTAATCAAGTATTTTTGCTTACCACAAAACCAGTTATTTATGCAGCTAATATGGACGAAATTGCTTTTCAAAACTATGAAACCAACAATCCTTTTTATCAAAAATTAGTGGAAGAAGCAAAACTGGAAAATGCTTCCGTATTACCTATTTGCGCCCAATTGGAACAAGATATTAGTGAGCTTTCCTCTGAAGAAAAACAATTATTTTTAGAAGAAATTGGATTAAAGGAATCTGGGCTCGATCGTTTAGTAAAAGAAAGTTACAGCTTGCTAGGACTTATTAGCTATTTGACCGCCGGAAGCGATGAATGCCGGGCTTGGACCATAAAAAAAGGTACCAAAGCACCGGGAGCCGCCGGTAAGATACATACCGATTTCGAACGCGGCTTTATTCGCGCTGAAGTGATTTCTTTTGTTGATTTTATGAATTGCGATGGTTCTATGGTAAAAGCAAAAGAAAAAGGATTGGTTCGGTCGGAAGGCAAAGAATATATTGTACAAGATGGTGATATTATCCTCTTCCGCTTTAACGTCTAAACAGAAACCGAGAAAGAAGAGCTTTTCTACAGAAAAGCTCTTCTTTAATCCATTTCCATATAAGCCCGAATTTCATTTTGCCAGGCACGTAATTGAGACCGTCTTTGCCAATAGTCCGGCAAAACCCGCTCTACTTCTTGCCAAAACAATTTGGAATGATTCAACTGCAAAATATGGCATAGTTCATGCACGATAACATAATCGATGAGTATTTCTGGTAGAAATAAAATACGCCATGGAAAATTCAAATTTTGTTTTGCACTACAAGAACCCCAGCGACACTTGGCTTTATTTACCTTAATACTATGATATGTAACGCCAACTTTACTTGCCCAATAGGCTACTTTGACTTCTAATAATTCTTTTGCGCGTTGTCGATACCATAATACAGTATGCCTCATAGCCTCTTCTCTGTTTGCAACCACCTGCACCGGATAATATTTCCCCATATAAAGTAGCTGTTGTCCAGGATAAAAGGCAAACAATTCTCTATTTTGCGCTTTTTGTTGTTCTATCCATTCCTTTTTCTGCTGCACAAAAAAATCAATCTCTTTTTTAGAAACCCACTTAGGAGCACTTACTAAAACAGAATTGTCTGCTTTTACTTTAATAGCAATTGTTTTTCTTCTTTTTCGCTCTAAATGATAAATTATATTTATACTCATATTATATTCCTTCTCCCAGTAACAGTTTCCCATAAATCGTGATATAATAAAGATTATTTCTAAATAAAATAATGGATAGGTTTGAATATGAAACAGCTACTTGATTTATTTATTGCCTTTTTTCGTATTGGTATTTTAACATTCGGTGGCGGCTATGCAATGTTGCCCATGCTGCAAGCAGAAGTCGTACAAAAACATCATTGGGCAACAGAAGAAGAACTGATGGATTACTTTGCTGTCGGACAGTGCACACCAGGCGTTATTGCAGTAAATACGGCAACTTTTGTTGGTTATTATCAAAAGGGTGTTTTGGGGGCAATCGTCGCTACTGCCGGCGTCATAACACCGTCTTTCTTCATCATTATCATCATAGCGGCTTTTATTCAAAATTTTGCACATTTGCCAGTCGTACAACATGCTTTTGCCGGTATTCGGGTTGCAGTTGCCGTTTTAATTATCAATGCCATTACAAAACTTTGGCGCAATAGCATTAAAGATAAAATTGGCGTTGCCATTTTTCTTATCGCACTTTGCGTTGCGATTTTATTGCCTATTTCCCCTGTATACATTGTTATTACCGCATTGACAACCGGCATTATTGTCAAAAAAGCAAGGAGGTTGATTTAATTTGCTTTACTGGCAACTATTTACGGAGTTTTTTAAAACTGGTCTGTTCGCCATCGGTGGAGGACTTGCTACCTTACCTTTTTTATATGATATTGCCGATAAATATCCCTGGTTTGACCGCACCATGTTAACCGATATGGTTGCAATCTCGGAATCAACTCCCGGCCCTCTGGGCGTCAATATGGCAACCTATGCCGGTTTTAGCGCCGCAGGGGTTCTTGGCAGCCTATTAGCAACCTTTGGTTTAGTATTGCCTTCCTTGGTTATTATCATTATTGTTGCTCACTATTTAAAGCAGTTTAACCATAATAAATTTGTACAAGCAGGTTTTTATGGTTTACGTCCAGCCGTCACAGCGCTTATTGCAGCTGCCGGTTTTGAGGTTTTAAAAGTAGCTTTATTCCATATGGATATCTATCAAATTACGCATAAAATCATAGATCTTTTGGATTTTAAAGCAATTATTCTATTTGGCTTATTGCTTTTTGCTACCAATAAATTTAAAAAGCATCCTATTATATATATCGCAATGGCAGCAATCATTGGTATCGTATTTCAATTTTGATGAATAAGGATAATTGGCCCTTACATCCTTTTTTCAAAATAATTAAAATATATTATCGATAAAACACCATGCATACCCATAGCACAGGCCATTAGGAGCAAAATATATAAGTCAGCGTTCATAAACAACAAAGTGAAAATAATAAAAGAGTAGATAAATAACATAGTTTGATTTGTTTTTTCACTGGCTTTCTGCCGAATTGCGCTATTTCTTTCGTCATAGAACTCGATATCCTTTTTCTTTTTTTCCATTGGATATTTCCGATACACAAAAATTTCTGTTAAATTAGTAACGGTAATTTCCAATAATACAATGCCAACAGCTGCTACCATGGAAAATAACAAACGGTTTAATTCGATTACTTTAATGGCATAAAGTCCGCCTATCATGCAGACAACACCCATAATAAGTAAAATGATATTCCATGTCTTGTTTTGCGCCATCTTTCATTCCTCCTCATAAATAAATATATCTTCAATGCGCAAATGAAACAATTTAGCAATTTTAAAAGCTAACAAAATAGAGGGATTATATCTTCCTTTCTCCAAAGAATTTACCGTTTGCCGGGAAACCTCCAAGAGTATGGCCAAATCCTCTTGGGTCATTTTTTTTTCTTTGCGGATTTCTTCCAAACGGTTACGCAAGAGAACCCCCTCCTTTCAAATAAATGTAAAGTCAACTTTCCATAAACAGCATAGCAAAATCCATCTTCAATGTCAAGTCAACTTTACATTTATTTGCAAAAAACAAAATACAAGGAGTGAGCAAATTGAATCAAGCTTTAGGAGCTGATTTAGGAAAAGAATCTATTGGCAAATTATTATTTCAATTATCAGTACCAGCTATAACAGCCCAACTTATCAATGTCCTCTATAATATGGTAGATCGCATGTATATAGGACATATTCCAGAAATTGGCGCCCATGCCCTAACCGGGGTTGGCGTTACTATGCCAGTTATTATGGCGATTTCTGCTTTTGCTGCGTTGGTTAGCATGGGGGGCGCACCCCGTGCTTCCATTTTAATGGGAGAAAACAATCAAGAAAAAGCGCAAAAAATATTAGGGAACTGTACCTGTGCTCTTATCATGATTTCATTGCTTTTAACAATTGTATTCCAAATTTTTGGGCAACAAATTTTAATGATGTTTGGAGCTAGTAATAACACAATAAACTATGCCTGGTCTTATATGCGCATTTATTCTTTGGGTACTATTTTTGTACAAATGTCCCTAGGCTTAAATGCTTTTATAACCGCCCAAGGATTTGCCAAAATAAGCATGTGTACCGTTTTAATCGGGGCAATTTGCAATACTATTTTAGATCCTATTTTCATTTTTCTTTTCCATATGGGGGTTACCGGAGCAGCCTGGGCTACTATTTTATCACAAATGATATCCTGCCTTTGGGTATTGAAGTTTCTAACTTCTGAAAAAAGTGTTTTGCGCATAAAAAAAGCTAATTTAGGGATTTCAGCAAATATATTACTTCCCTGCTTAGCTTTAGGGCTTTCGCCATTTATTATGCAATTTACGGAAAGCGTTATTTCCGTTTGTTTTAATACTTCCTTACAAAATTACGGCGGAGATTTGGCAGTTGGTGCTATGACTATTTTATTAAGTGTTATGCAAATTGCTATGTTGCCCTTACAAGGGCTTACCCAAGGTGCACAACCTATCATCAGTTTTAATTATGGCGCGGGAAATCCCTATCGCGTTAAGCAAACGGTCCACCTTTTGCTGATTGTTTGTTTAACCTACTCCACCATGCTTTGGACGATCTGTATGTTTTTTCCACAACTATTTATCACTATTTTTACCGATAACGCCCAATTAGCCACTTTCACAGCATACACGATACGCATTTACATGGCCTGTTCCCTGCTGTTTGGTGCCCAAATTGCCTGCCAACAAACTTTTATTGCCCTGGGCAATGCAAAAACTTCCATCTTTTTAGCATTATTAAGGAAAGTAATTTTAATTATTCCGCTTATTTATATCTTACCTCATTTTTTGGCTACCCCTGTTATAGGCGTTTTCCTAGCCGAACCCATTGCCGATTTTCTAGCAGTTAGCACCACGGTATGTTTATTCACCATTTCTTTTCGCCGTTTAATGAAAAAAATGATGCAATCTCCCTCCGTCCCTATTCTATAAAAGGATGGAGTGTTGCTATTCAAAAAAAATTCGAAAAGCAGTCGGTAAGGAATATTTTTCTTCTAACTCGTCTTTTTTTACCCAAAGCCAGTTTTCCTCCTTTGCTTCTCCCCTAACCATAATATCATAACTTTGCATATGCCATTCTATATGAGTAAAAACATGCTTTGCTTTTTTCCCTATGAAAAATTTTTCCACCACCAATCCGATTGTTTCTAAATATTTTACGATTTCTTGCCCCTCTACCAATCCCGTTATGTTTGGAAATTCCCAAAGACCGGCTAACAGACCTTTTGCTTCTCTTTTGTGAATTGCAATTTTATCTCCCTGATATAATAAAAATACCGTCCTATCTTCTATCCGTCTTGCATTTTTTACTTTTTTCACAGGAAACGCCAAAACTGTACCTTCGGCATTTGCACGACAAATGGCTTGCAATGGACAATCCGCACAACGTGGCATCCCATTTGGCAAACAAACAGTAGCCCCCAATTCCATAAGGGCCTGATTAAAGTCACCGGCTCTCTGTTGTGGGATCATATTTTGTAAAAGCACACGAAAATGCCTTTTTACCACATTAGATAAAATATCCCCATCATAAGCCAAAAGACGGGCTAAAACACGTAAAACATTACCATCTACCGCCGGGACCGGAATACCATAGGCAATGGATGCAATTGCTCCCGCTGTATATTCTCCAATTCCAGGTAAAGATAATAATTGCTCATAGGAAGCTGGCAACTTACCATTAAACTTTAAAATAATTTGCTGCGCAGCTTTTTTTAAATTCCTAGCTCGGTTATAATAACCAAGCCCTTCCCAAAGTTTTAATAATTTATCCTCTGATAAAGCAGCCAAGGATGCAATATCCGGTGCTTCGGCAAAGAAACGGTCAAAAAATGGTTTTACCGCCTCTACCCTGGTTTGCTGTAACATAATTTCCGAGAGCCATACACGATAAGGGGTTGGGTATTCCCGCCACGGCAATATTCGTGCTTTTTTATCATACCAAGCTAATAATGGCGCCACTATTATGGTTAATTCTTGTTCAGTCATGCCCTAATGTTTTCTCCTGAAATTTTAAAGTTCCTTGATCCGCATTCAAAGTGGCCTGTACCCCAATAGGGATAATACCATGATGCGTCCCATGCCCAAAATCATCACATTTAGCCACCGGAATTTGATATCGCTCCCCGATTCTTTGCAGCATTTGCTCAATTTCTTCATAATAATCTTCCGAATAATGACCAAACAAAAGACCAGTAACTTGTTTCATAAAACCGCTTTGTTCAATATGCGAAAAATATTTGCTGACCATGGCCGGTTTACTGAACCGGATATGGTCTTCGATAAACAAAATATATTTTTTGCTTTTATCATAGGGAAAATACGCTCCATTTAACATAATGGCAAAATTTGCTAAAAACCCGCCTATTGTTTCTCCTTCTGCACTACCTGGGCATATGGTTCGCCATTTGCTACCGGTATCCATAAACGGTTTTTCCGCCATCAATCGATTTTCCCATACTTGCATATTATAAGGCACTGGAGAGGTAAAAGCTTTCCAGGTAAAACCATAATAGGTTACCATATGACAATGCGCACTTATCGCATTTAGCAAGGTAGTGGAATCACTATAACTGCAAATAATTTTAGGATTTTCCTGAATCAAATCAAAATCCAAATACGGCAACATTTCATTACAAACTTCCCCGCCACCAAATAAAAGCATTTTTACTTCTGTATCTGTAATCATTTGATGCAAGTCTGCGGTTCTTTCTTCTGGGGTTGCCGCAAAACCATAGGTATTTTTAAAAGCATTATCAGCAAACTTTACCTGAAACCCCACTTGTTCCATATTCTTTTTGGCAACTGCAATTTCTTCCTTTGTTAAGGCAATACAAGGTGCAATAATCCCTATCGTATCTCCTAAGGATAATTTTTGTGGTTTTAGCATTTTCTGAACCTCCTTCTAAAACAATAGTAAGAATCCCTGCTAAAAGGCAGGGATTCTAAAACATTTACGACAAAATACTATCGATAAATTCTTTGATTCTACGGTCTTTGGGATGATCAAAAATATCTTCCTTAGTGCCCTCCGCAATGATTTCTTTATCACACATAAATAAAATTTTACTGGCTGCCTCTTTGGCGAAGCCCATTTCATGCGTAACTACCACCATTGTCATTTTTTCTTCGGCCAATTTTTTCATAACGCTTAATACTTCAGACGTTAATTGTGGGTCTAAAGAAGAGGTAGGTTCATCGAATAACAGCATATCTGGATTCATCATTAAAGCGCGAGCAATCGCTACTCTTTGTTTTTGGCCCCCCGATAAAGCAGAAGGATAAACATCTGCTTTATCAGATAAACCAACTTCTTGCAAAAGCTTCTTTGCTCTTTGTATCGCTTGTTCTCGCGGTTCTTTTTTCACACTAACCGGAGCACAAACTAAATTATCCAGAACAGACATATGTGGGAATAAGTTAAAACTTTGAAAAACCATTCCCATTTTAGCACATATCTGTTGCGCCTTTTTATCTTGCACATAAACGCCGTCTTGCATAAGAAATTCATTTTCTACCATAATGTCGCCGGCATCCGCTTTTTCTAGATCAATCAAGCAACGCAACATTGTACTTTTACCGGAACCGGAGGGTCCTATAACCGCTACCGTCTCGCCCTTTTCAACAGAAAAAGAAACGCCATCAAGCACTTGCAAATCGCCAAAGCTTTTCTTTAATCCTTTTACTTCTAACATTTTCATATGTATCTACACCAACTAATAACTGTATTTTTTTTCCATATAGGCAAAAAACTTTGTTAAAACAAAATTCATTACTAAATAGAAAAGAGCAGCTACCAAATAAGCACTGGCATTTACATCTGCATTTACCCTTGCTTTTGCAAAATAAAGAATTTCGGTTACCCCAATGGCTGTAACAAGGGCAGTATCTTTTACCAAGGTAATACTTTCATTGCTAATAGAAGGTAAAGTAACCCTTAATAACTGCGGTAAAACGATTTTGGTTAGCGTTTGTTTTTTACTTAAGCCCAACACTTTGGCTGCCTCGTATTGCCCTTTATCAATAGCCAATAATCCGCCCCGAAATATTTCACAGAAATAAGCGGCATAATTTAATACGAATGCTACCAAAGCCGCTTGCATACGAGAAAGCGTCAACGCTTCCCGAAACAAAGGGTTATCAGAAATAAGCGCTAAACCATAATAGAAAAAGAACAACTGTAAAAGCAGCGGGGTGCCACGCATAATCCAAACATAAAAACCAGTAATGGCCTTTACAATTTTAATTTTGCTGGTACGAAAAAAAGTGAGCATTAAGCCCAAAGGCATAGATAATATGATTGTGACAAAGAATATTTCTAAAGTATATTTAATACCGTCCATCATCAAAAGGGCGATACTAAACAAATAGTTCATCATATTTTATACCATACCTAATTATTTATTTTGCGGCACTTCCGTCTTCAGCAGTTTGCGCATCATTAGTAATAATATATTTACCAACTACTTCATCCACCACAAAAGCATCTACTCGGCCAGCTTTTAAATCCATAAAAGCGGAAACATTTTCCGGATATTCTACAACTTCTTTTACATCTTTGGCAATTTCATTGGCATTTAACGCGTCCAAAGCAGAAGAACCTTTTTGCAAACCAATTACTTTGTCTTTCAAATCAGCAATCGTTTTAATATCGGAATCTCCAGGTACAATAATAATTTGACGGTTGCCAATATAAGGTTTGGCAATAAACATAGCGGCTAACCGATCATCATTTACGCTCATCCCATTCCAAATACAATCGATTTTACCGGAATTCAATTCCATTTCTTTTGCGTCCCAATCAATTGGTTGTACTACCAATTCCACACCCATTCGTTTGGCAACTTCAGTAGCCAAATCAATATCAAAACCAACAATATTATTTTCTTCATCGCGGAAACCCATAGGTGGGAAGCTATCATCCAAACCTAAAACAAAAGTCTTTTTATCTAAAACATTCTGCAAAGAGTTATCATCTTCCGCGGCTTCCGTTTCTTCATAATATTCGACGTCTTTCAACATTTTATCTTCGCCGAACCATTTATTGGAAATTTCAGCGGCAGTTCCATCTTCCATCATTGCATCTAACTGCTTTTGCACCTCCAAACCCAAAGCAATGTCACCGTTTCTAAAGCCAATCGCATAATTTTCCGCCCCAAAATCTTCTTCTAAAACAACAAAAGCAGCTGTTTTTTCAGGTTCTTGCGGATCTACCGGTTTCTTTTCCCCACAGCCAGTCAAAGCGAAAGCAGCCATCCCAAATACCAAAGTAACACCCAATAATTTAGTCCATTTTTTCATCAAACTAACACCTTCCTTAAATTTCTTATTGACGAATGATAGAACTTGACCTATTATCTTCATAAAAGGTCAGCTTTTAATATTATATCATAATTCTTTATAAATTTCGCTAACTTTTCTCATCTTTGCGGTATAATTTCAATCCAATAGCCATCCGGATCATGAATAAAATAAATTCCCATGGCAGGGTTTTCATAACATATACAATTCATTGCTTCGTGTTTTTTATGTAATGTTTCATATTCATCGGTTACAAAGGCCAAATGATACTCCAATTCCCCCAAATCATATGGTTTTACCCTCCCTTTTAAATAAGTAAGCTCAAGTGTAAAATTACTATGCCCATCGCCTAAATAAACCAATTTGAAGGTTTTATTAGCATCTTCTTTTTCCCTTACCACCTGTAAATTTAAGGCTTCTTTATAAAAAGCCAAACTTTTTTCCAAATCAATTACATTAAAATTAAAATGATTAAATGTAATCATAGTATAATCTCCTTTTTTCTTTATTTTAATTTTTTAAACCAAAAAGAAAAGGCTATCCAATGGATAGCCTTTCAACCAAACAAACATTAAATAAACTTCCAACCGGTTTCTAACAAATTGCCAGCACCGCTTTCGTCTACCATTCTTTTTACAGTTTCTTCGGTTTCATATTTAATTTTTTCTTCGTCAACGGTTAACAATTCTCTGTCCTTCATGACCATTTTCCCATCAACGAACACAGTTTGTACAGCATTGCCATTGGTAGAATATACTAAATGGGAAACAAAGCCCAAACTCGGAATCATTTCTGGCCCTTTTGTGGAAACAATAATAACGTCCGCTTTTTTACCAGCTTCTAAAGAACCAATTTCATCTTCCATATTTAAGCAACGGGCTCCATCAATGGTAGCCATTTCTAAAGCTTTTTGGGCATTCAAACAACTAGGATCTAGGCGGCTTGCTCTTTGCATCATAATGGCCATTTTCATAGCGGCAAACATATCCTGATTATTATTGCTGGCAGCGCCATCACAACCAATCCCAACTGTTACACCAGCTGCCAACATTTCCGGAATCGGCGCAATTCCATCAGCCAAATATGGATTGGATACCGCATTATGCGCTACTTTGGTATCGGTTACCTTTAACAATTCAATTTCTTTCCGGCTTACCCATACGCAATGAGCGAGTAAAACATCAGGGCCGAGAATATTATTGTCATATAAATACTCAATAGTAGACATTCCCGTTTTTTTACGTAAATTTTCTACCCTTTGGGCAATTTCGGCCGCATGCATATTCATACCAACATGATATTTACGAGAAACTTCCCGCATTGCTAACAGCATTTCTTTTGAGGAAAGCGCTTCAGACATCGGTTCTACCCGCACGGAAATACGACCATTGGCTTTGCCGTGGTATTCCTTAATAATTCTTTCACATTCTTTATAAGCCGTGTCCGGATCTTCATGGAAACATTCCGGTACCGGAGCCTGGTTTACGGCAGCCCGACCAATAATACCCCGAATACCAATTTCTTCAATCGCTTCTGCAATCCCATCATTACAATATTTATCAATATTGATATAGTGACAATCATCAAAAACTGTCGTACCTGTTTTAATCATTTCTACCGTATTCATCAAAGCAGCGGTTTTGGCTTCTTTGCGGAACAATCTTTTCGAAATAGGATAAATCGATTTAAAAATCCAATCTGTTAAGTCCAAATCCACCCCAATGCCCCGCATTAAAACTTGAAACAAATGTGCGTGAACATCTATCAAACCAGGCATCACAATATCATCTTTCGCATCCAATTGTTCTGCATTTGGATATTTCTTTTTTAATTCTTCCGTTTTGCCAACTTCTTTAATCCGATCTCCATCGATTAAAACAGCTCCATCCCGTATTACCCGTCTTTCCGGATCCATCGTAATAACGCGACCATTGGTAATTAGTAGCATAAAAGATACACCTCTTCTTTCTTACTTTTAACCATCGTCTTACAACTATATCATATTGAGAAATCCCTATTCCAGTCAATGTACTCATTATACAAAAAAACTTTTCTTTTTTGTCTTTTACAAACAACGAACGAAGTTTTTATTACACTTTTGGGAAAAGAGCCATTAGTTTTAGGGCCAAAGCAAGTTGTAATCTATTTTCATTATCATGAAAATCAAGCTGTAATAATTCTCCTATTTTATTATAACGATATTTTGCCGTATTATAATGAATAAACAATTCTTTGGCTGTTTCTTTCAAATTCCAATCATTTTTCAATAAGGTTTCTAACATGGGCAATAAATTACCGCCATTTTTTTTATCATACTCTTGTAATGGAGCAATATAGGTCGATAACAGCTCTTTGGCTGCTTCTGTTTCACTTACCGGCGCCAATAATTTATATAATCCTAGCTTTTCATAAAAAGCAATCTGCAATCGCATTTTATTTCCAATCGCCAAAGCTTTTTGCGCTTCTTGATAACTTTGATACGCATAAAGTAAGGAACTTTGATAAGAACCCACACCAACCATCAAAGTAACATGGTAATCTTTTTCCATACTTTGACATACTTTTTGGCATTGTGCTTGTAATTGTTCGTAAAAAGCATTTGTTATTGGACATGGCGGTTCTATTAAAAACACAATACGCCTCGTAAAATTGGTATAAACTGCATTTGAATAACTTTGTAACAGCTGTTTTCTAATTGTATAAAATAAGTCATAGATACGACTTTGATCAACTAACTGCTTATCATCGGCAATTTCAAATAATACAACCAAAGCTCCATTTTTCATATTCCACTCATAAAGAGCCTCTTTGGCTTTAATTTGCTCGATAGAAGTAAAATTATGCAAAAGCAAGTCCTGTATGAACTCATCCCGATATTTACTTTCTACCTGCCGCCGAGTAATTAATTTTTGGATATCCAATTTCAGTACCGTCATGGCATGTTCTATGGCAATTTCCTCAAAGCGTGTTAGGGTATGCCCTTGCAATATAATTAAATAACCGTAAATGCGATGATCCATTTTTAAAATATAATACTTTTGTTCTTGTAGCAAAGTAGTCAAATCATCTTCCTGGTAAACAGGACCAGAACCAGTCTGATAGAAATGCGCAAAATATTGATTGTAAAAAATGATATCTTTTTGAATCATCCGCGCTAATGTATCTAAAATTTCTTGAGCCGTTGCCCCACGCAAAACCAATTCTGTAAAAGATTGATGGATTTGTTCAGAAAATTGTAATTGAATGACTTGTCGATTGATAATTTCCTCAAAAACAGGTTTAATAATATCAACAAAGGCAAAATTAGGCGGCATAACTAGAATGGGAAAATTTAACCGATCCGCAGTTGCCAACACCTCTTGTGGTAAAACCCGAATAAAACGGTCTAATTTCACAATAAGCGCCGCCGCCGGTACTTTTGCCAACCGCTCTATAATATCTTTTAGCATCAAAGGTTCATTACGCATGATATAAGTATTGCTTAACAGTAATTCTCCGCCTTTAAAAAAAGCGTCATTATCTGGTCCGTCAATCACATTAACGCAACTGATTATTCTCCCGCAACCATTTTTACCGGCTAATACTTCAAAGCCGGCAAAACGTGGCATTTGCAGAAAATCAGCAACCGTAAAAACCTCTTTTTGTTTTTCTATTTCAGCCATAGCGGTTCTCCTACCTAGCCTTGTACGATCAATTTTTTGGCCCTTTTCATAAAAGAAAGCATGAAACAGAAACTAGCGCCAAAAATAGCTACCCCCAAACCGGTATAAAAAGTACCTAAATGAGTGGGATTAAACAAATGCATATTACGTAATATAATACCAAAGCTAATCATAAAAGCCATAATCGCATACCCTTTCCAATCAAAAAAGGCAAACATACATATATTTTGTTGCTCATAATTTATAATGCGGTTACAGTGTTTCGTAAACAGCTTAAAAAACACAAATTTAAAAAAGACGGCAAAAATAAACCCCGCAACTGCTAAATTGGCTATGGGGTATGCCCATCCATGAACCATATCGGGAATACCAATGCTTAATATTTTAAAACCAGCAAAACCCCATAATATGGCAGCAAACAAAAACAATAATATCTTTGGCACTCTAGGTACAATTTTATCTAAGTATTTCATGTTATATCAATCCCTTCTTTTTTATTATACATCAAAATAATAAAATTCTCATAAAAAAGAAAATTTCTTATTAAAGTTTTCTATATAAAATTAAATAAAACAGGCGTTTTGCCTGTTTTTGTTTTTCCTACTCGTTTAACGGGTAAAAGCAACCAATCCGCCCTGGTAAGAATGATCAATATAAAGGGGATATTCGGTAGCCTTTCGAAAACATAATAATTTTAAAATAATCGTAATATCTCCGCCCCCATAAAGAATCATAACCGCTTCTAACAAAAACAGGCTAGCAAATCCAGTAAAAATAGCAATTAGGGCCGGTAAAACTTCCAAAATTACTGTTAGAATAACAAGCCTATCCAATATTCCCATTTTGCAAAGCTTCGCAACAAGAACAATACGGCGTCATATGCACAATAAAACCAAAAGAAATAGCAAGCCAATGGCCTTTGGCAAAAATAGCCCCAAATACCCCATGTATCAATTTATGAATAAAAATGCATGCAATAAAAATGAACAAAGACCACAAAAAACCAGTGACGCTATAACTAAAATGCACTATTTGGTTTCGCCAAAAAAAGAGAATAGCGAAAAACAAAATAATGGGAATTCCCAATACAAAAGCCATAATATTAGCATAAACCAGTCCAATTGTTAAGTCATGCACAATACATCCCTTGGCGATTAATGCAGCTTTTGTGTTTTCAAATTGCTGTTTCCTTATTAACTCCGCCTTGATTAATTTCCGATTTTCTTTTTTTTCTTCGCTTTTCTATACGGATTTCTTTTTTAATGTTATTTGTCAACTATAACACTTGCATAAAACGCATCATCCATTCCACCAAAAAGGCCGTAAAACAGGCAGCCATGGCAACGGTTAATAGATCTTTTTCCCTTAAAGATAACAATATTGCTACCACTAATCCGGCTAAAGCCGACCAAATACTGGCAGTGGCCGTAAAAACCGCTGGGAAGGTCATCGCGCCTAATACAGCATATGGCATATAAAATAAAAATGATTGCACAAATTTACTGGTAATTTCTTTTTGGAAAATTGCCAATGGCAGCATTCGCACCAAATAAGTAACACCGGCCATGACAAATATGTATAAATAGATATGATTACCCATTTTCTTTCGCCTCCTCGATTGGATAACAAAGCGCTCCCAATAAAGAAGCCAATAAAGTACAGATAATAATAACAAAACCGCTTGATACTTGATTCAAAACAGGGAAATAATGAAAAATGCAGCTAATAGCAACCGATAATAAAATGATTTTCAATACCGCCCTATTATGTTTTGCTGGTGGTATAATGATAGCTAAAAACATACCATAAATAGCAATCCCCAAAGCAGAGCGGACAATTTCCGGCAAAAGCTCGCTAGCCACAGCTCCAATAAAAGTACCGCTAGCCCACCCTATATAAGGGATGGTAATTAAACCAAGCATATAAGCCATGCTAACATACCCATTTTTCCCAGTAGCTACGGCAAAAATTTCATCTGTGTTTCCAAAAGCAATCATACATCTTTGCCATCGATTGATTTTCTGTTCTAATTTTTGAGAAAGGGAAAAAGACATTAAAGCATACCTTAAATTGATTATTAACTGCGTTAACGCCATTTCCAAATAGGGCGCTCCGGTTACTATTAAAGGCAAGCCGGCAAATTGCCCCGCTGACGTTAAATTTGTCATAGAAATCAATACCGCTGCCCATACGGGTAAGCCCATGGCAACTGCCATCATACCAAAGGTAAAAGATACCGAAAGATAACCCAAACCAATTGGAATGCCATCCTTTAATCCTTCTTGGAAAGTATAAATATGATCTTTCTGTTCCACTGTCATCGTTCTAATCCTTTATTCTGTAATTCTATCTGTATACATACTGTACAAATGATAATAAAACCCTTTTTTCGCCATCAGTTCTGCATGGGTTCCTTGTTCTACGATACCTTTTTCCGTAAGAACCAAAATAAAAGAGGCATTGCGAATGGTAGTCAAACGGTGAGCAATGGTAAAAGTAGTACGGCCATGCGCTAGTTTTTCTAAAGATTGTTGCACAATCCGTTCACTTTCATTATCCAAAGCAGAGGTCGCTTCATCCAAAATCAAAATAGGAGGATCCTTTAGGAAAACACGGGCAATACTAATTCGTTGTTTTTGGCCACCCGATAATTTTACCCCACGCTCCCCAACATAAGTATCATAACCATTTTCTAAGCCCACGATAAAATCATGAGCTCCAGCTAGTTTAGCTGCCTCAACAATCGCTTCTTTACTAGCTCCAGGTTTACCATATTCTATATTATCGTAAACAGTACCGGAAAACAAGTAAACATCCTGCTGTACTAAACCAATTTGGGAACGCAAAGAATGCAAAGTAAAATTTTTAATATCTTGCCCGTCAATTAAAATCCTGCCATCACTTACCTCATAAAAGCGCGGTATTAAATTACAAAGCGTTGTTTTTCCAGAGCCGCTTGGTCCCACAAGGGCAATATTTTCCCCTGCTTTTACCTGAATATTGATATGGGATAATACATTAGCGTGTTCGTCGGAATAACGGAAGCTGACATCTTCGAAACAAATATCTCCGGCAACATCCTTTAATGCAATCGCCTCAGGGCTATCAGCAATCTCAACAGGGGCATCCATAATTTCCAAAAAACGTTCTATTCCAGTCATACCACGTTGAAATTGCTCTGTAAATTCCACAATACGCCGAATAGAGGTTAACAAAGTAGTCACATATAATAAATATGCCATCAAATCCCCAGGGTTAATCTTGCCATTTACCATAAATAAGGCCCCCACTATCACCACGGCAATATACATAATGCCGTCAAAAACACGGGTAGTCGTTTGAAAGCCAGCCATATACCGATACTGTAATTTTTTTATTTTTAAGAAAAGCCCATTTCCTTCAGAAAACTTTTCTTTTTCTATCCCTTCGTTGGCAAAAGATTTTACCACACGTATTCCAAGCAAACTATCTTCTACTTGCGCATTCAGTTCGCCAATTTGATGTCTGGAACTTTTAAATGCTCGGCGCATTAAAGTATTAAAACGCATAGAGCAAAGTAGCATAATAGGAATTAAAGAAAAAATAAGCACTGTTAACCAAACATTCATAGAGCACAATATAGCAAAAGAGGCAGCTATTTTTATACCAGCAATAAAAAATTCTTCCGGGCAGTGATGGGCAAACTCCGTGACATCAAATAAATCGCTGGTAATACGAGCCATAATTTGTCCTATTTTCGTATTATCATAGTAAGAGTAGGAAAGATTTTGTAAATGAGCAAACAAATCCCTACGCATATCAGTTTCAATGCGCGCTCCCATCACATGGCCAATATTCGCCATATAATAATTAGCAATCGCATCAATAATACGTAAAACCAAATATAAAGCGCCTAAGGATAAAATAACCTGAACAGTTAAACGATGCAGGTCATTCATACCAGTATTGGTAATAAAACGAACGATTAAGGGTAATACCAGTTCACAAATAGTCGTTAAACTGGCACAAAATAAATCTAAAAACAAAATAGATTGATACTTTTTAAAATAGGGTAAGAATCTTTTCATTAATTCACTTGTTTTCATCATCCGTTTTTCTGCCGTTTCCGTGACGCTCCCCTCTTTTCCCTATATTTTTTGCAGATTCCTTCTTATTATAAAGCGCATTTTTTTATTTGGCCAGCCTAAAATGAAAACCGTGGTATCAACCACGGTTTTGACTCTCTAAAATTTCCCTTTTAATTTTACTGGAAATCCCTTGTATCACCGGTTCAGGCATCCCCATGTAATATCCTTGCAAGTAATCAACCCCGCTTTTTATTAAGGTAATCATTTCTTCTTTTGTTTCTACTCCTTCAGCGATTACTTTAATTTTTCTTTCCCGTGAATATGATACCAAATTCTGGAATATTTTTTGCCTATTCTCATCTTTATCAATATTACGAACAATAGACATATCAATTTTTACATATTCCGGAGAAATATTAAGCAACATGGCATCCCCATTGTACCCGGTACCAAAATCGTCTAAAGCAATTTCAGCATGCCAGGAATAAATATATTCTTGTTTCTTTAAGGTAAATACTTCATTATCCTTTTCTTCTTCTGTAAACTCTAAAACGATGCGATTCAAATAAGCTTGGTATTTTTGCGCAAAAGATGCAAAATCATTTTCTGATAATATTTGATTAGAAATCGAATTAAGAAAAATTTTACAATTAGGATCATTATCCTTTTGCGCGGCAAAAAATTCCAATGCTTTAAACCAAGTTAAGCGTTCTATTTGATACAATTTTGATTGGGAACGCGCTAAAGTAATGATTTCAATTGGAGTTTTTAAAGTAATCAATTTTGGTCTCATCAAAGCTTCATAAGCAAAAACATTTCCTGTGCGCGCATCTACAATAGGTTGAAAATAATAATCTACCAATTCTTCTTCAATAAAACGATTCAATTCTTCTTTGTTATGCAACAAATAAGCATCTTTGTTATAACTAGCTACATCAAAATCACTAAATGCACCTTTTACAGTATTTTTCACATTATACATAGCGAAATCAGCAAAACGAATCAATTCATCCGCTTTGGTAGAATCATCCGGATACCAAGCCACCCCAGCAGATGCTCTTAATTTCAATACATTATTATCTGGTAAATGCAAAACAGCATTTTTTACGCCTTCTTCAATTTCAGAAATGATTTTACGGATGGTTTCTTTGTTATCATATCCGTAAATAAATACATAAAACTCATCTCCTGACATCCGAGATATAATGGTTTGATAGGGCATAAATCGTTTTAAGACATTTGCAGCGCAACGGATATATTCATCTCCATAATCATGGCCATACGTATCATTGACATATTTTAAATTATCCAAATCCATCATAATAAAAGCTGCTTTTTTCAACAATTCCGGTTGAGAGAATTTTTTATTTATCATAGTATGGAAAGCGCGGCGGTTTAGTAAATTGGTTAATAAGTCATAATCTCTTTCATATTCTATTTTCCGTTTTTCTAAAATTTCACGGGATACATCAATCAATACGCCTAAAATCCTTTTTTCTTCTTCAACAACATTTAAACGCAACCAACGGGAAGCATGATGGGATTCTTCATCTATTTTAAAAATATAGCTCTTCGAATTTCCAATCTCTTCTTCTTTTTGTACATCATCGGAAATTGTCAAGTATTTATCAAGCAATTCCTTAAAAGCCTTCGACTTAATATAACCATTTAATAAATTATGTTCTCTTGGGATATCTATGCCTAGCAAAGCAAAAAACCGATCCGTATAGAAAACCTGTTCACTCCCTTTTCGATACTCAAAAGCAGCAATCGGCACATCGGTCATGCTAATAATTTGCGATAGCTTAGAAGCAGAATCAAAAACATCGTGACTTAAATTTTCTATCGCCATTGCCAACTCATCAATTTCTCTGATATTAATTTTTTCTAAACTTACCGGCATATGCGGATTACTTTTTTTCACTTTATTCGCTAGAGAAGCGATAGGTTTGGTAAAACGCTTGCTTACCACATAAACGCTAACCACGCCAATTAATAAAGAAATGCTTAAGGCGATCCATACTGTCGTTGCAATTTGATTTGAAAAAGCAAACAAATTCCCTTCCTGCATAAAACCAATCAAAGCCCAACGATCATTTTCAAAAGGCGTATTGGAATTATATAATTGGAAATATTGAATACAACCAAAGCTATCTTCCTCCATCCGCTCATTTCGCTGCATCACATAACTTTGATTATGATTGTCCTGTCCCGTAAAAAGAATTTGCTTTTGTTCTCCTAAAATTTGGCGCATAATGGGACCGCTTTCAATAACAACTTCAAAAGATAACTCATCCCCATCTCCTATTGCCAAAACATAAGAACCCTTTTTATCTGGGCTAATTTCGCTATATGGCAATAGTCTTCTTAAATAATCCGCTGATAATTCAATACCAAATACGCCATATGGTTTTTCTGTATTTTTATCGATTAAAGGTACGGAATAGGTAACCACTTCTATATCATTTTCCGTTAGACAAAACGGTTTACTCCAATAACCCAAGTCGCTCCCCAACATTTCCGGATGCGCCAAAGCGGCAGCAAAAGGTCGAAAATAAAAATCTTGTGCTGCCGCATTTTCATTTGCAAAATCAAATTGGGGATTCCACCAAGAATCTAAAGAAATCCCTAGTGTTTTTGTAAGGCCAGAAGGCGCTACTTCGATCAACAAATCAGAGTTATCAACGGAATTGGTCGTTGGATCCAGGTCGCGGATATAAAAGCCTGCTTTGCGCTCAGAATCTTGATCAACCGTAGTGTCCGTTGCATCGCGCCCTTGCAAAATAACGAAGGCTCCAGTCACAGAATTCTTACGAATTAGATAAATAATTTGCTCAGACATTTTACTTAAAATATCCAACGTTACCGGATTGTCAGCCGATAATTCCTCTATTGCAATATGGTTATCCTCTAAAATGGTAGAAGTAATATCATTTAAAGTATCCGCAGCAACATCCAAATTAGACCATCTTTGAATCATTTCATTTTGCAAATAGTTCTTTCTGTTAATGACTCTTTCATTTAGAATTTCAAAAGCGTTTTGATTCATTTGGTCAACGGTACCGCCCCATAAAATGGCAACACAAAAAATGCCGGCTTGTAAAATCATAATGATAATAAGAGGAACCAGCATTTTTTTTCATAATGGAGTTGTTTTTACCTCTTTTGCTCAAAGATATGATACTCCTACTTCCATTTTAGCTCAATGAAATATTATTTGCTATTATAGATTGCTAAAGCTTCTTGTAATCCTTGATACCATTCCTGGAAATGTTTATCCGTAGTAAATTGAGCAACTGCTTCTGCCCGGCTTATCCCATTTTTTACCATTTCATCTATTTGTTTCAAATCAGCATTCGCCAAATCCGGCAAAGAATATTCTAAGATATTACGAGCATCCGTACCGCCTTCAAAGGCTTTTGTTGTATAGAGCTCATGGGTATTGATGACTTCAATTGCCACTGGCAACGATATTTTCAAAGCATCCGTTACCGAAGAATCTTCAGATTCGGCCAAAGCCTTTTCCACCAATTTAATATTAGCAGCTTCTTTTTTAACTGGTAAATAACCAGAACCAACGGAAAAAGCAATATTCCGCTCTGTTTCCGTAAACCATTTCAAAAAGACGGTTGCTGCATATTCTTTTTCCGGAGTGGACTTAGAAACCACCATTCCAGCGCCTTGTTGAACGGCATAGGCTGACCCATCTGCAAAAACGGGTGCAGGCAAAGCAATCCCTTCAATCGGATATTTATCAACATCATTTACAGTAATTTTATCCGGAAAGTAAGCAGCGCCAGAAGTAGAACCAACCAAAGCAATAATATCTCCATTCCGCACATCGTCAGAACGGAACTTACGATAAGCAGCAAAATAACCATTTACATACGGAACATAATAATTATCCCATAATTTCCGCATCACAGCCTCATCTAAATTAACCGAAACCGTACCATTTTTTACGGAAAAAATATCTACTCCTAGCTGTTTGCAACCAACCACAAAATAATTGGCCATAGCGTCACGGCCAAAAAACGCTTTTCCGTCCGACCATTCATAATAGGATTTGGCCGTTTCTGTTACCCCTTCCATTGTTTTTAAAGTATCCAATGAGGCTCCGGTGGCTGCCGCAAATTTATCCCAATCTGTTTTATTTAACATCATAATTTCTGTCGATTTCGCAATCGGGAAAATTTTCAAATTACCTTGCTCATCAAAACGGCCCTCTTCTAAATAGCCCGGGAAATACGCCGATAATTCTTCTTCGGTTAAATATTGATCTAAGCTAGCCACCAAGCCAAGTTTATCCACCTGGTAAGCGGTATCTGGATAAGCAGCATATATATCAGGAACATCTCCAGCACCTACTTTTTTATTAGCAGCATTTAATACATTCTCAATTAACTGTGAAATATTTCCTTGATTAAAAGCTTCCACAATAATACCCTGTTCCAATCCAACGGTTTCATTAAACTCATTTACTGCTTCATCAAAAGCAATTTTTTGCGGTCCGTTATAATAATGCCATATTTCAATAGAAACTGGATTTTTGGGATCCAATTTAACAGTTACCGTTTTTCACCACCGCAAGCGAATAAACCCAAACTTAAACTAATACAGAAAACCAATAAAATAATCTTTTTTCCTAATTTCACTATGTAACCCCACTTCCACAATCAATAAAGAAACCTTTTCCCTTATACAATTTATTATAATGACAATTTCCAAGCAAAACAATCTATTTATTTTTCTTCCCACCTAAAAAGAATTATCAATTTGTATTATCGTTTGGTATCTTTTATCCTCTTCCTGCAATTTTTGCGTAATATAATTTACTGTTTTTTTACGCTCCTCTTCCTTCATATCACAAGGAACAACCAAATCAAAAATCAAGTTAATTCTATTTTCACCATCCGTCATACGAAAATCATGAATAGAAAGAGATGGATTTAAATCGTTCACAATAGTCACTATCTTTTGTTTTATTCTATTGGTAGTTTCACAATTGATAGAAATTGGATCCATGTGTATAACAGTATGAATCCCCATTTCCTTGGCAATTCGCTGTTCAATCGCATCAATTTCCTCATGAATTTTTACCACATCAATATCATCGGGTACTTCAGCATGTACCGACGCCATCATCCGTCCTGGCCCATAATCGTGTACAATTAAATCATGGGTACCGACAATTCCATCCCCGCTTAATACCACTTCATTAATTTTAGACACAATTTGCGGATCTGGCGGATTTCCTAACAAATCACTTATGGTATCTTTCGCAATACCCAGACCAGAACGTAAAACCAAAACAGAAACTAAAAGACCCATAATACCATCCATCGGCAAAGAGGTGAATCGGCTGAACACGATAGATAAAATAACAGCTCCCGTAGCAATTACATCATTCATGCTATCGACAGCAGTAGCCCGCATCATACTGGAATGAATTTGTTCAGCCATATAACGGTTATAGGAAAACATCCAAATTTTCACTAAAATAGAGCAAAATAAAACAACCAATAAAACCGGCTGATAAACGATAGATTGTGGATGTAAAACTTTCATAAAAGAATTTCGCAAAAGCTCAAAACCAACCAAAATAATAATTATAGATACAATAAAAGATGCAATATATTCAATGCGACCATGTCCAAAAGGGTGTTCTTTATCTGGTCGCCGGGCGCTCATTTTGGCCCCAATAATAGAAACAATAGAGGAACCAGAATCCGATAAATTATTAAAGGCATCGGATATAATAGCAATACTATTCATAATAAGACCAATGGTTATTTTAAGCGCAAATAAAAAAAGATTACAAATAACCCCCAACAAGCCGCCTAAAACCCCATATGATTCTCGTACTTTATAATTTTCTGTTTGCTCATAATTCTTGATAAAATGTCGAATTAAAAATTTTATCATGCAATTTGACTCCTTATTTCAGGATAGAACTTGTCCCTTATCTTTTTTTGCCAAACAACAATTGATATTTTCTTCTAGTTGTTTTAATTTTTCATAAAACTCTAAAAATGGCAGTGGCTTACTGTACAAATAGCCTTGAAAACAAGTACAACCAATTTCAATCAAACGGTCGCGCTGCATTTGCGTTTCTACATATTCTGCCACAATGATAAAATGCAAAGATTGACTTAAATACACAATAGAGGAAATAATATCCGCACAACGTTCATTCGTTATAACCTGTTTTACCAAAGATCCGTCTAGTTTTACAATTAATTAATAAACTATCTTGTAAATACAACAAAGAGGTATACCCCATGCCAAAATCGTCGATAATCAAACGATGCCCTTTTTCTTTTAAACGAGTTAATTTCCGTAATGTACTGTCCGCATTACTCAAAGCGGCTTGTTCTGTAATTTCAATCCATAATACCTGCGGTAATACTTTATTTTGGTTTACCGCCTGTGCTAACTCTTTCTCAAAACAAGGGTCAATTAAAAAATCTGTTGTTACGTTAACAGAAACAACAAATTGTTCTTTCCTGCCATCGTTTATTTTATGCAAATCCTGGCAAACCATTTGTAAAACAAGTTTTTCTAATTCCAATTGTAATCCAGCCTCTTTGGCTAAAGCAATGATCAAAGGTGGAGGAATAAATCCAGCTAAATCATGACGCCATCGCAATAAAGACTCTGCCCCAACACAATAATTTTTAACATTAAATTGCATTTGATAGCACATAAACAGTTCTCGATTTTGTATGGCATATTGTAAGTCGGTAGCCAACATTTTTGCCACAGAACCAATTTGGTCGCCTCTATCTAATAAGGATAGGAATTCTCCATTTTCAGAACTTCTTTGCCAAAGGTCCAGTAAATCAGCATAATTTTTATGAAAATCTATCATTCTTTTCTTTTCATAAAGCCGCACAAATGGATAATAAACAACTAAACCAATACCAATATTGACAAGCTGTAAAATACTACCAGCGATAGACCCTGTCGCGGTATAACCGCTTAATAAAACTGGAACAGTCCAATCAACAGCAGTTGTTACCAAAGGCACAAAACCGAATATTGTAGCAGCATAAGAAAAAACAGTGAGTAATAGCGGTAACAGCAAAAAAGGCAATAAAAAAGACGGATTTAACACAATTGGCAAACCAAACACCAATAATTCATTAATATTAAAACCCGTAGGCAGGAAAGCCAGCTTCCCTAATGTCTTTAAACTACGATTTTTGGAAAATAGCAGCAAAGCCAATACCAAACACAGGGTAGTGCCACAACCTCCCATTAAAACAAGAGTATCAAAAAAAGTTTTGCTTAATATTTCTGTCGGAGGCAAGCCAGCTGCAATATTTTGTATGTTCTCTTGCAAACCACTAGCAAATAAATTTTGCGATACTGCATCCATAATATTCCCGCCATGCATCCCAAAAAACCAGAAAAAATGCACAAAAAAGATAAATAGCAAACCACTAAATAACGTTCTGCCCAGTCCTTGAAACATAGTAACAATACTTTGGGTAAACAATTCCTGAATGCTTACTACACCAAACAAAAGTACAATACATTGATTTGCAAAAGCAAAAGATAGTATTGTAAAAAGCGCCGGCAATAAGGAGGATAGCGCTTCTACAAAATCCGCCTCTGTACCAGCAGTATGAAATCGCAGACGGAAGAAAGCCAAAGAACGTAACTTTAAAAATAGCATACTGGAGAGAATCGCCGTAACAATGGCAACAAACATGCCGTTTACCCCAAAAGAAGAAACCGCAAATCCCTCTTTATGCATACCTAAAAAAGCAATATAAGAAGCCACTGCTACTACCGGAACACTAATTGCACGCATCGCACGAATATTTTTTAAGCGAGCATAACGATAACTAATGGTAATTAACAATATAATAGCTAAAAAATCAAAACAACCTTCTTTTATCATTTGCAAAATTGCTTGAATATTGCCTCCTAACAAATTTTGCAAAAACCCTTGATACCAGTCAATTGGTAAACTTAAAAAAATCAAAACAAAAGAACCCACCAATAAAAGGGGCGCAGCGCTCACTAGCCCTTGGCGAATTGCTAAAAATACTATGCTATTTTCCATAAAATTTAATATTTTCATAGTAAAATTTTGTCTCGTTTGCAAAATGGTTCCAGCTTTCCTTTTCTGGAATAAAGTAAATAAAAATAAAGCAGCTGGGAAAGCTGCCTTACGAATTCTTCAATTTTACGATTCCTCTTCTTCCAAAATTTCATCCACATATTTCCCTGTTAAAAGATCGATAATCTCTTGTGCTTTTGCTGCAATTAATTCATCTTTGTTTTCGCTAAAAGAATCCAACAGATTCTCAAATAAATGTAGTTCTGAAAGAGCTGTTAACTGATCTGGTTTTGGATTGGTAATATCAATTTGCTTTAAGCCATCATAAATTGCATTGATTTTATCATAATAAGATTCATATAAAATTTCTTGAGACCACTCCGCGACTTTTTCCAAACAAGCATTCATAGCCTTAACTGCTTCTTTCAAAGCTTTCTCTTCCGCTCGTTTTTTGCCAAAAGGACCAATCCTCAAAACAAATGCCCCCTTTATAAAAACAAATCTATTTACTATAATAGGGGGTTTTTCATAAAAAATCAAGAAAAACCCAATCTTCACATGGTTTCTTTGAAACATTAACTTTATTTCTTTTACTCAATCGGAATTTGCATTTCCGTTAACCATTCTTCATGGTTTTCTTTATTCCACATACCGTCTATATAATGTTCTCTCGCTCCTTGTATCGGTCTATAACCATTTTCTTTTACCCATTGATAAGCAAAAGCATACGCCTCTCCTAACGTATCATATGGTCCTTTATGATAAACGCAAATAGCCGGCGCAGGCAATAATTTTTTAAAACGAATCTGTTCTGTTTCTTTGCCCATTTTGGTCACAGCCTGTGCATATTTTACATGCATATCCTTCTCACGAAACTCCGGATCTAAATAGGTAACATAACAATAATCCGCTTCTATACATTTCATATCTGGATTTTCCTGCATGCATTCTTCCTCCGATTGCAAAATAAATTCCACTAATCCAGAAAAATTAGGAACAACACCCTGTTTATATTCCGGTAGTTCTTTTACGATGGCTTGCTATCTCATAAAAGATTCCTCCTCATTACCTTGTAAAATAGTTTGCAAACAAAAAAGTTGCTCTTTGCCATAATCCAACTCCAATACTAGCTCGGCTTGCCTATTCCGTAGAATTTCTCTGGCGTCATTTCCGGACAAAATCCGTTTCACTTCATTGATTGACAAACCGATTTGTCTTAATGCAAGGATGCATTGTAACAGCATAAGCTGTTCTGTTGTATAATAGTACCGATATTTATTTTCCAGATCAATATAGGCCGGTTTTAACAAATCCACCTCGTCATAATAACGTAAAGTTTTAATGGTTGTTTTGGTAATTTTAGAAAATTTCCCAATTCGGTACATTTATTCGCATCCTTTCTCGCTTGTTCTATCTTACAATCTCCCGGGACAGGAGAGTCAAGAGGGGTTTTGAAAAAAATTTGCCGACTGGACCATAGTTAAAATATCATTGATTTGCGCTGCTTTTATCGTATAGTCTACAATCATATTATCGCAAAGAATGGCAAAATTCACTCGCCCTTTGCGCAAACTGTCTTCACCTTGCTCGGCAACATAATAAATTCTTGCTTGTAATATATCTTGATCAAACTCTTTTGCTATAAAGATAGGATAATACATCGTTTCATAATATTCCTTTGGCACAGAATCCGCAAAAGGAATGGAATAAGAGCTAATATTATATTTTTCTTTTTCTTCTTTCTTTACCAATCTTTTCCTGTCTTCTGGCTGAAAAAGAGCTAACCGCATATGAATATAAGAATATCCATTCTCATAAAAAACAGTACAACTAACTTTCCCTTCCTCATCTCTATGCAAATGAGCGGATGAAAAAGAAAAACCGCCTAAAATCCGACGAGGTATATAAGAACCAAAAACATTGTTTCGATACATTTCCTCTTCTGTAACAGAAAAACTCATATTATCTCTTTTGGCGCCATCCGTCAAGTAATCAGAATGCCATACAGAAGGTGCCCAAAGAAAAAATTCTCCCTTTCCATCTGGAACTACCTTTTCTGGCCCTGACAAATAAATGGCGGCGCACAAGAAAAAAACAAAGCAAGCAAACACGCCCCCCAAATAATATCTTTTTGGCATGGCAAATTTCTTTTGATTGCTAAAGCGCATAGCTCGTTTGGTTCGTTCTATTAAATCATCACTAGGAATAATTTGCTCATTGATGGAACAATATAATTTACGCATTTTCTTCCCCCTCTTTCTTTTGTTTTAGTATCGCCCGCCCTCGGCTTAGTTGGGTCCTTATCGTAGAGGCTCTACGATGCAATAGCTGCGCAATTTGTTCTACAGAAAAATCTTCATAATAAAATAAATGCAAAACTGTCCGATATTTAGGACTTAATGTCAATAACAACGTATATAACTCATTTTCTTCTGGTAATGAAAAAGTAAAACTATTTTCAGAATTTGCGATGACATCTCCTATTAATGGGCTGGTTTTTTGTTGCCAAGCAGAATAGCAAAACTTTTTTCCGCAATTTATCGTAACTCGTAAAAACCAGGCTTTCCGATGCTCTTCACTAGCAAAAATTCTTTTTTTGCGAATATAACGCAAAAAGACTTCCTGAAAAATATCATCCGCATCATGCTTGTTTTTGACTTGGGCAAAAGCCAAACGGTATACCATATTGGCATATGTGGAAATCACTTCTTCTGCACAATCGTCCGTACGCAACGATTGTATGCTCATATTACCAACCTCCTTTCAATAGGAATATCCCGCATGAACCAAAAAAGCTACAAAAAAGAGGAAGAAAATTAATTTCTTCCTCATTGTAACATGAAAACAAATTTACAATTCATTTTTTGCTTCCACCAAACGATAATAGCTTTTCGCAGTCATCCCATATACAAACGCATAGCCAATCGCAAAACACAGTACTGTAAAACACGTGCATAATAAAATTAAATGCGTATTTAATAAGCCAAAAAGTGCCAGTAATTTACAAAGCATTTTAAAAGCAAAAGAAATATGAATGGCAGCGACAATTAAAGGTAAAAAGAATACCATCAAAATCTGTTTCCGAATTGTTTTTCTCACCTCTTGTTGACTCATACCAACTTGTTGCATAATTGCAAATCGGTCATGATCATCAAGGCCCTCCGAAATCTGTTTATAATAAATAATTAACACCGTTGCCATCATAAAGAGCGCTCCTAAAAAGATACCTAAAAATAAAAAACCACCATAAGTAGTATACCAATCCGTTTTGGAAAAATGCAAACTACTAAAACTATAACCTGCTTCTTGCAATCTTATTTGTTCTAAAATAGCATTTTCCATTACAATAATATCATCATCCGCACCCATAAAATTCATTGCTATTACATATTGTAAGGATTCTTTCTTGGTAGGCTCCCCTTCCAGGGCCTGGCTTACTTGTTGCAAACAAGTAATATCATTACAAACAATATAATATATTTCCTCTATCGCATTAGCTTCTTTTTTAGAAGAAGGAAACTCCGTTAAATTTTGTTTCACCTGATATTCCGTATCACCTATCCACAATGTGCTTTCCGTATAATTTTTTTTGTTGCAAAAAATAAGAATCTCTTGCTCGTCTAAAGAATACGTGGTATTCGCGATTCTATTATAATCTTCCAATAAAATAAAATATGCTGAAGCTGGCATATCATTTGTATAGGGACCTGTAAAGAATTGCATATGGTTTTTATCTAGCTTCACAGTAGCCTCATAATAACGATAGGCATATTCATCGCTAATTTGAATATTTGCTGCCGCCGCTTCTTGTCTTACTAAAGAAAGCACATCCATTTGTTCCTCTAAGTCGCCATCATAACGCAGGGTAAAATCTTGCGGATATTGTTCCCGTAATGTTGCATCTTTCCCAATATATAAGGAAACTGTCGTAGCAATCGTTACCAAAACCATGGTGCTTAAAATGCAAATACTGGCTAAACCAGCAGCATTTTGTTTCATACGATAAAGCATACCAGATACCGATACGAAATTGGCCGGTCGATAATAAAAGCTTTTATTTGCTCGTAAAGCCTTCAAAATAGCAATACTCCCGGAAGTAAATAAAGCATATGTGCCAATGATAACAAGAATAACTGCAACAAAAAACATGGTTAATGCTTCCAAGGGAGATTGGATATTAATGGCAATATAATAACCAGCGCTAAGCGTTAAAATCCCAAGTAAAGTAATAACCCAAGAAGATTTTGGCTCTTTTTCACCTTGTTTTTTACTTTGTAATAATTGAATGGGATTTGCCAAATGCATATTCCATAAGTTGGTAAGCAGGGTAAGCAAAAAAATCCCGGCAAATAATAAAACGGTGGTCGACATTGCTTTTACAGAAATAAAAAAAGGAATAGCAACCGTAAAAGAAAGCAAATTTAAAAGCAATAAAAAAATCAGTTTGCCAAACAAAATACCGCCCAAAAGCCCAAGAACCAAACTAATAATAGCAATAAAAAAAGTTTCGAAAAAAAGGACTGCCGCGATATGCTTTTTTTCTAAGCCTAGAACTCCATATAGACCGAATTCTCTTTTTCTTCTTTTAATTAAAAAACTATTGGTATAAAACAATAAAATCGTAGAAAAAATGCCAATTACAATGGAACCCAATGCCATAATGGCCAAAACGCTTCCGGCACCAGGCATGTTCTGCAAACCAGGATTTTGAACAATCGCCACCATAGTATAAAATGTAATAATAGAACAAACACAAGTCATCGCATATGGAAAATAGGTATTAGCATTTTTCCTTAAATTCTTAAAAGCCAAGCGGATATATAAAAAGCTATTCAAGGCCGGCACCCCCCGTAGAAATAACCGTTAAAGTATCCGATATTTTCTGATATAATTCTTCATTATGCATAGACCCGCGATAAATTTGATGAAACACTTCACCATCCTTAATAAAAAGAACACGACTAGCATGGCTGGCAGCCATCGTACTATGCGTTACCATTAAAACGGTTTGACCAGCAGCATTGATTTCCGCAAATAAATGCAACAAATGATTTGTTGCCTTAGAATCTAGCGCACCCGTTGGTTCATCAGCTAAAACCAATTTAGGATAGGTTATTAAAGCCCTAGCTACAGCAGCTCTTTGTTTCTGGCCCCCAGATACTTCATAAGGGTACTTATGCAAAATATCTGTTATTTCTAATTTTTTGGCTATCGGTTCTAGTCTTTTCGTCATTTCGGCATATTTTCGGTTGGATAATACCAAAGGTAGAAAAATATTATCCTGCAAAGAAAAAGTATCCAGCAAATTAAAATCCTGAAAAACAAAACCTAAATTATCCCGCCGAAATCGAGAAATTTCGCTATCTTTAATCGTAACAATATTTTGTCCATCCAATAAAACTTCCCCGCTTGTCGGTTTATCTAAAGAAGCCACAATATTTAACAAAGTGGTTTTTCCAGAACCAGATTCTCCCATAATCGCAACATATTCCCCTTCTTCTACGGAAAAAGAGACATTAGATAAAGCCTGCACTTGATTGCCACTAAAACGCGTCGTATATATTTTTTTTAAATTTTTCACTTCTAATAAAGGCATGTTTGCTCCTCCTTTTTTGTACTACAATGATAGTATAATAAAAAAAGAAATGCCTTGCCTTAACATTGCCTTACATTTCTTTTTTTTACCTTACGGTTTTGCAATATAAAATATTTTATTCAATTTCAATATCTTCTCGAGAAAAATCAATGCATACCTTTGTACCCACACCCACGGTAGAAGAAATGTAAATGCGATGCCTTAATTTTTTTAAAATTTGTTGACATAAATATAAGCCGATCCCCGTCGATTTTTTATCCATTCGACCATTATAACCAGTATATCCTTTTTCAAAAACTCGCGGTATATCTTCTTCGCTAATGCCAATGCCGCTATCTTCTATAACCAAAGTTTTTTGCTGATTAGGCATCATATAGATAGCAATGACCCCTTGGTTAGTATATTTTAAGGCATTAGAAAGCAATTGCTCTATGACAAAAAGCAGCCATTTTTCATCCGTTAGCACAGTACAGTAAAAAGGCTCCAGCTGTAGTGAGATTCTTTTATAAATAAACTGATCGGCATATTTTTTTACCGCTTGTTTTACGATATCCTCTAAACGATAATTTCTTAACAAAAGATCATGCGACATATCTTCTAATTTTAAATACTGTAATACCATTCCCGTATACTGTTCAATTTTAAAAAGCTCTTGTTGCAACTCTTCTTTGTGCAAAGATTCTTCCATATCCTGCAACAATAAATGCATAGCGGCAATTGGTGTTTTAATTTGATGCAACCACAAAGTATAATAGTCTAACATTTCACTATATTTTTGATCCGTAAATGAAATATAAGACGCCTTATCTTCCAATAAAATACGAATTAAATTTTGATATTCCTTTTCGATTAAATCATGCGCTTCAGGCATTTCACTGCGAACTGCTGCAATATGACAGCTTAATAATTGCAACCGTTCCGCTTTTTGACGAAATTTATAATAATCATATCCAGCAAATAATAAAGCAAAAAAACAAATTAAAACAGCGGCATATTGCACCGCTTCCTTTGGTATATGATACAGTCTATAAACGATATAATAAATGATGAAAAAAGCCAAAAAGGCTATTATAATACGTAGTCGGCTTTGTAAATACTTTCTTATCAACTTCATCTACTCACCCACTTGATAACCAAATCCTTTTTTGGTTAAAACAAAATCAATTAAACCAATTTCCTCCAATTTTTTGCGTAGTCGAGCAATATTCACCGTTAAAGTATTATCGTCAATAAAACTATCGCTTTCCCAAAGACGCTTCATTATTTCACTGCGTGATACCGTTCGGCCCTCATTCTCTAATAAAATTTGCAGTATTTTAAACTCGTTTTTGGTTAATTCCACTTTTTTTTCCTGATAACGCAATGTAGTGTCGCTTAAATTTAAAATGGCGCCTTTATGTTCTAATAATTTGGTTTGCCCTTGAAAAGAATAAGTCCGCCGCAAAAGCGCTTGTATTTTTGCAACCAATACATTAAAGTCAAAGGGTTTTGCTATAAAATCATCCGCTCCCATATTGACTGCCATGACAATATTTATATTGTCGCTAGCAGAGGAGAGAAAAATAATTGGTACTTTCGATATTTGCCTAATTTGCGCACACCAATGATAGCCATTAAAAAACGGCAAAGAGATATCCATTAAAACCAGCTGAGGCTCAAAATCGGCAAATTTCTCTAATACTTTATTAAAATCTGTGACATAAGAAGCAATAAAGCCCCATTTTGCCAAATGTTTTTCTAATAAAGCCGCAATCGTAAAATCATCTTCAACAATTAAAATTTTATACATAAAAACACCCTATCTAGCTACTGGTAAGCGCAACACCGTTTTTAAGCGTTCTACCGCCGTCTTGCGCGGATCGCTTAAATAAATTTCATGATGCTTGCGCTGTTTTCCAGTCATATTTTTTAAATTATTTTGCTTCATAAAATCCTGCATTTGTTCCAAAGAAGCGGATTCCTTTTCATAAGAACCAATATGCAGCATTTGCACACATAACCCCTCTGTAAAGGAACAAAAACGGGCCTTACTGGTATCAATTTGCGGCTTCTTTCGACTGCATTCTGCCAAAGCCCACTGAAAGACCTCTTCTGTTACAAAATCTGGTTGGCGAATCATAGAAGTCCAACACCAACTGCTTTTAGGTTGCGTAAAATCCAATGCGCCATCAGCGCTCCACCATAGGCCCTCTAATGGCGGCACCACATATTCAACATAACCGGGAATTTGTTTATTGCCCATTTTGCTCATTTTAATGATAAAAGTTAATGCATATAAGGCTTGTAATGCATCTTGATAGGCCGATCCTTGCGGAGCGCCCTGCCCGTCTATCATAATAAACTGCATGTGCGGTACGTCTATCAACATCGGTTTTTGTTTCGGTAAATAAAAATCCTTATACTCTTTTTTATAATCCAATTTATTCATATCATGTTGCCTCTTTCCTACTTGCCTTATGCTAACTTTATCTTACTATTGTATTTTCTCCATTTTAACCCATTTTACTATCCTTGTCGAAGTATTTTTCTCGTAAGCCAAACCCTTGCATTTTTATACCTTTTATGATATATTTACTTTCGTTAAGCGGCAGTGGCGGAATTGGCAGACGCGCTAGATTCAGGTTCTAGTCCTATTGCTAGGGTATGGGTTCAAGTCCCTTCTGCCGCACCAAAAAGCCCACTTGATAAAAGTGGGCTTTTTCTTTTTTATCAGGATTCAATTGATAAAAAAGCTCTACCAAACATGCCCTTCTAATTGTGGCAAGTCGGCCATAAACGTTTCCTTTTTCTTTCGCCAAATAGGAAGCCTTGATTGATACCACCTGTCCGCCAGGTGCATCCCTAAAACAATAGCAATCCCATCGAAAAGGCAAAAAATACGATTTTTTATTGCTACAGAAGCATCAAATAATACCAAAGAAGCATTCAAGGCATTGATGGCATTGGCTATCTGTTGGTATTTATACTGTTTAGCAAAAGAAAACATGGTGATAAAACCAATAAACAAGATCAAATAAATGGTATCATCATCAGGAATTAACCAACAACAGAAAACAAGAAAGCATATGCTACCAATCACAGTACCCGCAAAACGATATTTCATATATTGTATCGTATGCTGGAATTCCGGTTTGGTTAGCGACATAACTACAATACTAATCCAAAGCGGTTTTGTAAGATGGAATGCCTGACCGATAAACATAGCGCAAGAAATACCCGCCCCCCATACGCAAAATAAAACTACGGTTTTTGTGCACAAAGCTTTATTTGCTTCGGTAATGAAATCATTTTCCTTGCTCCATAACCACGTTTTTGCCAGGCGTACAACGTAACTACCACAACAAAGATAGCCCCTATCGCTAACCCCAATAGGCGCAATACTAAATCCTGTCCATATACCGGGATAACCTGACAAAAAATATAGCACAATAAAAACGGCATCTGCAACCCCAATTCCTTGGGTTCGCAAGTGAAAAGTAAAATGATAGCAACCATAACAAAATTCAGCATACAACCTAACCAAAGATTGGATAAAGAAAAGGCTGCAATCAATCCGCAACTAAAATAAAGGGCAAAAATAAACGAAGCAAATTGCTTCGGCTTCATTATAATATTGCAACTTGGGAACATTTGCATTCCCACTTGAATGGCAATACCTGGCAACATATTTTTTGTTCCAAACAGTAAAGCAAAAATACTGATAAAAGCTAAAATACTAATAAAATGAACCGCATTTTTTATTACGGTTCTACAAATATTTATGAAAGTCTCTTTGGTCATGAATTCTAATTCCCTTCCTTCTTTTTTATTATAGCAAGAAAGAAAAGAGTTATACAATAACGTCGCTTTGTGAAGAATTCATGAAAAATAAAAGGAGGCAAAGAAACCCCTTTTACCTCCTGATTATTACTCAATTATGAATTTATATCCGGGTTTTGCTCCGTCTCTTCCGCTTGGCCGCCATCCGGTTGCCCATCACTTTCCGTTTTTTCTTCCTCATTAGGGCGCAAAACTTGATAAATTTCATCTTCTGTTTTGGTCACCTTAAAGCTACGAAACATCGTTTGCCAATCTTTATCCCAATCGCCATACCCCTTGCTAGGTACAGTCAAAAGCAAATAATAATGGACGCCGCTAATTGGCTCCAAAATAACCAAGTCTAATGTAACATCATCTCCAGCAGCATTCTTACCACTATAAACAATACGAATATCATAAGTGCCTTTGGCAATGCGCTGCGTATTTACTTCCTTCTTTTCGGTAAAATCGGCTGTTAAACGATTCATCATTTCTTCAGCCAATTCTTGTGGGGTATAATAATTGTATCCCCCAACCTCCATCATGATATTTAAACTAGCCGGTGGATTTTCTGACACAAATAAAACCTGGTTTTTTTCTTCCAGTTGATTCTGATTCACAAACGTATCCGGTACCTCTAGGGTATAGCCACTTTGCTCATTCTGATAGGTTATAAAATTGGCATCTTTTTTACCGCAACCACTTAAAATCCCGCCAATACATAATGCCATAATAAGAACGGATAAAAGATATTGCTTTCTCATTCCTTTAACTCCTAACTTGATTTAATGTTAATGTATCTAAGGCTAATTGTAAAACCGTTTGCACGGACTGTAAACGAATTTCCTCGCGATTTCCTTCGAAGTGACATTCCTTGCCAATCACATTCCCGCAATAAAAACAAGAAATATAAACTAAACCGACTGGTTTTTGCTTGCTTCCTCCGCCCGGACCAGCAATACCCGTAGTTGCCAAAGCCATATCTGTTTGCCTTATTGCAGCAACACCTTCTGCCATTTTTAAAGCAGTTTGTTCACTAACCGCACCATAAGCATTTAAAATCGTTTCTGGCACTTGTAAAAAAGTCTTTTTCGCTTCATTGCTGTAAGTAACCACTCCATAATCAAAACAGGCGGAACTGCCTGGAATAGAGGTTAGCGCTGCCGCCACTAAGCCTCCAGTACAAGACTCCGCCACAGAAATACGTTTTTTATTTGCAATTAGTTCTTCAATTATACTTTTAGCTAAACGATTTATTTGCATATTTGCCTCTTATTTTTTAAATAATAAATGCTGACATTTTAAATAATAATCGACCCCAGAATAAACGGTAAAAAATACTGCTAACCATAAAGTAATCTGACCTATCCAATAAATCAAAGTATTGATAATGGTATTACCAAATATGGACAAAATAACCGGGGAATCGTATAAAATCAAACCGGAAATCGCAACAATTTGTACAATTGTTTTTATTTTACCTAGTTTAGAGGCAGATATCACTTCACCTTCTGCCGCAGCAATCGTACGCAAACCGGTAACAGCAAACTCTCTGCTAATAATGATGATAACAAACCAAGCGCTAATTTTATCTAATTGCAAAAGGGCGATCAAAGCAGTTGATACCAAAAGTTTATCTGCCAAAGGATCCAAAAATTTTCCTAAAGTAGTAACCTGCTTTCTAGAACGAGCAATGTATCCGTCCAACCCATCAGTACTAGCCGCAACAATAAAAATAATCGCCGCTAATAAACTACCATATTCAGGTATTTCTGTTAACAAAACAATCAAAAAAACAGGAACCAGAAAGATACGAGCTAAGGTAATTTTATTGGCTAAATTCACTAGCGAATCAACCTACCTTTCAAATCGTAAATATCGCTATCGGTAATTTCTACTTCTACCACATCGCCAACATTAAGCTGCTCAGCCGCTACATAAATTACCCCGTCTACTTCCGGCGCTTGATAACAACAACGGCCCACATAATAAGGACTTCCTGCAACCGGTAATTCCTCAATCAAAACCGTAAAAATTTTACCAATACGGGCAGCCCTTTTCTGTGCCGAAATACCCGCTAATAATTGCATTGCCTTATCCTGTCGGCTTTGCTTAATCCAATCCGGAATTTGTCCTTTCATTGTTTCCGCCTTGGTTCCATCTTCTGGGCAAAAAGAGAAAACTCCCACCCAATCAAACTGCGCCTTTTCTATAAAGGACAATAAGTTTTTAAAATCTGCAGCTGTTTCCCCAGGAAAACCAACCATCAAAGTAGTTCGAATTGCGATATTAGGAATATATGCCCGACATTTTGCTAATAGGTCTAAAAGTTGCGCACTATCCCCTTGCCGATTCATAGCCTGTAAAACACTTTTCTCACTGTGCTGCAAAGGAATATCCAAATAAGGACAAATTTTTTCTTCTTCTGTCATTACTTGTAATAATTCGTCCGTAATACGATCCGGATAAGTATATAAAATACGAATCCACAAAAAAGGCAAGCGACAAAGTTTTTTTAATAAAGTAGGCAAATAGTAGCTGCCATATAAATCTTTTCCATAATTCGTCGTATCCTGCGCCACTAGAATAAGTTCTTTTACGCCTCTCTGCGCTAGTATTTTAGCCTCTTCTATAATATCTTCCATTGGTCGACTGCTATATTTACCCCGAATAGCAGGAATTGCACAATACGCACAACAATTATTACAACCATCAGCAATGCGTAAATAAGCAAAATGACCAGGACTCAATAATTTACGCCGACAATATATGGTATTATCCATTTTAGGCACACAACTACGTAACTTAGCAAAACCATTTATTTGACAAAGCAATGGGGCCAACTCCCCTACTTTATAGAATCCATCCACCTCAGGGATTTCATGCATTAACTCTTCGGCATATCTTTGTACTAAACACCCCATCGCAATCAATAACTGACATTGGCCAAACTCTTTTTCTTTATACTGTGCCATCGTTAAAATGGTTTCAATAGCCTATTCTTTGGCAGACTGAATGAAACCGCAGGTATTCACGATGATAATATCAGCGTCCTGCGGTTCTTCTACTATGACATATCCTTCTTGTTGTAATAAACCCAAAAGGATTTCACTATCCACCTGATTTTTGGAACATCCCAAACTAGCCAAATAAACAGTATTTTGCAATTTAATCATTATCCTCCGTATTCAGTGCATAGGTACGTGTTAAAACCTGCCCATCCGTTCCCAAGGGTTTTTCTATCTCACCATTACAATCGACAGCAACTGCGCCAGCATTCCCGTATTTAATCACAATAGGCTCCCTACTTTCAAAAGTACGGCTTTCCCCATTCCCCAAAGTATAGTCCACATAGCCGCCATCTATCTGCACACCAATCCAACAAGAGCCGGCATATGCTGTTACCGTTACTTTTACAGTAGTAGGCGGCGGTGGCTCTTCCACAACAGGCGGCGGCTCCGGTTTCGGTTCTAAATCGCGATATAAAGCATAATAATAGTCGCCAATCCCCATACCGCTATAAGGTTCTGTTACGACAGGATTCGGATCTATTAATCCTTCCCCGGGTTCTCCTGTTCCCCGATGGGTAAACCAATAAATCCCGGCGATTAATAATATAATCACCAAAACACCCAATAAAAGGAAAGCAATCAAATTATTCCGCTGTGTTCTTTTTCTTGATTTATAGACAATTGTCTGGTCAACTGGCACCGTTACTTGCTCTTGTTCTGGGACATGTTCTTTAAAATAAGCAATCACATTATCCGCATGCAAATCTACCACCTGGGCATAAGTACGTAAAAATCCAATGGTATACACCCGACCAGGCAAACTGTCCAAATCGCCATCTTCCAAGGCTTTTAAATATTTCACCCGAATCTTAGTGAGCTCTTCCACTTGTTCCAAACTCAGGCCTTTTTCCATACGAGCTTGTCTTAACCAATCACCCAATTGTTTCAAGCCATATACCTCCGCAAGTAAATGCAAAACAATTTACTTCATACTCAAAAACAATGGTCACAAAATATCTTTTATTATAGCATATTTATTCTAAATTCACCATTATGCGCTAAAGGTTTCTTCAAATTCTTGCAAAGTCATTAAAATAGTGCGTGGCTTTGCCCCATCTGGACCGCCAACAACACCTGCTTCCTGTAACATATCCATCAAACGGCCCGCTCTTGGATTACCAATACTCAACCTTCTTTGTAAAAAGCTGGTAGAAGCCTGTCCCGTATTAATAATCAGCCGTCCGGCCTCTAAAAACAAAGCGTCTTTATCAACAGGGCTTACTTTCTTTTCAACGGGACTTTCTGCCACTACAGTATCCATATAAACAGGGCTGGCTTGTTTACAACAATAAGCCACCAACTTTTGCGTATCTTGTTCTGAAATAAAAGCCCCTTGTACGCGCAGCGGTTTTGGTAACCCCACTGGATGATATAACATATCCCCTTTACCAAGCAACTTTTCCGCGCCGCCCATATCTAAAATAGTCCGGCTATCTGTATTGGAAGTAACAGCAAAGGCTATCCGAGAAGGAATATTCGCTTTAATTAAGCCCGTAATAACGTCCACCGATGGCCTTTGAGTAGCCACCACCAAATGGATTCCGGCCGCTCTTGCCATTTGCGCCAAACGACAAATAGATTCTTCCACCTCATTATGAGCTACCATCATCAAATCGGCTAATTCATCAATAATTACTACAATTTGATGTAAAGGATCATCTTCGTGCGCTTTATTATACCCTTGAAAATCCTTCACACCCGTTCCAGCAAACAAGGAATACCGTTTTTCCATTTCGCCAACAATCCATTTTAAAGCACCCGCCGCTTTTTTAGGATCAGTAACAACAGGGGAAATTAAATGCGGTAAACCAATGTAGCTGGTCATTTCTACTTTTTTTGGATCTATCAATAAAAATTTTACTTGTTTTGGCGTCGCTTTGTATAAAATACTGGCAATAATAGTATTGATGCACACACTTTTCCCGGCCCCGGTAGCCCCGGCAATCAATAAATGGGGCATTTTCGCCAAATCGCCCACAATGGCTTCTCCAGTAATATCTTTTCCTAAAGCCAAACTTAATTTTGAATTATTTTCTTTAAAAATGGCGCTTTCCAGTACATCGCGAAAATAAACAGTAGATACTTCATCCTTCGGCACTTCAATGCCCACAACCGATTTGCCAGGCACAGGCGCTTCAATACGTACTTGGGAAGCAGCTAAAGAAAGAGCAATATCGTCCGCTAAATTCACAATTTTGCTTACTTTCACCCCGGGAGAAGGTTGCAATTCATAACGCGTAATAGCAGGCCCTGAAACAACTTGTGTAACCTTCACCTCAACCCCAAAACTGCTTAAAGTGCTTTCTAATTTTTCAATATTCTCCGTAATCGCAGTATTCATGCGCGGATTTCTTACTTTAATGCCCGCGGTCAGTAAATTGGTAGATGGCAACACATAGGGTCTCTCAGGTTTCTGCATACTATGCTCTTCATTCCCTAGTTTGTTAGTAGAATTCGTCTTAGGCAATTCGCACGGGATATCGCAATCAATATCCGCACCACGAATTTCTTTCCTAACTTTTAACCCATCCTCTTCTCTATCCAGTTGCCGAATAATTGGCCTTTCTCTTTTTTCCTCCTGCATTGCTTCTTCTTGTTTTTTAGAAACCTGCATCAAAAAGTCGCGAGAAAATGGGTTTTTTTTCATCGTCGTTGCTTTTCCCACATCTTGCGCTTCTGCACCATTGGCTGCCGGACTTCCTTTACTTTCCGTAATTACAGGAGCTATTTCAGCTGTTGTCTGCATAACCTCTTCCGCCTCATGATCAATAATCAAGGGAGGAGGAGAAGCAAATTTACGCTCCATTACAGGCGGCGGGCCATCCACTGCTCTTTTTCTTTCCCGTTCCAATTCCCGCAATTCTCGGCGCTCTTCTTTTTCTTTTTCAGCAATTCTCCGACTTCTATCTTTTCGCCAGCCCTGCCATTTATTATAAAGTTTAGCAAATATATCAACCCAAGAAATATCCAATAACAACATAATACCGATTAGTAAAATAGCGGTTAAAATAATAATAGAACCTGTTTGCCCAAAAATAAACCGGGTGAAAAAAGAAAAAATAGCGCCTATTACTCCACCGCCGGCTCCCTGCAACCCATTGGTTAGATAATAAGTGAGAAACATTAATTCTTCTTTTAAATGGAAAAAAGATAAAATAGAGGCAAAAATGAAAAACACGCCCAAAAAACGTTGCCCACGCCAGGACTGTTTTTTGCCCATAAAAACGGAACCACCCCAAACAATACAAAAAAATGGGAGCAAAAGTTTCCCTTTTCCGGCCAGGCCGGTCGCAATATTTACTAAAAAACGACCCGCTTTACCGGATTCTGTAGCATCTCCCGCTAAAAGCAAGCTAATAAGCAATAATAATCCCAAACAAATTAAAAGAATTCCATATATTTCATCCTGGCGTTTCTTTTTTGCGCTTTTTACTTTTGCTGTACTTGTACTCTTTTTGGTTTTTGATTTTGTCTGAGCCAAGAAATCCACCTCCATTTTAACATAATTCATTTCTCCATTTAGGAAATAAAATCCTTCAAAAAAGAAGCATAACCTAGTTATGCTTCTTAGCCTATTTTAATTTACAAATTTTTTATTATAAATCTTGCTGAATAACACGAGCAATATTATTTGCATGGTCCCCTACCCGCTCTAAATTACCAATCATATCCAAAAAGACAATGCCGGAAGCCGGAATACATTTTCCATCACTTAAACGCGTAATATGGCTTTTGCGCAGTATCTTTTCCATATCGTCAATGGCATTTTCCTGGGCTAAAATTCGCTTCGCATACATAATGTCGCTTTTTTTCAACCCCTCAATGGCACTATACAAAATATCGCTTGTTAAAGCCGCCATCGTACGCAGTTCCTCTAAAGCCAAAGAAGAAAAATACAAATTTTCATCCATACTGGTTTGCGCTAATTCACAAATATTGGTAGAATGATCACTCACTCGTTCAAAGTCATGCGTTGCCTGAATTAAACCGGTTACTATAGCCGAATCATGATCCGTTAAGCCTTGTTGCGCTACTTTTGATAAATAAGTATTAATTGCCGTTTCCAAGCTATCTATCACATCTTCTTTTTCCATCACATCTTTTATCTGTTCTTTATCCTTTTGAAAAAAAAGCCTGCATAGCATTTTCAAAATTCTCAGTTGCCAACTCTCCCATACGGGTCAATTCTTTTTTTGCTAGGGAAATAGCAATACTAGGAGTAGCGATGCTTTTATTGTTCAAGTAAAGAGGTCCCTTTACAATCACTCTTTCTTCCCCAGGCATAATACGGTTAACTAAAGCAACAAACTGATTGATAAAAGGTAATAAAATAATGGTAGTGATGCAGTTAAAGATGGTATGCGCATTGGCAATTTGCCGGGCAATATCCGCCCCGGAAGATAATGTTTCTACCAAAATTTTAAAATAGGGCAAAAACAACATACATAATATAGCGCCAATTACATTAAATAAAACATGAGAAAGCGCGGCCTTTCTAGCATTCAGTTTAGTGCCAATACTAGCTAACATAGCGGTAATACAAGTTCCAATATTCATCCCCAGCATAGCCGGTAAAGCAACGTCTAAACCAATTAACCCCTGCGAACTCATAGCAATCAAAATACCAATCGTAGCACTACTACTTTGCACAACAAATGTAATAAGCATCCCAATTAATAAAATTAAAACGCTATGGCCACCAAAACGAATAATAAAATCCTGGAACATAACGGAATCTCGTAAAGGAACCATAGAACTACTCATAATTTCCATGCCCATAAAAAGAAGGCCAAAGGAGAAGAAAACAAAACCCGTATACTTCAATGTATTTTTTTTCGCAATAAAATAAATTAAAAAACCAAATGCTAAAATAGGCAAATAATAATCGCCTAAATCAAAGGCAATCAATTGAGCTGTAACCGTAGTACCAATATTAGCACCAATAATAACGGCTACCGCCTGTTTCAAAGTCATTAACCCGGCGTTAACAAAACCGATTACCATAACGGAAGTTGCGCTACTGCTCTGAATAATAGCAGTAACAACAGTACCCAATAGAACCCCTAAAATAGGATTACTTGTCAGAGCGCTTAATATACTCCGCATGCGGTCCCCAGCTATTTTTTGCAGACCGGTTCCCATATTGGTCATACCATAGATAAATAAAGCTAAGCCGCCAAAGAGGCTCAAAACACTCATTACCATGTATGTAAATCCCCCTTAAGTTATGGCATAAAGACAAAATACACCAGTTATCATTATATCATTAAGAGGGAAACTTGACTATAGCCAAGTTCGAAAAAATTCATCAAATTTTTACATTTTTATGGTGGCGCCAGGAGAAAAGCGCCGATCACAATAATCTTTCGGGTTACTACTTAATAAACGAACAATTTTTCTTTCCCCATTTTTCTCCTTAGTAACTAAAACATCTCTTCCCAAATACTGAAAAGATTCATATTCTTGCGCTTGTTCAAAACCGTTAAATACAATTTCTTCCGGAATAATACTCCAAAGAAGCATCTTTAATTCACTTCCTTTGTATTTTTTCCTTTACGTTTCCCTTTTTTAGATTTTTCTTTTTCCCTTTGGACAATCATTTTATTTAAATAAGATAGTGCTTCCTGCAAACCGCCCGTTTCATCAATTAAACCACATTCTACCGCATCTTTTCCCACCAAAATAGTACCAATATCGCGCGCTAGTTCGCCTGTAGCTAACATCAATTCGCGAAATTTTTCTTCTTTGATATGAGAATGCTTGGTAATAAAGCCAATAACCCTATCTTGCATACGGTCTAAATAATCAAAACTTTGTTGCACCCCTACCACCAAACCAGTCAAGCGAATTGGGTGAATGGTCATTGTCGCGGTAGAGGCAATAAAGGTACGATCTGCAGATACTGCCAAGGGGACCCCAATACTATGTCCGCCACCCAAAACCAAGGATACCGTAGGTTTTGATAAACTAGCAATCATCTCGGCCATAGCCAAACCAGCTTCAACATCGCCGCCTACCGTATTTAAAATAATAATTAACCCCTTCACATCGGGAGATTCCTCAACTGCCACCAATTGCGGGATAATATGCTCATACTTGGTAGTTTTGTTTTGCGGCGGCATGACCAAATGACCTTCCACTTGACCAATAATTGTAATAACATGAATCCCGTTATTTGGCTCTTTAGGGAGTTGCAACTGCCCCATTTCATTTAACAATTCTGTTTGGACTACTGGTTTTGTCTCTTGCTGATTGTCTTCATCGGTATCTAAAGGTTCGTTATCCGGATTAATTTCATTTACTGGCATAACGGGTAAAAAAGAACTTCCCGCCAATATTGCCTGGTTTTTCATAAAAACCATCCTTTCGCAAATAGATTGACTGGAAGTTATTATTCCTTTTTTGATACTTTTTATGCTATTTTCCCTATTCTTAACTGATCGTGGTAATAATAGGTAAAATAATTGGTCGCCGATGTGTTCGAGCAAAAACTTGTTTGCTTGTTGTTTCCCGCATTATATTGCGCAAACGATTAAAATCATATTCCCCGCTGTCTTGCAGATAAGTATTTAATTGCTGTTCTAATTTTGCTTTTAATTCTTTTAGCCAATCCTCATAATCTTGGGCAAAGATAAAACCTCGGGAAACAATATCCGGCCCAGCAATAATTTTTCGACCGTCCTTATCCATAATTAAAGTTAAAATAACAATCCCATCTTCTGATAATTGTTTGCGATCTTTCAAAACGGAATTTCCGATATCACCAACCCCCAAGCCGTCTACTAAAATACGACCGGAAGGTACCGTACCACTAATTTTTCCCTGCTTTTTATTGATATCTAAAACTTGACCATTTTCCATTACAAAAATATGATTAGCAGGAATACCCACACTTTCTGCTAAGCATTTATGCTTATAAAGCATACGGTATTCGCCATGAATAGGCACAAAGAAAGTAGGCTTTACCATCGTTAAAAGTACCTTTAATTCCTCTTGACTAGCATGACCAGATACATGAATACCCAAAGAACGTTCATACATAACATTAGCGCCCAAACGGTACAAATTATCAATGGTACGCGAAATGGATTTTTCATTTCCGGGAATTGGGCTAGCTGAAATAACAATCGTATCGCCTTCTTTAATTTGTACCTGACGATGTTCCCCTTTGGCCATACGGGCTAAGCCGGCCATTGGTTCTCCCTGACTTCCTGTGGTAATAATCAATACATGCTTATCCGGATAATCTTTTACCTGGTCAATATCGATCATTGTATTTTTTTTACATTGCAAATAACCCATTTCCCGCGCTATGCTTGTAACATTTTCCATACTACGACCTAAAACCGCCACTTTACGGTTATTTTGTTCCGCTGCCCAAATTGCTTGCTGAATACGATGCACATTAGAAGCAAATGTAGTTAAAATAATGCGACCGGAAATATTGCGAAAAATGGTATCAAAACGATCTCCTACTGTTTTTTCTGACGCCGTATAGCCTTCTCGCTCCGCATTGGTACTATCTGCCAAAAGAAGCAATACCCCTTCTTCTCCCAAAGCTGCAATGCGGCCAAAATCCATCATTTGTCCGTCAATGGGATTCATGTCCATTTTAAAGTCACTCACATGTAAAACTGTTCCAATTGGAGTATGAATAGCCATGCCCATAGAATCTGGAATACTATGAGAAAGCCGAATAAATTCTACTTTAAAAGGTCCCGCCGTAATGGTGTCATGGGCCTTCACTTCTTGCAATTTCACATCATTTAAATGATGTTCTTTTAATTTTACGCTTAACAGGCCTAGCGTAAGCCTTGAGCCATAAACAGGCACATCCAATGCTTTTAATAAATAAGGTAATGATCCAATATGATCCTCGTGGCCATGCGTTAAAAAGATTCCCCGTACCATTTCTTTATTTTCTACCAAATAGGTATAATCGGGCACTACCAAATCAATACCCAATAATTCTTCTTCTGGGAACATAACGCCACAATCAACCACAATAATATTATTGCCATATTTGAAAACAGTCATGTTTTTCCCAACTTCGCCCAATCCCCCTAAAGGAATAATCGATAATTTCGCACTACCATTATTATGGTTTGGGCGCCGCCCTCGGCTTTTTTTATTACCAGTACTATTGGCGGCATTTGTTTCTTTCTCATTCTTTTTGTTTATTTTTTCTACTCTTTTTGCTGTGGGAAGATTCTTTTTACCAACATTGCTTTTCGTCTGATTATAATTAGAAGTTCCCTGTTTTTCCCCAGGTGTTTTCCCGGTATTTTTTTCTACATTTTTTACCGGTTTCTTCCCAGGCAAAGAAGAAAGAATAGACGCCACCCTTCCGCTTTTTGAAGCAGCCACATCTTTCTCTTTACTTGCGTCCATATAAATGTCTCCTTAATATCATTATGTTTTTATTTATCATAAGCATACCGGGCTCAACTTCCGGTATGTTAAAATACAAATATAAAATAGATACAAAACAAAAGCCCGATTGGCTATTAACCAAACCGGGCATTGCTTGGTAATATGTAATTATTATACCATGAATCAACCAGAAATATCCACTCGCAAAAAGTTTATTTTAGACCATATTCCTGCAAAGTTTGCAGAATAATTTGTTCTTCTGCACTGCTCGGAGGAACCAAAGGTAAGCGGAAAGGCCCCAAATTCCAACCTAACAAATTCATAGCCGCTTTTACTGGAATCGGATTCGATGTAATAAACATCGTTTTAAACGCCTTTAATAAATGTAAATGCATTTCTTTTGCAGCTTGCGTATTCTTATCATGGTAACTTTGCACCATTTGTTGAATTTCTTTTCCCCAAATATGCGCAGCCACACTAATAATACCGCAGGCGCCTACCGCAAGCATCGGTAAAGTCAAAGCATCGTCCCCAGAATAAATCGCAAAATCTTCCTTACATAAAGAACGAATTTTAGCAGCTTGTTCTACAGAACCGCCGGCTTCCTTTACCGCCGCAATATTTTTAATTTCCGCCAACCTTGCCACCGTTTCCGGCTGCATGTTGGTACCAGTACGTCCTGTTACATTATAAAGAATAACCGGTAAATCCGTACATTCGGCAATTGCCTTAAAATGCTGGTATAACCCTTCTTGGGGTGGTTTATTGTAATAGGGAACTACGGCTAAAATACCATCCGCTCCCATTTTTGACACCTTTTTTGTCATATCGACAGAAGCCTGGGTATTATTATTGGTAGAACCGCAAATAATTTTAGCCCGATTGCCTACCGCCTCTTTCACCGCTTTTAATAACTGTATTTTTTCTTCACCGGTCAAAGTAGGACTTTCTCCTGTCGTACCCGCTACCAATATGGAATCACTACCATTTTCTAACAAATAAACGGCTAATTCTTGCGCTTTTTCGTAATTGACTGTGCCATCAGCATGAAACGGGGTTAACATAGCTGTCACAACATTACCAAAAATCATAAAAACCCCCTCCTAATTAACTAACAAATTAAAGTAAGTTTTCCTGAATCAACAATTCAGCAATTTGAATACTGTTGGTGGCAGCTCCCTTTCGAATTTGGTCAGCAACTACCCAAAAAGCCAACCCTTTATCACAAGAAATATCACGGCGAATCCGACCGACATAAACTTCATCGGTATCAGATGCAAATAAGGGCATCGGATATTTTAAATTTGCCGGATCATCTATTACGATAATACCAGGCGCTTTGGCAAACAAAGCACGTGCTTCATCCGGTGTAATATTTTTTTCTAATTCTATGTTAATGGATTCCGAATGGCTCCGATAAACAGGCACCCGTACCGTGGTAGCACAAATTTTCATGTCTGGAGCATGCATAATTTTTTGCGTTTCCCAAACCATCTTCATTTCTTCTTTGGTATAATCTTCTTCTAAGAACTTATCAATATGGGGAATTAGGTTAAAAGCAATTTGGTATGGGAATACTTTGGCAACCGCTTCTTCCCCTTTTACAATCGACGATACTTGATCCGTCAATTCGTCGATAGCTTCTTTACCGGCACCAGATACAGCTTGATAGGTGGATACAATTAAACGCTTAATTACCCCCGCATCGTGCAATGGTTTTAAGGCCACCACCATTTGAATCGTCGAACAATTCGGATTCGCAATAATCCCTTTATGCCACCGAACATCTTCCGGGTTCACTTCTGGTACAACAAGGGGAACTTCCGGATCATAGCGAAACGTGCTGCTATTATCAATAACTACCGCCCCGGCATCCACAGCCGGCTGTGCATATGCTTTACTAGCGGAACCCCCGGCAAAGAAAACTAAATCCAATCCAGCAAAAGAATTTTCCGTTGTTGCTTCTACTGTGTATTCCTTACCTTGATAATTTATCTTCTTACCATGCGACCGTTCCGACGCCAAAAGCTTCAGATCGGCAATGGGAAAATTTCTTTCAGCCAAAACCTTGAGAAGCTCATGACCTACTGCGCCCGTTGCTCCTACAATACCCACATTGTACTTTTTCATTTGAATAGCCTCCCTGCAATTATTTTGCATTTTTCTATTTGGTTTTGTATTTCGTCTATTATATACCATTTAAGATTTGTATTGCAAGACCAAAGGCTGAATTTGCTTCCCTTTTAATGCGAAAAGTATCGTATCTTTTATTTTTTGTGGATCAGACAATAAAGAATTTGGTTTTTTATCCGGATCATCTTGCCCAAACGGGACCATGAAAATATTTTTACTGTTCAATAACAGTCCTAAATTTTTTGCATTAAATCCCAAGGCATCGTTTGTCGCAATGCTTAAAACAACTGGTCTTTCATTACGCAAATGCGCTTTGACAGCCATTAAAACAGAGGAATCGGTAATTCCGTTCGCTAATTTCGCCATCGTATTACCGGAACAAGGCGCCACCACCAAAACATCACACAATTTTTTAGGCCCAATCGGTTCTGCTGTCGTTATTTTCGTAATCGGTGCTGCACACCCCATATCATTCATTTTTTTCTTCCAGCTTTCCGCTGTACCAAATCGACTATCCGTACCATCTACGCTAGCCGATAAAATTGGCATAACAGTTGCGCCATCTTCCTGAATTGCTTTTCTCATTTGTTCCATATATTGTTCTAGCGTACAATGAGAGCCGGTTAAAGCCCAACCAATTTTTAACCCTTCTAAAGAATTCACTGAAAAACCCCCTTTCCCTAACTGCTTCTTCCAAAAAAACCATCCAACAATAATGGATAATTTTCTGCCAATATCTTTCCCGCACTATCCGGAGCCACCTTACCCGGTAAGCCGCTTGCTAAAAATGCCCGGATTCCGAAACTTTGTGCCGCTTGAAAGTCTGTACCACCTGGTTTGGAAGCCAAATCAACCACAATAGCGTCTGCCGGCATTCTTTTTAAAACAGTGGCAGGTAAAACCATGGCCGGTACCGTATTAAAAATAACTTTAGCTCGCGCAGCCAAACGTGGAAGATCCTCCATCCCAGCAGTTTCTAAGCCATCCCTTTGCGCCATTTTTCTTTTTTCCTCGCCACGATTTACTACTTTTACAACTGCCCCCAATGCTTTTAAGCGTATAGCCAAGGCCTCTCCTACCCGGCCATACCCCAAAACCAGCATCGTACAACCATAAATTGTTTCTGATAATTCTTCCATAACGAGCTGAATTGCCCCCTCTGCAGTTGGGACTGCATTAGGAATCGCAATGCGATCCATTTCTGCCGTTTCCATCAAATGCCAACCATTTTCCCGACTTAATTCCCTTAAAAAGGCAGATGCTTTTCCTACTAATACCGGAGTATCTGCCGGCAAATTGCTCCAAACACTTTTTGGCAAATGTTCTACAGTAGAAAGAGGCGCAAATAATTGCCCATCATTGCTGATACCCGGCATAGGTAAAATTAAAGCGGTTGCTTTTTGCAGTGCGGCCGATAAGTCATTGCAATATACGACGCCTTCTGGTAATTTCTCCCAAGGCAATCCAAAAGCCCAAACAGGATAACCAGCATGCAAAAGGCCTTTCAATAATACCAATTCCCTGGTATCACCGCCTGCAACCAATACCAGTCCTTTTCTTTCCACAGATATAATAACCCCCCTTACCCCATCAATCTATTCCATTATATGTAAAAAAAGAAAGACCGGTGCTATTAGCACCGGTCTTTTCCAAGCAACATCAGCCTTTACATAATTTTTTCTAAACCATAAGTTAGCCCTTGTAATCCCAATACCTTTCTTACCGCCAATAAAACACCGGGCACAAAGGAATCCCGCGAAATAGAATTATGACTTATGGTTAAGGTTTGCCCCGTATCGCCAAAAATCACGTCTTGACTGGCTACAAAACCTGGTAAGCGAACGCTATGGACCCGCATACCTTGGAAATCTCCGCCCCGACTGCCATTGATTTTTTCAAATTCATTGGGAGCGCCTTGCGTAAATACTTTCCGTCCTTGCGCAATCCGCTCTAAAGTTGAAATCGCGGTACCAGAAGGCGCGTCTATTTTTTGATCATGATGTTTTTCAATCACTTCAACATGCGGCATATAACGCGCGGCAATCTCTGCAAATTGCATCATCAATACCGCTCCTAAAGCAAAATTTGGAGCTACAAAAGCTGGCGTTTGCCAAATTTTAGTTAAATTATCAATTTCTTGCAGTTCCGCTTCTCCTAAACCAGTTGTGCCGACCACAACGGCAACTTTATGTTCCATCGCTGTGCGAATATTTTTCATAACTGCTTGCGGATTTGTAAAATCTACCATTACTTGAGGCTTCGTCTTTTCTAATACCATTGTTAAATTTTCTTCTATCTTAACTCCTACTGCATCCATGCCGCATAAAGAGCCAATATCTTGTCCAGCGCACTTAATATCCACTGCCCCCACAATTTGTAAATCATCTTCTTGCATCAAACCAGTTGCCATTGCTCGGCCCATTTTTCCAGCGGCACCGTTCATTAGAAAAGTAATTCTACCCATTTTTTATTTCCTCCCTCAAGTTAATTCCTACACTATTCGAGCTTAAGGCAAAAAATCCTTTTTCCCAATTAGAAAAGCCTGGTTTTATTACCAGGCTTTATTCCCATACAGGCCATCTATTTCTACCACAATCACTTCTGAACCAATTTTTCGCACTGCTTCCCAGGGAACAATCAATTGTCTTTTTTCATTCCGCCACGAACGCATTCCTTGACGGCTAGGTAAAATAATAGCGGATATTTCCCCCGTTTCCGGATCTACCATTAAATCAGAATCTCCCACTGTTCCTAAAACGCCACCGTCATATATATTTACAATTCGTTTTCCCACTAATTCGCTTAAACGCATATTTAACACCACCTAAATGTGATATTTTATTTTATGCGTCTTGTCTTGTTAATATGCTTAAATGCCGGTATGGCCAAAACCACCTTCGTTACGTTCCGTTTCCTCTAATTGCAAAACCGGCTGCCATTGCGCTTGCAAAACAGGAGCAAAAACCATTTGCGCAATCCGCATTCCTCTTTTTATGATAAAGTCTTTTTCTCCCAAGTTTATCAGAATTACCTGGATTTCTCCGCGAAAATCACTATCGATCGTACCCGGGCTATTCAACAAAGTAATACCATGTTTCGCCGCTAAACCGCTTCTTGGCCGCACTTGCGCCTCATACCCTTGCGGCAACGCTATTTTAATCCCCGTTGGTATCATAAGATAATGACCGCGTCGCAATAACACATCTTCCATCACGGCAGCGAGCAAATCCATACCAGCGGCTCCCATTGTCTGGTAAACAGGCAAAGACAATCCTTCATAATTGGTTAAGGTTTGTACCGGAATCTGTAATAGCTTCACGCTAACACTTCCTCTAAAGTAATTGGGAACTCTTGCGGCCCAACTGCAGAATAAATAAGCTTTTGCGGTTCCAGGAGCTTTTTGGCCATATCATTGACTTCGTCTGCAGTCACCGCCAATAATTTTTGCACATTCTCTTCTATCGTAATAATTTTGCCATAAGATAGTTCCGATTTGCCCAACCGGCTCATAACAGAACTCGAATTTTCTAAACTCATTAAAAGGGATCCCTTTAATTGCTGTTTAGAACGCTCAATTTCGTCCTTCGTAAACCCTTTTTTAACAATATTGCTCAACTGTTTGCTGATTACTTCTACGACTTCAGACATTTTTGCTGGTGTGGTTGCCGCATAGCAAAGGAATTCTCCTGCCTGTGTATAGCCATTATGGAAAGAATAAATGCTATACGTTAGGCCTCTTTCTTCCCTAGCTGCTTGAAATAAGCGAGAACTAGCGCCGCCTCCTAGCGCATTAGCCAAAAGGAGCACTTTATATAAATCAGGATCAGTAGTACTTACTCCTGGCACACCTATGCATAAATGCATCTGTTCAATATCTTTATGAACAAAAGATTGTCCGGCTTGCGGCACTGGCTGGCTCCCTAATATATGGTTATAGCTGCCTTTAAAATTGCGGAAATATTTATCTACTTCTTGTAAAACCTGTTCTCTGGTAATATTTCCGGCCACCACAATAACAGTATTTTCCGGGACATAAACACTTTTATAATATTGATATAGATCATCTCTGGTCATATCACCCACTGTTTGCAAATTACCAATGATAGGCCAACCATAAGAATTTTCTGGCCAAATAATGCGATCAAAAAGCTCATGCGCCACATCTTCCGGACTATCTTCATACATACTAATTTCTTCTAATATTACATTTTTTTCTTTATCAAATTCCTCTTTTAAGAAAGTAGAATGCAAATACATATCGGCTAATAATTCCATCGATAAACTAAAGTTTTCACTTAGAGATTTTGTATAATAGCAAGTATGTTCTTTCGAGGTAAAAGCATTCATCATACCGCCAACAGACTCCATTGCTTCTACAATCTCCTTCGCGCTTCTTTTTTCAGTCCCTTTAAAAAGCATATGTTCTAAAAAATGCGAAATACCGTTTAAATGTTTTTCTTCATAGCGCGAACCCGTTGCCACCCAAATACCAGTAGTAACGGAATAAACATTTGGCATGGGATAAGTAATTACCCGCAAGCCATTGGGTAGCACATCTCTATAAACCATTTTCCCCCTCCTAAAACACGGCTGATTACAATATGCCTGCAAATCTTTTTTTACAATTCTGGATAAAATTCTCCACAAACACAAAAAATCCTTTTTGTTCTTTTGCTGCCCCGCTAACCAATTCAATTTTTCCCCAAAGTTGCCCATTTTCATCTGTCAGGTTCATAACTCCCATCGCCTCTCCTACATTATAACTTTGCGGTAAATCTTTTTTTATTTGCCAATTTTCTTGTACCTTTTTTACTGTTTGCGGTAAGGTAAAACATCCATCATTACCGGCCAATAATGGCAGGGCCTCTTGCCTTCTATTTTTAATGATAGCCAAACAATCACCAGTTTGGGCAATATTGATATTATAAAAGTTTTCCACTCCATAATTTAATAATGCTAAAGACTCCTGAAAACGGTCCGGACTATGAAATACAACAGATAATACCCGTCTGCCATCTTTTTCCATAGCCGCCACCAAACAAGCTCCCGCGGCATCTGTGGTACCCGTTTTAACCCCGATAACATATTCATTAGACAATAATTTATTGGTATTTTTCAAATAACGCCGGGTTTCATTTTGCCCAATCACATCATTTGGCAATTTTACAATCTCAGCAAATATCCTATTCTGCATAGCATAACGCGTAATCAAAGCCAAATCATAAGCGCTAATTTTATGCTGTTCGCTCGGCAAACCGTTGGCATTATAAAATTCTATTGTAGTAGCCCCCAAAACCATGCCCTTGATATTCAACCAATGAATAAACAAATTTTCGCTTCCGGCCGTGGCTTCCCCTAATGCATAGGCAGCATCATTCCCGGATGGAATTAAGGCGCCACGCAATAGCTCTTCCACCGTAAACTGTTGGCCCGCTTCTAAATAAATGCTAGATTCTCCTACTGCTGATGCTTGCGGGGTAGCCGTATATAAAAAATCTAACGGAGCCATATCCAAAGCTAAGATGGCTGTTACAATTTTTGTAGTACTAGCTGGAGGTAACGCCTCAAGGCTATTTTTTTCCCATAATATTTGACCCGAATCAAGATCCATCAAGACAGCAGCTTTTGCGGCAATTTTTGGGGTCTCTGCCGCATGGGCAAAAGAAGCGCTTCCCAAAAGGAAACAACATCCCAATACCAAACAATTTATTATTTTTCTTATCATTCTTTTTTTCATTTTAACCACCAATACACACGCTTTTTGTTTCAGTCTATGCCAAAAAAATAGTAGATAAAACAAAAAAAGCCCGGTAAATTACCGAGCTTTTTCATGCTTATAATGGTATGCTTCTTATTCTTCACTTTTTTCTTTTTGCATTTCATGCATAGCATCTTTCCTGGATAATTTAACCTTACCCTGCGGATCAATGGCCAGCACTTTTACATAAATCTCATCGCCTTCTTTGCAAACATCCTCTACTTTTGCTACCCGTTTATCATCTAACTGCGAAATATGCACCATCCCGTCTTTTCCAGGCAAATCTAAAACACTGGGAATGATTTCCACAAAAGCGCCAAAATCCATTACTTTTACAACTTTGCCGTGGTAAATTTTTCCTACTTCCGGTTCGGCAACAATGCTGTTGATGATTTCCAAAGCTTTTTCGCCTTTTTCAGCATCCACACAAGCTATAAACACGCGACCATCATCTTCAATATCAATTTGAGCTCCCGTTTCTTCAACAATCTTTTTAATGACTTTACCCCCGGAACCAATTACCTCCCGAATTTTATCCGGATGAATTTTGGTTTGAATAATACGTGGGGCATAAGGAGAAAGTTCTGTCCGCGGTTCACTAATTGCTTCCATCATTTTGCCCATAATATGCATGCGTCCTTCTTTTGCTTGTGCCAAAGCTCTGGTAAATACTTCCTTATTGATACCGGCAATTTTAATATCCATCTGCATAGCGGTTACGCCTTTGGCAGTACCGGCTACTTTAAAGTCCATATCCCCTAAAAAGTCTTCCATGCCCTGAATATCCGTTAAAATTGTAATATCGTCTCCATCTTTAATCAATCCCATGGCTACCCCGGCCACAGGCGCTTCAATGGGAACCCCAGCATCCATTAAAGAAAGCGTACTGGCACAAACGCTACCCATAGAAGTGGAACCGTTAGATTCAATCGCTTCTGATACCAAACGTAGCGTATAGGGGAATACATCTTCACCGGGAATAACCGGCTCCAAAGCGCGTTCCGCTAAAGCCCCATGACCAATTTCCCGGCGACCAGGTCCCCGCATGGGTCTCGTTTCCCCAACACTGTAAGGAGGAAAATTATAATGGTGCATATAACGTTTTGAATCTTCCACGCCAAGGCCGTCTAAAATTTGTTCGTCCCCCATGGCGCCCAAAGTACAAGCATTTAAAATTTGGGTTTGCCCACGTGTAAACAAAGAAGAACCATGCGTTCTGGCCAAAACGCCAACTTCGCAAGTAATTGGACGGACTTCTGTTAAGGCACGGCCATCAATACGTAATTTATCTTTGGCAATCATTTTACGGAACTCTTCTTTTTCCAAGCTGTATAAGATAGCATCAATATCCGCTTTATTTTCTTCTTCTTCATCAATAAATTTAGCAGTAATATCTGCTTTTATTTCATCTAAATAAGCATCGCGGTCTGCTTTGCTCAGCCGTTCCGCAGCAATTTTGTGTACCGCTTCATAAAGCAATGGCTGACCGTAAGCATAAATTGCCTCTTTTAAAGCCGCATCAGGTTCCGGTGGATTAAATTCCACTTTTTCTTTCGCTAAACCCATTACCAAAGCTTCTGCACGAAAATCTTCAATAAAGGCAACAATCTTTTTAATTTCTTCATGCGCATATAAAATAGCGTCTAAAACAACTTCTTCCGGAATTTGTTTCATACCGGCTTCCACCATCATAACAGCATCTTTGGTACCCGCCACGGACAAATGCATGGAACTTGCTTCTGCTTCTTCCGTATTGGGGTTTAAAATAAACTTTCCGTCAATCAAACCAATTACTACTCCGCCAATTGGGCCGGCAAATGGAATATTAGAAATGTGCAAAGCAGCGGAAGCTGCAATCATTGCCACCATATCCGGCGGATTATTTTGATCTACCGATAAAACGGTAGCCACTACTTGTACATCATTGCGATAAGCTTTTGGGAACAAGGGCCGAATGGGACGATCAATAATTCGGCTAGACAAAATTGCTTTTTCAGTAGGGCGACCTTCCCTTTTGATAAACCCTCCAGGAATTTTCCCTACCGCATACAATCTTTCTTCATAATCTACGGTTAATGGGAAAAAATCTATTCCATCTCTAGGACTTGCCGATTGCGTTGCTGTCGCCAAAAGCATAGTATCCCCATAGCTAGCAAAAATAGCGCCCCCAGCTTGTTTGGCCATCCGACCAGTTTCCAATGTAAGTTGGCGTCCCCCAACTTCCAGGCTTTTCTTTAAAACTGCACTCATTGCCTGTAAACCTCCATCTTTTACATCCATTTATTTCTATTTCTTCATAACCTTTTTTCTTTTCGACATGTATTTATTTTCTCCTGCTAGAGAAATATTTAAACAAAAAAGAGCGTTAAAAACGCTCTTTTCCCATCCATTATCTTCTTAAACCTAATTCGTTAATAATTTTACGATAGCGGTCAATATCTTTAGACTTCAAGTAGTTCAACAACCCTCTTCTTTGCCCAACCATTTTTAATAAACCGCGGCGAGAATGAAAATCTTTTTGATGTTCTTTCAAGTGCTCGGTTAAATGATTAATGCGATAAGTTAAAATCGCAATTTGAACTTCCGGAGAACCGGTATCTCCTTCATGGATTGCAAACTTGTTAATAATCTCCTGTTTCTTTTCGGGTGCCATGTTCATGGCTCACACCTCCTGAAATTTTTTATTATCCCCTATATCCAAGCACAAAGCCGGAGAACAATGTCCCTAGAAATAGGTTTTACAGCTTTTTTATTATACCGCATCAAAACGTTTTTGGCAAGAGCAGATTCCGGTCAATCGGTCTTTTCTCCATAAGCGCTTTTGCCGTCTTTTTATCTTGACTTATTTGTTTTTGCAAATGCACCACATTAGCAAATTTTTGCTCTGGGCGAATAAAATCTAAAAGCCAAACCCATAGCAATTTACCATAAAAATCCTCATTCGTGTCAAATAAATGCGCTTCCAAAAAATGTTGTTCATGATCGCTTATTGTGGGTTGCTTACCAATATTGGCTACACCATCATATAATTGGCCTTCGCAGGCCGCTGCAATCCGGTAAACCCCATTTACTGGTTTTTGTTTTTCTTTGGGGCAAATCAAATTAGCGGTAGGGAAACCCAATTGTCTTCCTAATTGTTTTCCCTTCACAACCTGACCGGAGAAACAATAGGCATAGCCTAATAGTGCATTCGCTTTTTGTAAATTTCCAGACTGCAAAGCTTGCCGAATCACGCTGCTGCTAACGATCATACCATTTTGCTTTACAGGAGGAGATACGGTTAATAAAAAACCATGCTGTTGCGCTAAACGAGCCAGCAATTTTGTTTCACCAGCCGCTTTTGCTCCAAACGTATAATTAAAGCCAACAAATAGATGATTTACCTGCAATTTTTCCACCAAAATATTAGAAACAAATTCTTGAGGCAACATATCGGCCCAAATTTGTGTAAACTCTTGATAAATTAAATAATCAATCCCTAAATAGCGTAATAAAGCTTCTTTTTCCATATCATTGTTTAGCAAAGAAGGCGCAGTGCCACATAACTTGCTTAGCGGATGCGGATGAAATAAGAAAACACCGGAAGAAGCTTTTTCTTTCTGACAAGCTTCCTGCATTTTTGCAAGTAAGCAACGATGGCCTAAATGGAATCCATCAAAATTACCCAATGCTAAATTCAATTTCACTTGCGGATTTTCTCGGCGAAAATCCTGCCATGCCTGATAAATTTTCATATTTCACAACTTCCCTCTTTAACTGGTGGCGTTAAAAAAACCTTGTCCATCTGTAAAATATAATGTTCCTCGTTCTGGGTTAAATGGCCGATTCCCAATAATTTCCCTTCCGGAGTTAGAATACAACTTGCTTTTTGCAGTTCTAGCTTTTCTGGCAAAAAACAAACTTTTCTACCATACATTAAATCAATTTTTTGCTTTTCTGTTACTAGGATTTGCGGCAAATGCGCTATCACCTGTTCCATCGGAATGAAAAAAGAAAAATCTTCTTTTTGCACCATATCGGCCAAATTTTCTAAAGTGATCGCATTTTCTTTTTTAAAAAAGCCTACTGCACAGCGTTCTAAAGCAGACATATATGCGCCGACCCCTAAAATAGCGCCGATATCGTGACATAGGGTACGAATATAGGTGCCTCTTGAACAGCAAATATCCAAAACAGCCTTAGGATTTGACTTTTGCCAATCCATAGAAACGATTTGCAATTGATAAATCGTGATCTGCCTTGCCGGTCTTTCTACAATCTGACCCTTTCTTTGCAGTTTATATAATGGTTGCCCCTGCACTTTTATTGCGGAGGCCATTGGCGGCACCTGCTCAATTTGACCAATAAATTGTGGAATAACTGCTCGTAAATCATCTTCCTTGATATTGGTACAATCCGTTTCCGTCAAAATCTTACCTTCCCTATCCTGGGTATCAGTCGTTTTACCGAAGGTAATTTCCGCCAAATAACGTTTGGGTAAATCCATAACATATTCCGTTAATCTGGTTGCTTTTCCAACAGCCACCGGCAAAATGCCGGCCGCAGCAGGATCTAATGTTCCACTATGGCCGGCTTTTTTTATTTGCAATGTTTTTTTACATAATGTAATTGCTCTTTGTGAGCTAATTCCTTCTGGCTTATACAGATTGATAAAACCATCCATACTCAGTCATTTACCTTTATTTCTTTTTTTACTGTTTCCACTACTTGGGCAATACATTCTAGTAAAGAGCACATCATAGTGGCTCCGGCAGCCGCAACATGCCCACCGCCGCCCAAAGCCATTGCTATTTTACCAACATTATAATTGTCGCGGCTACGGAAACTTACTTTTACTTTATTTTCTTCTATCTCATCAAATAATAACGCAACTTCAGCGCCTTTCTTATATAAAGCATAATTGATGATATTATTACAATCTTGCGCCCTTGCACCATATTTTTGCTTGTCCGCTATTGTCAGCTTCATCATAACCAGCCAGGGTTCCACTTCCTCCAAACTAACCATAGCCGTCCCTATCATTTTAATGCTGGCTAAAGTGCGACATTCGAACAGTTGAACTCGAACCAACTGCGTATCAATATGATACGTAAGTAAATCGCTCGCATAGATAAAACACTCTGGCGTTGTATTTTGGTAACGAAAACAACCGGTATCGGAAACAATTCCGGCATAAATACAAGTTGCAATTTCCTTATTCAAAGGGATTTGTAAATTTTTCAGCAATTCATAAATCAATTCACAAGTAGCGGAAGCTGCAGGTTTAATCCATAGGAGATCACCCATTGGCGTCGCACTATCATGATGGTCAATGACAGCGATAGGAATATCTCGCCACGATTCTATCATGGCCTCCGCTCCTGCCCGCTCTAAATCAGAACAATCTACCAACAGAATCATATCTGGCTTTTGCTGATACTGTTCTAAAGGAATAATCTGCTCAATACCAGGTAAAAAAAACAGATTATCCGGCGGTTGATTAGCTAAAACAGCATCAATCTTTCTAGTTTCATTTTCTAAAGCTAATTTTATCGCCAACATAGCGCCAATGCAATCCGCATCCGGGTCCACATGTCCCATAACCACAATATTTCGGCAACGGTTTATGGCAGTGTCAATTTTATAACAAATCGCTTGTTCTTTCATTCTTTTTCTAATCCCTCAATAATTTTAGCAATTTTAATACTATGCGCAATAGAATCGTCATCAATAAAATGCAATTCTGGGACAGTTCTAACTTTTAAACGCTTTGATAATTCATGACGAATAAAGCCAGCCGCATTTTGAATGGTTTGCAAATTCTTTGCCACGGCTTCTTTATCGCCAATAGAGCTTAAATATACCTTTGCATGTTTTAAATCACCAGACACTTCTGTTTTTAATACAGAAACTAAAGTGCCGTTTTCTATTTGAATTTGGTTAGCAATAATATCTGCTACTTCTTTTTTTACTTCTTCGGCCATCCGGCCTAACCGATATTGGGCCATAAAAACCCTCCTTTTTAGAGCGCTCTTTTTATCTCTTCCATAACAAAAGCTTCTATCACGTCGCCTTCATGGAAATCATTAAAGTTTTCAAAACTAATGCCGCACTCAAAGCCTTCCATAACTTCTTTCACATCATCTTTAAACCGTTTTAAAGAATCAATTTTATCTTCCGTTACCACAATACCATTGCGCGTTAAACGCACTTGCGCCTGTCTTGTAATTTTGCCATCTGTGATATAGGAACCCGCTACCATGCCAGCTTTTGGTACTTTAATAACTTGACGCACTTCAGCATGACCAATAACGACTTCTTTAAATTCAGGATCAAGCAGACCAGACATCGCTTTTTTCACATCCTCAATCGCATCATAAATAACGCGATAAGTGCGAATATCCACTTGTTCTGTTTCCGCCAATTTACTAGCCGGAATAGATGGCCGTACATTAAACCCAATAATGATAGCAGTAGAAGCCGTTGCCAACATAACATCAGACTCTGTAATCGCCCCAACGCCACTATGAATAATATTTACTTTCACTTCATTATTATTCAAATTAGTTAAGGATTGTTTTACCGCCTCAACAGAACCCTGCACATCAGCTTTTACAATTAAGTTTAATTCCTTAATTTCCCCTTCGGCAATATGGGTAAATAAATCTTCTAAAGTAATTTTGCTGTTTTTACGCAATTCTTCTTCCCGTTTTTTAGATTGCAATTTTGCCGCCACAGATTTTGCATCACGTTCATCCTTAGCCACAATAAAGATTTCACCCGGCGGCGGTACTTCAGAAAAACCAATTACTTCAACCGGCATGGAAGGTCCAGCAGCCTTTACCTTACGACCTTTATCATCTAGCATCGCCCGTACTTTACCAAACACCGAACCGGCTAAAATATTATCGCCCACTTTTAAAGTACCTTTTTGTACTAATAAAGTGGCCAAAGGCCCTCTTCCTTTATCTAATTGCGATTCGATAATGGTGCCACGAGCTTTCCGTTTGGGGTTCGCTTTTAATTCAGCCACTTCGGCAACCAATAATATCATTTCTAAAATTTGTGCAATATTTTGGCCAGTCTTCGCAGCTACAGGAACCATAATGGTATCGCCGCCCCATTCTTCTGCAACCAAACCATATTCCATCAATTCCTGTTTTACTTTATCCGGATTCGCCCCTTGTTTATCTATTTTATTAATTGCAACAATAATAGGCACATTTGCTGCTTTGGCATGGTTAATAGCTTCCACCGTTTGTGGCATAACGCCATCATCAGCGGCCACTACTAAAACTGCAACATCCGTTACCTGTGCTCCACGGGCACGCATCGATGTAAAAGCTTCATGACCAGGCGTATCTAAAAATGTAATTTTCTTATTATTGATTTCTACTTGATAAGCCCCAATATGCTGTGTAATACCGCCAGCTTCGGTAGCAATTACATTGGTTTTACGAATCGCGTCCAATAAAGAGGTCTTCCCATGGTCAACATGCCCCATTACCGTAACAACAGGAGGCCGTTCCATCAAATCATCCTCATCATCATCTGCATCTTCCATAATTTCTATGGCTTTATCGGCCGCTACTTCCACGGTAATGCCGAATTCTTCCGCCAGCAAAATGGCAGTATCCGACTCTAACTCCTGATTGATAGTTGCCATAACGCCCATTTCAAAAAGCTTTTTAATCACTTCAGCAGCTGTTTTTCCCATACTTTTTGCTAAATCTTGCAAAACAACGGTTTCGCCAATCACAACCTTTTTCGGCACAACAGGCGGCATTTGTTTCTTCGGCGCTACATTTTTATTTTTACGCCCTCTATCGTTGCGATGAGGAATTTTACCGCTTTTTTTTCCCATCCCATCTTCGCCAAAATTATCATTTAATACATCACGATTATCCTTAAATAATTTTTTATCTGGCCTACGACTGGTCGGCTTTTCTACCGCTGGAGTTGTATATTTCATACCGCCTTCTATACTGCCGGTTGTCTTTGGACCACGGTTCTGCCCACTATTTCCGGCAAATCCGCCAGCAGGGCGCAGACCACGGTTTCCTTGACTGGGACTTCCTTGAAAACCACCGGCAGAACGCGGACCGCGATTATCCTGCCCTTGATAATTGGGGCGCGGACCGCGATTGTCTTGCCCTTGCTAATTGGGGCGCGGACCGCGATTGTCCTGCCCTTGGTAATTGGGGCGCGGACCGCGATTGTCCTGCCCTTGGTAATTGGGGCGCGGACCGCGATTGTCTTGCCCTTGATAATTCGGGCGCGGACCGCGATTATCTCTATTATCTTGTTGATAATTTGTATTTTGATTTCTTTGTTGTTGATGAAAATCACGATTAGGAACAGGCGTATTTTGTCTGCTTGCTTTCTTTTCAATAGTTTCTTCCAGCATGGCATCATTTGTTGTTTTCACTGCTTGTTGCGGCGGAGTAACCGGAACAATAGTTGGTGGTGCTTCTTCTTTTTCCGTATTATTAACAGGAGTCTCAGGAGTAGTTTTCAGTTCTTCAGACACCGAAAGAATGGGCGCCTTTTCCGCAACAGATGCTTCTGTTTTTGGCATTTCTTTTTTAGGAGCAGATTGAACTACCGGCTCTTCTTTTTTCTCAATTACAACTGCCTTCTTCTCTTCAGACGGTATCACGGCTTCTTTTTCCACAATTTTTTCCGTCTTTTTCTCCTCTGTTTGCGCTACCACTTTTTCTGAATTAACCAAAACATCTGCTTCTATTTTTGTTACCATATTTTCTTCGGTTCCTTTATTCCCCTCTGTTATTTCTGTTTTCTTCTTAGCATCCAAGTTAAAGGCCTCCATTTCAGAAGCTTCTAAATCCGTTTTTCGAATTCTTTTTACCCTTGGGATAAAAGAAGTATCATCATTTTTATTTTTGCTGCTTTTTTTCCCACTTATACTTTCCCGCAAAGCTTTACAGTACTGTTCTTCCACAGTACTCATATGATTTTTGGCCTCGCTTCCCAAAGCATTTAAGCGGCCCAGCAAATCTTTTGTTTCTAAATTCAACTCCTTGGCCAACTCATGCACTCTTATTTTAGCCATACAACCACTCCTTATTTTTCATCGCCTGGTTTTCCAACAAATAACACCTTTTCAATACCTGCTGCAAAATTTTTATCCAATATAGCAACGGCAGCTCGAGGCGATTTGCCAATTGCCATACCAAACTCCATCTTAGTTCCATAGAAATAATAATTCATCTTATAACGTTGTGCTTTCTTGCTCAGTAATGCCCTACTATTATCAGAAGAATCCTCTGCAATCAAAACCAAAAAGCTCTTCTTCCTTTCCATTGCCATAAGAACAGCGTCATCCCCTGCGGCCAATTTTCCAGCTCTTTGCGCTAAACCCAATAAAGAAGCAACTTGTTTTTCCATTTATAATCTCTCTTTAATATCTTCCAAAATTTCTTGGCTAATTTTTACTTTTAGCGCCCTTTCCAAAGCTTTCGATTTTACCGCCTTAGCCAAACATTCCTCATTAGGACAAAGATAAGCACCCCGGCCAGGCAATTTTCCATTGCCATCTAAAAGAAGTTGCCCTTCTGGATTTCTGACGACTCGAATTAATTCTCTTTTGTTTTTCATTTCCCGACAGCCAACGCACATTCTTTGCGGCATACTCTTTTGTGCCATACGAATCTCTCCTAATCCTCTACTGGCATATCTAACTCATTTATTTCGTTACTACCATCATTATTTTCTTGTTCCTCGGCACTTTCAGTCGCCAATAATTCCGCATATTGCGATTCACTTTTTATATCGATCTTCCAACCAGTTAATTTCGCTGCCAAACGAGCATTCTGCCCTTCCTTACCAATTGCTAAAGAAAGCTGCGAATCTGGTACAATAACTCTAGCAAATTTCCCATCTTCTACAATATCCACTGAAAGCACTTTCGCCGGACTCAAGGCATTACTTACAAACACAACTGGGTCCGCATCCCAAGTAACAATCTCAATTTTTTCCCCATTCAATTCATTAACAATATTTTGTACCCGCATGCCTTTTGCCCCAACACAAGCGCCGACTGGATCAATATTGCTGTTACGGCTATACACCGCTATTTTAGAACGGCTACCAGCCTCTCTTACCACTGATTTTATTTCCACCGTTCCGTCATGAATTTCCGGCACTTCCATTTCAAATAAACGTTTTAATAAACCTGGGTGAGTACGAGATACCACAATTTGCGGACCTTTGGTGGTCTTTTTCACTTCTAACACATAAACTTTCAAGCGTTCCCCTTGACTATAGTGCTCCCGGGGAATTTGTTCGGCTGGTAATAACAAAGCTTCTGCTTTTCCCAAATCAATAAAAACGTTCCTGTTTTCAATTCTAGCTACTTTGCAATTTATAATGTCACCTTCCCGACCAGCATATTCATCATAAATCATGCTACGTTCTGCTTCTCTTAACCTTTGTACCACCACTTGTTTCGCAGTTTGCACCGCAATCCGCCCAAAGGAACGAGGCGTTACTTCCGATTCTAAAATATCCCCTATTTCAAATTCCGGATCAAGCTCCTGCGCTTCCTGCAAAGAAATTTGCAAACGATCATCTTCCACTTCTTCTACCACTTCTTTACGGAAAAACACATGTGTTTCCCCAGTCATTCTATCAATTTCTACTCTTACATTTTGAGAAGAGCCAAAATTCTTTTTATAAGCGGAAATTAAAGCCGCTTCAATTGCCTCAATTAAAACATCACTATCAATTCCTTTTTCTTTTTCCAAATCTCTTAGCGCTTCAATAAACTCTAAATTCATTTTCTCACTCCTCAATTTCCCAACATCATTTAAAAGGTAAATACCAAATGTGCAGAAGCAATTTCCGCAAACGGCAACCAAATATCGCCTTCTGCCGTTTTTATGCCAACTTTATTATCATTCAAACCTAATAAAATGCCCTCATATTCCTTTTGCCCCTGCCACGGAGCATATAAATTGCATTTTGCTTTTTCTCCTGCAAAGCGCTGGAAATGCTCCGGTTTTTTCAAAGCTCTTTCTACGCCAGGAGAAGAGATTTCCAACATATATTCATGACTAATGGGATCTAAAATATTCAAAGCTTCACTTAATTGTTCACTTACAGCCTGACAAGCGTCATGATCAATAGGAATTTCCCGATCAATGTAAACGCGCAAAACCCAATTACTGCCTTCTTTTTGATATTCAATATCCAGTAATTCGCAACCATTTTCTACAGCGGCTTTTTCCGCCAAAGGCATAACCTGACTTATCACTTTATTTTGCCCAGCCATAAAGCACATCCTTTTCTATTACTAAGGCTAACAAATGAAAAAGTGGGTTTTTGACCCACTTTTCCGAAAAACAATCTTTACCTAAATAATATACCATATATTTTCCTGAACAGCAAGTATTATACAAAATTTCTTTTTTCTATACTGGTTAAATAAGCAGAAATAGACTAAAATAAAAGTACTTCATCAAAGAAAGGATAAAAAAATGTCTATCATTAAAGTAAAAGAATATTTTCATCAATATAATCGAGAAAAAGATATTTTAGAATTCACGGTATCTAGCGCTACGGTAGAATTAGCTGCCCAAGCATTACAAGTAATTCCGGCCCGTATTGCCAAAACACTTTCCTTTAAAACAGAAAACGGTTGTATTTTAATCGTTACTGCAGGTGACAGTAAAATTGATAACAGCAAATATAAAGCCGAATTTCACTGTAAAGCAAAAATGCTTACCCCAGAAGAAGTAATTGATTTTACCGGACACGCCATTGGCGGTGTATGTCCTTTTGCAATTACAAATCCAAAAGTAAAAACATATTTGGATATTTCTTTACAGCGTTTTGTTACAGTGTTTCCCGCCTGTGGCAGTAGCAATTCTGCTATAGAATTAACTTGTGAGGAATTATTTGCTTACAGCAATGCTTTAGCATGGGTGGATATTTGCAAAGGTTGGCAGGAAGATATTTAGGAACTTTATCTTTACGCATGACATATGATAAAAAGTGATTTCTTGTAATAAGAAGGGCTGTCCATGCGTAAAAAAAATACAACCCCAGCCAATATTGCAATCCATGTTTCTGCTACCACCATTTTTGCTAATACTATACTTTCCGTTTTTAAATTATTGGCGGGTATTTTGGCGCAATCCAGCGCTATGATATCGGATGCTATTCATACCATTTCCGATGTACTTAGTACTTTATTGGTGATTGCTGGGGTTAAAATTTCCACCAAATCCGAAGATAAAAACCACCCCTATGGGCATGAAAGAATGGAATGCGTTGTGGCTTTGGCTTTATCCGCGATTTTACTTGTTGTTGGTACCACGATTGGTTTTGATGGCATACAAAAAATATACCATCATGCTCAGCCGCTGCCACCCAATCTGTTTTTTACCAATTTCGCCCTAGGGATGGCAATCCTATCTATTGCGGTCAAAGAATGGATGTATTGGTACACCATCAAAGCAGCAAAACAAATTAACTCTAGCGCCCTACTAGCCGATGCTTGGCACCATCGTTCAGACGCCCTTTCTTCCTTAGGTAGTTTTATCGGCGTTTTAGGGATTCGTATAGGACTCCCTTTTTTAGATCCTCTTGCCTGTTTTATTATTTGCGTCTTTATTTTAAAAACGTCTTATGACATTGCCAAAGAAGCGATTAACGAACTAATTGACCATGCTTGCGATGAAAAGACCATCCAACAAATGAAAGAATGTATTTTGCAAAATGTAGAAATATTGCGTTTGGATGTTTTAAAAACAAGGCTGTTTGGAACCAAAATATATGCCGACTTAGAAATTTCTTTGGATAGCAAACTAAATTTGCAACAGGCACATGCAATCGCAACAAAAGTCCATAACCAATTAGAAAATGCTTTTCCTGATATGAAACATTGTATGGTGCATGTAAATCCATATTCTGATGATTCGCATCACCATCTATAAAAAATAAAAAGTCCGGTACTTTAAAGTACCGGACTTTTTTATGTTTTGACCTATTAATGAACAAACAATAAACCATACCATACATAACAGAAAATTAAGCCAACAATGCAAGGTACTGCAGTAAGTTTAATTAAATCCATCGGACTTTGTTTAGAGAAAGAAGCACAAAGAATGGTAACACCAGCAACAGGAGACATGGAGCGCCCAAAGCAACCAGCCAAGTCAGCCAAAATACCAATGGACAACGGGCTTAAGCCCATATCAGCTACATAAGGAGTAATAGCAGTATTGAAAGCAAGTGTAGGAGCATCCCCGGAACCAGAAACAAAAGCAATTGCAAAAGGCCCAATAGCAGCAGCAATCGCAGCAATATAACTAGCACTGGACATGTAAGCAATCAAAGCATCGATCAAACCAACTTCCTGCATCCCAAAAGTGAATACACCAGCACAAACGATCAAACTAGATACTTCAGCATAACCATAGCCAACGCCTTTAAAAGCTTCTTTGATAGCTTGGCCAGGGTTGCATCTGGTTAAAATAACAGCAATAATACAAGAGATATACATAGCTTGTCTAATATCCAAAGCCGGAATAACTTCTGTTACACTAGCTAAGCCCATACAACCGAAAATTAAAATAACCGGCAAGAAAGGCATAAGAGCATGCAAAATATTGATTTTAATTTTTTCTTCACTATCGCTACCAGTTTGTTCCGCAAAATCCCCATTAACGTCAACATAACCGGAATCTTCTTTTTTCATTTTTGCCATAATAACTAAAATAATAGAACCACCAATTAAGGTAACAATTGTAGGAATAAGCATTGAAGGAATAACTTCCGGAGGAGTAATACCAGCCCCCTCAGCAATCAACGCAACTTGAGAACCAAATGCAAGCACGTTACCATAGCTGCAGAATAACAAAGTAGCACCAGCCATTACTGGATGAACACCAGCACCAACCATTACGGGAATAATAACCGGACCAACTGCAGCAGCAAAACCAGCAGGACTATTAATAGCATAGCAAATAACGGCCCCAACCACAACAGTAGCAGGAATAATAATAGCTTTCATTTTCTTAACGCCACCCATTAACCAGGTAGCTAATTGCACGTCGCATTTGGTATAATTCATCAAATAAGCATACGCACAAGCAGCCGCAATAACCTGCGGAATGTATCCAGCTAATTGGCTACTGATCGTGTCAATAGCGGGTAAAAATTTACCGGACAACAAAGTCATAATAATACCGGCAGCCAACAAAATCAGTCTTGGTTCGAACTTTTTAATAATTAAATAAAAAGACACGATAATGAGAGCCACACTAATCCACATCGTAACAGTCATTTTTTAATTACCCCCTAAAAATTTCAAGATATTCTTTTTTTAGACATGTTTTATGCTCGCCTAAGATGCCATAAGCCTCCTTTCCTATCCAAATGAAAAAAATAATAATTCAGTTCTCATAAAAATTGGTCTGACAACAAACCAAAAGGTTAATTCTACAATTTTCGGGGAAATCCTGCTCTGCCTTCTTTTTTAATAAAGGAAATAAGAAAGAAACTAATTTTTAGTTATAATGGCTGCTTCTATTATACTTTACCTATCAATAGAATAGGTTTTTTATGATATTATTTTTCACAAAATGAACACGATTCATAAAAAAATAAAAAAATCATATTGAGAATGATGATTACTAATAGTTATAAATACAGTAAGTTATTCCTATTTTTTTAATTTTGCATCACGGGTGATAGGCTATAGCCTATTTTCTATATCATATCTCATAAAAACCATACTGACAAGTATTTTTTTTACAGCACGAAAAAACATTAATATCCCAACTTTTTGTTGACCAAATGTGTTAATTCGTCTTTCTTTGCATAACGTTTTAAATTTTCCAAAAAAATCTGCAACACATTTTCACATGTTTTGGGTAAAGACATATTACCTGATATATGCGGCGTTAATATCAAATTTTTTGCCTGCCAAAGCGGATGATCCGTAGGCAAAGGCTCTGGCACTGTCACATCAATAGCAGCACCTCCAAGGGGGCCATTGCATAATGCATCATATAAAGCTTCTTGATCAATCGCCGATCCGCGTCCAACATTGATTAAAATAGTCCCTTCCTGCATTTTTTGTAGGCGTTCTTTATTTATAATAAATTGCGTATCTTGCGTAGAAGGCAAGCATAAAGCAACTACATCTGCCCCGGCTATCGCTTTATCCAAGTCTTCTACCGTATAAACTTCATCAGCCCACTGCGGTTTTTCTTTCACGGTTCGCCGCACTCCGCGCACTTTTGCCCCCATCGCTTTTACTCTTTGACCAAAATTACTGCCAATATCACCCATCCCCACAATCGTAATGCAACTACCATAAATGGATTTCACATTCCCTGCTTGACGCCATTCCCTATTCTTCATCATTTCCATATATTCCGGCATGCGACGCATCAACATCAGCAAAACACAAATCATGTGTTCTGAAATAGTCAAACCATAGGCCCCTGCTGCATTGGTAAGCAAAACCTCATCTTTTGCAAACAACCCGCTATCTTTTATTTTATCAACCCCAGCAAAGGAGCATTGCAACCATTTCAAAGCCTTGGCTTGCTTTAATAAATCTACAGGAAAAGAGCCAAATAAAACTTCACACTGCTCAATTGCAGCAACCGGAATTGTCCCATTAAAAAATTGACAAGAGAATCCAAGCTGTTGCGCTGTAACAGCAATTTCGTTTTTATCTGCTTCGCTCAAAAAAGAACCGTTTATCCCAATCATTCTTGCCATAATATCTTTACCCCCTTATACTGATATTTTATATTCTCCCAATACTCTAGCATGCAAAAAGTAACTTTGCAACACCTTTACTTTACGAAAAGGTATCGCACAGTTGCTTCTCTTTCTATATAAAATATTCCACATTTTTAAGTTTTCTTTATTTCTATGTTTAATAAAGCGCTTTTTCGGTTAACCTTTAAAAGAGGTGATAACATGGTATCTATTTGGGAAAAAACAACCAAAATACAACAAAGGCCAACCTTAACTGAGAACATTTCCATACCAGTTGTTATTATAGGAGGCGGCTTAGCTGGGTTATTAACCGCATATTTTTTACAAGCAAAAGGACAAAAAGTTATCGTTTTAGAAGCAAACCGCATAGGCAGCGGCCAAACAAAAAATACGACTGCAAAAATAACCAGTCAGCATGGGTTAATTTATCACAAACTCATACAAACGTTCAATGAAGAAACGGCATTGCACTATGCACAGGCAAACCAAAAAGCAATTTTAGAATATCAACGAATAATAGAAGAAAATAATATTAGTTGCCAGTTCACAAAATGCGCCGCTTTTTTATATTCTACGGAGCAAGAGGAACCATTGCGCCAGGAAGCGCAAGCTGCAAGCCATTTAGGCATTCAGGCAGAATTCACCACTGATACGGAATTACCCTTTCCTGTTTGTGGAGCAGTAAAATTTTCTCATCAAGCACGGTTTCATCCTCTACATTTTTTGCAAGAAGTTGCCAAAAATATCACAGTATATGAAAATACTTCGGTGCAAAAAGTGCAAGATCATACCATCATCACAAACCGCGGTACGGTAACGGCAGAAAAAATTATTTTTACTACCCACTACCCATTTATCAATATGCCAGGCTACTTTTTTGCCCGCATGCATCAGGAAAGAAGCTATGTGCTGGCCTTAGAAAATGTTCCTTTGCTGAATGATATGTACTTGGGAATTGATGAAGACGGTCTATCTTTCCGTAGCAATGAACCCTATTTGCTTTTTGGCGGCGGCAATCACCGCACAGGAGAAAACTCCGCCGGCGGAAAATATGAAATACTGCGACAAAAAGCACAACAATACTGGCCTAAAGGCAAAGAAGTAGCTTATTGGTCCGCCCAAGACTGCATGCCCATCGATGGGATTCCCTATATTGGCCAGTTTTCAGCCTCCACTCCAAACTGGTATATAGCTACCGGATTCCAAAAATGGGGCATGACAAGTTCTATGGTGGCAGCTATGATTTTAAGCGACTCCGTATTCGGGCAAGAAAACCCATTTGCCGCTACTTTTTCTCCACAAAGATTTGATATTTCCGCTTCAACCGTTAATTTATTAAAGGATAGCATGCAAGCCATAAAAGGACTTTCTAAAGAGATTTTTGCCATTCCACAAACAAAAATTGAAGAACTACCCAAAGGCCATGGCGGTATTGTTGAGCATAATGGCCAAAAAGTAGGTATTTATAAAAATATGCAAGGAGAAGTTTTTCAAGTTTCTGTACGTTGCCCGCATTTGGGTTGCCAATTAGAATGGAATCCCGATGAATTAAGTTGGGATTGTCCCTGCCATGGTTCCCGTTTTGATTATAAAGGCCAACTCATCAATAATCCTGCGCAGGAAAATTTACCTTATCATCCAGAATTCATATAAAAAAATAAAGAGCCGGTTACCACTTTTCGTAATAACTGGCTCTTTATCATTTCCCACGCTGAATTATTTTATTGCTTGTTCTACCTCGCAAACGCTAAGTTTCCTTTCTGCAACATAAAAACGAATATGAAAACCAGCAAATTCCATGCCATAAATACGATTTGGCGCTTCTTGATAAGCGGGCCTTGGATCCTGCGCTAAAACGGCCAGTAAGGCTTCCCTTTTTTCTACTGGAATTTTCTTTAATAGCCGATCTGGAAAATCTACCTGTAAAGCATTTTGGGAAAAAGGTACTGCAAAACCAGAAACCGCTTCCGGATGAGAATCCGAATAAACAACATACGGTTTTATATCATAAATAGGAGTATTGTCCAATAAATCGGCCCCGGCAATTTTTAAAATAGGGCCCCACTGATGATACATTTCAATTCCTAATAATTTTACGCAGGATAACCCAATAGCATTTGGCCGGAAAGGAGAACGGCTAGCAAAAACCCCTACTCTGGTATTTCCTCCTAAGCGCGGCGGACGCACGGTAGGAGACCACTCATCCCGCCTTGTTTCTGAAAACTGCCAAAGTAACCAAATATGAGAAAACTTTTCTAAACCGCGGAAAACATCAGGATTACGATATTCTGGTTCCAGTACAACAGTTGCTTGTAAAGAATCAATCAAACCGCTTTGTCTAGGAATTCCAAACTTAGAAGCAAAATCGTTATGAATCCGGGCAATGATATGAAGCGGTGGTACTTGTACCATGATTACACCTCAATCTATGCAATATTTATTTACTATAGCACGGCATATTTTATCCGTCAATGCAAAAAGAAGAAAGCAATACTCTCTTCTTCTTAAACCGGATAGATCGTTTTACCAAACTGATAAGCGGATGCTAAATGCCCCGTTTCTTGTATCTTCCTCTTGCTATGAGAGCCGCCGCAACCGCCAGCCAACAAAACACCCTTATTGTTCCAGCCCAAATAATTTACGACATTAAAACGATAATACGATACCGCTTGCTCAAAAGTCCAAAAAAGATCATCCGCAGCAGTCATCAACAAAGCACAATCTTTGGCTGGATATTTTTCATAACGACCCTGAGCGGGGTGTTCATCCTCCTGCGCAACCGCATAAAGTCTTTCTAAAAAGGCTTTCAGGCGGGCAGAAATCGTCCAAAAATAAAGCGGAGAAGCCAAAACAATGGCATCGCATTGCATGAATAAAGGATATAATTCAATCATATCATCTTTTTGCACACAGGGCTTACCAAAATGGCATGCATTGCATCCCAAACAACCATTGATGACTTTATTGCCTAAAAATACTTTGGTTACTTTATGCCCTGCTTCCGTAGCACCACGGATAAAAGCATCGGCAAGTTGATCCGTATTACCATTTTTATGCCCGCTCCCAACGATCACCAAAATATTTTTCATTCTGTACCGCTTCCTTTCCAACTTTTAGCCCAGCATTCTCACCACAGCTAACATATAGTATTCAATAGATTGCAAATAGTCTTCTATCGGTATCTTTTCATTTGCCGAGGTCGGTTCTATGATATCATCCGCCGCTCCTAAATTCGGCATCGGCGTTCCATATGCTTCATGGATATTCCCCGCATCCGATCCTCCCTGCCTGCGATATGGTTTTGCCTCTTTCCCTGTTACTTCCCCTACGCATTCTAATAAAGTTACAATAAATGGATCGTCTTCCGGGATTTCCATTGGCGGTCGATCTGAAAACGGCGTTAATTGGTATTCCATATATGGATTCTTTTCCTTTAATCCATCCAATACTTCACGAATTTCCGCTTCGCATTGTGCCATCGTTTCCCCTGGACCAAAACGTCTATCTATCGAAAAAGTGCTTTTTGTTGCATATGTATTATAAGCTTTTCCAGCATGTAAAGATGAAATCGTTAAGTTAGACATGCCATAATCTGGATGCTTTCTAGAACGCACCTTGCTTCTTAATTCATATAAAGCGGCAATGGCATGATGTGATTTTTCTAAGGCATCCATCGTTGGATGTGGAATGGAAGAATGGCCAGATTCACTTGTATAAGTAACCGTAATGCGATAAATACCAGTATGGCCAACCAATACCTTTCCCCCGGTGGGCTCCATACAAATACCGAAATCACCTTTTAAATAACCATTCTTCAACAACCATTTGACCCCGTTAGCGCTGCCATTTTCTTCATCGCATAAATAGCTCATTTCTATACTGCCTTTCGGATCAAACCCCATTCTCTTTAAAAAAGTAACTGCCATCAAAGCAGCCGCATCGCCGCCTTTCATATCCGCCGCCCCACGACCATAAATATAACCATCCGCAACTTGACCAGAAAAAGGCCCGTAAATCCCATCATCGCCATCAGTAGGTGGAAAAGCATCCATATGGCCATTAAATTGGAATTTCTTTCCGGGCTGCGTGCCTTTCCATTCGGCAATTACATTTGGATGTTCCGGGCTGGGCCCGATAATCTGAACTTCCAATCCAGCTTCCTCTAATCTTCTAGCAAAAACTTTGCTAATTGCCACTTCATCACCTGTGGTACTAGGAGTTTGCAAAATTTCACAAAGGCAGTCAATGGCTTCTTGCTGATTTGACCGAACATATTCACGTAATTTCTCTTTGTTAAACATCAATTTCCCTCCTTATTTTTCCATACCATAGCGTGTAAACAACAAAGCCTCTGAAAAGCAGTTACTATTTTGATATAATAATTTTATCATAAATTCATAGTTCATCGTAAGTAGGAACTTTTCTCCCATACTTCCTAAAAAAATATAGTTGCATAAAACAAAAACATTACCAAAAAACCGTTGTTTTTCACAACGGTTTTTCCTTTTATCTTACAATCATTCACTTATTTAACTATCACTGCTGTTCCACTGGCTGTAACCATTAACATTCCATTATCCGCACCAAGCACCTCGTAATCAATATCAACCCCAACAACGGCGTTGGCCCCATTTGCTTCCGCGCGTCGTTCCAGTTCCTGCAAAGCACATTCCCGGGCCCTTAATAATTCATCCTCATAGGTGCCGGAACGGCCGCCAAAAAAATTACTCAATCCAGCCGCAAAATCTTTTATCACATTAATGCCTGAAATGACTTCTCCAAACACAATACCTCGATATTCTATAATTTCCTTTCCTGCAATAGAGGGGGTAGTGGTAATAATCATAGAAAAACCTCCTTCTTATCTTTCATACTAAAAATATGATTTTATCTATCATAATATCATATCTTTTATCATTTCCTATAGGATCATTATGTTGTCTTTGTTAAATACTTTTCGATTAAGTACATCGTAATTAAATACTTTTTATCCCTTCTTTTAGGCTATTCTTATTTATTATGTTGCAGTCGTATTTTCAAATTTTTATCCTTTCCTTTATAATAGCCACTTGCACAAAAGTAGCACAAAATATTTTCATAGGAGCAGGAGCAAATTCTATTTTAAAAGATATAGCAATTTAATTTATGCAATCATTTTCCCCATCCACCATTGCCATTCTCTTACAAAAATAGCTTGATAGCAATCGTTGCCCTAACAAAACCCACAAATCAAATATGCATATAAAACGAATAAAAATTCGCCGTTCTTTGAACAGTGGATTTTTGGGCGGAGTGTAATTATTGGACTTTGCTGTCTTCAACTCGTTTAAACCCGCATGGATACAAACATAGCAAAAGACCGCCAGCAAAAGTCGACGGTCTTTTTCATGGTCGGAGCGACTGGACTTGAACCAGCGGCCTCTACCACCCCAAGGTAGCGCTCTAGCCAAACTGAGCTACGCCCCGTAAGTTACAATAGCTATTATATGGGGAAAAAAGAAAACTGTCAAGAGCAGGAAAAGAAAAAGCTTTTCCCTCTAGACAGTTTTCTCCACCCTATTATATGAATCTTTATTCTTTATCCAAATCAAAAGCGGTATGCAATAAACAAACAGCTTCTGCAGCTCTATCTTCTTTCACAATGCAGGAAACTTTAATTTCCGAAGTAGAAATCAGTTCAATATTAAAACCGTTGTCGGAAAGCGTTTCAAACATTTTAGCTGCAACGCCAGGATTCGTAATCATGCCAGCGCCTACAATAGAAACTTTAGACACCCCATCGGAAACGGTGTATTCTTTCGCACCAATTTTAGGAACAACATCATTTAATAATTTTTCTAATTTAATTTTCTCATCTTTCCCGGTCGTAAAAGTAATAGAATTTAACCGATTACGGTCGCCACCTTGAATAATCATATCTACATTGATGCGAGCATCTGCCAAAGCACGGAATAATTTGCTAGCTACCCCAATTTCATCGGGCACATCAAAAACACTAACTTTAATTACATTTCTATCTAAAGCAACCCCGGAAACAACCATTTCTTTTTCCAAATTTTCCATCTTATTTCCCTCCTGCACAATTGTTCCTTTATTTTGAGTAAAAGTACTACGAACATGAACATGAATACCATATTGTTTCGCCAATTCAACACTACGTGGCTGCAATACGCCTGCACCAGCTGATGCCATTTCCAGCATTTCATCATAAGAAATAGAATCTATTTTATGCGCCTTCGGCACAATACGCGGATCAGCAGTAAATACCCCTTCCACATCGGTAAAAATTTCGCATAAATCTGCCTTTAAAGCAACCGCCAAAGCAACGCCACTGGTATCAGAACCACCACGACCTAAAGTACGAATTTCCCCATCCGGACTTAAGCCTTGAAAACCTGCTACTACAACGATATTGCCTGCGTTCAATTCCTTTTCTAATCTGGCGCAATTCACTTCTGTAATTTTTGCTTTGCTAGCTACGCAGTCTGTATGTATCCCAGCTTGCGGGCCAGTTAAAGAAATTGCTTTTTTACCCAATTCCTGTAAAGCAATACTCAACAAAGCAATAGACTGCTGTTCGCCCGTCGCCATCAACATATCCATTTCCCGTTGCGAAGGGTCAAGGGAAATTTGTTTTGCTAAATCAATCAAATCATCCGTAGTATCGCCCATTGCTGAAACTACCACTACCACCTGATTTCCTTCATCCGCCGTAGCCGCTACCCTTTTGGCTACATTTTTGATTTTTTCTGCATTGGCAACGGAACTTCCGCCAAATTTCTGAACAATTCTTGCCACTTTTTTACTCCTCCTAACAAAGAATGCTTATCTACATTTTCGATTCTTTTTTTACAAATGCACCCTGCAAATCAGTATATAAAATACGGTAATCACTTGTGACACTATAATGAGCAAAAGCTTTTTGCATAGCCCGACCAATTTTATCACAATTTTCTTCTATTGTAAAAGCCAATATTGTAGGCCCGCTGCCGCTTAAAACTGCCCCCAAGGCCCCGGCTTTTTTAGCAGCATGCACTACAGACTGCGCGCCAGGAATTAAAGAAAAACGATAAGATTGATGCAATTTATCCTCTAAGGCCAAAGAAAACATCGTCCACTCTCCGTTTTCTATTGCATTTACCAAGGCAGCTGCCCGACCAATATTAAAAACAGCATCGTGAAACGGAACTTCTTTTGGTAAGGACTTCCGCGTCTTTTTTGTGCTTAAAGGAAAGCTGGGAATAGCCGCTACCGCTTTTAATTCTTTAGCAGGGATAATTTTACTGGTATAATATTCACCTTTGTTCTTTAATGACACTGTAAAACCGCCAAATAATGCTGGAGCAATATTATCCGGATGTCCTTCTAAAGAAACAGCCATTTGGAATAAATCTTTTTTCGCAAAAGGACACCCCAAATAGGCATTCGCAGCAACAACGCCTCCTACAATCGCAGCCGCAGAACTCCCCAATCCCCGCGTAACAGGGATATTGTTCTCAAATAAAAAAGCCAAATCAGTAAAGGGTTCCTCTGCCTTAGCAAAAACCTCTTTTGCAGCTTTAATTACCAAATTATGGTCTGGATCAGCCAAAAATGCATTGGATTCCCCCATAATTTGAATATCCAGCCCTGTTCCTTTTTCGATGCTAACATAATTGTAAAATTGGAACGCCATGCCAAAAACATCAAATCCAGAACCAATATTTGCTGTTGTGGCTGGTATACGCACTTTTATCATTTTATCTCTCCCAAACTTTTTCTGCAATAGGAGAAAATCTGTTTATCATTTATTTTAAGTTATCATTTTCTCCCGCTACCCGAATAACATTGCCGATTTCCGAAACGCATTGTAATGCTTTAATTTCATCAATCGCTTTTCTCATATGCGCTTCTGCAACTTGATGGGTGACCAGTACCAACTCCGCCCGGCCATCGGCAAAGGTGCAAGCCTGTAAAACAGTGGCGATGCTGACTTCCTGTTCACCCAAAATCTTAGTGATTTGTGCCAGAACGCCCGGCTTATCCGTAACCGTTAAACGAATATAGTATTTGCAAACTGCCTCCCCAATCGGCTTGATCCTCTTATGCTCAAAACAAGTACAGCCAATACGAGCCCGGGTATTACTATGAATATCTCGGGTTGCCATAATAATATCTCCTACAACAGCACTAGCCGTTGGGAATTCGCCGGCGCCTTTACCATAAAACATCGTTTTCCCAATCGGAAAACCTTCTACAAAAACGGCATTATAAACATCATTTACAGAAGATAAAGGGTGATCGGTAGGAATCATCATAGGATGTACCCGGGCCTCAATACCGCTTTCACTTTCCTTGGCAATGCCAACTGTTTTTAAAACATACCCCAATTCTTTAGCATACATAATATCACGATCGCTAATCTTAGTAATCCCTTCTACATAAACTTGATCGTCCGTAATACGACTATTAAAAGCAATCGAAGCTAAAATTGCTACTTTGCGTGCTGCATCAAATCCTTCCACATCGTTGGTTGGATTGGCTTCTGCATAACCCAATTTTTGCGCCTCTTGTAGGCAAACAGAAAAATCAAGCCCTTTTTCAGCCATTTGCGTTAAAATATAATTGGTGGTACCGTTCAAAATACCCATAATTTCTTGAATTTGGTTCGCTGCCAAACTTTCTTTTAAAGTATGGATAATAGGAATGCCTCCGGCCACACTGGCTTCAAAATGCAAATCGGTATTATGTTCAGAGGCTAACTGCAATAACTCTCCGCCATGAGAAGCAATCAAATCCTTGTTAGCGGTAACCACCGTTTTGCCTTTTTTTAAAGCATCCGTAATAAATTCTAATGCCGGATGAACGCCACCGATCAATTCTACCATAATATCAATATCATCATTATCGATGATATCGTTCACCGAAGAAGAATACATATTTTGCGGCAAACCAATACTTTCCATTTTAGCCACAGTTGCTTCTTTAGCTAAATCCACTACCAATGCCAATTCTACCGGCATAGAGCAACGGGACGCAATTAAATCCTTATTTTGTAACAGTACTTTGGCAACCCCGCCCCCAATGGTGCCAAAACCAAGCAAACCAACCTTGACCTTATCTTTTGCCATTCTTTTAAAACCTCCTAAAATATATCAGATAAATAATAAAATTTCATTTATACATTACCAGTTATTTTGCCCAATAAGTTCCACCTTTAAAACACCCGGCACATCACTTAAACTTTGAAACAACTCTTCTGTTTCCATTTTCATATTTTCCCGATCAATAGAAATGGAAACATGGGCCACCCCCTCTAAAGGCAAACCTTGGTTCAACATTAAAATATTACCGCCCGCTGTACTAATCGTATTCAAAGCAGAGGATAATACGCCTTCCTCATGCGCCAAAATCAATAAAACAGTGATCGTCTTTACCTCATCATCGCGAAAAATAGGAAAAATACCAGCCCGGTATTTATAAAAAACACTGCGGCTTAACCCAACCTTTTTTACCGCTTCATTGATGCTTTTGGCTTGTCCTTTGGCTAATAATTCTTTTGCTAAAGCCGTTTTATAAATTGCTTCAGGCAGAATATCAGCATGTACTAAATAGCTTTTCGCCCCTTTTTTCTCTTCCGCCATATGTACTCCTTCCGCAGACTTTCATCCATGCGTTGCGTACAATTATAACAAAGCATGTCCTAAAATACAAGAAGAAAAAGAGACGGACCATAAAAGTTCCATCTCTTTTTCGTAAAATTTAAATAATAATACAAATTAGTCCACCGCCGGAGTCATTCACAATTCTTTGCAAGGTATCTTGTAATTTCATTTGCGCATTTTCCGGCATACGATACAATTTACCCTGAATTCCCTCCGATACCAATTCATTGAGCGGTTTACCAAAAATATTGGTTTGCCAAATTTTTTGCGGATCATCCTCAAATTCATGCAAAATATATTTAACCAATTCTTCACACTGTTTTTCCGTCCCAATCAAAGGCGTAATTTCTGTAGATATATTCGCCTTAATAATATGGAAACTAGGAGCGCTAGCTTTTAAGCGTACTCCAAAACGACCACCTTGCTTCACCAATTCCGGTTCATCCAAGCTCATTTCTTCCACAGTTGGCGTTACTACCCCATAGCCGGTATCTCGTACCTCCAACATAGCACGTTCCATCTTTTTCCATTCTTTATTTCCTTTAGAAAAATCACGCACTACTCGTAGAATGGTATGATCCCCTTCGATTGGTTCCCCAGCATATTCTTCTAATACTTTATAATAAACAGATTGATCAACACAAATGCCAATAGAAGCAATCCCAGTACCCAACTCCATTTGTGAAAGGCCAATTTCACCAGCTAAGCCCATTTGTTGTAAATGCTCAATTAAACAATCAATATCACGGATACGGCGAACATCCTGAACTGCCTCCCGAATGCTATCTTCGAATTGACGACGCAACCAATGGTTTCCGTCCAATTCTTCTACCCAGCGCGGCAAATTCACATTTACTTCTGTTACCGGGAATTCATATAGGGCTTCCTGCATTAAACAAATAACGTCTTCATAAGACATTTCCGCAACATTTAAAGGCATAACAGCTACATTATATTTTTCGCTTAACTCCGCCGCCAAATCTTGCGTTTCTTCCGCTTCTGGATTGGTAGAATTTAAGATAAGAAGAAATGGTTTGTTTAGTTCTTTTAATTCTCGAACGACTCTTTCTTCGGCATCTACATAATTTTCGCGATCAATACCAGTTACGCTACCATCTGTAGTAATAATTAAACCAATGGTAGAATGATCCGTAATTACCTTACGAGTACCAATTTCCGCAGCTTCCTGGAAAGGAATTGCATCGTCAAACCAAGGGGTACAAACCATACGAGGCCCATCTTCCTCTTCAAACCCCAAAGCTCCCGTAACGCCGTAACCAACACAGTCAATTAGGCGAACTCTTACTTCTAAACCTTCTTTTACCACAACGGAAACCGCTTCCGAAGGAATAAACTTTGGTTCTGTGGTCATTACGGTTTTACCCGCTCCACTTTGCGGTAATTCATCTTGTGCCCGCTCCCGTTCATGGAATTCTGTAATATTGGGAAGGACCAACAATTCCATGAACCTTTTAATAAAAGTAGATTTCCCGGTTCTCATCGGTCCGACGCAACCTAAATAGATATCTCCACCGGTACGTTCGGCAATATCCCGCAACACATCATAATTTTCCACTATTATTTCCCTCCCTATTTTGATGCTTTCAATGCTTTCATTCTATTGCAAACAATAAAAAGTATGGGTGTCTTTCCCTACTTTACTTATGCTGCGACATTTTTAAATATGATTTTCTTTTCTTATTTTTTCTCATAACTTTTTAAATCATAAACATCACTCGCCAGCTTCCCCGTTTTCCAACTACTATCTTTTCATATTTACGCAACCTGCCATCTTTTTAGGACAAAAAAAGACGATAGATTAAATCTACCGTCTTTTCTTCTTTTATCTTTTTCTTTTAATCCCTTTTTGTTACCAAATTAGGAGCTTTTTCCTTTAATTTATTAAAAGTTTGTTCACTAATAACATGTTCAATGCGACAAGCATCCGCAGCAGCAACTTCTTCTTCAACCCCTATTGCGATTAAAAATTCCGTTAAAAAGCGATGTTTTTCATAAATACTTTCCGCAATGGCCAAGCCGGAAGCAGTAAGTTGAATTTGTCCATCTTTATCCATGATAATATGACCCGCTTGTTTTAAAATTGCCATAGCTCGACTAACGCTCGGTTTCGTAAAATTTAAGAAACCGGCAATATCAATAGAACGCACGGAACCATTTTTGTTTTTTAAAACTAAAATTGCTTCCAAATAGTTTTCCCCAGACTCTTGTATTCTCATGGAAGACTCCCCCCCTCTCCCTTTTTATCAATCACAAATTATAGCACGAAAACGAATCATGAGCAATGCAGCAAAATGCTTGATAAAACGCTTGTAAAAATTTGATTTACACATCCAAGCTTTATCGTCTAACCAAATGGGGAAACTTCCGGATGCTATTTAGGCTCCACTTATTTCATAATAAATAGGGAAAACCAAGTTTCTTATCGTTAACAAATTATATTTTTTGCTTTACAAAAGGGATACAAGATATTCTTGTATCCCTTAAATGAGTTTATTTTTTACAGCGGCAATCGACATTGCAACCATTACAGCTTCCATTATTTTGCTTTTTACTGCTGCAACAAGAACCATCTGGACAGCCAATACACTTTTTACCACCTTTTTTGGCTTTCCATACATAAAAGGCAGCAAAACCTATGATGATGATCACTATCATAATAATGATACCGTTTTCCATGAGAAAAACTCCTTGCTAATTTTTTACAGTTGCCGCAGGCCCCGTTTTTCCGCCGCGCAAGGCATATTCTTCCTTTAGTTTCTTATTGGAATTTCTACAAAGCCATGCAACAATGCCAACCATAACAACAACCGCAACAAGCCCCGGCAAAAAACCGGCACCAATCGTTCCAGTAGTAACAATAGTCCCAACTTGATATACGAAATAACTCACGATATAGCCAACCCCAAACTGCAAACCAATACCACCCCAAAGCCATTTTCTACTCTTAATTTCACTTCTCATGGCACCAATAGCAGCAAAGCAAGGCGGTGTATAAAGGTTAAACATCAAATATGCCAAAGCCGCCACTTTAGTAATAGCTATAATACCAGCCACCTCTGCGCCAGCCCCTTCCATCATAGCCAGTTCCTCGGTATCAATAAAGTTTTCCAGGCCCACAAAGCAAACAGCAAGCGTGCCAACAACATTTTCTTTGGCAATAAAGCCGGTAACCGCTGCCGCAGCAAGCTGCCAAGAAAGAACCCCTACAATTGGAACTAGCAAATAAGCAAACGGCCCAGCAATAGATGCAAGTATAGAACTATCAGCAGTTGCAGCAACGTGGAAGCTCCAATCAAACGTCTGCATAATTTGTACTGCCGTGTTACAAAGCAAAATAATTGTAGATGCTTTCACGATGTAAGCCCATCCACGCGCACACATTGATTTAAAACCTCTCCAAAGGCTAGGTGTCTTATATTCAGGCAATTCAATAATAAAAAACGATTTTCTCACTTTATATCCAGCAATTTTATTAACAAGCAGGGCCCCAAAGAAGATAAGAATAATACCAACAAAATACATCAAAGGGCCCACCCAGGGGGCATCCGCAAAGAAAGCACCGGCAAAAAGGGAAATAACAGGAAGCTTCGCCCCACAAGGCATAAAGGGGGTAAGCATGGCTGTAGCCCTACGTTCCCGTTCATTACGAATCGTGCGGCAGGCCATAACGCCAGGAATAGCACAACCAGTACCAATTACAAAAGGAATTACTGACCTCCCCGAAAGTCCCACTTTTTTAAAAATAGGATCTAATACAACTGATGCACGGGCCATATAGCCACAATCTTCTAAAAGAGCAATCAAGAAATACATTACCATAACAAGGGGCAAAAAACCAACAACAGCAATAACGCCACCAATAATACCATCAATAAGAAGGGCCGATAACAAAGGATTTGCATTTTCTACCAAACCGCCAACCCAGCCTTGAAAACTTTCGAGTAATGGAACAAGAGCACCATCAGCAATCAAAGGGCCCAGCCACGCTTGGGAAATATAAAATACCAAATACATAATGGCGGCAAAAATAGGAATACCAAGCCATTTATTTGTAAGAACAGCATCGATCTTATCACCGAAATTCTTTTCTTTCGTAAGCACTTTGCGGTTTTCCACCGTCGCTACAATTTTATTAACAAAATCAAAACGTTTCCTGTCTGCAGCTTCTACCGCATTTTTATCTGTAAGATCAATGTCCTCTTGTACATAAGGAGCAACCTGCTCTTTTCCATACTGTTCAACAACAGCTTTTATTACCTCAGTAAGGCCTTCTGCTGAGGTAGAAACCGTATTTACCACAGGACAGCCCAATTTTTCCGCTAATGCTCTAGTATCAATTCGGTTCTCTTTCTTTTTATTAATATCCACTTTATTAAGTGCAACAACCACAGGAATACCCAACTCTAAAAGCTGTGTAGTAAAAAACAAACTACGACTTAAATTGGTTGCATCAACAATATTAATAATAACGTCCGGCTTTTCATGCTTTACATAAGAGCTAGTAATACTTTCTTCCGAAGTAAATGGAGACATCGAATAGGCACCTGGTAAATCAACAGCAATGAGTTCCTCAGCTCCATCATAGTAACTTTTTTTAATGGGGTGTTCTTTTTTTTCAACAGTAACCCCTGCCCAGTTACCAACCTTTTCATTGCGACCGGTCAGCGCATTATACATAGTGGTTTTCCCACTATTGGGGTTACCGGTTAAAGCAATTCTCATTTTTATATCCTCCTCATTTCTATTTTATATTTTTAAAAATCATATTACAGGAACACTCTAAAAAACATGTTAGCTATTGCTAACCAATGTTTAAAAAAATAAGCGCTTAAGTATTTTCTTTACATAGTATTATCGCAGCAGCAAGTTGAGAATCAATATTATATCTACCGTCTTTAATGGAGACAACACAACCCCCTTTTAAATGAGAAATAACCGTAATAGGTTCACCGCTATAGCAACCAAGAGAAAACAAAAAAGAGTTCAATTCTTCATCCTCAGTTTCCACTTGTTTAATAATATATTCTATTCCTTCTTGCGCCATATTTAAGTTCATAATTTTCCCCTAACTTATCATATACCAAATTACTACATAGAAATTGCCGCTTAATCCAATTTTTAAGGCAGTTAGCTATCGCTAATTGATGTAAGTATACCGCCAAATTTTCTATTTGTCAACTATTTCATTTTTTAAATTTCGTCTATTACTTAAAATAAAACGCATAATAGACAATCTGTTCATTATAAAAAGAATTTGATAAAATATATTTTGCTTGGGGATTCTAAAAAGAAAAATGTTTTTTGTGCTCTCTATTTTGTCTTATAAACAAACAATAAATACAATCTCTTGTTTTTTATCTTGCTAGGAAGGGATGATTTTTATGTCTTGGTTTACAGCAAACTTAGCAACGATTTTAATTTGTGTTGTTTTATTGACTCTATTTATTTTAGCCATACGCTCTATCGTAAAAAAGAATAAAGATAACGGTTGTGGATACTGTACAGGTTGTTCCGCAGACACAAACAAACCAAATAATACCAACTGTCATTGTCATCGCAAATAAATACAAACAGATATCCCTTTCGCAATTTGACAAGATATTGTTAGAAGAGTATGATTAATTTAGCAAATGTTATAATATTGCGTCTAAGGAGGAGATTGTTTTTTTATGACTGAACCACTCCATGACCATGGTAAAAATAGCGATAAGTTGTTGGCTTCCATGCCAACAGAAGCCAATTTTATAAAAGCAGCTGATACCTTTCAGCAATTATGCGACAGCACTCGATTAAAAATACTTTGGCTATTATGTCATAGTGAAGAATGCGTCTATAATATTGCTGCCGCAGTTGGCATGAGCGGATCAGCCGTTTCTCACCATCTAAGAACCTTAAAACAAACTGGCTTGATTCAATACCAACGGATTGGTAAAGAAGTACATTATACTTTAGCAAATACCGCCGAAGCCCGTTTGGTGCATCAAATGATTGATGATATTTTTGAAATGCATTGTCTAAAATAAGATATATTTAAAATATATAGTTAAACAAAAAAGAGGCCGGCAAATTGCCGGTCTCTTTCTCATTCTAACAGATTAAAGGGTAATGATACCAAGAGCATTTAATACAGAACTAATCAGAATAGCGATAATACAAATAGGGGCAATGTATTTGCACATTACGTTAAACAACTTTTCTCCATGAAAATCAGATGAAAGCTTTACTTCTTCCGCAACTGCTTTGGTACCAATAATCCAAGCCACAAAAACGCAAGTTAACAAGGCTACAATAGGCATCAGTACCGAATTGCTCACAAAATCCATAAAATCTAAAATAGACAGCCCAAGCACTGTAAAACTGCTCCAAGAACCAAAGCCCAAAGAAGCAGGCGCTCCTAAAATAAGCATCCCAATAAATACAACAATGCAACAAACAGGGCGCTTCCATTTAAAGCGGTCTTGTAAAATGGAAACAATGGTTTCCATCAAAGAAATTGCCGAAGTTAATGCAGCAAAAAGGACTAATACAAAAAACAACACCCCAATTAAGGTGGATAATCCCATATGCTCAAATATTTTTGGTAAGGTCATAAACATTAAACCAGGACCCGCATTTACCTCACCATTGGAAAAGGCAAACACAGCAGGGATAATTATTAAACCGGCTAAAAATGCAATGCCAGTATCAAACCATTCAATTTGCCGAACGGATTTTTCCAGATTAGCCGTTTTCTTCATATAAGATCCATAAGTAATCATAATCCCCATGGCTAAGGACATAGAATAAAACATTTGTCCTAAAGCGGCCAATACAAGATTAACAGAGAATTTGCTAAAATCTGGTTTTAGATAATACACAAGCCCTTCCATAGCACCAGGACGGGTAACAGAATAAACAGCAATTACAATCGAAAGAAGAACCAAGAGAGGCATTAAAAACTTGCTGGTTGCTTCCACCCCTTTTTTAACACCTAACAATACAATAAAGAAAGTAATCGCTGCAAAAATAAAAAAGTATAAGAGCGGTTCCGATGTACTAGAAATAAAATTAGTAAAATAATTCCCATCAGCCATAGCAGTATGCGCGCCACCAAGATAGGCACCCAAATACTTCAGTACCCAACCGCCAATTACACTATAATATGGCAAAATGATAATGGGTACCAAGGACGCTAACCAACCAATAAAGCAATATTTTTTGTTCAATACTTTAAAAGCCCCAATTGCACTTAATCCAGTTTTGCGGCCCAAAGCTACTTCAGCAACCATTAAAGTAAACCCAAAAGTAACTACTAAAACCAGATAAACCAGTAAAAAAATGCCTCCGCCATATTTTGCCGCCAAATAAGGGAAACGCCAAATATTACCGAGACCAACCGCAGAGCCCGCAGCCGCCAGAACAAAGGCTAAACCGCTTGTAAAATTACTTCTTTTTTCCATTTTCCTCCCTCTTTCAACAGTAATCTGTAAAATTATATCATAATTCATACAGAAAAGGCCAGACATAATCATGCAAATTTTCGATAATAACATAAATTTCTGAAAATAAGGATAACAAAAAACCTGGCGCTAAAGCCAGGTTTTCCAAACAGGAAAATATCATTTATACAATTACTTTATCCATTTCTTCTACTTTTAAGGCACGAATCGCATTTAATATCGCAATTACGGAAACACCAACATCAGCAAATACCGCTGCCCACATGGTTGCAATTCCCAAAGCACCTAAAATTAAAACAATAAATTTCACCCCTAAAGCAAATACAATATTTTGTTTTACAATGCATAAGGTTTTTTTAGAAATGCGCATTACTACCGGTATTTTAGATGGCTCGTCAGTCATAATAACAACATCCGCCGCTTCAATCGCAGCATCCGATCCCAAACCGCCCATCGCAATACCAATATCTGCCCTAGCTAAAACAGGCGCATCGTTGATACCATCTCCTACAAAGGCCAGCTTACCTCGCGACGATTTCTGTTGTAACAAATCTTCCATTTTTTCCACTTTATCAGCCGGTAATAATTCAGTATATGCTTGATCCAGGCCAATTTCCTGCGCAACCTTTTGCCCCACTTCTTGGTTATCCCCAGTCAGCATAACCAATTGCTTTAATCCCAAAGAACGCAACTGACCGATTGTCTCCTTTACATCCTCTTTCACCTCATCGGCAATTACCAAATATCCAGCGTAAACTTGGTCAATTGCAATATGCACAATGGTACCGATTTTATTCGCTTTTTGGTATGAAGCTTGATCTAAAACCTGTTCTTTGCGCATCAACTTATCATTACCAACCAATACTATTTTTCCATCTATCTTTACTTTTATGCCACAGCCGGCAATTTCTTCTACTTCAGAAATACGCTTATGATCAATGGGTTTTCCATAAGCCTGGCGAATAGATAGTGCAATGGGATGGTTCGAATAATTTTCTGCCAAGGCAGCTATTTCTAATAATTCTTCCGGCGCTCCGATGCTGTTTTGAATTTGCGTTACGGCAAAAGTTCCTTTGGTTAAAGTACCTGTTTTATCAAAAACCATAATTTCCGTATTGGCTAAAGCCTCTAAATAATTACTACCTTTCACCAATACTCCGCATTTGGAAGCACCGCCAATTCCGCCAAAAAAACTAAGCGGAATAGAAATAACCAAAGCACAAGGACAGGAAATAACTAAAAATGTTAGGGCCCTAGATATCCATATGCTAAAAGTAGTCCCTTCTATCATAAGAGGAGGAATAAAAGCTAGCATAACAGCAGCAATAACTACTACTGGCGTATAATAGCGTGCAAATTTTGTAATAAAGTTTTCTGCTTTTGCTTTCTTGCTGCTAGAATTCTCTACCAAATCCAATATTTTAGCTACTGTGGATTCCCCAAATTCTTTTTCCACTTTTACAGTTAAATTACCAGAAATATTGATACATCCGCTAATAACATGATCCTTTTCCCGAATCTGTTTTGGTACCGATTCACCTGTTAAAGCAGAAGTATCTACAGAAGAGCTACCATTAATAACAAAACCATCTAGGGGAATTCTTTCCCCCGGTTTAATAACAATCACATCACCTACAGCTACTTCTTCAGGATCCACTTTTATTAACTGGCCATCCTTTTGTACATTGGCATAATCAGGGCGAATATCCATCAACCCGGTAATGGAACGACGTGATTTGTCTACGGCATAGGATTGGAACAATTCCCCTATTTGATAAAAAAGCATTACCGCTACACCTTCCGGATATTCCCCTAAAGCAAAAGCGCCAACAGTAGCCAAAGTCATCAAAAAATTCTCATCAAATATTTGACCACGGAGAATATTACGCACAGCACGCCAAACAATATCCCAACCCACAATTATATAGGCCAGCAGAAAAACAGCAAAACGAAACCATCCCTGCCAACTCCCTAATATTGCTATAGCAAAAATAAAGGCAGATAAAACTATTCGCATCAGCTGTTTTTTTTGTCTCATAGAACTGCCCTCCTCAACCTTTTGTCATATTATAGTCATTATGCTTTTACTATTACATCCGGTTCTACTTTTTTTATTACTTTTAATGCTTCTGCTAATACTGCTTCAAAGTGTTCATCGGCAGCCTCAATAGTCATTTTTTGCATCATAAAACTTACCGTAGCTTGCTTCATCCCTGTAATTTTATTCAAAGCATTTTCCATTTTAGCTGCGCAGTTAGCACAATCTAAATCTTGTAATTTATAAGATTTTTTCATCGTTATGCCCCCTTATGTTTTAAAAATTCAACAACAAAACAATTAAATAATTGTTTATATGTTTATTATATCATATGTTTAGCTCCTGTCAATATGTGCATTATTTTTTATAAAAAAAGAAACGCATAAAAAGCGTTCCTTTTTTCATCATTTTTATCATTTATAATAAATTTACCTCATCGGTTTTATCTCGTTCCATTAAGGATAGCAATGCTTGATCGGCAGGCTCATCCTCAAATAGTATTTTATATAATTGACTGCTAATCGGCATTTGCACATTTTGTTTTTTTGCTAAGGAACAAGCCGCAGCCGTTGCGCTAACCCCTTCTACCACCATTTTTGTGCCCGACAGTACTTCCTCAATTTTCCTTCCTTGCCCTAACCGATAACCAGCCTGCCAATTACGACTAAAACGGCTATTACAAGTTACCACCAAGTCTCCTAAGCCTGCTAAACCAGCAAAAGTGTTTTGTTTTGCTCCCATACTAAGTCCTAACCGAGTAATTTCCGTCAAACCTCGTGTAATAAGAGCCGCTCTTGAATTATCTCCATACCCTAAGCCATCACTAATGCCAGCGGCTAACGCAATAATATTTTTTAAAGCACCTGCCAACTCTACTCCTAATAAATCATCATTGGTATAGACCCGGAAAAATTTAGACATAAAAATATTTTGCACTTCTTTTGCCAATTCCATATCTTCACTGGAAGCAACAATGGTAGTTGGCAGCTCCCGTGCAACTTCTTCCGCATGACTAGGACCAGACAACACGGCAATTTTATTATGTGGCAATTCCTCATGAATCACCTGAGATAAACGCAACAAAGTTCCTTTTTCCAATCCCTTAGCCGTACTTACAATGGATGTTGTTTTTAAAACCATTGGGAAAATACGGTGTGCCACTTCCCGAATCGCTTGCGAAGGCACCGACAATACCACAAAATTACGACTGGATACCGCTTCCTCTAAATTAGCAGTAATCGGCAAATCCTCCGGAACAGCTACCCCAGGTAAAAAGTCCTGGTTCTCTCCGTTGGCTTTGATTGCTTTCACTTGCTCTTCCTTCCAAGACCACAAAGTCACTTCGTGACCGTTTTTATGTAATAATAAAGCAAGCGCTGTTCCCCAACTTCCTGCGCCCAAAACAGCAATTGACATAATGCCACCCCCAAACACTTTTTGCAGTTCTATTTTATTTTATCAAACTCGGTTACCAAATTTTGGCTCCGTTCCCGCTAAAATACGCTTTAGATTACTTCTATGTAAATAAACAATCAAACAGACTAAAATTGTTATTACTACTTTTATTATAGTAGCGTAATCTCCTAAAATAGTCAAAGGAATCATTGCAACACATGTAAGAATACTGGCCAAAGAAACATATCTTGTAATCAGTAAAATAACCAACCAAATTAAAACGGCAAAAAATGTGGCTTGCGGCACCAAAACGGTAATAATACCAAACCCAGTAGCCATTCCCTTTCCCCCTTTAAAGTGGAGCCATACCGGAAAGCTATGACCAATAATAGCGAAAGCTCCTCCTAAAACAGCAAAAGTAGGGCCTCCTAACCACATGCCAATCCAAGCTGATAAAAAACCTTTGCTATAATCTAGAAGCAAAACAATAATGGCCCATTTTTTCCCTAAAACACGAGAAGCATTTGTAGTACCAACATTACCGCTTCCTTGACAACGAATATCCTTTCCCGTCTTTTTTTTCACTAAAATATATGCAAATGGAATAGAACCTAAAAGATATGCCAATACGATAACAAGTAGCCCTTTTAAGAGCGGCATTATTCATTGGCCTCCTTTTCTCTTTGGCGAATCATTACCCAAATAGGCGTGCCGGCAAAACCAAAATTTTTACGAATTTGATTGATTAAATATCTTTCATAAGAAAAATGAATGCCCTCTGGAATATTAGCAAAAATAACAAATTTAGGCGGCTTCACTCCCACCTGCGTTCCATATAAAATCTTCACTCTTTTTCCTTTATATGTCGGCGGGGGATTATATAATACCGCTTCTTCCAAAACCTCATTAAAACGCGCGGTGGAAATGCGGAATGTTTGCTGTTCCGCAATAAATTTAACCAAAGGTAAAATTTTATCTACCCTTTGGCCGCTTAAAGCCGAAACATATAAAGTCAGCGCATAATCCAAAAAGGTCAATTCCTCTTTCAATTTTTTATCAAATTGATTCATGGTCTTATCATCTTTTTCCAATAAGTCCCATTTATTGATAACCAACAAAATGCCTTTGCCAGCTTCATGCGCATAACCAACTACCTTTTTATCCTGTTCTGTCACGCCTTCTACTGCATCAATAACCATCAATACAACATCGCTACGGTCTACTGCTTTTAAAGCACGATCAACACTATAGCGTTCTGTTGGTTCATTTACTTTACCGCGCCTACGCATACCGGCAGTATCAATAATTACATATTGCTGTCCGTCTTGTGCAAACACACTATCAATCGCATCCCTTGTAGTCCCAGCAATTGGCGAAACAATCACACGTTCTGTACCTAAAATTTTATTGACCAAAGAAGATTTCCCGACATTCGGTCGACCGATAACAGCCAGTTTAATGGTATCTGGCTCATAATCTTCACTTTCATATTCAGGGAAAAGAGCAACCACAGCGTCTAGTAAATCACCAGTATTCATGCCATGAATTGCAGAAACTCCAACCGGTTCCCCCAACCCTAATGAATAAAAATCATAAATATTGGCTGCATGATTAAAATTATCTAATTTATTAACTGCCACCACCACAGGCTTTCCGGAACGACGCAAAAGCTGCGCTGCTTCTTCATCATCTACTGTAATACCAGATTTAGCATCTACGACAAAAATTATAACTGCAGCTTCCTCAATAGCTAATTCCGCTTGTCTTTTGATTTTTTCGCTAAACTGCCCCGCGTTGTTAAATTCAATACCGCCAGTATCAATCAAAATAAATTCGTGTTCTTGCCAGGTACAATCACGATATAATCGATCTCTTGTTACCCCAGGCGTATCTTCTACAATCGCTGGACGCCCACCAACCAGTCTATTAAACAAAGTAGATTTCCCTACATTCGGTCGGCCTACAATGGCTACAATTGGTTTCATATTATTTCCTCTCTTTATAAGCCCAAAATTTCTTGTGCTAAAATTGCTCCATCATTCACAACAGGACGGATTTCTGCGTTTAAAGCATCTTCTACTTCAGTAATATCCATACCGTCCAAAAAAACATCGCTATCAAATTTCAGCATGGACTGCGAAATAAGAATCAACGGCTTTGTTTCCGTACTACTTTGACGCCATTTTTGCAGTCCAGAAATCAAGGAACCACCAGTTATTAAACCTGTTACCGTTATTGTTGGGCCAAAGAATTTGTTTTCTAACGCAAAACAATTCACATGTAAATTCTCTATTTGTTGTAATCTTTTTAAAATAGGCTGTAAAACCAAATAACCGCTTTTACCTGTCGCAATCGTTACCTCTCTTTTTTGGGGCAAAGAAGCGGGTAAATCGGGTTCTATTTGCCAAAATTCCGCCCACATCAAGGGCGTTAAACCAATTCCGTTTTCCAACTGTGGGAACTCTTCATAAGTATCATAAGGAGGGAATTCTGCTTCCGCAATAAAATAGAACTCATCTGCCAAATAAACAAAATGGGTACCCCATTTTTCCCAAAAATAGCTTTGTTTTTCAGCGATATAAGGAATCAATGCCGCTGCCTCTTCTTTACGGAAAAGACGTAAATTATTTTTCTGATAGGCTGTTAACCCTACCGGTACAATGGCTAAAGAACAAATGCCGGGCATTAAAGTTTCTAAATCGGTAATCGTTTTCTCTAAAACCGCGCCATCATTAAGTCCCGGACATAGTACTATTTGAGCGTGAATATCAATACCCGCTTCCGTTAAACGCCGTAAAAGCGGCATAATTGGTTGCGCTTTTTTATTCCCTAACAAATACCGGCGCATTTCATCGTCCGTACAATGTACAGATAGATATAAAGGACTTAGCCCCAAACGGATAATTCTTTGGATTTCCTCTTCTGTTAAATTCGTACAGGTAATAAAATTCCCTTCTAAAAAGGACATGCGATAATCATCGTCTTTTACCCGCAAAGTTTTCCGACAATCAGGCGGTAATTGGTCGACAAAACAAAAAAGACATTTATTATGACATAAACGAATACCGTCAAATACATTAGCGCTAAAAATGAGGCCAATTTCCTCATCGATATCTTTTTCTACTTCAAATAAAATTTGAGCGCCATTGGGTTTCTCAATCAGTAAATCAACCTCTTCGTCTGCTGTTAAAAAACGATAGTCAATTAAATCTTCCATTTTCTGACCATTGATTTCCAACAAATGATCGCCAATCCCAATCCCTAATTCTTCTGCGATACTATCCGGGACAATGCCGGTAATCTCACCGTACAATCCAAATCACCACGTTCTCTCCTTTATTATCCCTTATCTTTTCCCCTTCGTCAAGAGAAGCTGCATAAGCACAAGAAAAGGCCGGTTATAACCGGCCTTTTCAACAAAAGAAATGTTTATTTGTTATCGTTTTCCGGATTCATAATATCGCCTAAAGTAACATCCAATTCTTCTTCCATCATATTCGGTTCTTCTTTTTCTTCCACCGCAACTGTTTCTTGCGGTTCAGGCTTTGGTAAGGTAGCTTTGATAGAAAGACTAATTCTCTTATTGTCTTTATCTACAGACAATACTTTTACTTTTACCATATCGCCTGGTTTTACAACATCTTCCGTTTTTGCAACTCTCTCATTGGCCAACTGCGAAATATGCACCAAACCTTCTACCCCAGGTTCCAATTGTACAAAGGCTCCAAAAGGAGCAGTACGCATTACCTTTGCTTCAAATTCCCCGTCAACCGGATATTTTTCATCTACAACACTCCAAGGATTGGGAGTTAATTGTTTTAAGCCCAAGGAAATTTTTTCTTTTTCCCTATCCAAGGATAATACATAAACGTCGATTTCATCACCTTCTTTTAACAAATCAGAAGGATGATTCAAGCGATACCAAGCCATTTCCGAAACATGAAGTAAGCCGTCAACGCCACCGATATCTACAAAAGCTCCGAAATTCGTTAAGCGACGAACCACCCCATGCCGGGTTTGACCTTCTTGTAAACTGGTCCACGCTTCTTCTTTTTTTTGTTTTACTTCTTCTTGTAAAATCGCTTTCGGAGAAAGTAATAATTTGTTATTTGATTTATCGCATTCGATAACTCTCGCTTTTACTTCTTTACCAACAAAAGAATTTAAATTTTCCACATAACCCAAACTGATTAAAGAAGCAGGTATAAAGCCTTTAATGCCAACATCCACCAAAACGCCGCCTTTTACCACTTCTACCACTTTTCCGACAACCGCTTCGCCAGTTTCTTTGGCTTTGGCAAATTTATCCCAGAAAAGATCCTGATCAACCCGTTTTTTTGAAAGCAAAGGATATCCTTCTTTGTTTTCTCGTTTCAATACCAAAACTTCAATTTCATCGCCCACTTTAAAGGTACCAGGAATATCAGCTGCTTCCATCGCATTTAATTCGGAACTGGAAAGTAACCCTTCCGATTTTCCACCAATATCTACCAACAATTCGTCATTACGCACTTGTACCACAACACCCTTTATTCTAGCGCCACGACGAACTTCCCGTAAATCTTTATCATAAACGTCAGCAAAAGAAGCTTCCTTAGCCCCTTCGACAGATTCATCCTTTTTTGCTTCCGCCATTTTTTCAGCTTCGCTTTTCATTTCATCCGGTGCCGTTACTTCTGCCGCTTTCGGATCTACTGCACCAAAAACAGCAGCTTTCGGTACTGATTCCAAATAATGACCTTCTTCTTCGATTTTTTCTACATCTTTGTTTTCCATATCAGACATCTTCCCCACTACCTCCTCAATTTCCTGTATAATCCAATCCGGGGTGGAAGCTCCGGCGGATATCCCCACCTTTTTTATATTTCGCAAGGAAATCCCTTGCAAATCGGCTGGAGACTCTATCAAGTAAGCAGGCGTATTCTGCGCCTGGCAAACTGCAACCAAATTTCTGGTATTGGCGCTATTTTTACCGCCAATCACCAAAACAATATCCACTGTTTTAGCCAATTCTGCTGCCGCGTTTTGCCTTTCTGCTGTTGCTTTGCAAATGGTGTCACATACTTTCACATCGTTATATTTTTGTTGTAAATATAAAATTACCTGTTGAAAATTTTGTTCTTGTTGTGTTGTTTGGGCTAATATACCAATCGGTTGCGTAAAACACGGTAATGCTTGCACTTCCTGCACATTAGCAATAGCGAAAGCATTTTCACCCGCCCAAGCTAAAAGTCCTTTTACCTCAGGATGGTTTTTATCCCCAACAATAATTACCATGCGGCCCTCTTTGGCTAATTGATTGGCCAAATTTTGTGCTTTCGCAACAAAAGGACAGGTAGCATCCGTTATTTTCCATTTTTTTTCCTGTGCTTTTTGATATATCTCTGGCCCGACCCCATGGGAACAAATAATTAAATTCTGCCCTTCCGGTAACAAATCCAAATCCACAATGGAATAAATTCCTTGTGCTTCTAAACAAGCTACTTCACGCGGATTATGAATCAAAGGCCCGTAAGAATAAGCATTTCCCTGTAAAGCAGCAGCTTCCGCCAATTGAATTGCCCTTTTTACCCCGAAACAAAATCCAGAGTGTTCAGCATGTACAATTTCAATCATAATAAAAACCCATTTTCCCTTATCTTCCAATGATTATAACACAAAAAGTTTATCAATACCAGCAAAACAATGATACTATTCTACCGCATTTTCCGACAGCAAACGAACGATTTCTGCTCTACATACTTCCGTATATGTTGCAATAACTTCCTGTCCTTTTTTGCCCTCTTTCTCCATATAAATTGGCTTACCTATTACTACTTTTAAATTTCTTTTCCAAAAGCGGCCATAATCCTGCGCATTAAAAATCGCTACCGGAATCATAGGGGCATCGGATTTATAGGCAATAAATGCAGCGCCATCTTTAAATTCGCTCATTTCACCGTCTAAATTTCTTTTTCCTTCGGCAAAAATACCAAGCGCTCCCTCTTCTTTTAAAATACCAACTGCTGTTTTAATCGCTTTCAAATCCATTTGTCCTCGTTTTACGGGGAAAGCGCCCACCCAACGAAATAGTGTTCCCAAAATAGGAACTTGAAATAATTCCTCTTTGCCAATAAAATGCACCCACCGTTTTACTGCCGATGCCATTAAACAAGGATCTGCATAAGAGGTGTGATTACCCACCAAAATGATACGACCGTGTGCAGGCACATTTTCACGACCAATGACTTGATAACCGCAAAGATTGCTCCACAGCCGCAAAAAGAAAACCGCTATATTGTAAAGAAACATGCTTGTATCCTTCCTATGTTTTAAATTTCAACCTTTTATCCTATTCTGCCCGAACTCTCTGCAGAACAATGGCTACCACTTCCTCAATAGAAAGATTGGTACTATCTAACAAATAAGCATCTTCCGCTTGCTTTAAAGGGGAATTTGCCCTGTTGCTATCGCGGTCATCCCGTTGTCGGATATCTTCCTTTACTTGTTCGTAGGTATCCGGCAAGCCTTTTTCCTGTAATTCCAAAAATCGTCTTTTTGCCCTTTCCTCCAAAGAAGCGGTTAAAAATATTTTACAATCGGCCTGCGGTAGCACTTTGGTACCAATATCACGACCATCCATAACCACGCAACCCTCTTTTGCCATATCTTGTTGTTGCGCGACTAAGCTTCTGCGTACACCGCCAATGGCGGAAACAGGGGAAGCAACAGCGCTTACCTCTGGCAAACGAATTTCTTTGCTAACATCTTTTCCATTTAAGAAGACTCGATATTCCTCTCCATCGTTTTGCAAGCGAATTTGACAATCTTTGGCCAAAACGCTTAATTTTTCTTCCTCATCTATGGCAATTCCCTGTCTGATCGCTGCTAAAGCAACAGCCCGATACATAGCTCCTGTATCAATATATAAATAATGTAACTCTTTGGCTAGTTTTTTAGCAATGGTACTTTTGCCTGCCCCAGCGGGCCCATCTATGGCAATAATTTTTTTCACCATGTTTTCCACCTTCTACAATTCTTCTATGCTTTTTACGCAACCATAAGGTTGGATACCGCTCTTCTGCCATAGATTTCGATGCTGATTTCCTTTTTGCCAAATTTTCGTTTCAAAAACCGGAAAGGGAAAAGAAAGCGGTTTTTCCAAAATATAACCGGCCAAATCAGCCGGCGCAAATTGAATTTCCTTTTCGCCTACTTCCAATAAAATAGCTGTTCGATAAGAAGAAATATCCATTGGTATTTGAGTAAAATGCAAAACATCTAATTTACAAAAAGTAATCAACTCTTCTACTTCATAACGCGGCATATCAGCAGCAAAAACGCCAACTTTTCCAATAAATAAAGGACAAGATAAAAACAGTTCCCGTGCTGATTCTGGCGGCACTTTATGCTCTCCATAACCAATTTTAATGCCAATTGCACCAGCACCTTGTCCCAAAGCTTGCTGTACTTGTTTTTGCGATTCTATCTCGTTGATATAACAAAACATCGTATTTAAACCACCCTATGCGCTAATCCAATTGCCACTTCATCCAAGTTCAACATACCTACCCCTAAGAAAATGGCCACGCTAACATGATCCTCATGTCGGGCAATACCAATTTTCCCTCCCACGTTCAAACCATAAGCTTTTGCATTTATTTGTGTTAAAGCTTCATGAGTAGCTCCAGCCACCGAACCTTCCCCCACATGCGTATTTTCTACCACATTTTCCCGTTTGGCAGCAACTACCGCGCGTTCAATAATTTTCGCCACCGAAGTTAAACTATCCCCACCATAATCTACCGCTGCCGTAGCAATGCCCAAAGAGGAAAACTGTTTTTTTAATTCCCTTTCTTCCTCTCTGCTTTGGCTAATAGCCATTTTTATAGCGGCAATCGCCACTCTTTTACTATCCCCTTGCATGCAAACACCCCCGTACTACCAAACTTCTTTTTCATTATAAATGCTTCTCGCTTATTTTGACAACCTTTATTTGAATACAACCTTGCCAACCAAAAGCTCGTTGCCGCTTCCAACAATTTCTTTTTGCAAAAAAGTTGCATTGATATGTCCTGAAATTTTCGTTATCAAAAAAGAACATGCCTTGCCATAATCAACGACTCGTATGGTAATAAAATCTCCATCATATACCCTTAAAACAATCTCTTTTTGAGAAAAAGCAGCAGCCATCTCTCCATTGATAAAAATATAGGCGTTCTTTAAGCTATTATAATCTTGTAACGATATCGTGATGGAGCCAAACAAGCCATCTACTGGATCGTTTACTGTAATAGGTGGCACAAAGCTCAATTCGCCTTCCTGTTGCCCTGCTTTTTGCGCAAAACCTTGTTGCCAAACCAACAAAGCAAAAAATACAACAATAAAAACAGACAAGCAGATACTGCCAAATTGAAATGTTTTTATATAACTTTCCTTTTCCACCACCATAAAAAACCTCCTATTGGTTTCCTATGGTTTATTTTATCAAAAACTATCTTCTTTATACTTGCGCTGCGGCAGTACCGGCTACATAACCACTAGAAAAAGCTGCTTGCAGGTTAAACCCCCCGGTAAAACCATCGATATCCAACACTTCCCCAGCAAAATATAAATGCGGCATTTGTTTTGATTCCATTGTTTTTGGATTGATTTCTTTTACATTAACGCCGCCGGCAGTTACAATTGCCTCATTGAAAGGACGAGCACTATGTACATGCAACGGCAAGGCTTGCAACAAAATTCCCAAGCGCTCTCTTTCTGCTTTTGTAATTTGATGACACCTTTTATGGGCATCAATACCACTCAATTGCACAATAACCGGAATAAGAGATTGGGGCAATAATTCATCTAAGCCGTTACAAAACTCTTTCCGGGAAAATTTTAAGAAATCTCTTTGTAACCTTTTATCTAACTGTGCTGCATCTAAAGCCGGTTTTAAGTTAATTTTGATAATAACAGACGTTTGCCCAGCATCAAGCGCTGCACACACCGGTTTACTTAATGTTAAAACACATGGCCCGCTTACACCAAAATGGGTAAACAACATTTCTCCAAATTCACTATCTAATACTTTTTCCCCGCAAAAAGCAGTTACTTTTACATTTTTTAAACTTAAACCTGCCAAATCTGCTACCCATTTTTCCTCTGTTTGCAAAGGGACTAAAGATGGCTTTAAAGGAATGATACTATGTCCGGCCATTCTTGCTAATCGATATCCATCCCCTGTAGAACCAGTAGCAGTATAACTGGCGCCTCCGGTAGCAATAATTACTTTACCATAAAAACAATTTTTATTTTTGTCTACAGCGCCAATACAAACGCCTTCCTTACACAATAAAGCTTGCGCCGCTTTTTGAAATACAACGGTAATACCCAACTTTTTCAGCTGCCTAGAAAAGGCATCAACAACATCTACTGCTTTATCGGATTGCGGAAATACCCGCTTCCCACGCTCCACTTTCAGAGGAACTCCCATTTTTTCCACCAAATCCATCAATGCCATATTGGAAAACTGATGGAAAGCGCTATATAAAAAAGAACCGTTTCCGGGCATATTCTGCATAAATTCCTCTAAACTGCCAGCATTTGTAATATTACAGCGCCCTTTCCCCGTAATCATCAATTTGCGCCCCAAGCGATTATTTTTTTCCCAAAGCGTTACGGATGCCCCAGCTTGTGCAGCAGCAATCGCTGCCATCATACCGGCTGGTCCACCGCCAATGACCAAAACATTATTTTCCATTTTTTTTCTTTCCATCCTCTATCATATCAAAAGAACGTATCTCCGCATCCGTTAAATAACGCCAAGCACCCATTTTTAAACCATCTAAAGTGAGAGAACCCAGTTGAATTCTTTTCAATGTCAGTAAAGACAAACCTACTGCTTTTATCATACGGCGTACTTGCCTTTTTTTCCCCTCATGAATGGTAATATGCAAAATTGTTTGCTCCTTATTTTGGCGGGCAATTTTCACTGTTGCCGGCGCTGTTTTTCCATCCTCTAATAAAACGCCCCGATGTAAAATGGTAAGCTGTTTTTCACTGACCGGTCCTTTTATACTTGCTTCATAAGTTTTCTTTATCTCATGGGAAGGATGCAAAACCCTATGGGCAAAATCGCCATCATTGGTTAACAGCAAAAGACCGGAGGTATCATAATCCAAACGGCCAACCGGATAAATCCTCCCTAAATGTGCAGGAAAATAATCTAAAACCGTTTTTCTGCCTTGTGGATCAGTTACAGTACATAAACAACTATTTGGTTTATAAAAAAGGAGATAAACCCTTTTTTCTTCTTTGGTCATAACTTTTCCGTCCACCTTTATTTCCACAGCTGCAGCATCCACTTTATACCCGAGCTCTTGGACAACTT
>CALXSR010000053.1 GCA_944391215.1 uncultured Clostridia bacterium
CTTTTTCGATCTTTGATGTATAAGTTTTATCTTTCCTGGTGATGCTAGCGAAGAGGCCACACCTGTTCCCATTCCGAACACAGTAGTTAAGCTCTTTGGCGCCGATGGTACTTGGGGGGCGACCCCCCGGAAGAGTAGGTAATCGCCAGGTCTATATTTAAACCTTGCTAATTCTAGCAAGGTTTTTTTATGCCCCAGTTTGACTTTGTATTTAGAACCTAACTAAATTTTTGAAAGCGCAGGGCCTGCAGGGAGGAGGGAGCACAAAAGGAAATTGGAGCTATTTATGCTCTATCTAGAAAAACTAGAAAAAAAAGATTGCCATAATTATTTATTTTGCGTATAATTAATATGAAGATAAGTTATATGAAAATAATTTATTAGAGCCAACTAATTTTTACAAAAATACAATCATAAAATATAGAGACCATCGACCTCTTGTATAAACCGAAATGGAATTCATATATATTCTACGAGGGAAAGGAGGGTAGCGCTTTGTTGAAAGGTATTTTGACCTTATATAAGGCACATAGCTAGATAGCTAGAATAATTGAAAGGGTGGTTTTTTTATGGTTTGGGTTGGCGTTATTATTGTTATTTTAACATTTGTACTTATTATTAAAAAATTCAACGCGAGAATGGTTTTATTTGTAGCTGGTCTTATTATGTGTTTATGTGCCGGACAGTTTATGGCTCCTTTTGAGAAATTTTTTACCTCCTTTTTTACCGGCAATATTCCGCAAATCATTTCTGCTGCCGTAGGGTATGCTTATTTAATGAGTTATACGAAATGTGATTTGCATTTATGTATTTTCTTGGTTAACATTGTGAAAAAAGCAAAGGCTATTATTGTTCCGGGGACAATGATTGCTGCAGGGTTAGTTATTTTTGCTTTGCAAAGTAATGCTGGTACTGCGGCTGCGTTGGGCCCTGTTTTTATTCCCGTAATGATCAAAGCCGGTTTGCATCCAGCATTTGCCGCTACCGTTTTAGCTCTTGGTGCGCATGGTAGTTACTTGGGTTTTGGGAATGCCCATGCGGCAATAATTTCGGAAATATCTGGAATGTCTGTTCCTGAAATTACTATTACTAAGCAATGGCCGATGGCTGCTACTGCTTATATTATCATGTTAGTTTATACTATGGTTGTTGGTAAAATGAAAAAAGAAGATCGTGGTTTTGTGGATGAAGCGGGTATATTTGGTGAAGAAGTGACAATAGAAAAAGTTAGTGGCTATCGTTGTTTCTTACCTTTCTTGCCGGTTATATTAGTTATTTTGAATTTTGTTTTGCAAGGAAGAGTTTCCTGGTTTCCCAATATCAGCGTACAAATTGCTATGTTGATGGGCGCTATTGTTACAATCATTACCTTAAGACCGGAAATGAATGGCGCTATTGATTCTTTTGCTAAAGGGATTGGTTCTGGTATGGCAGATGTTGTTTCCATCATTGCTTGCGCCGGTGTATTTACGCAAGGTATGGAATCTATTGGCTTAACACCAGCTATGCTTACTATGATGGAAAGCAATCCTTCTCTTGCTGTTTGGGGTTCTTCTATTGCGCCGGTATTGATTTCTTTCTTAAGCGGTTCTGGCGATGCTGCTACTTTGGCGTTTAACGGTTCCGTAACGCCTATGGTTTCCAACTTTGGTTTAGATCCCAACAATATTGGGACTTTAGCGCACTTATGCGGCTGCTATGGCCGTACCTTCTCCCCATTGGCTGGCGTTACCATTATTTGTGCTGGTTTTGCTAAAGTAGATCCTATGGAAATTACCAAAAGAGCCATTGTTCCTTGCTTGTTGTCAGCAGCAGTTGCTGTAGTATATTTAGGTTTTATTATTGCTTAAAATTACATATTTATAAAAAAATCAAAAAAGAGGAAGATTTTCTTCCTCTTTTTTTGTTGTTTGACAAAGAGGGATATTTCAGTTATACTTATTATTACTAAATTACTAAATTACTAAATTACTAAATTACTAAATTACTAAATTGCTAAATTAATAATAATAAATGAAGAGGGAATGATAATGAAGATACCCATTACACTGAAACATAAGCCAGTTATTGTAGCGGAAGATTATGAAAAAATAGATGGCAGAAATGCCTATCATACCGATGCCAAAGGACTTTCTTTGGGGTTGGCGCAATGGAATGATCGGGGGAAAGTGGATATTTCTGCTAAAATTTGGCGTTATACGGGTGAAAAATGGTCGAGACAATCAGAAGAAATGCCTTTACACCGGGTTTTGGATTTGGCTATTTTAATTTGTCGCAGCCAACTTTATTTACGGAATGAGGCGTATCGCTATCCCGATGGCTATCAAGAGCAATCACCGCAAATTGATCGGGTCGGTTTGCAAGGAGATGCCATGACGGTTGCAGTTTGTACGGAAAATGAAAAAATTAAAGAAGACATGGAATTATTTCGACGTGCTTTGGGGGAAGACGATGAATTATTAGGAGAACGACTTACGGTATTGAGTCGTATTTTAAAAGAAATGGGATATTAAAATGGAATGAAAAAAAGAATTGAAAAAAGCTTGTATGGAAAAAGAATTGCCGATGGGTATTTTGCAAATTAAAAATGAAAAATCATAAACTTTTTTAGCTACAAGCGATTTAAAAGGAAAAGAAAATAGCTGCCGTTTTCAGCTAAAAAACGGTAGTTTTTTAGCCTGCCACGCTTTGCAAAAGGATTGGCAACAACAAGGAGCGGATACCTTTCATTTTGAGGTTTTAGACTTTTTGTCTTATGAGAAAGAAGGTGGAAAAGAAAATTATCGGGAATATCTACAGGCTTTGTTGGAATTATGGAAAGAGAAATTAGCGGCCGAATTAGGGCCGGATTGTTTTTATAAAGCATAAGCAATCTTCTTTTAGAATATGGTTTAGCAATAGGGGGCGAGGCCATGTTCTTTTTAGATTTAAGAGGACGAAAAAAATATATTTTTTTACTGAGTATCGGATTGCTTTTTATGATATTAGTAGGCGTTTTTAGCCTGGATTTTGGGAAAGGCAGCAATTACCTGGCCAGCCAGGTTAGCGCGATTGTTAAATTGCAACCAATTTATCGGGTAGCAAAAGAACAAAAACAAGTGGGAATTAGTTTTGACGCCACTTGGGGCAGCGAATATACGGAAGAAATATTAAATAAGTTAGATGCTTATCAAGTAAAGGCGACTTTCTTTTTGCCCAATACTTGGATCACCGAATATCCGGAATTAAGCAAAGAAATTGCCCAAAGAGGGCATGAAATCGGCTTGCATTCGGCGACCCATCCGCATTTTAACACCTTAAGCGCTGCCGGTATGGAGCAGGAAATACAAGATAATTATGATAAAATTAAGGAAATAACGGGACAATCTGCCCGTTTATTTCGGCCGCCTTTTAATGAATATAATAATACCTGTATTGAAGTTTGCGATAAGCTGGGTGTTTTACCGGTTTTGTGGAGTGTTGATAGTTTGGACTGGCAAGGGCATGCGGCAAAAGAAATTTCTGCTACCGTATTGTCGCAAATAACGCCCGGAGAAATTATGCTTTTTGATAGCAATGGTAAACATACGGCGCAGTCTTTGGATTTAATTTTTGCCTCCTTGCTGGAAGACGGTTATCAAATTGTACCGCTATCTCGTTTATTACTGCAAGAAGAAAGTTATATTGATTACGGAGGAACGCAAAGAGTGCTCCCATAACAGAAAAAAAGAGGAAAGCGGCGCAAAAAGACGAATCATGTCGTCAGGGGAAGGTGGCGTTGGCGATGAGAGAATCTTTTTTTGCGCAAAATCCGCAAATAACGGCGCAAGTGAAAAAGAAAGCGCGGCAATTACTTTACCATTATTTTGGACCCTTTTTCTGGGCAATTTTAATTTTACTGGCGGCTACTTTGCTTTGCCTGTTAGCTTGTATCCAGTGGCAAAACACCATGCCCTTTTGGGCGCATATTATGGGTCAGCTTTTGGTGGCGTTTAGCATTATTTTAGTAGTGTTATTGCTAGGCGGTTCTATCCTATATTGTTGGTTGCGCTTGCGTTTGCAGTATGATTTATTGTTGGAAGCGAAGAACAAAGTATTGGATTTACGGCAAATGATGAAGAAGGCCCAAGAAAAAAGGGCGCAAAGAGAACGCGAAGATGCCTTTTGGCAGAAAATGACCGCGTGGCAGGCTGAAATGGAAGCACAATTGCAAAAAATAAATGAGCAATTGGAAAATCCGGTTTCTTTGGAGAACCCAAGCGATGGATTGACAAAAGATAAAGAAATTTTAATAGAAAAAGAAAGACCCCGTTTGGCAGAAAGAATGGAAACGGTACTTTGCTTGTTTGGCGAGATTGCTACTTTGGCAATTAGTATAAAAAGTACCTATGCCAGTTTAAAAGACGCCGGTTTGATTCCGGAAGGCGTAGAACAAAAAATGCTGCAAATGGCGGATCAACTAATGCAAAAATGGCAGGAAATTGACTTTTCCAGGAAAGCGGAGGAAAAATATCAGCAATTCGTGGATTTTGCTGCGCTTCAATTAAAAAATATGGAAGACTTTTTGGACCAGCAACTAAAAAAATTTCGTCATAATGGAAAAAAAGAAGAGTAGGATAGGCACTGCATAAGCTGTTTTGCCATATGCTATGCTAAGTTTGCAAAGAGGCGGTGGCGAAATGGAAAAACAAATGGCCCAATGTATTGTTTGTGGAAAAGAGATGCGAAGAGAAGAAGGTATTTTTATTAGAGGGCAAGGCATATGCGCCCATTGTGAAAAATTGATTACCGAATTGACCAGTACCAGCCCTTATTATGAACGAATTGAGCAAAATTTAAAAAAAATATGGTAAACGGGTAAGCGATTGGAACCAAATAATATTTTGGATATTATGATATAAAAGAAGAGATTGAAAACCGGCGAGAGTTCTTTCTTGTCGGTTTTGTTATTTTTTGGTGGGGCTTTCCATTGAGCAGGGATGGGAAATATGATAAACTATAAGAATTAAAGTGAATGCAAAAATAAAAATAGCAAATAAAATGGTAAAAATAAATTTTTTTTATTTTCATCAAATTTTCATGCAAGTTTTCTCTAGAAAATATTGTAATTTTAGTAGCAAAAGGATGTGGGCCTGTGGAAACCTTAACCGATGAGCAATTAGTCGCTATTTGCTTAGAGGGGAAAACCGAAGCTTTTGCTGTTTTGGTAAAAAGATATGAAAAGCAAGTGTACAGTTTGGCCTATCGTCTTTGCCATGATTACGACGAAGCGTCAGATTTAGCACAAGATGCGTTTATCCATATTTATCAAGTTTTGGCGAAATTTTCCAATGATCGGAAATTTTTCCCTTGGATGTACCGAATTGCACATAATGTTTGCATCAATTCTTTAAATAAAAAGAAACAACAGTTGCTTTCTTTTGATGAAAGCATTGAGGTAAAAGAAGACAGCAATACGAGAGCACATCAACCAGAAGTGAAAGCAGTAGCTGATGAAACATATGGTAGTATTATGGCGGCGATGGATTCTTTGCCGGAAAATTATCGCTTGCCGGTTATTTTGCGATACACGGAAAATTTATCTTATCAAGAAATTGCCGATATTTTGCAAGTACCTGTTTCTACCGTGGAAACCCGTTTATTTCGCGGACGGAAATTATTGCAGAAAAAGTTAGCTTCTTTGATGGAAAGGAGGGATGAAAAGTGGACTGTCAAGCAATAGAAAGAGAAATTCAATTGTATGTAGACGGTGAGTTACCGCCAGAGCGGGTGGAAGCTTTATGTAAGCATATGGCCACTTGTTCATCCTGTGCTTTGGCTTACAAGGAAGCGCAAGAATTCCATGATTTTTTATTTGCTAATATCGAAGAAGTGACGCCGCCTGCTCATTTTGCTGCAGACGTTATGGCTAAAATTGAAGCCCTGCCGCAAGAGGCGGAAAAAGCGGTTGTTATTCCGCTGGCCGAACCGGCCAAAAAAACGGCCTTTGCCGGTTGGTCGCGTTTTGGCGTATTGGGAAGCGCTGCTGTCATTGCATTGGCGGTATATTTAAGCGGCACCGATTTGCCTAGTTTGAACAATTATCCTTTGCCTTCTATTTCTTTTATGGCAGAAGAACCGGTAGAGCCGGTTTCAGATCCTGTTGATCCGCAACCATCCGGACAGGATCCGGCGGATGTTACGGTCCCTGCGGAAGAGAATGACAAAACAAATCCAGATTCCAATTCCGATAGACCGCAACAACGGGAAAACGATGGCCAAAATCCTTCTGGCGGCGGCCTGGTAACGCCTCAAAATCCCAGCACAGAAAATCCGGAGGTGACAGGAAACCAGCCCGAACCAACGCAAAATGGGGAACTTTCTTTGCCCCAAGTAGCTAGTGGCAGAACGGCGGAAGGTACTTTTAATTTATTATTATTGGCTGCTCATAAAAATGCAGATGCGTATGAACCGCAATTTGATAGCACTGGCGCTTATGCTTATTATAAAGTAGGTATGCCGGAAGGCGTGCAAAATTGGAAAACCAATGTTTCTCCCAATAGCGATCCGAGTAAAACGGAAGATAGCTATACTTTTGTCAACGCCAAAACAACGAATGCTGTGGCCGACTGGTTAGATGATACGCCGTATTTGGCGGCTTTATCTCCCGATAGCGGGATGTTGGCGGCAAATATGCAAAGTGAAGACGGCGGCTTATGGATTTTTAGCGCCGGTAGCGAGCAAAAACCGCAAAAACTATCTGATATTGGCGGCGGTTCCTTATTGCTTTGGTCTCCGGATGGCAGTAAAATCCTTTTTACCGACCAAAACGAAGCGCTTTATGTGGCTTTCCCAACGGAAAATATCATTATGCCGATTATCGACGGCAAAGTGAAAGATGTTAGTTGGAGTAGCGACAGCCATGCTATCTTATTCTCCTGGTTAAGAGAAGACAGTAAGCATTGGGCGATTTATACAGCTGTATTGCCATAAAAAAGAGATGAAAAAACCTGTCGAAAAGACAGGTTTTTCTTTTTTTTGCTATGGCATAGCCATTCTTTCTATGGTAAAATAAAAATATTGTGGAAGATTAGGGGGTTTCTATGTGAGCAAATACCAGGAAATGAAAGAAATGATAATAGAAAAAGTGCGCGCGGCTTTAAACAAAAGTAAGCAGGAAGATGCACTGAACTTTGACGAAATTCCCGAATTTACGCTGGAAGTGCCTAGGGAAAAGGCACATGGCGATTTTGCGGCAAATGTGGCTTTATTGATGGCCAAAGCGACCAAAAAACCTCCTCGGGTTATTGGGGAATTGATAAAAGATCATATGGATATGACCGATGGAAAGTTGGCAAAAGTAGAAGTTGCCGGTCCTGGTTTTATTAACTTTTATTTGGACAAGTCTTGGCTTTATGATTCTTTATGCGCCATGGTAAAAGCCGGCGATCAGTATGGGAAAAGTAATGCTGGCGGCGGGGAAAAAGTAATGGTGGAATTTGTTAGCGCCAATCCCACCGGGGATTTGCATATGGGTAATGCTAGAGGCGCCGCTTTAGGCGATACGCTAGCTAATTTATTGCATTGGGCCGGTTATGATGTGGCTAGGGAATACTATATTAATGATGCCGGTAACCAAATTGAAAAATTTGGCTATTCTTTAGAAGCCCGTTATTTACAATTATTAGGCCATGACGTGCCTTTTCCGGAAGATGGGTATCAAGGGCAGGATATTGCCGATACTATGCGTGTTTTTATTGAACAAGTGGGCGATAAATATGTCAATGTGGAACCCTCTTTACGGCGGGAAATTTTTGTAAAGTATGCTTTAAAAGTAAAATTGGATAAAAGCAAAGCGGATTTGGAACGCTTTGGGGTAAAATACGATACTTGGTTTAGCGAACAAAGTTTGCATGATAGCGGTGCGGTAACAGAAGTTATCAATTTGTTGCAGCAAAAAGATTGTTTATACGAAAAAGACGGCGCTTTGTGGATAAAAGGCACTGTTATGGGCTGTGAAAAAGATGAGGTTTTGGTGCGCGCCAATGGAATTCCCACCTATTTTGCTGCGGATATTGCTTATCATAAAAACAAATTCGACCGCGGTTTCCATCGAGCCATAGATATTTGGGGTGCCGATCATCATGGGCATGTAGCCAGAATGCAAGGCGCTATGGGCGCTTTGGGTTATGTGCCGCAAAATTTGCAGGTTATTTTGATGCAGTTGGTGCGTTTATTCCAAAATGGTGAAATTTTACGCATGTCCAAAAGAACGGGCACTTATGTCACCTTGGAGGAACTGATGGATGATATTGGGGTTGATGCTGCCCGGTTCTTCTTTGTTATGCGCAGCGCTGATAGTCAAATGGATTTCGACTTAGATTTGGCTAAAAAGCAAAGCGCCGATAATCCTGTTTTTTATGTACAGTATGCGCATGCTCGTATTTGCAGCATCATTCGGCAGTGCCAAGAACAAAATGTAGTGATTCCGGAACCGGAAAAAATAGATTTCTCTTTGCTGAAAGAAGAGAGTGAAGAAGATTTGATTCGTAAAATGATTGATTTTCCGGATGAGATTGCGGAAGCCGCAAAAAAATGCGAGCCCAATCGCATTGCCACTTATAGCTCGGAATTAGCCAGTCTTTTCCATGCTTTTTATACCAATTGCCGTTGCATGGGGGTAGAAGATAATTTGCGCGATGCGCGTTTGGCTTTAATTGGGGCAACCAGAGTTTGTTTGCGGAATGCTTTGCAAATTATCGGCGTTTCTACGCCGGAAAAAATGTAAGAAACGAATAGAATTTGGTACGATCTGGGAGGAGTATTTTTATGGTCAAGTATATTTTCGTAACGGGCGGCGTCGTTTCATCCATCGGTAAGGGGATTACTGCAGCTTCTTTGGGCCAACTGTTGAAAAACAGAGGTTTGAAAGTGGCCAATCAAAAATTAGATCCCTATATTAATGCTGATCCCGGCCGGCTTAGCCCTTATCAACATGGAGAGGTTTTTGTTACCGCCGATGGTGCGGAAACGGATTTGGATTTGGGCCATTACGAAAGATTTGTTGATGTGAATTTAAATCGTACCAGTAGTGTATCGGCTGGTAAAATTTATCAAACCGTTTTAAACAAAGAACGGCGCGGGGATTATTTAGGCGGTACGGTGCAAGTTATCCCGCATATTACCAATGAAATTAAAGAACGCATTGTGCGGGCCGGTATGGAGAATAATGCGGATGTGGTGATTACTGAAATTGGCGGTACGGTAGGCGATATTGAGTCTTTACCTTTTTTGGAAGCGATTCGGCAAATGCGGGCTGAAGTGGGCAAGGAGAATGTGCTTTATGTGCATGTCACTTTGGTTCCTTATATTCAAGCGGCGGGAGAAGCCAAAACCAAACCGACGCAACATAGCGTGAAGGAATTGCGCAGCATTGGCATCCAGCCGGATATTATTGTGTGTCGTTCGGAACGGCCTTTGCGTAAGGATCTTTTTGCGAAAATAGCTCTTTTTTGTGATATTGACCAGGAGGCGGTTATTCAAGCGGTAGATGCTGAAACGGTTTATGATATTCCTGTTTTATTACAAGAACAAGGTTTAGACCAAATTGCTTTAGAGCGTTTGGGCTTAAGCTGCAAAGTAGCGGATATGACGGAATGGAAGAAATTCTGCCAACGCTATAAAGAATGTCAAGAAACTTTGGATATCGCTTTGGTTGGCAAATATGTGGAATTGAAAGACGCCTATTTGAGCGTAATGGAAGCCATTTGCCATGCGGCGACGCATTATAAAATAAAAGCGCATGTCAAATGGATTGGGGCAGCGCAATTAACAGAAGAAAATATTGCCGCCGAACTTTCCGGTATGAGCGGTATTCTCATTCCCGGCGGTTTTGGAGAACGCGGTGTGGCCGGTAAAATGCTGGCGGCCCATTTTGCCCGCGAACATAAAATTCCTTGTTTGGCGATTGGTTTGGGGATGCAAGCCGCTTTGATTGATATTGCTAAAAATGTAGCTGGTTTGGCGGAAGCCAATAGTACAGAATTTATTGAAGATACGCCGCAACCCATTTTATGGATTCCTCCCAAAGAATTGGATCCGGAAATGCCGGAAGTGGATACCATGCGTTTGGGCGCTTATCCTTGTGCTTTACAAGAAGATAGTTTGTTGGCGCAAGTATATGATCATCAAAAAGTGGTTTATGAAAGACATCGCCATCGTTATGAAATCAATCCTGCTTATTTGCCGGATTTGCAAAAAGCCGGCGTAGTTTTTTCCGGAATATCCCCAGACGGTACTTTTGTGGAGGCGATGGAATTGCCCAATCACCCTTGGTTTATTGGTTGTCAGTTCTTGCCGGAATTTCAATCGCGCCCTTTGCGGCCGCATCCTTTGTTTAAAGGCTTTTTGGGAGCAGCATTGGATTATGCCGGCAAGGATTGTGCCTGGAAATAAAAAGGAAATTCCCCGTATTGTACGGGGATTTTTTTTGGCAGGATAAATTTACAAAAAGCACGAATACTAAAAAGAGTTTTAATAGGAAAACAAAAATGGCAAACAAGATATTCATATCTTAGAAGGATTTGGGTCAATACAAAGGAGGAAGCATTTTGGCACTGGAAACCCGCCTTTTGCAAGAAAAAGACAAAGAATTATTCGATCATTTTATGGCGACTTCACCCAAGGGGCATATTTTGCAAACTTGGGAGTGGGGGGATTTAAAAGCGTTTACTGGTTGGACGCCTTTGCGTTTGGCTGTTTTTGAAGATGAAAAAATAGTGGGGGCTATGTCTATTCTAAAAAGACCTTTGCCTATTTTGGGCTATAGTTTGTTTTATTCATCAAGAGGCCCTGTTTTGGATATCAACCGGCAAGATGTTTGGCAAGCTTTGTTGGCAGGGGCTAAAGAGCAGGCTAAATTGCATAAGGCTGCTTTTTTAAAAATTGATCCTGATGTTTTATCTGAGGATGAAAAATGGCAAAAAGCCATTCAGGAAGCCGGTTTTATCAGCGCGGTAAAAGGTGAGGGGTTTGAATCGGTGCAACCGCGTTATGTGTATCGTTTGGATATTTCCCCAGACGAAGATATTTTATTGGCAAATTGTCATCAAAAAACCAGATATAATATCCGTTTGGCTGAAAAAAAAGGGGTACAGATAAAAAAAGATTGTCCCAAAGAGGATTTACCGGTTTTTTATGAAATATTAACAGAAACAGCAAAAAGAGATCAGTTTTTAATTCGCTCCTATGCTTATTTTGAACACTTTTACGATCTTTTGGTACCGCAAGGATTGGCAAGTTTGTTTTTGGCTACTTATGAGGATCAGGTAATTGCTGGTACCTTGGTCTTTTTGTTAGGTGATAAATGCTGGTATATTTATGGGGCTTCCTCCAATCAGCACCGAAATAAAATGCCGAATTATTTAATTCAATGGCAAATGATTCGTTGGGCCAAAGAACATGGCGCTACCATGTACGATTTTCGGGGCGTGCCGGGCGATGTGCCGGAGGATCACCATTTATACGGTTTGGTGAAATTTAAAAAAGGCTTCAACGGTGATTTTACGCAATTTATTGGCGAGTATGATTTGGTATACCATCCTTTCTTTTATCGTTTCTATCAACTTGCGGAACCTTTCTATCAAAATAAAGTGAAAAAAATCATCAAAAAAATAAGGGGTAAAAAGTAATGCAATTGCATAATGCTTGGATAGAGGTTAATTTAGATGCCTTGCATCATAATATAACCTCTGTAAAATCCCATTTGGCGCCAGGGGTAAAATTACTGGCTGTTGTAAAAGCCGATGCCTATGGCTTAGGCGCTTTGGCCTGTGCGAAGCAATTCATTTTAAGCGGTGCTGATCTGTTGGCGGTTTCTACTTATGCGGAAGCCATACAACTGCGAAAGGGTGGAATAGAAGCACCTATTTTGGTTTTTATGCCAATGCTGGCCAAAGAAGCAGATGCTTTTTGGCAGGCTCGCTTATTGCCCAGTATTGATACGGAATCCGCTGCCGCCGCCTGGCAACAGGCCGGAGGCGGGCCTTTTCATCTGGTCATCAATACGAGTATGAATCGGTTTGGCGTAAATGCCGCGGAAGCAGTGTCCTTTTGTAAAAAGATAGCGCAACTGCCCTCTTTACAATTACAGGGAATTTATTCCCATATAGCTTGCGGACAAAATAAAGATCCCGGCCCTGCGCAAGCGCAAATTGCCCTTTTTCGCTCTACTTTGCAAGAATTAGCGGCGGCTGGTTTTTATCAAAGAGGTGAGGTTTTAGCCCATTTAGCCGCTAGTAGTGCCATTTTACGCTTCCCGGAAGCCCATTTCGATATGGTAAGAGCGGGTACTTTGTTATACGGCCAATTTCCGGCCTATAGCCCGCATAATATAGAGTTACAGGAACCGTATGCGGTGAAAGCGCGTTTGGTGGAAATTAGGCGCTTGCAAAAAGGGGATGCCGTTGGTTATGGGGCGGATTTTATTGCCAAAAAAGAAATGCGAATTGGTGTAATTCCGCTGGGCTATGCCGATGGTCTTGGTAATCAACTGCAAACGAGACCGGCTACCTTAAGCAATTCTATAAAAGAAGGCTTAAAAATGTTGCGTAATTGGGTAAAACCTAAAAGAGCGGCAATTTGCTCCTATCAAGGAAAAAGTTTGCTTACTGTGGGACGGATTGCGATGCAAGCTACGGCGATTGATTTGGGGAAAACCGCCTTACAGTTGGGAGATATTGTGCAAGTGCGGTTGCGGCGCACGGCGGCGCCGGCTACTTTACCGCGTTTTTATATGCGCCAGAATAAAATTGTATGGCAAAACTATGTGACAACAAACATAGAAGAAATAGAAGGAAAAGCTCAGTTTAGACAGATGTAAATTGATGAGGAGGAATTTTTATGCCATTAGTACCAATGCGGGGACTCTTAGATAAAGCGCAGGAAGGACATTATGCGGTAGGCGCGTTCAATTGCAATAATATGGAGATTATTCAAGCCATCATCACGGCTGCCACGGCGGAAAATGCGCCTGTTATTGTGCAAGCCAGCCAAGGAGCAATTAAATATGCCGGCTTGGAATATATTACGGCCATGACCAAAATTGCCGCGCAAAATACGCATGTTCCAGTTGTATTACATATTGATCATGGTACTAGTTTTGAACAGGTGATGCGTTGTATTCGGGAAGGGTTTACTTCCGTTATGATAGACGGATCGAAACTGCCTTTAGAAGAAAATATTGCTTTAACTAAACGGGTTTTAGATGTCGCCCGTGCTTGCGGCGTTTCGGTAGAAGCGGAATTAGGGAAAATTGGCGGAACCGAAGACGATATTACCGTTAGTGAAAAAGAAGCCATGTATACCGATCCAGAAGAGGCGATTTACTTTGCGGAACAAACAGGCGTCGATGCTTTAGCCATTGCCATTGGTACCGCGCACGGCCAATATAAAGGAGAACCTAAACTGGATTTTGACCGTTTAGCGGAAATTCAAAAAAGGGTCAATGTACCCATTGTTTTACATGGTTCCTCTGGGGTGCCGGACGACGCGATTCGCCAGGCTATTGCGCTAGGGGTAAGTAAAATCAATATTGACACCAATATCCGGGAAGCTTTTATGGCTGGATTAAAAGGCGCTTTGGCCAAAAACCCCAAGGAAATCGATCCCAGAAAAGTGTTGGGGCCGGCTAAAGAAGCCATGGTAGAAGTAATTAGAGAAAAAATACGTTTATTCGGCAGCAGCGGAAAAGCTTAAGAGGAGGAGATGGCATGGCGCAAGAGCCGCTTACAGAGTATACCTTGGTGGACTTACATAAAATTGCCAGAGAATTAGAGATTCCGCAATATTATAAATTGAGAAAAGCCGAGCTCATTTTTGAAATACAAAAAGCGCGCACCAAAAAGGATGGTTCCCTAACGGCGCAGGGAATTTTGGAGATTTTGCCGGACGGTTATGGTTTTTTGCGTCCGGGCGGATATTTCCCTAGTGACGACGATATTTATATTTCACCTTCGCAGATTCGTAAATTCGATTTGCGTACCGGGGATTTGGTTTCCGGTTTGGTACGCCATCCGCAAAGCGGCGGGAAATATTTCGCTTTGATGCGGGTTGATAGTGTGAATGATGAAAAACCGGAAAATTCGCCTTTGCGACCGCGTTTTGAGGCTTTAACGCCTTTGTATCCCAATGAAAGGTTAACTTTAGAATGCCCCGGGGCGCCTTTATCTACCCGTATGATCGATTTAATTGCGCCTTTGGGCAAAGGGCAAAGGGGGCTTATTTTAGCGCCACCTAAAGCGGGGAAAACCGTATTGTTAAAAAACATTGCCAATAGTATTTCTAAAAACCATCCTGATATCAAACTGATGATTTTGTTGATTGATGAAAGACCGGAAGAAGTAACCGATATTGAGCGCTCTGTCCATGCAGAGGTGGTTAGTTCTACGTTCGATGAATTGCCAGAAAATCATATTCGTGTTTCCGATATGGTTTTGGAACGCGCCAAACGTTTGGTGGAAAATAAAAAAGACGTGGTTATTTTGATGGATAGCATTACCAGATTATCTAGAGCCAATAATTTGGTGATACCGCCTTCCGGCCGCACGCTTTCCGGGGGGCTGGATCCCATGGCTTTGCATAAACCAAAACGCTTTTTCGGTGCGGCGCGCAAGGTGGAGGAAGGCGGTAGTTTAACCATTTTGGCTACGGCTTTGATTGAAACCGGTAGCCGTATGGATGACATTATTTTTGAGGAATTTAAAGGCACCGGCAATATGGAATTGGTTTTAGATCGCAAATTGGCCGAAAGAAGATTGTTTCCGGCCATTGATATTAAACGTTCTGGGACCAGGCGGGAAGATTTGCTGTTAAGCAAAGAAGAAATTGATTTGATGTGGAATTTTCGTAAAGTTGCGGCTTCCATGAACAGTATTGAAATGATGGAAATGCTGGTAGATGCGATGGAAAAAACGCGTTCTAATGCCGATTTATTACGTGCTTTGCCATTATTATTTGCGGATGATTCTATTAAGTGAGAAACTGGGAAATTAGGAAAAAAGCATAAAAATCCTTCCTTTGGGCAAGCTAAAAAATACCAAAGGAGGGATTTTTTTGTTAAAAAGAGGATTAGCCATTACCATGCAAAGTATTGGTTTTTTGCTTTGTTTTTTGTTGTTGCTTTTTGCCGGTAATATCACGGCAAATGCCGCCGAAGGGATTGAGCCATATACCATTAAAAACGGGGATAGTTGGGCAAGTATTTCGTCCTATTGCGGCATGGATGCGGATTTGATTGCAGCGATGAATAATATGCGTTCTGGGGATGCCTTGCCGGTGGGTCAAGTGATTAAGTTGCCGGTGGAACCTAAAACTGCAATTACCGTACAAAAAGGCGATACGCTTTGGGGGATTGCCCAAAGATATGATATTCGCTTATCCACGTTATTGAGCTGTAATAGTATTGACAATCCCAGCTTATTGCATTGCGGCGATACCATTTATTTGCCGGTAGAAAGTGCGGAAATGCCAGTGCGCAGCAACGATATCCAGTTGGCTTCCAGGTCCTCTGCCAGAAGTGCAACCGGTTTTCGAAAACCATTAGATGGTGTGATTACGCAAAAATTTACCGGAACGACGCATCACGGTTTGGATATTGCTGCCCCCAAAGGGACGGTAATTGGCGCTGTTAAAGACGGCAAGGTAACCTTTGCCGGTTGGAAAAACGCTATTTACGGAAATTCTGTTATGATACAACATTATGATGATACCAGAAGTTTTTATGCGCATTGCGGCGCCATATCGGTAGCGGCGGGGGATACGGTGCAAGCCGGCAGCCCTATTGCCAAAGTTGGCATGACGGGGAAAACCACTGGCCCGCATTTGCATTTGCAAATTTGGGTGCAGGAACGTTTAGTGAATCCGCAGGATTATTTATCCTATTAAAGTGGAAATACGAAAATAAAAAGCAAGAACGGAAAAGTCATGTTATAATAAAATTGAGGTGAATAACATGGCTTTTTTGTTATATGCGAGACCGGACGGAAAATGGTATACAGAAGATCAGTTGAGAATGGCTGGCAGGTTAGGGGATCGTTTTGTGGAGCCCTTGCCGGAAGAATTGATTCCTATGCCGCCAGGGGCTGGTTTGGTCATGGTCCCAGGCCACTATCCAGTAGGAATTGCAACCAATGGGGATTTTAAATCGATGCATAAGGACCCTTATACCAAAGAGGCTGTTTGTGCTTTGGCGGCTTTGTTACCGCAAGGCTATACCAGAACATTGGTGCCGGCTTTTGCCGCCAGCATTAAAAAACGAGAATTGCCTATTTTGGGGTATACGGCCGTGGGTATGGATGAAAAAGGCGATTTATGGGTAGCGGCGAAAAAAACAGAAGAAGATGACAAATGGGATCCGGTATATTTTGATACGGAAGATTTGCCCAAAAGGGTAAAAGATAAAAAAAGGCAATTTGCCCGCAATCGAATTGTAGAAAATTTGGCGAACTGTGCTTTAAATTACCATTGTTTTACGGCGCAGAATTTGTTTTATGAAAGATGGGAAGCCGGTATGCCGGTATCGCCGATTTGTAATGCGGCTTGTTTGGCTTGTATTTCTTTGCAACCGGCCGACTGCTGTCCTTCCCCACAAAGCAGAATTTCTTTTGTACCCGATTTGATGGAAGTGGTGGAACCATCGGTGTTCCATTTGGAATATGCGCCGGAGGCTATTATTAGTTTTGGACAAGGCTGCGAAGGGGAACCTTCTTTGCAGGGCGATTTAATTGCCGACTCCATTGCGGCGATTCGGAAAAAAACCAAAAAGGGTACCATCAATATCAATACCAATGCGGGCAGTCGCCCTAATATGAAGAAAATTGTGGAAGCCGGCATTGATTCTATGCGCATTAGTTTGTTTTCAGCGGTTCCGGAACATTATGCGACGTATCACCGGCCGCAAAATTTTACCTTTGCCGATGTAAAAAAGAATGCGAAAATGGCGCATCAGGCTGGGGTGGCGTTATCGATTAATCTGTTGGCTTATCCCGGATTCTCCGATCGGGAACAAGAGATTGATGCTTTGCTTTCCTTTGTGCGTGAATGCGGCATTGGTTTGATTCAAATTCGTAATTTAAATATTGATCCTAATTTTTTTGATGAGCACTTTCCCGGGGAAGAGTCCTATGGGATGTTAGATTTTTTATCTATTTTGCAAAAAGAACTGCCAGAAGTAAAAATTGGTAATTATTCCAAACCGTTGCGTTAAAATTTCTGCAACAGGATGTTTACAATTTGATTTTTTTGTGCTATACTTTTGCAAGTTGACAAATTTTTTTGTTTTATGTTTGAAATAGGGAAAAAGAGGTGACTTCAGGATGAAAAAAGATATCCATCCCAATTACCAACAAGCAACGGTCGTTTGCGCATGCGGCAATACTTTTACAACAGGTTCCACCAAAAAGGAAATTAAAGTGGAAGTATGTTCCAAATGCCATCCTTTCTATACCGGCAGTAAGAGAATGATGATGGAACAAGGCGGCCAGGTAGACAAATTCAAAAAGAAATATAATCTCAAATAGGAACGGCATACAACAGGGCAGCATGGCTGCCCTGTTTTTTTATAAAAAATAAGCCGCCAGCTTGCTAACTAAGCTGCCAAATAGTATAATATAAGAATGGTAAAAAGGAGGATTCTAAGCATTTGACAAAAGTAAGTTATGGCGGGCAAGCCGTCATTGAAGGGGTTATGATGCAAGGACCCAAAGGTCGGGCCACCGCGGTGCGCTTAGCCAATGGGGAAATCAATATAAAAGTAGACGCAGTGAGAACATGGCGGGAAAAATATCCTATTTTAAAGATACCTATTCTTCGTGGCTGTGTTAATTTAGTGGAATCGATGATTACCGGTTTGGGCACCTTAAATTGGTCTGCGATGCAAGCTGGCGAAGAAGAGGAACAGTTAAGCAAAACGGAAATGGCTTGGGCCATGCTGTTTGCCTTGATATTAAGCGTGGGGCTTTTTATTGTTTTGCCGGTTTTTGTGGGTTCTTTTGCTGCGCCTTATGTGGGCAATTTTGGCAGAAGTTTTACGGAAGGGCTCATTCGCGCGGTGATCTTTTTGGGTTATGTGGTGGCCATTCGGCAAATTCCCGATATTAAAAGATTATTCCGTTATCATGGTGCGGAGCATAAAACCATATCTTGTTATGAAGCGGGAGAAGTTATGATACCGGAAAATGCGGTGAAATATTCCACCATTCATCCGCGCTGTGGTACGAGTTTTATTTTAATGGCTTTTATTATGATGATTATCATTTTCACTTTTGTTGGACAAACGGTTTGGTATTGGCGAGCAATCATTAAAATTGCCTTGATGCCATTGGTGGCGGGTATTTCTTATGAAGTATTTCGCCTGCCTTTAAAATTTCCCAATAGCATCATTGTGAAAGCTTTGGTTGCGCCCGGTTTGTGGATGCAAAAATTAACCACTGCTGAACCGGATTTGGCGATGTTAGAAGTGGCAATGTCTGCTTTAAAGGCGGTGCCGGAATATATTCCTACCGAAAAAGACGCCGCTTTACTGCGCGAACAAGAAATGCAGGCAGCGAAAAACCCGCTGGAAGCGCCTGCGGATGCATTACCAGAACAAATGAAATTGGATAAGAAAAAAGAAAATCAGGCGGGCTATGCTTCCGCTACTGTTTGGAATGGATAATTTAAAGAAGGGGTGTCCCATGTTAGAGAAACTAGAGGCCTTGGAAGCGAAATACCAGGATATTACGGAAAAACTTGCCGATCCGGAACTGATGGCTGATCAATCCAATTATCAAAAATTGGCTAAAAGTCATGCCGAATTGGAGCCGATTATTGCGTTATTTCGGGCTTACAAAAAGGCGAACGGCGAATTGCAAGACACTAAGGCTTTGGCAGAAGAAGAGAAAGACCCGGAAATGCAAGAAATGATGCAGTTGGAAATTGCCGCATTGGAGGAAGAAATTCCGGAATTGGAAAATCGATTGCGGGTACAGTTATTGCCCAAAGATCCGAATGACGATAAGAATGTTATTTTGGAAATCCGGGCCGGTACCGGCGGAGAAGAAGCCAGTTTGTTTGCTGGTGATTTGCTTAAAATGTATACGCGTTATGCGGAAAAACAAGGTTGGCGCATTGAAGTGATGGATGCCAATTATACGGATTTGGGAGGGATTAAAGAAATTATTTTGATGGTAGAGGGCAAAGGCGCCTATAGTCGTTTAAAATTTGAAAGCGGCGTGCATCGGGTGCAAAGGGTACCGGAAACCGAATCCAGTGGCCGCATTCATACCTCTGCGGCTACGGTAGCCGTTTTGCCGGAAGCAGAAGAAGTAGAAGTGGATATTGCCGCCAATGATATTCGTATTGATGTGTTTTGTGCCAGCGGCCCGGGTGGACAATGCGTCAATACCACCCAATCAGCAGTGCGGATTACCCATATTCCTACCGGCATTGTGGTAAGCTGCCAAGATGAAAAATCGCAACACAAAAATAAGGATAAAGCGATGCGGGTATTAAGGGCTCGTATTATGGAGCAAATGCAGGCGGAACAAGCCAATGCGCAAGCGAGCGATCGTCGTTCTATGGTAGGTAGCGGGGACCGCAGTGAACGGATTCGAACCTATAATTTCCCACAGGGTCGGGTAACCGATCATCGCATTGGTTTAACCTTGCACAAGCTGGAATGGGTGTTGCAGGGTGATTTGGATGAACTTATTGATGCTTTGATTACTTCCGATCAGGCGGAGCGTTTAAAAAATGCCGAATAATACGGTGGCGGCTTTGTGGCAATCCGGTCGGCAGGTTTTAGAGGCCGGTTATGATAAAGAAACAGCGCAACGGGAGGCAAGACTATTATTACAATGGCTGATTCCCAAAGAAGCGGGCGCCTTTTTGCTCGCGGGAGATTTTATCATTTCGCCAGAGCAAATTGCTTGGTACCATCAGGCTTTAGAAAGACGCTTGGCAGGAGAACCATTGCAGTATATCCTTGGGGAACAGGAATTTATGTCCTTGCCTTTTACGGTGAACGCTTCCGTTTTGATACCGCGCTGGGATACGGAAATTTTGGTGGAAGCCTGTTTATCCCTTTTGCAGGGAGAAAAACAGCCCATCATTTTAGATATGGGCACCGGTAGCGGGGCGATTGCCATTAGTTTGGCTTTTTATTTGCCAAAAGCCGTGGTTTTGGCTACTGATATTAGTGCGGATGCTTTGGCGGTAGCCGAGGAAAACGCTAAAAAACTGGGGGTATCCTCAAGAGTTTCTTTTTTCGCAAGTGATCGCTTGCAAAATATTGCTCCGGAAGAGCAATACGATTTGCTGGTTAGCAATCCGCCCTATTTGACGGAAACGGAAATGGCGCAAAGAACGGTAGATTTGCAACAAGAACCGCAGTTAGCCCTTTACGGAGGGCCGGACGGGTTGGACTTTTATCGTTATTTGAGTGAGAATGCTTGGCGCTATATAAAGCCCGGCGGGCATTTGGCCATGGAAATCGGTTTTTGGCAAAAAGACGCAGTTTTAGATTTATTGTGGAAAAATGGTTGGCAAAAAGCAGTTTGTCATCAGGATTATGGTGGCCGTAACCGGGCTATTATTGCCCAAAAAGCATAAGGAAATGAAAATGGAAACAGTATATAAAATAGTAGATGCGCAAAACCCGGATGCAGTGTGTATCCAGCAAGCGGCAAAACTAATTCAAAAGGGGGAAACAGTGGCTTTCCCCACGGAAACCGTTTATGGGCTGGGCGCCAATGCTTTAGACGCCCAAGCTTGCGAAAAAATATTTGCCGCCAAGGGACGGCCGGGAGATAATCCCTTAATTGTGCATGTAACGGGAATTGAACAGGCAAAAAAGATTGCCCACGTTGATGAATTAGCCGAAGCCTTGATGCAAGCGTTTTGGCCGGGCCCGCTCTCTTTGGTTTTACCCAAAAAGGAATGTGTGCCCATGGCGGTTACCGCTCATTTAAACACGGTAGCAATCCGTTGTCCGAATCATGCTGTGGCTTTGGCTCTAATCCGTGAAAGCGGGTTGCCTATTGCGGCACCTAGCGCCAATTTGTCAGGAAAGCCTAGTCCTACCTGGGGAAGCCACGTTTTTGCTGATTTGAGAGGCAAAACGGCGATGATTTTAGACGCTGGGCCGGTTGAAATTGGTTTGGAGTCCACCGTTTTATTGGTGAAACCGGGAAACTGCGTTTTATTGCGTCCTGGCGGAATTGAGAAAGACCAGTTAGAAACCATTTGCGGGCCTGTTTTTTTGCCGCAAGCCAAGGATAAAGAAAAACCGGCTGCTCCAGGTATGAAATATAAGCATTATGCCCCGGAAGGGGAAGTGAAATTAGGTTGTAATCAGGAAGAAATAGAACATTGGTTGCAGGAAGGCAGAAAAAAAGGCGCGAAAAAAATAATTTTATTATTAACCGAAGAAATGAAAGTGGCTTTCCCTTCCTTGCCAGAAGAAGTGATCGTGTTCGGGACAGAAAAGGATTTGCGTACTGTGGCTCATAATTTGTTTGCCGCTTTGCGGCAATGTGATATGGAGCAGGCTGATTATATCATTGCTCAAAGTTTTGCCGCGCATGGCATTGGTCAAGCGATTATGAACCGTTTGCAGAAGGCGGCAGGAAAAAAATAATGTAAGAAGAATTAAAAAGGTGATGCTTTATGCAAAAAGTGCTTTTTGTTTGCAGCGGAAATACTTGTCGCAGCCCTTTGGCGGAAGCTGCGATGAAAAATATGATTGTGAAAGAAAAAGCAGAGGATTTCTTTCGAACTGCTTCTGCTGGCTTGATGACAGTAGACGGTTTACCGGCTAGTAATTATGCAATTACGGCGGCGCGCGAAAAAAATATGGATTTGTCGGCCCATTATTCGCAGCAATTACAAACCCCTTTGGTGGAATTAGCGGATATCATCTTGACGATGACGGCTGGCCATAAACAATTCATTGATGAAAATTGGCCGCAAGCGGCGGAAAAAACTTTTTTATTAAAAGAATTTGCCGGTTGCTGCGGGGATATTATTGATCCTTTCGGCGGTAGTTTGGATGATTATCGCCATTGCTTAAGCCAAATTCAAGATTGTTTGCAAAAAGCCTGGCCGATATTATTAGAACTTGCGCAAAAAAAAGAAAGAGGATAGGGAGAAATACCATGAAAATAGCAGTTGGCAGCGATCATGCCGGATTTGCTTTAAAAGAAAAAATAAAAGAGAAGTTAAGGCAAGAAGGATATGAAGTGCAAGATTTTGGTACCAATAGTACGGAAAGTATGGATTATCCGGATACTGCTACGCCATTGGCGGCGGCGGTGGCAGCCGGTGTTTTTGAAAAAGGTATTTTGGTATGCGGATCGGGCATTGGTATGAGTATTACAGCGAATAAACAAAAAGGCATACGGGCGGCATTGTGTCATAATTTATTTACAGCGCAAAGTAGCCGGGAACATAATGACGCCAATGTTTTATGTTTGGGCGAAAGGATATTAGAGCCGGATTTGGCTTTGCAAATGGTAGATATTTGGTTAAAAACGCCGTTTGCCGGGGGAAGACATCAAAGAAGAATTGATAAAATTACGGCTTTTGAACATAAAAATTAAAAAATGAGGTCGTTGAAAAAAGAAAGGCGGTATCGCATGGTGGAATTTCGTTTTTTAGAAAAAGTTGATCCGGAAATGGCTAATGCCATTCAGCTGGAGGCCAAAAGGCAGCAAGATAAAATTGAACTGATTGCTTCGGAAAATTTTACAAGCTTAGCGGTAATGGAAGCGCAGGGCTCCATATTAACCAATAAATATGCGGAAGGATATCCTGGTAAACGATATTACGGCGGTTGCGAATATGTGGATATTGCGGAAAATTTGGCTCGGAAACGGGCAAAAGCTTTGTTTGGCGCGGAATATGTAAACGTGCAACCGCATTCCGGGGCGCAAGCCAATATGGCGGTTTATTTTGCTTTTTTGGAACCGGGCGATACGGTGCTTGGTTTGAATTTAGCGCATGGCGGCCATTTAACGCATGGTAGCCCGGTGAATATGTCTGGTAAATATTTTCATTTTGAAGCCTATGGCGTAGAAGCGGATACCGAAGTGATCGATTATGATAAATTAGCTGCGCAAGTCAAAACTGTAAAACCAAAGCTAATTGTAGCAGGGGCTAGCGCTTATCCGCGTATCATTGATTTTAAACGCTTGGGAGAAATTGCCAAAGAATGCGGAGCCATGCTGATGGTAGATATGGCTCATATTGCTGGTTTGGTAGCGGCTGGATTACATCCAAGTCCGGTTCCTTATGCGGATGTGGTAACCACAACCACCCATAAAACGTTACGCGGCCCACGGGGCGGTATGATTTTAGCCAAGGAAGAATATGGGAAAGCTTTGGATAAAGCCATTTTCCCGGGTACGCAAGGCGGCCCTTTGATGCATGTTATTGCGGCGAAAGGCGTAGCCTTAAAAGAGGCTTCCACGCCGGAGTTTAAGGCTTATCAAAAACAGATTTTGGACAATGCGCAAGTTTTGGCGCAAAGTTTGTTAAAACGCGGCTTCCGTTTGGTTTCCGGCGGTACCGACAATCATTTAATGTTGGTAGATGTGCGTCCGAAACAATTAACCGGTAAAGTGGCGGAACATATTTTGGATGAAATCGGCATTACTTGTAATAAAAACGCTATTCCTTTTGATCCGGAAAAACCGTTTGTTACCAGTGGTTTGCGCTTGGGTACGCCGGCTGCTACCACACGTGGTTTAAAAGAACCGGAAATGGAACAGATTGCTGAAATTATCGATTTGTCTTTATCAAATCCGGAAAAAGAAGACAAACAAAAAGAAGCAGCGGCTATGGTAAATGATATTACCGCTCGTTTCCCACTGTATCCGGAAATCAATCGATAGGAAGTGAACCCTATGACCGAACGCAAAAGTTGGCCGGAATATTTTATGGATATTGCCCATCAAGTAGCCAGCCGTTCTACTTGTTTGCGCAGGCAGGTGGGGGCTGTTGCGGTAAGCCCCGAAAATCGCATTTTAGGTACGGGCTATAATGGCCCTTTGCCAGGAGCGCCGCATTGTGATGAAGTGGGCTGTTTGCGGGAAAAAATGCATGTGCCTTCCGGGCAAAGGCAAGAACTGTGTCGGGCGCAACATGCGGAAGCCAATGTCTGTAATTTTGCTGCGCGTTACGGTATGGTTTTAAACGGTGCCATTATGTATGTTACCACCCAGCCTTGTACCACTTGTGTGAAAGCGATGGCTACCAGCGGTATTAAAAGGGTCGTGTTTGAAGGTCCCTATCCGGATGAATTGGCTTGTCAGTTAGCCAAAGAAGTGGGTATGGAATTGATTAGTTTAGATGATTTACTGAAGAAAGAGCAAAAATAAGGGTTTCTTTAATTAAAGGAGGGAATTTTATGGTGTATAAGGTGCTTTCCGTTTTTGGAACAAGACCAGAGGCTATTAAAATGGCTCCTCTTGTAAAAAAATTAGCGGATGATCCTCGGTTTGATAGCCAGGTTTTGGTGACGGCGCAACACCGGGAAATGTTGGACCAGGTTTTAAAATATTTTGCCATAAAACCGGACTATGATTTGAATATTATGCGTCCTGGGCAAACATTAACGGCGATTACTTCCTATGCTTTAACCGGTATTGGGAATATTTTGATGGAGGCTAGACCGGATATTGTTTTGGTTCATGGCGATACCACCAGTACCTTTGCCGGCGCTTTATCGGCCTATTATAATAAGATTAAAATCGGTCATGTGGAAGCGGGCCTTCGTACCGGTTGCAAATATGCGCCTTTCCCGGAAGAAATGAATCGTCATTTGGCCGGCGTTTTAGCAGACGTGCATTTTGCGCCTACCAAAATGGCGGTAGAAAATTTGTTAAAAGAAAATGTGCCGGCAGATCGTATTTTCCAAACCGGTAATACCGTGGTTGATGCTTTGTTGCAGGTGGTGGAAGGGCCGGATCCGAATTGGGAAAATATTGGATTGGATACCATCGATTGGCGTAAAAAAGTGATTTTGCTTACCTGCCACAGAAGAGAAAATTGGGGCGAGCCGATGGAAAATATTTTTTCGGGGATTGCAGAATTATGCAAAAAATATCCGGATATCGAAGTCATTTTCCCAGTGCATAAAAATCCAATCGTGCGTGGTTTAGCCGGGAAACATTTGTCTTCTTTACCGCAAGTGCATTTAACCGAACCATTGGATTATTTGCCTTTATGTCATGTTTTAGATAAATGTTATTTGGTGATGACGGATAGCGGCGGTTTGCAAGAAGAAGCTCCGGCTTTAGGGAAACCGGTTTTGGTATTGCGGGATGTTACGGAAAGACCGGAAGGTTTAGAAGCTGGTACGGCTTGTTTGGTGGGCAGCGATCGGGAACGTATTGTGGAAACGGCTGGAAAATTATTGACCGATCGTACTTTATATCATCGTATGGCCAAAGCCATCAATCCTTATGGGGACGGTTTGGCTTCCGGACGGATTGCCGATATGTTAGCGGCCTTTTTGCAAAAGGAAGAGTCAAAATAAATATACAAATAATTCGATAATTTATTATTTTGTCAAAAAAGAGGATTTTTATAAATTTTGGCCAATCATAGTAAACTGTGCAATTGTTAGCCAATTTGGCGGCAGTTGCCAAAGGGAACAATATGAAGAAAAAAGAAACAGGACAAAATGGCTTTATTAGCATCGCCCTGTCTTTTGCTCTGGGCTTAGGTATTCGTATCTATTTACTGGGCCCTTTGCTCGGCGGCTATTTGGACAAGCGCTTCCACACGGAACCCTGGTGTTTTATGGGCGGTGTTTTATTGGCTATTGTACTTTCTTTTTTATTGTTATATCAGCAAATGCCAAAAGATTGATTTCAAGAATGAAGAATGGTGTAAAATGGATTATTCTATGCAAATAATAGGTTTTGTATTAGGCTTTGCCTTTGGGCTTTTCATTGCTTTTGTGAGTTATATAGTATTAAAAAAAGCAGTGGATAAAGCCAATCGTTCTTCTGGAGATCAGGCGGTTGACGGCACCAAAGCCATGATTAAAGCTTATTTATTGAAAGTATTCCTGGATTTTGGTTCTTTGTTTGCTGTTTTTTTGTTACGGAATGTGTATCCTTATCCTTATGTTTTTGTTTTATTCGGTACAGCTATTGCCCTTTTGGTACCGGGACGTATTTTTACAGTAAAGTTGTTAAACGGCCAAAAGGATCAAACAACGCAAAAAATGCCGGAACAACAAGAAGAGCATCAATAAGGCAATTAAGTTTCGCTTTATGGGAGGTTATCTAATTGATTACAGCTTATGCAGCGGAAAGTGCTTCGCATGGCGGCGGCGCTCTTTTCACAATTGGGCCGATTGAAGTATCTAGTTATGTTACAACAAGCTGGGCTATTATGGCGGTTATTATTTTATGCGCCTTTTTGGCAACGCGTAATATGAAAAAAGTGCCTACCGGCATGCAAAACGCCATGGAGATATTGATTTCCATGTTGCGCAATTTTTATAATGATATTTTAAGTCCGGAAACGCGCAAATATTTTCCTTTGTTTTGCACGATGTTTCTATTTATTCTTTTTTCCAATTATAGCGGTATGTTGCCGCAAGCCGGTCATTTGCCTGGTTTGGCGGCGCCCACTTCTACTTTAAGCACCACGTTAGGATTAGCCCTTATCATCTTTTTTGCTACCCATGGTTTAGGCGTGAAAGAGAAAGGATTGGGTTATTTTAAACATTTCTTTCAACCTGTCGCTTTTATTTTTCCTTTAATGATACTGGAAGAAATTATCCGCCCGGCTTCTTTGGCTTTGCGGTTATTTGGGAATATTTATGGGGAAGAAAGTTTGGCTTCCAATATTTTTAATATTATGCCTCTTATCGCTCCCATTGCGGTAAATGTATTAAGTTTGCTTTTTGGTCTTATTCAGGCCATTGTATTTACCATGTTGGCTGCTATTTATATTGATGGGGCCGTGTCACATGGCGGTCACTAATCCATCAAATAAAGTATTTTATATAGCACCACAAGAGAAAGGAGGAAATTTTTCATGGATTCCAATGCTATAATTGCTATTATTGCCGGTTTAACTGTTGCTATTTCCACCATTGCCCCTGCTACTGCGCAAGGGAAAGCGGCCGTTGCTGCTTTGGAAGGTACTGCTCGTCAACCGGAAGCTGCTAGTGGTATCCGTACCACAATGATTTTGGCCCTAGCTCTTATGGAAGCTTTAACCATTTACGGTTTGCTGATTGCCTTCCTGCTAGTGGGCAAAGTAGCCTAGTCGCCGATCTGCCCGGAAGGTTTTCCTTCCGGGCAGTCAATGTTGTTTTGGAGGGTCAAAATGCTTAGTGTAAATCTTTCAGATCTACTCTTTTCTATGATAAATTTTATTATTTTACTGGTGGCCTTGTACTTCCTTTTGTATAAAAGGTTGGTTGTTTTTATGGATAACCGGCAAAAGGAAATTAAAGATAGTTTAGATGCAGCGAGTGACGCGAGAGAAGAGGCAAAGAATCTAAGCGAAACTTTGGCTGCGGAAACTGCCGCTGCCCGCAAAGAGGGGCAAGCGATTATTGCCGCCGCCCAAAAATCGGCGCAAGAAGCGAAAAACAAAATTATTCAAGAAGCAATGGAAGAATCAAGCGCTTTAGCTGCCAAGGCCAAAGCTGAAATTCACCGCGAGCAAGAGCAAGCTTTGGTGGATATTAAAAAAGAAATTGCAAATTTGGTGGTAAAAGCTACCGAAAAATTATTGGATGAAAATTTGGATCAAGAAAAACAAGCAAAACTTGTTGAAAAATATATGCAAGAGGCAGGCTTTGAAAAATGATCAATGAAAGCTTAGCGCGTCGTTATGCGCAGGCCCTTTTTCTGGATGGGCAAAAAGAAAACTGCATTGACCGTTTGCAAGACGATTTGAAGCGCTTTGCTGTACTTCTGCAAGAGAACGACTCTTTTTTGCAGTTTTGGCAAGGGCAATTAGTGAGCATGCAAGAGAAGAAGAAGCTTGTTGACGATGTTTTTGTTCCTGTTTTTCATCCATTAACCATTTCTTTTTTACATTTATTATTGGATAAAGGCAGGGAATCGGGCCTTTTGCAAATTGTTGCTACCTTAAAGCAAGTTGTATTGGAAAGCCAAGGGATTTTATCTGTAAAAGTCAAATCGGCAATGCCAATAGAATTGGAGCAACAGGAAAAATTAAAGGAAAAATTAAACGCTTTAACTGGTAAGCAAGTGGAATTGGATATTCAAATCGATTCCTCTTTGATAGGCGGTCTTACCGTTTCTATAGGAGATATTGTATACGATGGCAGCCTAGCCAATCAGTTGCAAAAATTGGCTAAGGATATGCAAAATTAAGGGGTGAAATGCATTGACCATAAAGCCGGAAGAAATTAGTGCAATCCTTGCACAAAAAATCGAAGAATATCGTTCCGGAGTAGACGTAGCGGAAGTAGGCCGCGTTATTCAGGTAAGCGATGGTATTTGCCGCATTTATGGACTGGCCAATGCCATGTCCGGGGAATTGTTAGAATTTGAAAACGGCGTAAAAGGTTTGGTATTAAACTTAGAAGAAGACAATATCGGTTGCGTAATTTTAGGCCCATATACCGGCATTGAAGAAGGCGATACTGTTAAAAGAACGGGACGTGTGGTAGACGTTCCGGTAGGGGAAGCCTTAATCGGTCGGGTTGTCAATCCTTTGGGAGAACCTTTGGATGGGAAAGGCCCTATTCATACCACGGAACGGCGTCCTATGGAAAGTCCTGCGCCGGGGATTTTACAAAGACGTTCTGTTTATCAACCTTTGCAAACCGGTTTAAAAGCGATCGATAGCATGGTTCCGATTGGCCGCGGCCAACGGGAATTGATTATTGGGGATAGACAAATTGGGAAAACTGCCATTGCAGTAGATACCATTATCAATCAAAAAGGGAAAAATATAGTTTGTATCTATGTAGCCATTGGCCAAAAAGCTTCTACCGTAGCCAGTGTAGTGGCAAAATTGCAAGAACATGGCGCGATGGATTATACTATTGTAGTAAATGCTTCTGCTAGTGAGCCGGCTCCTTTGCTTTATATTGCTCCTTATTGCGGTTGCGCGATGGGAGAATATTTTATGTACAAAGGCGGCGATGTTTTGGTGGTTTACGATGACCTTTCCAAACAAGCGACCGCTTATCGAGAACTTTCCTTGCTATTAAGAAGGCCGCCGGGCCGGGAAGCTTATCCCGGGGACGTTTTCTATTTGCATTCCCGTTTATTGGAACGGGCAGCCAAACTTTCCGATGAATTGGGCGGCGGTTCCTTAACGGCTTTGCCCATTATTGAAACGCAGGCTGGCGATATTTCTGCTTATATCCCGACCAATGTTATTTCCATTACCGATGGTCAGATTTTCTTAGAAGGCGATTTGTTTAATGCCGGTACGCGTCCTGCGATTAACGTGGGCCTTTCCGTATCACGGGTAGGGGGTTCGGCGCAAATTAAAGCGATGAAACAGGTTGCCGGCCGTTTGCGTATGGATTTAGCGCAATATCGTGAATTAGCTGCTTTCTCGCAATTTGGTTCGGATTTGGATAAAGCGACTTTGGCCACTTTGGCCCGTGGTGCTCGTTTGACTGAAATTTTAAAACAACCGCAGTATGTGCCCATGCCGGTAGAAGAACAAGTTGCAGTGATATTTATGGCTTCTAACGGCTATTTGGATGATGTAGACGTCAAAGAAGTAGGCGCTTTTGAAGAAGCTTTCTTGAACTATATGCGCAGCGAAGGCAAAGCGGTGTTAGCGGCTATTTTAGAAAAACAAAAATTAGATGATGCTTTAACGGAAGAGTTGAAAAAAGCAATCAGCAATTTTAAATCGACCTGGAAGAAATAGGTGGTGAACTTTATTGGCTAGTATGCGGGATATCCGCCGCAGGATTAAAAGCGTAAAAAGCACGCAGCATATCACCAAGGCTATGAAGATGGTATCGGCTGCCAAACTAAGGCGTTCCCAAACCACCTTGGTAGCAGCCAGGCCTTATGCCAATAAAATATTGCAAATGATTGGCGCACTGCAAGACAATAAAGCCATTGACCACCCTTATTTGCAGCAAAAAGAAGTACAAAAAGTTTGCTATGTGGTTATGGCGGCCGATAAAGGATTGTGCGGCGGTTATAATAGCAATTTGTTGAAATTGGCGGAAAAAGAATTAGCGGAATGTTCTTATGATTATGATGTGGTAGCGATTGGCCGAAAAGCCAGGGAATTTTTATCACACCGTAATGTGAATATGGTTAGAGAATATACTTCCATCGGGGATAACCCTGATTTTATGCAGGCCAAAGCTTTATGCGAAGAGTTGTTGGCTTTGTATGGAACCGGGGTATATCAAAAATTATATTTTATTTATACGGATTTTCGTTCTGCTATGGCGCAAAACCCGGTTTGCAAACAATTTTTGCCGCTGCAAGTGGAAGCTACGGGAAAAAAGGAAAAAACGGAAGAATTTATTTATGAACCCAACGAGGAAGAAATTTTGTCTACTTTAATTCCAAGTTGTTTGGAAACGACCGTATTCCGTTATTTACTAGAAGCCAAAGCAAGCGAACACGGGGCAAGAATGACAGCTATGAGTGCTGCTACAGATAATGCTGTAGAAATAATAGACAATTTAACATTGGCTTTAAACAGGGCCCGTCAAGCTGCGATTACAACCGAAATTACGGAAATTGTAGGCGGGGCGGCTGCTTTGGAATAAGCGCAGTGTTTTGTTAAGGAGGTACAACTTAGGTGCTAGGTAAAGTAAGAGAAGTCATTGGACCGGTTGTCGATATTGAATTTCCACCGGGAGATCTCCCGCAAATTTATCACGCGGTTACCATTGATAGCGATGGCAGCAAGGAAGACCGCGAAGTACATGTTACATTGGAAACCATGCAGCATTTAGGAAACAATGTGGTGCGTTGCGTTGCGCTTTCCTCTACGGATGGTTTGCGTCGCGGTATGGATGCTAAAAATACGGGCGCTCCCATTAGTGTCCCGGTAGGGCAGGCTACTTTGGGCCGCTTGATGAATGTTTTGGGCGATCCGATTGATGGCAAGGGCGATTTAAAAGAGGCGCCGCATTTGCCCATTCACCGTCCGGCTCCGGAATTTGCGGAGTTGACGCCTTCTACCGAAATTTTGGAAACCGGTATTAAAGTAATTGACTTATTGGCCCCTTATGCCAAAGGTGGTAAAGTTGGTTTATTCGGCGGCGCAGGGGTTGGTAAAACCGTTTTAATTATGGAATTGATCCGTAATATTGCTTATGAACACGGTGGTTATTCCGTTTTTGCTGGGGTAGGGGAAAGAACCCGCGAAGGGAATGACTTATATCAAGAAATGACGGAATCCGGCGTTATTGCGAAAACCGCCATGGTATTCGGGCAAATGAATGAGCCGCCGGGCGCACGTTTGCGGGTAGGGCTAACCGGCCTTACGGTAGCCGAATCGTTCCGTGATAATGAAGGGCAAGACGTATTGCTGTTTATTGATAATATTTTCCGCTTTACCCAAGCCGGTTCGGAAGTATCGGCTTTATTGGGGCGTATGCCTTCCGCTGTTGGTTATCAACCTACTTTGGCAACAGAAATGGGCGCTTTACAGGAGCGGATCACCTCCACCAAAAAAGGCTCCATTACTTCGGTACAAGCCATTTATGTGCCAGCCGATGACCTAACTGACCCGGCTCCGGCAACCGCTTTTGCGCACCTGGATGCTACGACGGTATTGTCCCGTTCTATTGTGGAATTGGGCATTTATCCAGCTGTTGACCCGCTAGATTCCGGGAGCCGGACCTTGGACCCGCGTATTGTTGGGGAAGAACACTATGAAGTGGCTCGTTCGGTACAGTTGATTCTACAAAAATATAAAGAACTGCAAGATATCATTGCCATTTTGGGGATGGACGAATTATCCGATGAAGATAAATTGCTGGTAAGCAGAGCTAGAAAAATTCAGCGTTTCCTCTCGCAACCTTTCTTTGTGGCAGAGCAGTTTACTGGTATGCCCGGCAAATATGTGCCTTTAAAACAAACCATTAAAGATTTTAAAGATTTGGTAGCCGGGAAATATGATGATTTACCGGAACAGGCTTTCTTAATGATGGGTACGATGGAGGATGTACAAGCCAAAGCGCAAGAAATGTTGAAGGAGTAAGCTATGCAAAAAGAAATTACTCTGGAAATGATTACCCCGCGGGGTACCATATTACAGCAAACTGTTTCCTATGTGCAATTACCTACCAAGTTAGGTTTGATTGGCATTTTGGCCGACCATGCCCCCTTAATTAGCGCTTTGGATATTGGGGTGGTAACCTATCGGCCAGTTGGAGCGGCAGAAAAGAAAGCTGCGATTAGCGGTGGATTTTTAGAAGTGCGCGATAACAAAGTGGTCGTATTGGCGCCAACTGCAGAATTGGCCGATCATATCGATTTAGAACGAGCCAAAGCGGCTTATGAAAGAGCGCAGCAAAGATTGAAAAATCCTACCCAGGATATTGATGTGGATCGGGCGCGGGCTGCTATGTTTCGGGCGCTTTCGCGGATGCGGGCAAAAAACACTGTACGCTAGGCGAAAGAAAATAAAAACTGCAGTATCCTGGAATAGGATGCATGATAAAGTATCGTATATCGCAAAAACTGAAGTATAAAGAAGAGACTTCCCGGCAATCATAGAAAAAGATGGAAAACGGGAGGTCTTTTTTTATGATTGGCAAAGGGAATAGGAGGCTTGGGCAAAAATACGGGAAAATGGGGTTCGCGCTAGTTTTATGCGGCGTCTGTTTTTTTTGTTGTGCTTGTGGAAGCGCTCCTGTAAGTGGGCAAAGGCAAGGCGATATTTTGGCAGAGTCCTTTTTGGCGGCGCATGCTGATTTTCAGGAATGGCAGTTGGTGGGCTGGTGTAAACTAAAAGAGCCTTTGGCCGATGGGGCCGCCCTATCGCAATATGGATACCGTTTGGCGGAAAAGCTGAACATGGCGATTGCCGGTGAACGCGGAACAGAAGAGGATAATTATCAAAACGATTTGCTTTTGGGTACGATCGATACCGTACAAGCAGAAATTTTATTGCAAGTTTTGCCTGAGGAGCGTTATTTGGTTTTAACCTTAACGGGGCAAAACGGGGTAGGGGAAATTAGCGCCAATCATAGAAAAATGACGGATCTTTTTACCGATTTGCAAGCCGATGGACAAATCAATACCTTAATTACCGGAAGTATTTCCGAAATTTTACCTCCTAAAGAAGCGAATAAACGATTGCGTCGTCTTTTTACAGCAGTAGATGCTAAAATTATGGAGCAAACAACGGATGAAAATTATTGCAGCTTTACCGGCTATCAAGAAGCTATTCCGGAAAGCGTATTAGCCGGAGGGAAAAAAATCAATATGCAGGCGGCAGTTAGTTTTGATGAGGTAGCAAATAAAACTTGGGTTTATTTGGGGAGTCCACTCATATTTGGTCAATACTAAAGAATAGAATCGAATACAGCGTTATCCAGAGATTTCCAAGCGTTTTGGCTGGGAAATCTTTTTTTTCACCAGTTTAAGGCAGGATAAGAAGGAGTTATTGTGGAATAATATCATGTTAATTTGCATGGGAGGCTATTTTGTGGAAAGAATCGTTTTAGAAGGCGGTGTGCCATTAAAAGGCGTCATACAAATATCGGGTGCGAAAAATGCGGTTTTACCCATAATTGCTGCATCCCTTTTGGCAGACGGGGATTTTACCATATACGATACCCCTTGGCTGGCGGATGTGGAAAATATGTGTGAAATATTGGCGAGTTTGGGTGTGCAAACGGAGTTTTGCGACGGCACTTTACATATCAACACCAAAAATTTAAATGGCGTAGAACCGACGCAAGAAAGCGTGCGGAAAATGCGGGCCTCCTTTTTAACCATGGGGCCTTTGTTGACCCGCTTTGGTAAAGTAAAAATGTGTTTGCCTGGCGGTTGTGCCATTGGCGCTAGACCCATTGATTTGCATTTAAAAGGTTTTGAAGCATTAGGAGCGCAAATTACCATTGGCGAGGGGCATATTACGGCAGAAGCCGACCATTTAATAGGCAGTAAAATTTATTTGGATTTTCCTTCGGTTGGCGCTACCGAAAATATTATGATGGCGGCGGTTTTGGCAGAAGGCAATACCAATATTGAAAACGCGGCTGCCGAACCGGAAATTGTGGATTTGGCCAACTTTTTAAATGCCATGGGCGCCAAAATTAAAGGAGCTGGCACCAAGATTATACGGATTCAAGGGGTAAATTCCTTACAAGCAATTACCCACACCGTGATTCCGGATCGCGTGGAAGCCGGCAGCTTTTTGGTAGCTGCTGCTGCTACCGGGGGCGACTTGTTATTGTTGAATGTGATTGAACAACATTTGCAATCCATTATTGCTAAGCTGAAGGAAGCCGGTATTGCTGTGGAAGAGGAATACGATGGTTTGCGGATTCGTTCTGATGGCGGCCGATTACAACCTTTGGATATTAAAACATTGCCTTATCCCGGTTTTGCTACCGATATGCAACCGCAGTTTATGGCTTTGATGACGCGGGCCAAAGGGACCAGCGTGGTGGCGGAAACAGTCTTTGAAAATCGTTTTATGCATGTGGCGGAATTGCAAAAAATGGGAGCCGATATTCGAATTGAAGGTAATGTTGCCCGGATTCAGGGGATCGAATCTTTAACCGGCGCGGATGTTACAGCGACTGATTTGCGGGCCGGCGCCGCTTTGGTGATTGCCGGATTGATGGCCAAAGGTTGTACTAGAATTAATGAAGTTTATCATATTGATCGCGGGTATGAGAAATTTTGTGCGAAACTGGAAAAAGTAGGCGCCAGAATTAAAAGAATTGGTTAAACAAAATTTTAGAAGATAGTGTTTCGAGTGTTTTGTAAAAAACACTCTTTTTTTATGAAAATGCATAATGGACAAAGCCTGCCTCATAGTTTGCCAAAGGGAGGGATGGCTTTGCAGTATGTAAAACGATACGGCGGTTTTTTGTTGATGGCGCTTTTTTTGTTTACCTTTACCAATCTTTTATTGCGGGGGATTGCTTCGAATGCCAATGATCATAAACCAAGCAAGATGGAGGACATGATGATAAAAATAGAAGATGCCTCCGGCAAAATACAAGAAATACCGTTGGAAAGTTATTGCGTAGGGGTATTGTCTGGGGAAATGCCGGCTTCTTTTGAGCCGGAAGCTTTAAGGGCACAGGCTATGGCTATTCGAACTTATGCTTTACATGCCAAAGAGAGTGGCGGTCGTCATGAACAGGCCGATTTATGCACTACTACGCATTGCCAGGTATGGCAAAGCGAAGCGCAAATGCAGCAAAAGTGGGGCAGTCATTATGCGGCATATCATCAAAAGATAGAAGAAGCGGTAAATAGCACAAAAGGTTTGATTATTACTTATCAAGGACAGGCGATTAGTCCCGTTTACCATAGTACTTGCGGTTCCAAAACAGAGGCGGCAGGGGATTATTGGAGCAAGGATGTCCCTTACTTGCAAAGCGTGCCCTGTAATTGTGCCAAAATAAGCCCCAAGGCCAAAAGCGAATTGGCGTATTCGTATGCGGAATTGGCTGAATTGCTGGGGCAAAGCGAAAAAGCTGTCGCTGCCATGAAAGTAGTGCAAACATCGCCTAACGGCCGGGTACAGGAATTACAATGCGGCGATGTGCAGCTTTCCGGGCAAAAGGTACGCGAATTGTTACATTTAAATTCTACGGATTTTGCCTTGCATCCAACGGAAAATGGTATTTTATTTGCCGTTTCCGGTTATGGTCATGGAGTTGGTTTGTGTCAATATGGCGCAAATGAGTATGCAAAAGAAGGGCTTAGCGCGGAAGAAATTATTTATCATTATTATACCGGAGTGCAAATAGAGTCGATTTCTTCTTAAAAGAAATCATCTTCTAAGGTATATTTTGCCAAATATAGGGCATGATAGCCATAGGAGGTGTGCAGATTGAAAAAAAATATTTTTACCCCGAATCATACCATCGCAAAAATAGCGAAATGGGTGGTCCCTGTTTGCTTATTACTTGTATTAACCTGGTCCGTGATGCCAAAAACGCCAGATGAATTGCCTTCTTCCTTGCCGCAAGACGCGCAGGAGCAAAGCCCGCCGCCATTGGTACTTAGTCCAGCGCCAGAAGGGTATACGCCTACTTTTGCCGAGCCGGAATCAAAAATAGAACCGACGGAAAAAAAGGATATGAATGAGGATCAGCCATCTAAACAAGAGGAACAGGATACGGAAACTGCCAATCCGGAAGAGGAAGGGCAAGCTGTTTCTTCTTTACCCTATCCGTTGCTTTGGCCGGCTTCCGGTGATTGGAGCCGACCTTTTGGTATGGATTATGATGAAACATGTAAAGACTATCGTTTTCATAATGGAACGGATATGGATTTGGAAGAAGGCAGTAATATCTTTTGTCCTTTAGCGGGAGAAGTATTGTCGGTAGAAGCGGACGCGCTTTGGGGCGTGGTGGTGACAATTGGCCATGAAGGAAATTTAAAAACGCGCTATGCTGGTTTGCAGCCTGTGGTAATGCAAGGAGATCAGTTGGAAACCGGTGATATCATTGGCCAAATTAGCGATTGTCCGCCCATTGAGGAGGCGCAGCCCAGCCATTTGCATTTTGAAATTTGGGAAGACGATACGGCGGTAAATCCAACCGATTATTTAAACTAGATAGGAAAAGACGCAGCTATGGCTGCGCCTTTTTTGTTTTATCCAGCCTTTTTCCTTGACAAAGGACAAGCGGTGTGCAAAAATGAAATGGAAGTATGCATCATTTGTTCGGCGGGGTATCCCCTTAATAAGGAAGCCGGTGTAAGTCCGGCACAGCTGCCTCTACTGTAATGGAAGACAAAACGCCAAGCGGTCACTGCGCAAGCGGGAAGACGGCGTTGCGGATGATTCCTAAGTCAGGAGACTTACCGAGCAAAATACCTACTCCGGGACAGGGGGACAGGGCTTTTTTTCCTGTTGCCCATAAGGGCTTTTTTTTATGCTCGGAGTACCTAGGCAAGGAGGAAGAAAAATGAAAAAGAAGTCTTACAAAGGGTTGGCGTGGCTGGGGGCCATGCTGTTGGTTATTTGTTGCTTTTGTCCTTTCCCAGCGATAGCGGCGGAAATGCCTACCGTTACCTTATCGGTGGAAACCAGAAGCGTGGATGGCGCAGATTTGCTGTCAGCGATAGAAGTCCCTTTTACTGCTGGAGAATCCGTGTTTACCATTAGCACAAGGGCTTGGGATGCCGCGGATTTGCTTTATGATGCGAGCGCCGGAGCATGGGGCGCTTTTGTGAACAGCATTGGCGGCATTGGCAATGATCCGCTTTCTTATCATGCTTATTCCGGGTGGTCTTATTGTGTTAACGGTTCCTTTGCCTCTGTAGCGGCAGATGCCTACCAGCCGCAGGATGGCGATAAGATCCGTTGGATTTTTAGCGTAACCAGTGGTTCTGATCCGGAAACGGGAATATGGGACCCATACATAGAATTGCATTTTGCCGACGGTCTTTATCAATTAGCACAGCTACTGCAACAGGGCCAGGAAGCGGAAGAAGCTTCTTTTAACGGAAACTGGCAGCATTTACAAGAGGTTTTAATCGCTGCCCAAGCTTATTATGACAGTATTTTAGCGTATGAAGGCAGCGATGAAAATAAGTTTAGCATTTTTGGCTATCTGCAGGAACAGGATATTACTGCCGATGGGTTACCTTATTCCTTATTGCAAACCCATATCGGTCGTTTGCAAAAAGCATTGGGTTTGGCTAACAATTATATTCCAGCCCAAAGTGTTGTTTTACCGCAAACGGAAATGACTTTTGTGATTGGGCAAAGTGCACCCCTTTTGCCGCAAACCAAGCCGGCGGAAGCGACCTTAAAACAATTTACTTATCAAGTGCAGGACGGCACGGATATTCTTTCTGTTACGGAAAATGGTTTGGTAACCGCTTTGGCGGTGGGACAAGCGCATGTTGCTGTTTTTCATGAAGAAGCAGCAGACCCAGCAGTTTGTCAAATTACGGTTTTACCCGCCGCCCAAGAAAGAGATGCGGCACAGGCGATCGCTTCTTTGAGCGACTGGATTTTAAGGGAAAATGAACAAAACGTATTGCTTCCTTATATCCCAGGAAATAGTGATTGGAATTATCTGGCCCTAAAAAGAGCGGGGCAAAATGTAGCGCCCGGTTATGGACAAGCAGTGGCCTCCTATTTGGCGCAAAAAAATGGCCAATTGCCATATGCTACCGACTATGCCCGCTATTATTTATGTTTAAAAGCCGGGAATTATGATGTGCAAAGCGTTGGATATGATTTGCTTGCCCTGCTTTTGGCCAAAGAAGATTTACCATATCAAGGATTAAATAGTATTGCCTACGCTTTAATTGCCTTAGGCGCTAGCGACGAAGCCATACCGTCTTCCTCAGCTTGGACTGTGGAAGAATTGTTGACGGAGTTGAAAAAGTATCAAAATAGCAGGGATGGAGGATTTTCTTTGTTTCAAAATGGCGCCAGTGACGTGGATGCAACAGCTGTTGCTTTGCAAGCTATGGCGCCCTATTGGGACGATGCGCGTTATCAGTTAACTGGCACAGTAGCGCAAGCCGTCACTTGGTTAGCCGATCAGCAAATGGCGGATGGCGGTTACTATTCTCCCTATAGCGGGGTAAACAGTGAAAGTATTTCTCAAGTAGTATTGTCGTTATGTTCCTTGGACATGATTCCGGATGGACCCGCTTTTGACCAAGAGCATGGCAATTTATTAACTGCTTTGGCTGCCTTTTTTCAACCGGACGGCGGTTTATCCCATCAAATAGGGGAGGATAGCAACGGATTTGCCAGTCAACAAGCTTTGTTGGCTTATAGCGCGCAGTTGCGGAAGCAAAACGGTCAAAATGGGGTATACCATTTTAGTGATGCTCAAAGTGATTTTTCTTATTTAGAAAAGGCGATTACTGCGGCGAATCCGTATTTGTCGCAGCAGGAACAATTTACGGTCAAAAGCTTTGCTGCTTTGCAAGATGCATTTGCGACAGCGCAATCTTTGACCAATAGCGCCAAACAAAATGAAATTGACGACGCTTATTTTGCCTTACAAGAGGCTGTTGCCGGTTTGAAAAAACCGATTGCTGCGGATGCAACAGGGAATATTACTGTTAATGCGGAGGGTTCTTTTGCCTTTTTAGCCCAAAGCGGACAAAATTATACGGCAAATATC